>NZ_MINO01000013.1 GCF_001757355.1 Sphingobium phenoxybenzoativorans
TCATAAATTCCGCCTGCACGCCTTTGCGGGCAGGGCAAAGCGCGGATCGGTGAGGAATTTCTGGTCCGTCAGGCTTTCCATGAACGCGATCATGTCCGCCATCTGCGCGCCGGTAAGCGAAACGCGATGCATATGGATCGCCTCGGCCATCGTGCTTGTCGATCCATCATGCATATAGGGGGCAGTGACAGCCACATTGCGCAGCGATGGCGTACGGAATCGGCCCTTGTCCGCTATATCGCCCGTTTTCTCGAACAGGCCCAGGTCCGGCGTCGGGCTCACCGGCAATGCGTGCAGGCTGTCGTTGGTAAGGTCCTGCCCTTGATGGCAATTCCGGCAGCCCGCCGCATTGAATAGCTGTAACCCCCTGCGCGCCGCCGGGCTTAGCGCCGACATGCTGCCAGCCAGAAAGCGGTCATAGGGGCTGTCGAAGGATGTCAGGGTGCGCTGGAACGCGCTTAGCGCGGCCGCGACATTCGCAAGATCGATCCGGCCACTGGTTTCGGGGAAAGCGCGAACAAACATGGCGCGGTAACAGGCGTCCTTGCCAAGCCTGCGGCCGATTTCCGCCTCCTGACCCTTCATGCCGAGTTCGATGGGATGATCGCCGAGCAAGGGGACGGCCACCTGTGCTTCAAGCTGGTTCAGGCCCGTGTCCGCCCAGGTGAGATGTCGCCGCCATGCGACATTCGCCAGGCCCGGCACATTGCGACGGCCGGGATCGCCGTGCACTCCCGGCCTTGTGCGATTGCCATCGGCGAAGCCGCGCTTCTGCTCATGGCAGGTCGCGCAGGCCATGGTTCCGTTGATCGACAGGTCCGCTTCATAGAATAACCGCCGCCCCAGTTCGACCTTTGCGGCGCTCATCGGATTGTTCGCCGGAACGGGGGGCGGGGCTGTTCCGCGCGGGATGCGCCATTGCCAGCTATGGGGAACGGTTGCCGCCAGCGTCAGGCCGACAAGGGCAATGGCGAATAGCCTGCCTTTCACGGCACCCGGATGATCATCAGCGGCAAGGTCGCATCGCCATTGGCGGCGATCTGCAGGACATGGCGGCCGGGCTTCAGGGGGAAATCCACCATCTTGCGAATGCCCGAACATTCCGGTCCATGTACGTGTGCGGTCGACTGGATAGCGCTCTTGCCTTCCAGCACGTCGATCCACGCGCCGGACCCAAGCGCCACGCGATATGTGCCCGCTTCCTTCACGGTAAAACGGAACAAGCCGCCATGGCTCACCGAACCGCCGGGCTTTTCCGGGCGCGCGATGTAGCTGATTTCAGGGGTGTTCTGCAGATTTGCCCGCGCCGCCTGCCCAATGCTTATTTCTGCGGCGGCCAATCCCTTTGCATTGCTGGCCGCGTCAATTGAGACGGGCTGCGTCCATCCCTTCAATTCAGGGGGAAGCGCCACCGACTGCGCACATTGCGCCGCATGCGCATGATCCATCTGATCCATTGTCTGAGCGTGGAGTGGCGTCGCCGCGAAGGCGAGGGCGATCAGAAATTTGCGCGGCACGGCTTTTCTCCAAGCGTTTGAACTATATACGGCCATATACAGCGAATCATGCCGTACAAGCAGTTTCGAATATGAAGGGGAACAGGGTTTCATGCGTATTTCAACCAGCATGGCCGCGGGCATAGCGATGGTCATTGCATCACGGGTCACGCAGGCCGCCGAGGCCGGTGATCAGGCGAGCGGCGCGTTCACCCTGGGGCAGATCATCGTCACAGCGCCGCGGCCGGACAATTTGACGATCAACGGCTCTGCTCTGTCCGCAGAAGCGATTTACACCTTCAACCGCAACACGCTTGATGAAGCGGTGAACCTGATGCCCGGCGTTTCCTCGTCGAACAGCGGCGGTTCGCGCAACGAGCGGCTTATCTTTGTGCGCGGCTTTGACCGGTTTCAGGTGCCGCTCTCTCTCGACGGCATTCGCGTCTACCTGCCAGCCGACAACCGGCTCGATTTTGGCCGCTTTCTGACCCCGGACATTGCGGAGATCCAGATAGCGAAAAGCTATGCTTCGGTCCTTGACGGTCCGGGGGCCATGGGCGGCGCAATCAATCTTGTCACCCGCAAGCCGACCAAGGAGATTGAGGGGGAGGCGCGGGGAACGCTCAATCTGGACAGCGATGCCGATTATGGCGGTTATAACGTCTTTGCCCTGCTCGGGACGAAGCAGGAGCTGTGGTATGCGCAGGCATCCTATACGCGCAATGTGGTTGATCACTGGGACCTTCCGGGCGGCTATAATCCGGCTCCGGGATCGGCGGAAAATGGCGGCGCGCGCGATTTTTCCGACACGCGCGACTGGCGCGTGAACGCAAAGATCGGCTTCACCCCCAACGCCACCGACGAATATGCGATCAGCTATACGCGGCAGGAGGGCAGCAAGAATGCGCCGCTCCACATAACCGATCCTATCTCGACGCCGCTTCCCGCCGGCGCGCCAAATCCGCGTTTCTGGTCCTGGCCCTATTGGAACATCGAGAATATCTATTTCCTGTCGACCACGGCGCTGGGCGACAAGGCCACGTTAAAGACCCGCGCCTATCGCAACAGGTTCGACAATCTGCTGCGGTCTTTCGATAACGCCACCCAATCGACGCAGACCTTGGGCCGCGCGTTCAACAGCTATTATGCGGATGAGGCATGGGGCGGATCGGCGCAGTTGGACGTGGATCTCAGTGATGCCTATCGCTTCAGCATCGCGGCCCATTACCGGCGCGATAAGCATGTGGAATGGCAGCAATCCTTCCGCACGGCCGCGCCGCTGACCTATACCGAGCCGAAACAGGCCACGGTTGAGGACACATACAGCATCGCGGCGGAAAACCGCTTCACGCTCTCGCCTGCGCTCACGCTGACGGCTGGCGTCAGCTATGATTGGCGCGACACCCAGAAAGCGGAGGAATTTACCGGCGTTGTCGGCCTCTCATCGGCCACCTTCTTCCGCTATCCGGTGAAGAATGTGGACGCTGTCAATGCGCAGGGGCGGGTTGACTGGATGCCGGATGCAGGCACCAGCCTTCATGCCAGCGTCTCATCGCGCGCGCGCTTCCCGACCATCTTCGAACGGTTCAGCACGCAGTTCGGCAATGCGGCCTCCAATCCCGGCCTTAACCCGGAACGCGCGACCAATTTTGAGCTTGGCGGATCGCGCCAGTTCGGCCCCGCGCGGATCGAGGGCGCGCTGTTCTACAGCCATATTAGCGACGCCATCGTCTCCGTGCGGCCGGACAATTTCCCGGCCAATACCAGCCAGCGCCGGAACCTCGGTTCGGCCGATTATTATGGGGTGGAACTGGCGCTCAGCGCGCACCTGACGCCTTCGGTCGAATTCGGGGCCAACTATACCTATACGCATCGTTCTTTCGATATTGGCGCCGATCCGCAGGTCACAGCGAACGTGCCCATATTCCGCCTGACGGACGTGCCATCGCACAAGGGCTTCGTCTATCTATCCTGGGCGCCCATTGAGCAGCTCAAAATCGTGCCGAATGTGGATGTCGCTTCGGATCGCACGACGCTCGACACTTATAATGTCGCGGCGCCGGCGGTGACCCGCTACTACCGGACGGGCAGCTATGCGATCGCCAATATCCGTGTGGATTTCGCGGTAACGGAGGGCATCGATATCGGTGTTGGCGCGCGCAATCTGTTCAACGATTATTATGTTCTTAGCGATGGCTTCCCGGAGCAGGGCCGCAGCTTCTTCGCCAGCCTGCGCGCGCGATATTGAGGCGGTTCGCCAGCGGCATATGCACCGTGCTCCTGCGAAAGCAGGAGCCCCGGACCGACCTCTGAACTGGACTCCTGCTTTCGCAGGAGTCCAGTTCAGCGAGCGTTATCGTCAGGGTTTCAAGCTATTTTCCTGTCGCGTCGTCCACCGCGCCGCCGATCTTGTCGGCGGTCTGGCCGACCGACTGGGCGGCGCCTTCAACCGCTGCATCCTTGCTGTTTTCCTGTGCTACCAGGAAATAGGCGGCGACCGCGACAATGACGACGAGCAGAAGGGCGATCAGCAGGGCCGCCCCTCCGCCGCGCTTCTCAACGATGATCCGTTCCTGCGTTTCGGCCATAATCCTTCTCCTCTTTGGGGGAAGGAAATCGCCGGGCGTCACGAAGGTTCCGGCGCGGCGGCACCCGGTGGCCAATACGCCTATTTGTAGGGCGGGCAGTCCCGGCCGGTCAGGCTTTTGGTGAAGATCTCGCATCCCGTCTCGGTGATGCCGATGCTGTGCTCGAACTGGGCGGATAGCGACCGGTCGCGGGTGACGGCCGTCCAGCCATCCTCCATCATCTTCACGCCGGGCTTGCCGGTGTTGATCATCGGTTCGATGGTGAAGAACATGCCAGGCCGCAGTTCCGGCCCGGTGCCCGGCCGCCCGATATGCACGACCTCCGGCGAGTCATGGAATACGCGGCCAAGGCCATGGCCGCAGAAATCGCGGACCACGCCATAGCGGTGGCGCTCGGCATAACGCTGGATGGCGTGTCCAATGTCGCCCAGGGTATTTCCAGGCTTGGCCTGCTCAATACCCAGCATCAGGCATTCATAGGTTATCTCGACCAGCCTGCGCGCCTTCACTGGCGCATCCCCGGCAATATACATGCGGCTGGTGTCGCCATGCCATCCGTCCACGATCGGCGTGACATCGATATTGACGATATCGCCTTCCCGCAATTCGCGATCGCCGGGGATGCCGTGACAGATCACATTGTTGATCGACGTGCAGCAGCTATGCGTGAAGCCGCGATAACCAAGCGTCGCGGGAACCCCGCCACCCTCCAGCGTCATGCGGCGAACAATGTCGTCCAGCTCTCCGGTTGTCACGCCGGGGACGACATGAGGGGCCAGCGCATCCAGGATCTCGGCCGCCAGCCGGCCCGCCTTTCGCATCCCAGCAAAGCCGGCTTCGTCATATAGTTTGATAGCGGTCGAGCGCGACACGGGCGCGTCGGCGGTCATCGTCATATATTGGGTCATTGGCTCTTTATAGGGCGAAAAGGCCGGAATTGCGAGTGCCGGATTTTCCCATGCGGCCAGATAGCTCACTATGCAGGCCTGTCCTCAGCCGCTATGGCGCAGCCCATGACCGCCGACGCCGCCCGCATCTGGACCGCCGCCCTGATCATTATCGGCGACGAGATACTGTCCGGGCGGACTCAGGACCGCAATGTGTCGCAGATCGCGGCATGGCTGAATGTCCAAGGCATCCGCCTCCGGGAAGTGCGGGTTGTCGCGGACGATACCGACGCCATCGTGGAAGCCGTCAACATCCTGCGCGCCCGCAACGATTATCTGTTCACCACCGGCGGCATCGGTCCGACGCATGACGACATAACCGTGGACGCCATTGCGGTTGCCCTGGGCGTGGGAGTCGAAATCCATCCGACGGCGCGGGCGGTGCTCGCGGAATATTATGAGACGCGCGGCGGCCTGACCGAAGCGCGGCTGCGCATGGCGCGCGTCCCGGCGGGCGCGAGCCTGATCGAAAATCGCATGTCCGGGGCGCCAGGCATCCGCCATGGCAACATCTTCATCATGGCCGGCGTGCCGCACATCACTGCGATGATGCTGGAAAGCCTCAGCGGTCAATTGGAAGGGGGGCTACCCCTGCTGTCCGCGCAGATTGGCTGCTGGGTGCCGGAAAGCGAAGTGGCCGAACTGCTGCGTGAGACAGAACGCACGCATGAGGGCTGCCAGATCGGCAGCTACCCTTTCTTCCGGGAGGGAAAGGTCGGCGCGAATTTCGTGATCCGGTCAACTGACCGGAAGTCCCTGGACGCTTGCATGGCGGCTTTGACAGCCGGACTGGAAGCGGCGGGATGGCCAGTGACGCAAGACGGCATCTGACCGGAAACGGGCGGTCCGAAAGCTGGACCGCCCATCTCGGGGGTTATCAGTGTCCGCGCGAAGCGACGACGAGATAGCCGTTCGCAGCAGTTTGTACGGCGCGGGGATCGCTCATTGCGCCAGCCTTTGCTTCGTCGAAGCAGGCATAATAGTCGCGCGGCTGCCGCAGGCCATAGCTGCCATTATAATCGCACACCGCCTTGGCGGCGAAAGTGACGCGGCGTTCCAGCCTCTCGCGGCCCTGAGCGGTGCCGAGGTTGATATCCGAAATATCGACCTTCATGGTACGTGTGATGGAGCCAGCGTCGGCGGTCGGTTCAACCACCAGGTCCGACTGGGCATAAGCTGCCGTAGCGGAACCCAGAGTGGCGAGGGCGAGAAGGCCCAAGGCTCCGGCGGAGCGGCGAGAAATAGTCATTGGCATCCTCCTGACAGGGTTCGCCCTTTGGACAATACCCCAAGTGAAATAGCGTTACGGACGCCCGGAGGGACCGGGCATGGCCTTTATTGGGCGTTCCGCCGCAGTTTTTCAAGCGTTCCACATGTTTCCAAACGCTGGATTCCGTAGAGGATGTGGCGCCGCTCGCTGAACATTGTGCAACTGCACACGCAAATTTCATTTGCGTGACAACGAATCATGTGTCAGCTTTCGCATAAGCACAAAATGCTCAATTGAATGGTAATGGTTTGGAAAGTTGAGATGCTTTCCAAAGCATGCGGTGATTTGCAAATTTTTTATGCGATATTCAGTGTAAATCTGAATATAAAAATTTGAATTTTCTTGAATAACTTCAAAATTATCTCTGCTTGTTCTGTCTATGTGCGGAACGGGTGAGAGGAATCGTGTAAAAATTTACCTGCAATATTCAAGTGTGTTCGGGTTTTTAATGAAACCATTTGAAGCCGATTTTCATGGGTGGGTTTTGCGCAGGGGTTCCGTGCTGTTCAGGCCGGGCCGCCGCCTGGGCTTTTCGCGTGCGCGAGGCGCTTTTCGTTGCTCTGCCGCGCGCGGCCATTTTTTTTCATCCGTAAAATTTTTTTCTTCCGCAGCCCATTTTTTATGGCGGGATTGCGCGCAGCCTTCGTTGAAACCGCAAGACCATTTCGCAATGCGCCGCAAATGGGAGGGAAGAAAGCGGATCATTGGGCATCGCAGGACGGTACGAAAACCGGCGCTGCAGAGGGATTTTTAAACAGGGCAAACAAAAAATAAGGTGATCAGGGAGAGGCTCCAACAACGGTAAAAAACAGGGGGCCAAAATGAAATTCGTGGGTCTAATTTCCAGTGGCGCGATGGCAGTCGCGCTATGCAGCGCCGTTCCGGCGGTTGCGCAGGAGAGCGCCTCTCCGCAGGCGGCAGACAATGAAGCCGGCGCGGCTATCATCGTCACCGGCACGCGCCGTACCGACCGTACAGTTCTCGACTCGCCGACGCCGATCGACGTCTACAGCGGCGAGGAACTGACCAAGCAGGGTTCGGCCGACATGAATCAGGTCATCCAGAACCTGGTTCCCTCCTTCTCCGTGGCGCGTTACGCCATTGGTGACGGCTCCTCCTTCGTCCGTCCTCCCAACCTTCGCGGCCTCGCGCCTGACCAGACGCTGGTGCTGATCAACGGCAAGCGCATGCATCGCTCCGCGCTGGTGCAGATCGGCGCGAACGCACAGTCGGCTGGCGCCCATTCCGCTGACCTTGCGCAGGTTCCGGCGATCGCGATCAAGCAAGTCGACGTTCTGCGCGACGGCGCGTCGGCGCAATATGGTTCCGACGCTATCGCGGGCGTTATCAACATGTCGCTCAAGGACGGAAGTGACGGGTTTTCCGGCTACGCCCGTTACGGCCAATTCTATGAAGGCGACGGCAAGGATTATCAGGTCGCCCTCAATGGCGGCTTCAAGCTGGGTGAGGTTGGCTTCATCAACATCAGCGGCGAATATGTGAACTCCGGCAAGACCAGCCGTGGCGTCACCCGCCCAGGCGCTTTGGAGTTGTCACAAGAGCAGCCCACCATCAATGTTCCGGCGCTGGCACAACGCTATGGCAATCCCAAGCTTGAATCCTACCGTTTCTTCGTCAACGGCGGCTTCGATCTGGGCGACGACAGCAGCGTCTATTTCTTCGGCAATTATGGACACAGCTTCCAGGAAGAAAGCTTCAACTACCGCCAGTCGGTTAATTCGACCAACTTCGGCAAGAATGGCATCTTCAACGACTATTTCACCGACTTCGACAATACGCTGCCTGGCATCCAAAGCGGCGCGGCGGGCGGCAACGTCTATGCTCCAAACGGATACAGCCCGATCACGCGTGACTATACGCAGGTTTCGACCTGTTCGGATCCGCTGGTTCAGAACTGGAGCTGCGTCTACTCCGGCGGCTTCACGCCGATCTTCTTCGGCAAGATCGACGACATCTCCGGCACGGCGGGCTACAAGGGCACGCTCGGCTTTGGCCTGAACTATGATATTTCGGGCAGCTACGGACAGTCGACGCTGAAATATACGATGAACGGCACGATGAACCCTTCGCTGGGCATCACGTCGCCGACGTCCTTCTATCTCGGCAAGCTGGAACAGCGCGAAACGCTGTTCAACGCGGACTTCAGCTATCCCTGGGAAGTCGGCTTCGCCAGCCCGATCAACATCGCGTTCGGCGGCCAGTATTTCCGGGAGTCCTATGAACTGGGCCTCGGCGACCCGGCCTCCTATGCGATCGGACCCTATACCGGCAATCTGGTCTTCCATCAGGACGGCACGCCGGTTCTGAATGCTGACGGCAGCCAGCTTTCCGTTGCCCTGCCGGTCGGCGCTAACGGCTTCCCAGGCTATGGTCCGGCGATCGCGGGTGAGAGCAGCCGCAACTCGAAGGGCCTCTACATCGACGTGGAAGCCGATATCACCGAACAGTTCAACCTGGGCATTGCGGGCCGTTACGAACATCTGTCGGACTTCGGCAGTTCGACGGTCGGCAAGGTGCGGGCGCGCTATGCGGTCATTCCTGACGTGCTCGCCCTGCGCGGCACGGTCGGCACGGGTTTCCGCGCGCCGACGCCGGGCCAGATCAACACCAGCAGCATCGCGACCACGTTCAATCCGGGTAACCCGAACGCGATCGAGTTCATGACGCTGCCGGTGGCCAGCCCGGTCGCCCAATATCTGGGCGCCATCCCGCTGACGCCGGAAGAGTCGGTCAGCTTCTCCGGCGGTGGTGTGTTCACGCCGGCGCCGGGCGTCTCGCTGAGCATCGACTATTACAACATCAAGGTGAAGGACCGCATCGGGACGACCGGCTCTCGCGTTATCGAGGATGCCGACCGCCCGACGCTGCAGTCTCTAGGTCTGGCCAACTACGCCACGGTGAACGAGGTGCAGTTCCTGACCAACGCCTTCGATACCCGCACGCAGGGTGTCGACGTGGTGGGCAACTATCGTCTGGTCACGGACAGCCTGGGCACGTTCAGCACAACGGTCGCCTTCAACTATAACAAGACGAAGGTGATCCGCGTTGGCGTCGACCCGATTTCGGGTGGTCAGGTGATCAGCGACACCCGCATCCAGCAATTGGAAGGCACGCTGCCCAAGACGCGCGTTGTGCTGACGGAAAACTGGTCCAGCGGCCCGTTCTCGGTGCTCGGCCGCATGAACTGGTACGGCAAATACAAGCTCTATGATGATGGCGCTGGCCTTAATGGCGCAACCTTCGTCGAGCAGAGCTTCAGCAGCGAATTCGTGTTCGACTTCGAAGTGAGCTATTCGTTCAACGACATGTTCACGCTGACTGCCGGTGCGCAGAACATCTTCGACAACTATCCGGACAAGTTCGACAACCGGGCCGGTGGCCTGGGTCCGGTCTATGCCACCACTGGCGGCCGCTTCACCGGCGACGTCTATCCGGATGCTTCGCCGTTCGGCTTCAACGGCGGCTTCTGGTACCTGAAGGCCGGCTTCAAGTTCTGATCGGACTATATTATGGGGGAGGGCGGCCCTGCGGGGCCGCCCTCCTTTTTTGTTATGCCGCGTAACGGCATAGGGCCGGGGTCAAGATGACCGATGATATGGCTTCTCCCCATGAGGCGTTCACGCATCGTACGGCCACGCGCGGGGATATAGCCGCCCTCTCCACCGTTATTGACGCCGCGATCGGTGATTTGCAGAAATCTTTCCTGACGCCCGGTCAGATCGTCGCCAGCCGCCAGATCATGGGGCTGGACACCCGGTTGATCGACGACGGCACCTATTTCATCATTGAACTGCATGGCGCGATCGCCGGCTGCGGTGGCTGGAGCCGCCGTGCGACGCCCTATGGCCACAACGCTTCCGCAAAGCGCGATGACCGCCTTCTCGATCCCAGGACCGAGCCTGCCAAAATCCGCGCCATGTATACGCATCCGGCCTATGTACGGCGGGGCATTGGCAGGATGATCCTTGCCTTATGCGAGGAGGGGGCTCGAAAGGAGGGCTTCTCGCGGTTGGAACTGACCTCGACGCTGGCCGGGGCGCCCCTCTACCACGCTTGCGGGTTTCAGGACGTCGCTCGTCTAACTGATAGTGGCGTGCCGATCATCCTCATGCAGAAAATCATCGAGCCAAAAGGGTTTTAGTCTAATGCTTCAATCGGGAAGGGCGCGCGCAATCATGTCGCGGAGCGCCAGTCGCAGCGTTGTTGGATATCGGACCTGTCGGGTTCGCGCCGGGGGTCAGTTCTGATGGATATGGCGCATCTTTCTACGGTATTGATCCCGCTGGCCGCTATGCTCGGAGCCGGACTCTTCGCCGGTTTCGCCGCTGGCATATTCGGCATCGGCGGCGGTTTTGTTGTCGTGCCTGCGCTGTTCGTGGTGTTGCCGTTGCTTGGCGGCACGCCTGAAGCGATCGCGCACGTTGCAATCGGCACTTCGGCGGCCACGATCATCGTCACTTCCATTCGCTCATTGCTTGCGCACGCAAAGCGCGGCGCGGTGGAGTTTGAGATATTGCGCGCCTGGGCACCGTGGATTGTCGTGGGCGACGGCATAGGCGTTTTGCTGGCGGGGCGGGTCGATGGCCATGTGCTCACTATGATCTTCGCCGTTGGCGTGTTCCTGATGTCGCTCAATTTCCTTTTGCCGAAGATTGGCGGCAAGGTGATCAGTCAGGATATGCCGTCGGGTGTCGCGCGCATGGGTATTGCGGGCGGGCTTGGCACCTTTTCTGCCCTGCTCGGCATTGGCGGCGGCACCATCGCCATCATGGTGATGACCCTGTGCGGCCGTTCCATTCACCGCGCCATCGCTACAGCTTCGGGTATCGGCACTCTGATCGCCATTCCCAGCGCCATAGGATTTGCGATCATCGGGTTGAAGGAAGGGGGACTTCCCTGGGGTTCGCTGGGCTATGTGAATATTCCGGCAGTGATCGCCATTTCCTGCATGTCGATCATCACCGCGCCGTGGGGCGTCGCCGCGGCCCACAGCCTGCCTGCTCCCCTGTTGAAGCGGGTGTTCGGCGTCTACCTGATATTCATCGCCTTCGTGATGTTCCGTAACGCACTCAAGATGTGATCGATCTTATCCCAGGTTAAACGTGCTTTAATGTTCCCTGTTCGTGCTCCGTTCGTCTCGCCTGGCGAACGGAGCGCCAGCTTTCGAGCTATTTCTGCGGCAAAGACGCCGCGGGCGGCTTTTCTTTACATCAAATCTGGTCCCTTGAAGGCTTAGAAATGAGCAGACGCGCCGCCGCAACAGAGCGGCGTCCGTCCAGCATCATTCGGGTCGCTATACGGGGATATTATGCGTTTCATGAAAGTATCGGGCCTGCCTCTGGTGGCCATCATGCTCAGCCTTTCGGCCTGCGGCGGCGATGATGGCGGCGCTGTGCAGGTCGCGCCAATGGGCGCGTCGTCAGAGAAGGTGGCGATCGCCGCGCCGGCGCCCTCCGTCGCGCCGTCCAGCACGGTTGTTTCCGATGACGCCGCTGCAACCGTGGCATCCGCAGCCGCTGCGGCCACGGCGGTCTATCCCATGCTGCGGGGGATCAATATCGCGGGCGCCGAGTTCGGCAGCAATGCGCCTGGACGGATGAACACTGATTATATTTATCCGACAAAGGCGGAGATCGACTATTACGCCAATCTCGGCTTCAAGATCATTCGTGTGCCCTTCAAGTGGGAACGCATCCAGCCGACATTGAATGGCGCGTTGTCCGTCGCGGATCAGCAGGCGATCCGCACGGTCATCACAAATGCGACGGCGCGCGGCACGATCGTCGTGCTGGACATGCATAATTATGGCCAGCGGGCGACAGGCTCCAACTATCAGACGATGGCCAATGTCGGCACCACACAGGTTCCAGGCTCTGCGCTTGCCGACGCATGGATCAAACTGGCCTATGAATATCGCTACAATGGCAGTGTGTGGCTGGGTCTGATGAACGAGCCGCACACGATGAACGCAGCGACCTGGTGGCCGATCGTCAAGAAACTCGTCGTCGATATTCGCGCTGCGGGGCTGTGGAACAAGCTGCTGGTGCCGGGCACGGCGTGGACCGGCGCGCATTCATGGGTTTCGTCGGGAAATGCGGCGAATTATAACGGCTTCACCGACCCTGCGAACAATTTCGCGCTGGAGGTTCACCAATATCTTGATGCGGACTCCAGCGGCACCTCTGCAACCTGTGTGGCCGGTTCGGGCGCCCGCGTGGCGGAAGTCATCAACTGGTCCAAGTCAAAGGGCGGCGTGAAGTTGTTCATGGGGGAGATGGGCGCGACCTCCGGCACCCAGTGCGGCATCGAATATCGCGATATGCTGAACCGGATGGAGGCATCCGGCGTGTTCCGGGGCTGGACCGCATGGGGCGGAGGCTCGTGGTGGCCTTCCAGCTATATTTTCCGCACGCTTCCGCTGGCATGGCCGAACACGGCGACGCCGACGCCGCATATGAAATATCTGCTTGAATATGTGAACAAGTAGGACGCGCAGAGATGTGCCTGGCGAAATCCGGTCAGCGCGCCAGCTTTGCTGTCACCATTTCAGCGATCGCCAGGCTTGATGTCAGCCCGGGGCTTTCAATCCCGAACAGATTGACCAGACCCGGAATGCCATGGTCGCCAGGTCCTTCGACGAGGAAGTCGGCGACCGGCGCCCCGTCCCGCGACACGATTTTGGGACGGACGCCGGCATAGCCCGGCTCCAGCGCTCCGTCGGGCAGGCCGGGCCAATATTTGCGGATGCCGTCATAGAATTTTTCGGCCCGCGCCGGATCGACTTCATATTCCGGTTGCGCAACCGGTTCGGAATCCGGTCCAAACTTGCCGCGGCCGTCCAGATCAATGGTGATATGGAGCGAGTGCCCGCCTTGATGCAGCGAGGTGCCGCCCTGGTGCAGAGGGTAGATCGGCCGGGTGAAAGGCGTCTTGCCGGTCAGGGTGAAGTAGTTGCCTTTCACGAAGCGCGCTTCCGGCACCAGATGCGCAGGATAGCCCTGCGTCCGCGCCGCCAGCGCGCAGGCTGAAAGCCCAGCCGAATTGATGAACAGGTTTGCCTTCAACTCGATCGGATCGCTCCCGCCGATCGACACCAGATGCCCATCTTCGCCCAAAATGACGTGTTCGACGGGCGAATGCAGCACCAGTGAGGCGCCTTCCGCCTCCGCATCGCCCAACAGGGCGGTCATATAGCCGTGCGCGTCGATGACGCCGGTGGACGGCGACATGACGGCGGCGGCGCAGCGCAGGTTCGGCTCCAGCGCCTTCGCTTCCTCCGCAGTCAGGCGATAGAGCGCGGCCTCTGGCTCCAACCCCTGTTTCGATGCCGCATCCTCGATCCAGTCGAGCTGCGGCAGGTCCTCCGGATCGGTCGCGACGATCAGCTTGCCGGTTTTCTTGTGATCGATGTGCCGCTCCTCGCAATAGCGATAAAGAAGCTGGCGACCCCGCACGCAGAGCGAGGATTTGAGCATGCCCGGCGCATTAAATACGCCAGCATGGATTACCTCACTGTTGCGGGATGAGGTCCCCTGACCGAATGCGCCCTCGCTTTCGAGGATCAGCACCTCGCGCCCCGCCATCGCCAGCGCGCGGGCGACGGCAAGGCCGACCACGCCGGCCCCGGCAATGATGACATCCACTTTTTCGGTCATTGAGCAACGGCCACGAAATACAGCTTTTCAAATAGCCGTTCGTCCTGAGCTTGTCGAAGGACTGCCCCTCCTTGGAAGAAGGACAAGGCTTCGACAAGCTCAGCCCGAACGGTATAGTGGAAGGCGCTTAAGCCTTACTCCGCCGGAACCGGCTGGCCCAGGCCGAACAGTTTGGCCTGTTCCTCACGCAGACGGTCGATGGTCCGGCCTTCCGGCAGGATCACATCGTCATAGGTGAGCACCTTGTCCTTCGGCACCGCATGCTTGAGGACGCAGTTTACCGCGACGCCCATCGGCAGCAGATTTTCCTGCGCCGTGACATCGGCCCGCTCGCACTGGCCATAGGTGGTGTAGCCGCCCAGATCGTCGATCGTCTCACCTGCTTCCAGATCGCGCTTGGCGGTGGCGACCACCTCGACCAGCGGCGCGCCGAGCGGCTGGAGCACCGGATCGCGCAGCAGCACGACGCGGGCGACCGACAGCGGCACCTCGAAATGGCAGAGATGATAGGGGGTGTAGAAGCTGTAGAGCGGGCCTTCACCCAGCTTATACAGGTTCAGATAATGCTTCTGCTTGGGGTCGTCATGCGTCGCGAGGACATAGACGCCCGGTCCCGGCTTGGTGCCGACGACATAATCGACCGCGCCGCCGACAGCCTTCAGCGCCTCAATGTCGTACATGCTGGTCAGTTCATCGACATGACCGCGATGGTCGTATCCGGTCATGCCGCGCTTCAGGATCGACATGCCGGTGCCGTTGGCGACGATCGCCTGCTCGAAGCTGATCTTCGTGCCGTCGGCGAAGCTGGTCACCATATAGGGGTCCTGGCCCCACTGCTTGGCGAAGCCTTCCTGCGTGGTCGGGTTGCGATAGGGATCCTGCAGGCCCTTGATGTTGCCGCACATCAGCGGGGTGAGGCCGATCGACTTGACGAAGCGATAGAGGTTCATCTCCACGCCCGGCTGGTCGCCGTCGGTGGCGGTGAAGATGACACCGGCCTCGTCCGCCTTCTTCTTCAGCAGGCAGCCGACCGTCGCGTCCAGTTCCGCGTTCATGGTCACCATGTCACGGCCATGCGCAATCGCGCCCAGCGTGATGTCGGCGCCATATTCGACCGCGCCGGTGGCGTCGATCAGGCAGTCCAGATCGTCGCTTTCATAGAGGATCGCGGGATCGCTGGTGATGGCGGGCTTGCCGTCCTTGATCGCCTGCGCCAGCTCCTTGACGGAGCTGACCTCGACCCACTCCTGGCCAGCCTGCTCATAGGCGGCCTTCGCCTTGTCGAGATTGCGGTTGCAGATCACCGCCAGCACCATGCCGGGCACGGAGTGCGCGATCTGATTGACGATGCCCTTGGCCATGAAGCCCGCGCCGTACATGCCGACCTTGATCGGACGGCCCTCGGCTTCGCGCTCCTTCAGCAGCCTGTCGGTGACTACATTACCCATAAGTACCTCCCTTGCGTCAGAGCCCCTTCATCAGCTCCACGCCGTGATATTCCTGGTTGAAATCCTGCCAATTGGCATCCTTCTCCGAAATGATCGCGCCATCCAGCGGCCAGGTGATGCCGATCTTCGGATCATTCCAGCGCAGCCCGCGCTCGGCCTGCGGATTGTAGAATTCGCTGGCGAGGTAGAGCGTTTCCGTGTCCGGCTCCAGCGTGACGAAACCGTGGGCGAAGCCGCGCGGCACATAATAGGCCAGCCGGTTTTCCGCCGTCAGTTCGACGCCATGCCACTTGAGATAAGTGGGCGACGTCGGCCGCAGATCGACGATCACGTCCCACAGCGCGCCCTTGATGCAGCGGACGATCTTCACCTCTGGCGAGGGGGGAAGCTGATAGTGCAGCCCCCGCAGGGTCCCCGCCTCCGCATTGAAGGAATTGTTGGCCTGAACGAAGCGGGTTTCAAGGCCCGCCTCCGCCATTTCCTTCTCGCAGAAGATGCGCTGGAACCAGCCGCGGGAATCCCCGCGCTGTTCCGGCTCGATCACATAGACGCCATTCAGCGGCGTTTCGTGGAACTTCATGCAGCCAGCCTCAGGTCAGGGGCCAGAACGCCCTCATCGCACAGACCGTTGAGGATCTTCAGGCGGATGAAGTTGGACTGGCGGAAATTGGCGTCGTTGAAGCCGGCCTTGACGAAATTGTCGCGCAGTTCGGCGATCGTGCCTTCCAGCGTTTCGAGCGGCTGATGGTCGGGCGCCAGCTTCTCAAATAGCGAGAAGTCGACGCGATACGACCGGTTATCGGCGGGCGGCGAGGTCGCGATTGTGACCTTGGCGCTGGGGATCATCTTGCCCACGGCGTTGGCGAGGTCGCGGACCTGGACGTTCCACCGCTCGGAACCGGCGTTGATCTTCAGGAACTGGCCGCCCTCTTCCTTGTCGCGGATGATCGCCCATTCGATCGCGCGGCACATGTCGCGGACGTGGATGAGCGGGCGCCAGGGCGTGCCGTCCGACAGCACGTCGACGGTGTTGCTGGCGACGGCGCCGGCGACGAAGTCGTTCAGCACCAGGTCGAGGCGCAGGCGGGGCGAGGCGCCGCAGGCGGTCGCGAAGCGCAGCGCCGTCACGGTCATGTCGCCTTCGAGCTGGGCCAGGCCCTTCTCCGTGTCGATCTTCGAATGGGCATAGGCAGTCAACGGCGCGACCTGGCTGCTTTCCGTGCGGGGCTGACCGTCGGCGGCTGCGCCGTAGATCGAGCAGCTCGATGCGAAGACGAAGCGGTCAACGCCGGCCTCTGAGGCGAGCTTCGCAGTCGAGAGGACCGCCTTGCAATTGATCTCGTCGGTGACGAGTTCGAAGCGCTTGCCCATAGCGTCGTTGGAGATAGCCGCAAGGGCGACCACGGCGTCGAAACCCTTCAGGTCCTCGACGGTCAGGTCGCGGACATCCTTGAACCACTGCTGGTCGAGGACGGCTTCCGGCAGGCGCGACGGATCGGACAGGCAGCTTGCGAACCAGCCGCGATCGACGCCGACCAGGAAAGAGTCGGGAAAGCGCTTGCGCAGGTGCTGGGCAAGGACCGGGCCGATATAGCCCATGTTTCCGGTGATCAGGATACGCATTCTATCTTACTCCCACACGCGCCAGGGCGCTTGTTTCTTGTTCCACAAACCTTCGAGGTAATTCTTGTCGCGCAGCGTATCCATCGGCTGCCAGAAGCCGTCATGCTGGTACACGCTCATCTGGCCCTGGGCGACCAGGGTCTCCAGCGGACCTTCTTCCCAAACCGTCGTATCGTCAGTGATCGTCTCGACCACTTTGGGGCTGCAGACGAAGAAGCCGCCGTTGATGAGGCCGTCGCCGCCCTTGGCCTTCTCGCGGAAGCCGGTGACCTGATTATTCTCGATATGCAGGTTGCCGAAGCGGCCCGGAGGCTGAACGGCGGTGACGGTCGCCAGGCGGCCTTCCTTCTTGTGGAGCGCCAGCAAAGCGGGAATGTCGATGTCGGCAACGCCGTCGCCATAGGTCAGGCAGAAGGCTTCCTCATCCTTGATATAGGGATAGACGCGCTTCAGGCGGCCGCCGGTCATCGTGTCGGGACCGGTGTCGACCAGCGTCACCTTCCACGGTTCGGCGCGGTTGGAATGGAGCGTTGTCGTGTTGTTCGACAGGTCCACCGTCATATCGGACAGCATCGTGTGATAATTTACGAAGAAGTCCTTGATGACCTCGCCCTTGTAACCGAGGCAGATCACGAAATCGTTGATCCCGTAATGGGAATAGATTTTGAGGATGTGCCAGAGGATGGGGCGGCCCGCGACCTCCACCATGGGCTTTGGACGCACAGACGTTTCCTCGGAAATCCGGGTGCCAAGGCCGCCGGCAAAAATGACTGCTTTCACTACGCTTTCCTCAATCTTGAATCGACTTCATTCGGGCTGGGCTTTTCCACCCATGATCCAAATTCATCAGGGAGCATAACGGCCCGGCTTTTGCCGTTTCCGATTCGCTGCGTCTGTTCTCCCGCGCTAACCCGAAGACGTTTATTTTTTGCGATAGCGAAACGGCCATGCGTGCGTCGGCTCTTATCCAAGCGCCATCTGGCTGCGTTGTGTTGTCGGATTCCCGATCGATTTTTCCGCTGCAAGGGCGATCGACGCCATCTTGTCCAACCGGCTTTCCAGTTCCACCGTGTGCTCCAGCCCCAGCGTATCGAGAATCAGCGCCCAGCGATGCGCCCAGTCATGCCGTTTCAAACATTGCGCCGCGTTGGTGACCCGCGCTAGCGCCATGCGTTCCGTTTGCGCGTCGAGATCGGACAGGAAGCCGCGCAGGTCGGCAACATCCTCCGGAAGGTCGATCACCGCATCTTCCCAGTCGAAATATTCGCCAAACTCCTGACAGCCGGGGGCCGAACCCAGGACCACGGAGCCGCCAGCCGCACCCTCGAAATAGCGGGTGGACAGCGCCTGTTCCTTGAAATTCTTGCTCTCGCTGCTGGGGTCCACCACCGCATGATTATAGGCGATGAAATATTTGCTGCGCTTGATCGTGTTGGCGGTCATCAAACGATGCTCATGCCAGTTGGTGATCGCGCCCTGCTTGCTGGTGTCATGCGAATACATGAAGCTGTTGTCGGCTCCCGCCAACGCGACCAGCTTCTCATGGATGGGCACCGACCTGCGTCCCATGCTGAACACATCGACAAAGCGTTCCGGGTTTTCCGGGAAAGGCGTGGAAAGGAGGCAATCAGTCGCCGTCGACAGAAACGAAATCGGGACAGTCACATATTTGCGCAGGTTCGGGATGCTTTCCCGGTTCAGCACAAACACATGATCGAACTGGTTCAACAGAGCCAGTTCGGTCTTGGTCGACTCATGCACATGCGACCATGTTTCCAGAATGAAGGCCACAGCCTTGCCGCACCGCTTGCGCCAGTTTTCGATCCGGCCGAGCGCGGTCAGTTCCACCGGGAACTGGCACATGAACATAAACAGATCATAGTCGCGATCGACATGCACGGGCTGCATGTTCGACTGCCCCGCCTTGCCGAGCTTTCGCAACAATTGAGACTGCGACCGGTAGAATAATTCTCCAAACAGATAGGAGAAACTGGGCCGAATGGCGCGGCCAGCCGTATATTTGGCGCCGGGAGGGGCGAGCACGTCGGCATTTTCGACACCCGCTACGACGTTCAAAAACGCATAGCATTGACCGTTGAATACCTCAGGCCAGGCGTTGTAATTTGACGACAGCAAAACAGATCGCGCAGTCACCACACCGTCCCTTCAGACCCACCGCTAACCCAGCGGCTTGTTGCAGGCGCGATGCGCCAGACGTCCTTTCCCGGCGTCAACCGGGGCTTACAAGCCGGGGGATAGGGCCGTGGCGACCTTGGTGCCCAAAACCAGCTTCACAAAACCGCCCCCCGGTCGAAAATTGTGAAGAATATAAAATATCACGCTTGGATCATTCATCTGTCCAATGCTGCAAATGCTAAATCGTCGCAGGATGCGGGTCAACGGCATTTACTGGTTTACGGCAGGGTTACGCTGTCCTGAATCTAGACATAGCCGGGTGTTGATTGACGGGTTGCGCTGGGAGCGGACGAAGGACAGAATAAAGGCATTTCTAAGCTGTTGGAACGGAAGAAAATGCCTGGAAAATCAGCGGGAAGACGCCCTCCCGGCACATGGAGCTTTGTTGATCGGCGGCACTACGCCATCGGGCTTGGCCTGGCCGTCGTCACGTCATGCCTTGTCGCCGCGAGCACCATCGCGACTTCGCCTGGCGTCACTGCTCCGCCGGGTTCCGCGAAGCAACCGCTTTACGGCATCAACCTTGCCGGAGGGTCATTCGCGCCGGAGAAGCTGCCCGGCCGTCTCGGCACGGACTATATCTATCCCGACAGAGCGGAGGCCGAACTGTTTACGGCGCAGGGATTCGATATGCTCCGGCTGCCGGTATTGTGGGAGCGCATTCAGCCTGAGCCGTTCAAGCCGCTTTCCGAACAGGAAATGGCGGCAGTCGACGAAAGCATAAGAAGCGCCGAAGGCTTCAAGACCATCCTGTTCGACGTTCATAATTATGCCCGATATCGGGGCAAGCGGCTGGATCAGGCAGAGGATGGCGGCGCGATGCTTGCCGATCTTTGGACCCGCCTTGCAGAGCATTACAAGGGGTCGCCAAAAATCGCCTTTGGCATCATGAATGAGCCGTTCGACATTGACGCGCCGACATGGAGAAAGATCAACGATCAGGCCGTCGCCGCCATAAGGAAAACCGGAGCAACCAATATGCTCCTGATTTCCGGCACGCGCTGGACCGGCGCGCATAGCTGGACAGAGGGCGGATCGGGTTCCAACGCCGCGGCGTTCGAGGATTTCCAGGATCCGGGCAATAATTATCTGTTTGAAATGCACCAATATCTCGACCCCGACAGCTCCGGCACGCAGGACAAATGCCTGGATGCCGAAGCGGGGAGCCGCAGGCTGGAGGAGGCGACCCAATGGCTGCGGGCGCACAAGGCGCGCGCCTTGCTTGGCGAATTCGGCGCGACCTCAAGCCCTGTTTGCCTCAAGGCGCTTGAGAATATGATGACCTACATCAACGCCAATACGGATGTATGGGCGGGATGGAGCTATTGGGCGGCGGGCGCATGGTGGGGCGGATACCCGATGAGCATTCAGCCCGGCGATGACGGTCGGCAGAAGCCGCAAATGGCGGTGCTGCAACGCTACATGCAACGCTAGACCTTGTTCGATTTTGATTGAATCAAAATCTCGGTCTAGTCCTTTGTTATCTCGTGATTTCCGAGCCGCGAAATGTTCCATTTCACTCGAAATCACTCGAGGCGTCGCACGGGATCAGGCTATCGCAACATGCCGGCGATCGCCGGACGTCTGGGCGTCAAAGGCATAGGCATGGGGGTTGGGGTCCCTTGCTCTGTAACTTCCTGTCCCGGCTCAACTTCATCCCTTTGCGAGCGCATGAAGCCCGCCAGGAACCACAGCATGCTCGCGACCTTGATCGTGAAGATAGACGTGCCTGCGACCACGAGCGAACAGGCGATAAACAGGCCCGCCGAATATGCGAAGCGTTTCTGGGATGCTGTGCTCTGCGGGAGATAGAAAGAGATGAACATCCATAGCAGAATGAGGCCGGGCAGGGTCGCGGCGTAGATGAAATAGGGATAGCCGCTGTCCACAAAAGCATAAGATTCCATGATCTTCTGGCCGAGCGCGCCTTCCAGATCCAGTTTCTGCAGCGTTCGAATCGTCAGAGAGAGGCGACCTGCAAAGTCGTCCGCATATGGCCTGTTCGGGTCCTCGATGAACCAGGCCACTGCGATCAACAGGGGCGCGATCATGACGTTCAGATAGCGCGGCATGCGCGGATACAGAAAATATCCGGCAGGTGCGATCACCGCGAGGATCAGGGACGTGCGGGTGTTGTTCGTGACCAGAATCGCCACAATCACGGCGATGAAGAAAATTTTCCGCCACGCCGCGAGCTTGGGCCAGAGGCTCATCAGATAGACTGTGAGGAAGGCCGCGAAATTCGCCATCGACACCTGTTCCAGGAAGATGGACGAGGTGCGGTGCGCGGTCAGGCCAAAGCTGAATCGTTCCTTGAAACCCAGTGCATTGCCGAAAAGGCCGCTCTTGTCCCAATCGGGAATCTCAAGCCCACGAGTCTTGAAGAAATATTGCGCCGGTTCGAACAGTTGGACGTACAGCGGCGTGTCCACAATTTCGATGACAAGCACGACTGCCGTCAGGATCGTCGTAACCAGCACCGCCATGTTCAGTGTGCTTAGCCGCGCCCGCAATCCCAGCATCGTGAAAAGGGCGATAATCGCCATATTCCGCATGGTGTCGGGGAAAAACACCTCGTTGATCGCGGACAGATAGATCGTGATCGCCAGAAAGGAAAAAGCCAGCAATAGACTCGGCAAATCATCTCTGGTGAAGCTGATCCGCAGAATGGCGAGCAGGGCGGACGCCAGAATGACTGGTTCTATGATCAGCACGGAGGTCGCGCTGATCGGCAGTCCCGCAGCGCCAGCCATGGCAAGCAGGCCGTTATAAAAAACGGCCATCACGGCGAGCGCGCCAAGAATGAACTGATATCGTGTATCCCGCGCCGCCGCTGCTGCGGTGTTGAGCGGGGATACCGGCTGTTCCGAAAAGCGGATGATCGGCGGTTGAGTGGAGCGCCGCATTATATCATTGCCTCCCGAAGCGCCTGATCAGGACATCATCACCACGGACGTCTGCGGAACGCCCTTCAGGGTGATCATGTCGACCAGCGCGCGCAAATCATTCATCGACGACTCATGCTCGCGGACGGCCAGCATCGCGCCATGGACGCCGATCGCCGCACGGGCCACGAGTGGTGCGAGCAGCGATCCGCATTCGATGATCACTGCGTCAAAATCCTCCATCGCGGGAAGCAGGCGATGAACGAGCTGCTCACGTTCCAGCAGGGCGGACGCGTCAGGGCGGGACGGACCAGCGGGAATGACCCACAGATTGTCGATCGCCGTCTGCATGGCCAAGCGGAGCGGCGCGTCCGTCGACGCCAGCAGGGTGCTTACGCCGCTGCGGTTGTTGATACGGAACAGATGGTTGTGCACCGGCTGATCCAGATTGGCGTCGACCAGCAATGTGCGGGTGCCGCCCTGTGCGCAGACGACGGCCAGGTTGGCGGCAACGAGCGCGGATTCGCGGGCCGCCTCGACGCCGGACACCAATACGATCTTCGCCGCGCCCTGGGTGCTCAGCATGATGCCCAGGTTGAGCAGCATGACCTTGATGCGCTCGACAAATTCATGATGCGGGTCGAAGGCCGCGATAACCCGGTGATCGACCGACTCATCATCCGGCGAGAGAACCTTCACGCCATGTTGACGCTCCTGCGCAATGCGGAGCATCGCAGGCGTGACGAGGCCCATTTCAACCGATGCTTCGCCGAACAGCTTGCCGGTGTTGGACTGGTGATCAAGGATCGATTCCACCTGATCGTCCCGCAGGGCGCCCAGGCCGACAAGGACTTCGCCCAGGCGGCGCCAGTCCTTCCGGGACTGACGGCCGACCTCAAGATTGTTCGGCAGGTTGTTGCTGGCGGAAGAACGAAGACGCATCAGTTTGCACTCGCATCGGTGAGCATACGGGGAGTCTCGCGGGGCAGGGAGAGACGGGCGACGACGGGCACGCCGATCAGTTTCTCCACATTCGCGAGCGTCCGTACCCTCGGATTGAGATATTCGAGCAGGATGGCGACACCAGCGCCGATCGCAAGGCCCATCATGACGGCGAGCATCGACAGCAGGCCAACTTTCGGGCTGGTCGGGCGGTCGGGCGCTTTTGCCGTGTCGAGCTGCGATACGTTGGCCAATGGCAGGGCGCCACGAAGCTGCATCTGCGAGGCGCGGCTGCTCAGGTCATTATATCGCTGCTGGGCGGTCGCAAGGTCCTGCTGCAACGTGGCGAATTTGCCAAGGTTGCTCGACATTTCAACCAGTTGCGACCGCTGTGCGTTTGCTGCGCTCTGCAACTGACCCGCGCGGGCGGCGGCGGCGGCGCTTTCAGCCGCGATGGCCGCCTGGCGAGACCGGACAAAGGCGTCCGTGGCGCTCCGGCGTTCGGCATTGAGGCGCGCCTTGATCGTCGCCAGCTCAGCTTCAGCCGCCTGCAGTGTCGGGTGATTGGGGCCGAGCGTGGCCTCATACTGGCTGACTTGCGCCGCCTTGGTGGCATATTCAGTGCTCAGGCGCTGAACCGTCTCCGTATTCTGCGCATCGGCGACGCCCTGGGCATCCGATCCGCCCATATTGGCGGCGCCGGCGGCGGCGGCTTGGGAGCCGGCCAATTGCGACACGGTGGCGGCGAGCGCGCCAGCGCTGGCCTGCGTATCACCGGAGATGCCGGTCGCCTTCACGAAGCTGCTGAGCGCGCCCTCGGCCCGCTCCACATCCTTGCGCGCTGCGGACATATTGCCGGACAGGAATTTGGCGTAGGCCTGGGCCGGGCCAGTGCTCAACTCGCGCTGCGCATCAACATATCCGGTCGCGAAACGGTTGGCGAGTTCGGCCGCCTTGTCCGGCTCAGCGGCGACAGCATTGATCGCCAGAACCTTGGTATCCGCCTGCGTCGTCACGGAGATCGCCGACAGCAGCTTGGCGCGGAGCCAGTCGTCAAAAGGCTGACCGCTTTTGCTCTGGCTGCCCCATTTCGCTTCATATTCCTTGCGCTCAGCCGCAGGAATGGACTGGACGACGCGCTGCACGACCTTCGAGCTGCGAATGACTTCCGCCTCGGTTGCGAGACGATTGTCCTGCTGCTGGCCATTATTCTCGCTTTTCAGCGGATCGGGCGCGGACTTGTCGAAATAGAGGCTGGCCGACGCCTGATAGGTGCGCGGCGCAAAAATCAGATATACCGCCATCAATGCGACGATGACGGCGGTGATGATCGCCACCACCTTCCGCCGGAACCATACGACCTCGAACCAATCCGTTAAACTTCTCATGCTTGTTCCCTCGCATAGGACGGCATGGTTCCCTGGGGCTGAGTCAACTCAAGCGCGACTAGCAGGAACTGTGGTGCCAGGCTGTCTTTGAATACCACGAGGTCGCCCTCGCTCGTTATGGCCGAACTCAGCCGCGCCGCAGCGGTCGAAAGGTCCCGTACGGAACCGGACGCCGCTTCCGACATCACCAATTCCTTGATGTCGCTGACGTCCAACCCCCGGCGATGCGCCGCTTTCCGCGCGAAATCGGCCAGGCTTTCCGGATGGTCCGCCTCTGCCTGGGCCAGTTGCTTGAACAGGTCGGCGTCGTCGGTGTTGAACTCATTCCATTCGGCGAACGCGGCCTCGATACCGCCCAGGACAGCGCCGACCGTAACGGTGGCGACATTATCGTCCAGCGCGACGCAGGCGGCGTGCATCCCGAAAAGACGGGCGTGGTAGGGCGACCCGCAGGCAAGCTCGGCGATTTTCTTCTTGGCGTCGGTCGTGAACACTAATCCGCTGATATTCGCGCAGATGTCCAGGATCGTGCAGACTTCCTCGTCCGTCAGAGGCTCGATGGACACCGGTGTAACGTGACGGCGGAGCGAAGGGTGAGCGTCGATCAGGGCCGGCACGTCGGACGCAATGCCCACCAGCAGGAACGACACCGGTAAACGCGCATCCGAACTCAGCTTCAGCAGCGACGCCACCTCCGACCGGGTCTCCATATTCTCGATCCGGTCAAATTCGTCGAGGATGAAGATTACGCGGGAATATTTGATTTCAGCGAGATAATTGACGAGATTTCGGGCGCTGCAGTTCGTCCGCGCCTGATCGATCGCATCTTCGAGCAGTTGCTGGTCCCTGGGGTCGAAACAGGTTTTCGGGATCTGTTCGACATAGGGAAGCATCAGTTCCGGGAAAGTGATGCTGCCGATGCTGGCCATGTAGAGAACGACTGCGCCTTCTTCATCGGCATAATCGCCAAATACGCGCGCCAGAGAGGTTTTGCCCGAACCGCGAGGGCCGTAAATGAAGGCGTGGTTGCCGCCATAGAGCGTGCCGCTGAGCAGCGCGGTCAGCTTCGAATCGCGGCCGCGCAGGGCGTCTCGCGAACTGACGGGCTGAGACACGTCGAAGGCCAGCGAAACGCGCTGGCGCTTACGCGCCGATTCCAGCGGGCTTGTGCGCGTGATCTCGGTAGGTTCCGGCACGAAAGGCGCCGGAAATTCCGTGACCTTCGCGCCTGCGCCCAGCTTGAATTCGGGAAAAGCGGGAGGGCTGTCGGCTGTGGTCGACGCTTCATCCTCCGTCGTTTCCGCGGCTTCGGCGGGGACTTCCTCCTCAAAACGGGAGGATTTCTTGCGGCTGAAGAGATCGGAGAACCAGCTCATGATTGATACAGGCCTTTTACTATCCAGCGTTCGAAACCCACCGGCGCACCACTGATCGGCGTGGCGCGCCCGGAATACCCAGAAAACAGCGGAAACATCTCACGGCTCCCGTCAGTGCGGAAGTCCGAATCGCTGAAATGTCCATGCGACGGATGATAACTGCCGCTTTCAGTCTTCTTGGTATTCACACTTGTCGCAGCCATCGACTGACAATTCCTAAACGAAAGGCATTCTTCTCCGCGTGCGACCGGTTATCATAGCTTTGCCCGAAACAGAAAAAGGGGCCGTCTGCGCGGCCCTCAATTCCCTTAGAGCCGTCCGACCAGATTCACGCCGAATTCAAATTGGGGCAGGACGGTGAGAGCGCCAAGCGGAATGCTGCTGGCCTGAAATTCGGGGCGATACCGTTCGGATACGCTGACGCGTTCGCTGGGATAGTCGCTAGGCAGGACCGGGATGGGATTCGTCATCACCTGCGCCCAGGCGGGTACCGGCACCAGCGCCGCACCAGCAATCGCTAGGTTGCTGACTTTCTCCGAAAACTTCATAGTTGCCATCTGGCCCCCCAATATTATGGCCCTATTACAATATAGCAGCCTTGCCATATTTGTGCACTGCACATTTGGCTCCGGTCATGCAATAGTCGCCTCATGCCCGAACAAGATACGGGTGTATAGCTGAACACGCCAGATTGAGGGTCATGTTCAGGAATGACACATGTCCCTGCTACCTAGCGCATCGCGCCGCAATCTATTGCACCGCATGATAACGCAGTGCAATAAGGATGCTGCTGTAGCAAATATCGGGAATGGGTAAATCAAATGCTTAAAGCGACATCGAAACAGGCGGGGAGTGTTTACTGGAGAGCCGGAACCGTGGTCTTGCTGGCTGCGATTTGTTCCGCTTGTGTATCAGGTACTCTGCCACCATCCTCGACAACAGAAGTGACTGCAGGGTCCATGCAGCAATATAAGCTGGGCGCTGGCGACAAGCTGCGAGTCATCACATTCGGCCATACGGATCTGAGCGCCGAGTTCCTGGTTTCCGACAGCGGCGTCATCGCGTTCCCGCTGGTTGGGCAGGTGAAGGCGGCTGGCCTGACGCTTGATCAATTCCAGCAGAATCTTGCGGCGCAGCTCAAAAATGGCGGCTATGTCGTCAATCCGAACGTCAGCGCCGAAGTCATCGAGTACCGGCCATTCTACATTCTGGGCGAAGTTCAGAAGCCGGGCGCATATCCCTATCAGGCCGGGCTTACCGCTGTAAGCGCGATTGCGACTGCGGGCGGCCTTACCTATCGCGCCAATCAGCGCAAGATTTTCGTACGCCGGGCGGGCACCGCCACCGAAGTCGAGATTTCGGTCACCGCCGCGACGCCGATTTTCCCTGGCGACACCGTGCGTATCGGCGAACGCATTTTCTGATTAATCTATGATGAAATGGCCCGCGCTGGATAAGGCGCGGGCCGTTTCCTTTGCCGGCATCGCTCGATCGGGGAGGATGGTTTCCTTCCACGCGGTTACCATGCCCGTGTCGGATTGCATTGCCGCAAAAACTCTCCATATCCGTAGTATCTTACGGGCGATGAATATCGCAGTTCGCGGTCTTTCCGGTGTCCGAGCCGAGTCCGGCTTTGGGGCATCCCCGTTTTGCAGACCTTGAGGAAAAGGCAGAGATGGAACCAATCTACATTGTTTCGGGCGTTCGCACGGCCATTGGCGACTTTGGCGGCAGCCTCAAGGATTTTGCTCCAGCGGACCTCGGCGCGAAGGTGATTGCGGAGGCGGTCAACCGCGCCGGCGTTCAACCAACCGACGTTCAGCATGTCGTCATGGGTCAGGTCATTCCCACCGTTCCCCAGGACGCCTACATGTCGCGGGTCGCAGCCATCAAGGCCGGGATTCCTGTGGAAGCGCCTGCGCTCACGCTCAATCGCCTGTGCGGTTCGGGGGTTCAGGCAATCATATCTTCGGCGCAAATGGTCGCTCTGGGAGAGGCGGATATTGCGGTCGCCGGTGGCGCGGAGGTGATGAGCCGTTCGCCTCATTACGTCTCGGCCGCGCGTTTTGGCCAGAAAATGGGCGCCATCGAGATGGTGGACGCCCTGATTGCGACGCTCAGCGATCCGTTCGAAGGGTTCCATATGGGGATCACCGCGGAAAATGTGGCGGCGGAATATGATATCAGTCGTGAGGCGCAGGATGTGGCCGCCGCAGACAGTCATGCCCGCGCCGCGCGCGCTCAGGCGGAGGGCCGTTTTGCCGATCAGATCCTTCCGGTTGAGATCAAGGAGCGCAAGGGCGTTCGTCTGTTTGATGCGGATGAGCATGTTCGCGCGGAAACGACGGCCGAGAGCCTGGCTGGCCTCCGCCCGGCCTTCAAAAAGGATGGCTCGGTAACGGCGGGCAACGCCAGCGGCATCAACGATGGCGCGGCTGCGGTGGTGCTCGCGTCCGGCAAGGCAGTGAAAGAACGGGGCCTTAAGCCGATGGCTCGCATCCTTGGCTGGGGCCATGCGGGTGTCGATCCCCATGTGATGGGAATCGGTCCCATAAAGGCGGTGCCGATCGCGCTTGAGCGGGCGGGTCTGTCACTGTCTGATATGGACGTTATTGAATCGAATGAGGCTTTCGCTGCCCAGGCCTGCGCCGTGTCCAAGACGCTGGGTTTTGATCCTGAAAAGGTCAATCCGAACGGATCGGGCATCTCGCTGGGGCACCCGGTTGGCGCCACGGGAGCTATCCTGACCGTGAAGGCGGCTTATGAACTTGCCCGCACGGGCGGCCGTTATGGTCTGATCACCATGTGCATCGGGGGCGGCCAGGGTATTGCGATGGTGATCGAGCGCGTTTGATCATTGGTCTGGCAAGCGTCACCGGCCCGCCAGTCAGGCGGCCGGGGCGCTGACCAGTTCCAGAACCCGATCGGCCCATTCCTTTCTGCAGATCAGAAGGTCGGGCATATACACGTCTTCCTGATTGTAGATCAGCGGCGATCCATCGACGCGGGATATATGCAGGCCGTGAGCGGCAGCCACGGCGGCAGGCGCACAGCTATCCCACTCATATTGGCCGCCCGTGTGCAGATAGATTTCCGCTTCGCCCCGCACAACGCTCATGGCTTTTGCGCCAGCCGACCCCATCGGGATCAATTCCGCGCCCAGCGCCTCGGCCACTGCAAGGGCTTCTTGTGCAGGCCGGGTGCGTGACACGACCATACGCGGCGGGTGCGCGCCAGCCGGCAACGCCCTTTGCCGATCCGTTCTCAGCACAATCCCGCCGTCAAGGCCGGGCAGGGCGACCGCGCCGATGACGGGTTTGCCATCCACCGCCAGCGCCACATGCACGGCCCAATCGGATCGCGCCTCCCCATATTCGCGTGTCCCGTCGATAGGATCGATGATCCACACCCGCGATTTGGAAAGGCGGGAGCCGTCGCATTTGCTCTCCTCGGACAGCAGGCCGTCATCCGGGCGCGCTTCCCTGATCGCTGCCACAAGGAACTGGTTTGCGGTCAGGTCCCCCGCCTTGCCCAGCGCCTTGGGGCTGAAGATGCCCGATGCGCGGACTTCCATCAGGATGCGGCCAGCGGTCTCCGCAAGATGGGCCGCTAGTTCTGCGTCGCCCATGCTCAAAGGTCGGGACTCCATATCCCGATGACGCGCTCCACGATCAGGTCGGCGGCGGCTTCGGCATCCAGCTTGCTCGTGTCGATACGGATTTCGGGCTTTTCGGGCACCTCATAGGGGCTGTCTATGCCGGTGAAATTCTTGAGCTGTCCTGCCCGCGCCTTTGCATAAAGACCCTTCACGTCCCGTTTTTCCGCTTCGGCGAGGCTGGTGTCGATATGCACCTCCACAAACTCGCCCACCGGCAACATCTGCCGCACCATCTCGCGCTCCGAGCGGAAGGGGGAGATGAAGGCTGTGATGACGATAAGGCCCGCGTCGGTCATCAGCTTGGCGACCTCGCCAACGCGGCGGATATTTTCCACCCGGTCGGCGTCGGTGAAGCCCAGATCCTTGTTAAGCCCATGACGCACATTGTCGCCATCGAGCAGGAAGGTGTGGCGGCCAAGCGCATGGAGCTTCTTTTCAACGATATTGGCGATTGTCGACTTGCCCGACCCGGACAGCCCCGTGAACCAGAGCAGCTTGGGCGACTGCCCCTTCTGCGCGGCGTGCGCCTCCCTGGTAATGTCCACCGCTTGCCAATGGATATTGTCGGCGCGGCGCAGGGAGAAGTGGAGCATGCCCGCCGCGACTGTGGCATTGGTCATCTTGTCGATCAGGATGAACCCGCCAAGATCGCGATTATCGGCATAGGCTTCGAAAGGGATCGGCCGGTCCGTCGACAGATTGGCGACACCGATGGCGTTCAGGTCCAAAGTCCTTGCCGCCAACTGCTCCATCGTGTTGACGTTGACTTGATATTTGGGCTGCTGGACCGTCGCGGTCACGGTCTGTGCGCCGATCTTCATCCAATAGGGGCGGCCGGGCAGCATCTCCGCCTCGTCCATCCAAACAATCGTCGCCTCGAACTGGTCTGCGACCTGCGGCGGGCTATCGGCGCTGGCAATGACGTCTCCGCGGGAACAATCCACTTCGTCGGCCAGCGTCAGGGTAACGGACTGCCCCGCAATCGCATGGTCCAGATCAGCGCCGAGCGTCACGATCCGCTTGACCGTGCTCGTCTTGCCGGACGGCAGGATGCGCACGGCATCGCCAGGGCGGATCGATCCGCTGGCGATCAGGCCGGAAAATCCCCGGAAGTCCAGGTTCGGCCGGTTCACCCATTGGACCGCCATGCGGAATGGCTTGCGCGCATCGATGGTGGCGTCGACCTCCACCGTTTCCAGGTGCTGCATAAGCGAGGGCCCGGAATACCAGGGCGTATTTGCGCTCAGGCCGGTTATATTGTCGCCCTTGAATCCGGAGATCGGCATGGCGACAAAACTGGAAATGCCGATCGAGCGGGCAAATTCGGTATAGTCCTTCAAAATCCCGTCGAAAACAGCCTGATCATAATCGACCAGATCCATCTTGTTCACCGCCAGGACAATGTTGCGGATGCCAATCTGGTGCGCGAGGAAGCTGTGCCTACGGGTCTGGGTCAAAACGCCTTTGCGCGCATCGATCAGGATAATGGCGAGGTCGGCAGTCGAAGCGCCGGTCACCATGTTGCGGGTATATTGTTCATGTCCCGGCGTGTCGGCGACGATGAACTTGCGTTTCTCCGTCGCGAAGAAGCGGTAGGCGACATCGATGGTGATGCCCTGTTCCCGTTCGGCGGCGAGGCCATCCACCAGGAGGGCGAAATCAATCTCCTGCCCCTGCGTACCCACGCGCTTGCTGTCCGCCTCCAGCGCGGCGAGCTGATCCTCGAAGATCATCTTGCTGTCATAGAGAAGGCGCCCGATCAGCGTCGATTTGCCGTCGTCCACTGACCCGCAGGTGATGAAGCGCAGCATCGTCTTGTGCTGGTGCACGTCCAGATAGGCGTCGATGTCCGCTGCGATCAGCGCATCCGTCTGGTAGATTGGCTCAGGCGTGAGGGTCTCGCTCATCAGAAATACCCCTCCTGCTTCTTTTTCTCCATGCTGGCGTCCCCGGCGTCGCGGTCGATAGCGCGGCCCTGCCGTTCCGATGTGGTGGTCAGCAGCATTTCCTGGATCACTTCCGGCAGGGTTTTCGCCTCGCTCTCGACAGCGCCGGTCAGCGGATAACAGCCCAGCGTGCGGAAGCGGATCGAGCGTTCCACCGGCACTTCGCCTTCCTTCAGGCGGAAGCGGTCATCATCAACCATCAGCAACATGCCGTCCCGTTCGACCGTGGGGCGCGGCGCGGAGAAATAGAGCGGAACGATCTCGATCCCCTCCAGATGAATATATTGCCAGATGTCCAGTTCGGTCCAGTTGGAGATGGGGAATACCCGCATGCTCTCGCCCTTGGATTTCCGGGCGTTGTAGAGATGCCATAGCTCCGGCCGCTGCGCCTTGGGATCCCAACGGTGCGACGCGGTCCGGAAGGAGAAGATGCGTTCTTTCGCCCGGCTCTTTTCCTCGTCCCGCCGCGCGCCGCCAAAGGCCGCATCGAAGCCATATTTGTCCAGCGCCTGCTTCAGCCCTTCGGTTTTCCACATATCGGTGTGAAGCGGACCATGGTCGAAGGGGTTGATGCCTTTCTCCAATGCTTCCGGGTTCTGATAGACCAGAAGCTCCATGCCCGCCGCAGCGGCCGCCTTGTTGCGGAGCGCGTACATGTCGCGGAATTTCCAGGTCGTATCGACATGAAGCAGGGGGAAGGGCGGGGGTGAGGGATAGAAGGCCTTCTTCGCCAGATGCAGCATCACGGCGCTGTCCTTCCCCACGGAGTAGAGCATGACTGGCCGCTCGGCCTCCGCCACGACTTCCCGCATGATGTGGATCGCCTCTGATTCCAGCCGCTGCAGGTGAGTCAGCGACGAGGGAGACGGGACGGCGGAAACGGAATTCATGAGCGGCAACCTTCTGGGAAACTGTCAGCGGCCACTATCAGGATCGTCTTACAAACATCTAATAAGAAAAACTTTGGCCAACTGTTACTATCCTAGCCGTGACCTAAGTTGATACAGATGCCGCAGAAGGGCGGCATCAAAACGCTTTCGAAACGCCGCCGGATTCCGCATGAGCGGGTCATCATTTCCTGACCTGCTTATGGAAAGCCCGGCCGATGCTCCGTCAAGCCCGCAATTTCATGCTCGAAAAAGGGTTCTGGTCCGAGCGTACGGCCGAACTTGGCGAAGTGGCGGCGCTCGTCCGGCGCATGCGGCCGATGCAATCATCCATTCCCTTGCGCCGCCTTGGCGGTGCGAATGGCGGCGGATATCTGATCCCGGATGATCTGGAAGGCATAAAGGCATGCATTTCGCCGGGCGTATGGATCGAATGCACCTTTGACGAAGCCGTTGCCGACCTGGGGCTGGACGTGCTCATCGCCGATGCGGCGGCGGATGGCCCACCCGCCCGGCACGATCGCTTTACCTTCACCAAGAAATCGGTCGATTCCTTCACGGGTGATGATCGCATCACCATGGACGACCTCTGCCGTGACATCCGCCCTGGCGAGGACCTGCTGCTCGATATGGATATTGAGGGGGCGGAATACCGTGTATTAAGCGCTATCTCCGATGATCTATTATCCCGCTTCCGGATCATGACGATCGAATTTCATCATCTGGGGAACATGCATACGCCCTTCGGTCTCAGCGAGATTGGCGGCGTGTTCGACCGGCTGCTGAGAACGCACCATATCGTTCACATCCACCCCAACAATTCACTGACCGCAGTCAGCCGCGGCGGGATCGCCATCCCGCCGGTCATGGAGTTTACCTTTCTGCGCAGGGATCGGGGCAGCTTTACCCCTTCAACGGGGCCTTTCCCGCATCCTCTGGACGCAACCACAGAGCCGCATCTGCCAGAAGTCGTCCTTCCGGCATGCTGGTACGCGAATTGAGGCTAATGCGGCGGGGCTGCGGCCCGTCTATTTCACTTTGGCCAGGTTGGCTGTCATGCGCTTTGCGGCAAAGGGCGGCAGCTTCACTGCCTTGGCTTTCGTGAGGTCAGCCGGCGTGGCTGAGCCAACCTGTATCAGCGCGACCATGCCCATCGCATAATGCGGCAGGCATTTGATGCCATACAGGCCGGGCTTGGTGACCTTCAGCACTGCCTCCTTGTTCATCATGCCCTTCATCGGCGCGGCCCCAGCGGGCAGCATGTCCGGCATTGTTTCGGCATTGTGCGATGGGTCAGTGGGGAGAAAATGGATGACGTCGCCAACGGCGGCCTTCACGAATGACGGTTCGAAAACCATCACTCCATCCGCGCCCTGATTCTTCATCTGGACGTTTATGTCCTTGGCGAAAGCGGGGCTGGCGCCAGCCAGAAGCATTATAGCGCTCGCGATCCCCAATGATGAAATTCGCATTTATCTCTCCTGTTGCCAGCCGACGAATCTGGCTGTGCGGATTTCTTCCACCCTAGCAGATGAACAGGCCATGTCCGCCGGGACAAGCAGGATTTGGCAGGTTACAGCTTTGCATTAATCGGAATATTGGGAAGCCGGAAATGGCTTCGCCGCCATGAGGAAAAGTCCTATATGGATAATACACTATATAAAATTTATCCGAATATATCTGTTTCCGGTTCTGGTTATTTTTAACCCACTGAAGGTGTGGACAACATAAGAGCCTATATGGTGCAACAGCATATCTGTGCCGCCTTGGTTATTCGCATGAGATTGTTCGATAATGGGCATCGGCTCTTTGGACTGCGCATCAGGAGCGTGACCATAAGGCAGCGGTTCTGCAGATAAGCGAGGTTCGACAGCCGTCGGCCTTGAGCTTTGTCAGATGCGGCGGACCAGTTGCGCTAACCTGCTGCAGCGCTGCTCAATCGAGAGACTGACACACCCTTATGCGGGCTTACCGGTTTGCTCCGGTCACCATTCTCGACGCAGCGCGCAGCGAGAGTTGATCCAACTTCATGCGCATGGTCACATAGGGTCCCTGGCGGGTGTAGCGGTCGGCTTCGAAATCGCGGTCGCGATAGCCGCTGATATTATAGCCTGCGGTTATCCAGACATTCTGCGCCGGGGAAACGCCGGCCGACGGGCCGAAGCTGAACGATTTCGCGCCGTCCTTCCAGGCGTGTTGCATGCTGCCAGAGAAGCCGACATCGAAATGCTTGCCGATATCCTTGCGGATTTCCGTTCCGATCACGTCGATGAAGCCATCATAGACATCATCGGCATAGCGTCCCCGGACATATTTCGCGCCATAATAGAGGCTGACCTCCAGCCCGTGCCCAGCGCCTTCGTCGCCGGAACGATAGTTTATGGCGATGTTGTTGATCGCCCTTGTGGTCGTCTGGTCACCGTCAGCGAAGGAGGGTACGCCAAGCGCATTATTATTGGAGATGCCAGCGTCGGCGCGGTCGTGACGGAGTTCAAAACGCTCCAACAGCGACCAGCGGCTGTCCAGCGGGCGATAGGCAATGGCGATGTCGGCGGAGGCGAAGGAGGCAACGGCCCCGTCCTTGTCCTTCACCTTATACATGCGCAGTCCGGCGGCGATTGTCTTGCCCTCGCCCAATGTGCGCAGGACATTGGTGGTGACGCCCCAACGATCGGATTCGCTGCCGGTGCGATATTCCAGGCGGCCATTCCAGGACCAGCGGTCTGCGCGGTAAGTGCCGCCGATCGTGGCGGACTGATAATCGCCGTTGATCTGTTCCTGGCCGAGCGATCCGCCCGATGCGGCGGGGTGGAAAGGATTGATGATATCGCCGGTCGGAATGCGCCCCTTCACCGTCTTGCTGGCGTCCAGCGTTGCGTCGATGGTCCAGCTCTTGCCGATCGGCAGCGACTGGCTGAGGCCATATTGCGCAAAGGTGCGCGGGCCATTCTCGCCAATGGCTTCCTGATTGAGCGTGCTGAGCAGCTTCGCGCCGGTCCAGGGGGCGACATCGAAGCCGAAGCGCGTGCTGTGCGCCTTGAACTTGTCGCCCTCCGCGATCTCATGCTCGGCCAGTATGCGGATGCCGTTGCGGATTTCATAGGCCGCGCCGACCGTGTGGCGAACGGGGAAATCAACGCTGTCATCTGCGCCGCCAAGGGCAAACTGGGTCTCGCCCTTGATCTCCAGCTTCTGGCCGAAGAAGCGCTGGGTTGCGCCCAGCATCAGCAATTTTGACTCGCGTTTCTCGCCAGACAGGGTGGTGTCGGACGCAATCTGCGCGCCGGCGTAGAGCAGCCCTTTGTCCCGGCGATATTCGGCGCGGACGTCTCCTGCGGTGCGGCTGCCCGCATCCTCCAGATTGTCCTGATGCCAGGCCGATCCAGCGATGCTGATCCGGTCTGACAGGCGAGCGCGGCCATCGACACCGAATTTCCGGGTGCCGGTCTCGCCGCCATTCTGCTGGCCAACGCCGAAAGTCTCGCCCTGCTGCCGGACATAGGCGGTGCCGTCTATCACGCGGCCATGATGCTCCACCTCGGCCAGCCAGGCGCGGCCCTCGCCGATGCCGCCGCCACCGCCCGACGCCGCCTCTGCGCGGATTTCCGTGTTGGGGGTGACGCGCGCCTTGATGTCGACGCCGCCGACTGTCGCGCTGCCGATGGTTTCGTCGCGGATCAGGCTGGCGCCGACCTCCACCTTGCCATCGGCAAAGCGGGTGGCGACGCGGCCGCCAGCGGCGAATTTGCGCGAGCGGCCGCCATAGGTTTCATAGTCAACGACGATGAAAATGGGGTTGAGATCAGCGTCGCGGCTGAGGATCGGTTCGCGGAAACGGATCGTGCCCGCGTCGGCATCGATGTCATAATCGATGTGGCGGGTGAGCTGCTTGCTGTCGATGATCCGTTCGGACCGGAAGCGGTCGCGCACCTCGATGCGGATCTTGTCCGTGTTGGGCACGATGGCGCGGCCGGAGAGGCGGTAGGGGCCGGACAGGCCGTTGCCCTGAATTTCATCGCGCCCATAGAGCTGGTCGCTATTGGCGGCGAAGCCGTTGAAGGTGATCCGCTTGCCCTGATATTCGGCCTTCACGCCGTTCAGCGTCCGGCTGTAACGGGTCAGTTTGGTGTCGACCAAGCCGGTTTCGAAATCGCCGAACAGGGCGTAAAATTCCCGGCGCTCCAGCCGCAGGTAGAGTTTGCGACGGGTGGCCGCGTCAAACATCTGGCGGCTGCCGTCGCCATAGACAGTATAGTAGCGATCAGGATCGATCGTGCCCAGCAGGCCGCGGTCGGGATCATATTTCTTGTCGCTGTCATAGGCGATGGTGAGCAGCCAGGAGCCCTTAACCTGACCCTTGGCGTAGAAAGAGAGTTGTCCGTCCGTCACAACTTGGTTGCGTTCGCCCTTGGGTAGAGCGCTGGAGCGGGACTTGAGCATGTCATAGCCGACCGTGCCCTTGCCGAAGCCGACAATGACCCAATCCTGCATCGATGCGGCCAGCCAGGGGCGGAACTCGCTGGTCTGGGTGATGCCCTGATCCTGCAGCGTGACAGTGACATGGGCTGCGCCTGCCTGGGTGGTGGGTTCCAGCGCGATGAAGGCGATGCCCTCATCCCCAACCACGCGGGCGGTGGCGCTCGTCTTTTCGCGACCGGCGAGTTGGCGGCCCTGCTGCAATTCAGCCTCTTGCGCGGCGGTGTAGGGCTGGTCGACCGAGAAGGGGGCCATCGTGCCCGCGCGAACGGGTTTGCCGTCGCGGTCGGTCAGGCGCACGGCGATCAGCGGGCGGGTAAGGCCGTCAGCAACCAAGCGAGACTTTTCCGGCACGAAGGTCGCCCGGACCGCCTGATTGGCGTAATGGATAGTCCGCTGGAGCGTCTGAACCACCGCGCCGGAGGCGTCCAGCACCTGCGCATCGAGCACATTGTCACGCTCGCCAAGCGGCAGGCCGGTCCAGACCGACACGGCGACGCCGGTCGCGTCGTTGGTGTCCGTGCCGTCGAAGGTCAGCGGATCGACGATAGCGCCGTTGAGGCGCAGCGCAACGCGCTGGCCGGGCAGATGCTTGATGACGGCGCGCAGGGCGGGCGCGCGCGGGTTGTGATCTGCCAGCGGGAACAGCCAGTCGATGCCCGGCGTCTGCCCAGCGAGCCAATCGGGTTTGTTCCCGGCGGCATCGGCATCGGCAAGCGCCTCGATGGGGAGGGCGCTCAGCTTCGGGTCCGCAGCCTTGCCCGTCCGGCGAAGCTGGAAACCGACGCGATTGAGGCTGCCGCCGCCCGCATCGACAAAACGGGAGATGGCGCTGCCTGCCTGACGCGTGTCGCTGTCGCAGGCGACGGCCTCATGCGTGGCGGGGATGCTGCGCTGGTCGATCTGGACAACATGGGTGCCGGGCCGTACGCCCTCGACATGGTAGAGGCCATCCCGGTCGGTGATCACGAAGGTGCCGTCCTCCATGATCAGGCGTATGCCGGGAACGCCCTTGCGGTCTTTCAGCGGATCGCCGCAATCCCCTTCAGTAACCCTTCCGATGATCGTCAGGGCGTCCGTGAACAGCAGCGACTTGATGCGGACAGACGCGCTCGCTTCGTTGCTGGCTGCGCCATTGCTGATGGCGACCGCGCGATTGAGCGCTTCCCCCGCGGGCGCGCCCGGCGCGATCTCGACAACATAGCGGATGTCGCGCGCTTCACCGGCGGGAAGGTCTGCACCGGCAAAATGCAGCGTTCGGCCGTCGCTTGACACCTCCGGCTCCGCAGAGCCGCGTGTTGAACCGCGTTTGTAGCGGAGTCCCCTGGGCAGGGTATCGTCAATGGCTGGCGCATAGGCAACGCTCGCTGAGCTGCGGTTTGTCATGCGCAGGCGATATTGCACAAAATCGCCAGGCGACGCCTGACGAACCGATGCGGTTTTCTCTAGGGTTATTTCTGAACCGGTTGGCCGGTCGAGCGGTATGTCGATCCTGACCGGATCGGGGTCTTTCAATTCAAAGGAGCCTCCATAGGAGGCATTGACAATGATGAAGGCGCCTTCCGGTCCCTGGAGAGACGCAATTTCCTCCGGTTTCACCACCGAAGGAGCAGTATAACCAGCCGGAGGCTCGATTTTTAACCTATAATGTCCAGGCGGCGCGAGCGGGAAGCGGAATGTGCCTTTTTCGAAATAATAGTTCCACCCGCCGGCGTCCGTTACCATCGATCCAGTGACCACCCGGTTCGGATAGGTGCTGACGCCATCGTCGCCATAAACCTGTGCGGCGGGAAGGCCGGTTGCATCGTCGATCAGCGTTACGATGGCGCCGTCGATCAGCGCGGCGGTACGGGAATCGAAAACATGCCCTTCGGGATCGATCAACAGCGAGCCGGAGGAGGCCAAGCTGTCCTCGTCGCCCGGATAATAGACGGTGAGCTGAGATTTCTTGCCCTGCGTGATGTCGCATTCGTTGGCGATGCCCGTGCGACGGCTGTTCGGCGGCATCGCTCCGGCAAATATGCCGGTGTCGTTGCCCGTCTCCATCAGGACGATCTGGCTCTGGCGGGAGCCGCTTTCCGCGATCACCGTCGATGTCTCGCGCGCGGCCGGATTGTGATTATCGCCCTTGTTTTCGAGGACGATCACTAGGGGATTGTCGATGTCCAGCGATTTCAGGGGGGATGCGCTGGCCAACTGGTCCGCATCGAGGCTGTTCGGCGTGAACCGCAGAGGATCCTTTTCGCACTTTAGCGTGGGATAATTGATCTGATATCCCGCCGGAAGACGGCGGAAGCTCAATTTGGTTGGATATTTGGTACGCGGAAGTTCCAAAGAGGTACGATTGGACTGAATGCTTTTCTGACCCCCAGACGTGCCGAAGCTTAGCGTCGCCACATTCTCGATCCGCGTCTGCGCGAACGCGCTCCCCGTGATGAGGAGCGCGGCCAGGCCCATCAGGGCAGCGACGACGCGGAGAAGATGGAGGAGTTTTCGCATTATCCGCTCCGTCCCCGGCGCATCGTCGAATGCGCCGGGGACCAGACCATGCCTTTGCGATTCGTCAGTTGACGGTGACGCGGAAGGAGGCGGCGAGCGGCACATTCACGCTGAGCGTCGGAATGTTCGCCTTGACCGTGGTTCCGTCGAACGACCCGCCATAGGGATCGCTCTCGTCAGCGCCGCTGGTGTCGTCATCCTCCGTCGTGCCGAGCAGTGTGCAGGCGCCCGCGATACCCGGCGTTCCGACCGTCAGCGAATTGGAGATGTAGGTGGTCCCGGAGGGCACGGCGTCGGCCAGAACCACGCCGGTTCCGGTGCCGGGACCGGCATTGCTGACGGTAAGGCAATATTCGATCACTGCGCCGGGGATCGCCTTCGGATTGATGCCGAGATTCAACGGATCGCTGACAACCGTTGCCGTCTTGGTCATGGAAATGGCGGCGGTCGCGATCTTGTAGCTGTCGAAGGCGCGGCCTTTGCCGTCGCGCGCCGGATCAATGTAGGGACCGGCGGCATCGGCGAAGACAATGTCGACAGTGGTCGGCGAATCTGCGGTCAGCAGGGATGTCGCAGTCAACGCGGCGCCCTGAGTCCCGCCCTGACCGCCCGCCGCCGCCTGTGCGACGAGTGAGACGATCGCAACGTCCGCACCGGGCGTGTTCGGGATATTGGCGACGATGAAGACGGTTACCGAGGCGTCCGGTGCAAGTTCGTCCACGTAGGTCGCGGTGTCGACGCCTGCATCATAGGTGCCGTTGCCGTTCGAATCGACGAACACGCGCATGTTGGTGACGTCGAAATTGTCGGTCCCCAGCATCGGGATGGAGATGACCTGCTGCTCCGCCGTCAGGATGAAATCCTGCACGGCGTTGGTGAGGTTGGTGACCTGAAACGTGGTGACCTGATCCGTTGCGCCGATCGCAGTAGAGGTCGCCGTGCCGCCGACTTCCGTAACCGTCAGGTTGACCTTGCGGTCGACCAGGAAAGTTGCGGTGTTTGATTGCGCCGTCTGGGTGGAGCCACCGACGGTATAGGTGACGCTCGCTGTATTCGCGATGCTGGTGCCGGCAGTCGTGCCGGCCGCCTGTGCTGCGCCGCTCCAGGCCGAAATGGCGGCCGCCGCTGACAGCATTGCAATCTGTGTGATTGCCTTGAACACTGAAACCTCCTGATTCACAATCGATGCGACGCTACGTGGTTGGGATGTGGGGAAGACCCGTTCGGTCATTTCAGAACGGCTTCGAAAGCGACTTTGCCGGCCGCGCCTGCGGGCAGGGCGTTGGCGATGCGCCAGCGGACATGGGTGACATCTTCCGGCCGCGCAGCGTGCCAGGCGCCGTCTGCGCCGCGCACTTTAAGCGTCGCGAGAGGGCCGTAGGTCTTGCCGTCTACCGATACTTCGGGCGCGGGCGATCCCTGCGCCGGGCCGCGATAGGTCAGCGCATCCGGTAGTGGATTGTTGAGGGTCAAGCCCTCGATCGGCTGCGCCCCGCCATTGCGGTAAGCGAGTTGATAGACAACGCGGTCGCCCGGCGTGACCCGTGTGGCGGGGGTCAGTGCGATCTTCGTCGTGCCGTCGGGGGCGGTCGATCGCTGCTGCGAGAAAACGGTGTTGGTAACGGTCAGTCCGGCGCCAAAGGCCGGGGCTGTCGCCGTCAGTGCGGCGAGCGCCGTGCACAGGCCAATTGGAAAGCGCATGATGGATATCCTGTTCATTGGATTTTCACTTGGAATGTCACGACGCGGGTCGTGGGCTGATCAATGTCGCCAAGGGCAACAAGGATGGAGGAGCCGTCGAAACGGCCATTGTCGGCATCGGCGGCGTCACTGAGCGCTGCGCCGTCAATGCTGAGCGATCCGGGCAGATAGGTTGTGCCTGCAGGAATGGGGTCGGACAGTTGCGCCGCAGTCAGCCGCGCTGCGGAACGGGTAATGACTTCCAGCCGATAGGTGATCGTCGCGCCCGACACGGGGGAGGAGGTTCCATCGGGCGCGACGACCTGCTGCGACTTGACGACGCTGGCGTCGGCTTCGGTCGCAGTGAAAGGGGTTTCCGCTGTGGCGGCCGCAGACGTCGATCCGACAACTGCGTCAGTGCCATTGTCGCCACGCCCGGCGAAGGTCGTGCCGGGTGCGCCGGTGCCCGTGGCGGACTGGGCGTGAAGCGAGATGACCCCCGCACCGGCCTGATTCGACGCGGGGATGATGACGAGAAGTTGCAGGGTTGCGCCGGGGCCAATGCCCGGCGTTGTTCCACCAGCGCCAATGGCCGTATCGATCGCCGGATCGAATTCGCCGTTGCGGTCGGCATCGATGAACAAAGTGCTGGCGGGCAATGCCGCGCCGCCCGCCGTGGCGCTCAGGACAAAGGCTTCGTTGCCATTGCCGCTGTTGGTGAGCAGGAAGGGAATGCCGCGATCCGCCTCCCCGGTCGATACCTCAACCGTGCCGGTGCCCAGCGCCTGCAGTCTGACATCCAATATCTCGCCAACGCGCGTGGCGACCAGATTTGAGGAAATGCTGGCGTTCTCGCCATCCACGGCGAAATGGAGCGATGCGACATTGGTGATCTGGGCGCCGGCCGATGCCTGTGCGTGGAGCGGGGACGCGGCGCACAGCAAAAAGGCCGCGCAGAATGCCGAAGCATGCGCCCTTTGCCGCCATTTCCCTGTTATAACCGCCCGCATTCAATGTTCCCGCTGGAATACCGGGGAATGAAGGGGCTTTCGGAGTTAACAAATTCAGCAACAATTGGAACAAAAAGGGTACAGTTCGACTAACGTCTAGTTCGCTGCTCCTTTTTTACAGGGGATTACGCGTTCCGGTTGAGGCTTTCGAGCACTTTGCGAGCGGCTTCATGGGCGGCCGGAAGGGCCGACAAATCTCCATGATCGACCGTGGACCATTGTTTGCTTAGCGCGGCAAATCCCATGGTGCCCGCCATGCCCGCAATATTATGCGCGATACGCCCGATATTCTGTCCCTCGTCCAGAGCATTCAACGCTTCCGTAAGCGAGCGGGCGAAACCGGCAAACAGCGAAGCGGCGCGCTTCCGTCCAGCCAGCCGGACCATCCGATATTGCGGGTTTTCGGCATCCCGGAAGGCATGGTCCGCCACTGGCCCGCTCCAATTTTCCAGCATGGTCATGAACCGGGCCTGGTCCAACGGTGGATCGATCCGATCGTTCAGGCCGCCCACAGGCTCAAAATCGGCCTCCGCATACAAAATGGCGGGTATTCCAGCAGCGAAACCTGGCAATGCGCGTATTTCGGTGATCGCAGCGGCTATGGTTTTTGCGCCTGCAGCGCCGTCCAGCAGGATGATCGCCGCGCCGTCCTTTGCATGGGCCGCCGCAACCTCCCTATTCGAAGCCTGCAAGCACGACCATCCGAAAGGCGCCAATACGCCAGTAATCCACTGCTGCAGTGTGTCGTCATGGCTCAAGACGGTAAGCGCGCTTTGATGGCTCATTGTCGCCTCAAAATCACCAGTAGTGCCATTCTGGTTCGATCTGCTTGATTAATCCTCGACAGGCGTTCGTCAAGGGAGCATGTTTTTGAAAAAGCGGCACTACCTGCTGAGGCGGTCAAAAATATGGTGCGTGAGGGGCGAATATTGTTGGCGGATGATCATCCGCTGGTCCGCGAAGGATTGCAGATAGCAATTCGTGCGCGCTTTCCGGGCATGATTGTCGATGCGGTCGACAGCATAGAGGCGGCGGAAAGCGCGGTACGCGCGCACAAAGCCTATCGATTGATGCTGCTGGATTACCGGTTGCCTGACAGTGACGGCTTTTCCGGCTTCTTCCGGATGCAGCATGTATTGGGCACGACGCCCATCGCCATCATTTCCGCCCATGATGAGGAGGCGATTGTCACTGCCGCGCGCGCTATCGGCGCCGCCGGCTTTCTTTCCAAAACCCAGCCGCTCGATGAATTGGCGCGATCCATCGAAACCCTTTTGAATGGGAAGATCGTTTTCCCTGCGAATCTTGGGACGACAGGGGACCTCACAAAGCTGAAGGAACGGATTGAGAGCCTTACCACCGCCCAGATGCGCGTGCTTTCAGCGCTCGCGCGCGGGCATCTCAACAAACAGATTGCGGGCGACCTGGATCTTTCCGAAGCAACCATAAAGGCACATTTGACTGCAATATTCAGGAAGCTAGAGGTTAATAACCGGCTTCAGGCGATGTTGGCGGTTCGAGCCTTCTTCAATCCGGAGGACAAGGGCACGTGATGATGGCCGGTGGAACGCCTAATCTCTGGCGTAATCTGCTTGTGGCCGCTCTTATCTCGATTGCACTCGTTTCGACTGCGTTATGGTTTGGCACTGAATATCGGCGCACAGCGGATACGACCGCTGCCGTCAATCTGTCCTTCCGGCAGCGGCTGGCGATTGAATCGGTCTTTTCGGAAATGAAGGACGGAGAAACCGGTCAGCGCGGCTATGTCATCACCGGCAATCCCGATTTCCTGCAGCCCTATAATAAGGCGCTCCGCGAAATGGACGGCACGCTGGCCAACCTCAGCCAATTACTGAAAAACGAGCCGGGAACGGCGCGAGATCTCCAGATATTGCGCCAATTGATCGACCAGAAATTTGTCGAGATGAAGCGGGTCATCGACGTCAGGCAGCGGCAGGGGCTAAATGCTGCGGCGAGCGTGGTCATGGATGGCCGCGGCAAGCAGCTTATGGACGCGCTGCGTACGCATGTGTCCAAGATGGTGATGGCAAGGAATGCGGCGCTTGCGCAGGATCTGGAATCGGAAAGCAACCGGACGGTCCACACCCTTGAAATCATATGGGGTGGCGTGGCGCTTGCCTCATTGGCTGCCTTCATCATCGCCTATATGCTGTGGGCAAGCCGCCGGGACAGCTATACCGCGCAGCGGCAAGCGATGGATCACCTGACCCGCCAGACCGCGATCTTCAAGAATACGCCAAGCCCGGTGATATTGATCAATCCCAGCGGCAGCATGGAAATCCTCAATCCAGCGGCTGAACATCTGTTCGGTTATCCCTCCACGGACCTTTTGCGCAGGGATATCTCCATCATCGCCAATATCGCGCCGGGAGAGGGGGCCTTTCTGGACCGGCTGGGCGTTACCGGCGATCATATAGCCGAACCCTCCCGCCCGAATGTCGGGGCGCGCAGAAGCGATGGCAGCGTCGTGCCTGTGGATATCACGTTGGGCGTCATGCCTCTGGAGGATGGCATCCATATCGTCACATCGTTCAGCGATATTTCCGAGCGAGAGAAAATCGAACGGATGAAGGACCAGTTCCTGTCCACAGTAAGCCATGAACTTCGCACGCCGCTTACGTCCATTGTCGGCTCTTTGGGGCTGCTGCGCGGCGGTGTCGCGGAGGAGCTTGCGCCAGGCGCGCAGCGATTGGTGGTCATTGCGGAGAGCAATGCGAACCGGCTTATCCGCATCGTGAACGATCTGCTGGATGTTGAGAAACTGCAGTCCGGCCAGATGACGTTCGATTTCCAGCCGCTTGATCTTCGGACGATCGTGGAGAAGGCGGCGGATGCGATGCGCGGTCTATCGGCCACGCGGAATATTCGCATAGAGATTGGCGATAACGATGCTCCCGTCATCGTTCGCGGCGATGGCGATCGTCTTATACAGGTTGTTACCAATCTGGTGTCCAATGCCGTAAAATTTTCTCCGGAAGGGTCCACTGTCTCGGTGCTCTGCGGAACGCAGGGAAGCCATGCAAACATCAGGGTCGCGGATCAGGGACCTGGCATTGAACCCGGTCTCAGGGAGCGTTTGTTTACCCGCTTCGCTCAGGGGCTGGGCTCCTCGACCTCCGCCACGCAGGGTACGGGCCTTGGCCTGGCGATTTCGCGTGAGATTGTGCGGAATCATGGCGGCGACATCTGGCTGGAGGATGCGGCTGGCGGAGGAAGCGTCTTTGCCTTCAACATTCCTCTATGGAATGTTCTGACCGGGCAGGAGGACCTGAACGGTGCTCCCCGCCTGCTGGTCTATGCCGATGCGGTTGGCGCAGAAACGATAAGCGCTGGTTTCGCCGAGCGCGCGATCCGCGCGGATGCCGTCAGTTCACCGGAGGCTGCGCTGGCGGCGATTGAGGGCCGGTCCTACGTCGCGATGGTCCTGGATTTTCAGTTTGCCGCTGATGACGCATTGCCCCTTTTGGGAGTGATACGGTCGCATCCCCGCGCCCGGAATTTGCCGGTCATCGCGATCTCCAGTGAAGATCCGCCGCTGGAGGCGGCGCAGACAGCCTCGCTCGACATTATCGACTGGATAGAAAAGCCGATACAATCCGCGCGCCTGAGTGACGCGATCGAGTCCGCCATCAAACGTACCTCCGGGCATATCCCCCTGGTGCTGCATGTGGATGATGACAGCGATCTGCTGGAAATCACCGCCAAGGCGCTGAGCGGCCTTGCGCGGATAGCCCAGGCGACCGACGTGGCCTCCGCCCGTGCATTTCTTGCGGAGCACCGGGTGGACATAGCGATCATAGATTTGGCTCTGCCGGATGGATCGGGTCATGATATATTGGCTGATCTGAACGCGCGGCAGGGGCCTGCGACGCCCGTCATCATCTATTCCGCACAGGATGGTGGATTGGCGCTGGCGCGGGATGTTGAGGCGGTGCTGACGAAATCCAAACGCTCGTTGCCAAATCTTGTCGAAACTGTGCTGTCTATCGTGGAGCGTCGGAAGGGAGAGGAGGGCCTATGACTGAACGGCTGAAAATCCTCTATGTGGATGATGAACCGGATATCAGGATCATCGTGGAAATGGCGCTGGGGCTGGATGAGGCCATGGACGTCAAACTGGCCGAATCCGGGTATGAGGGGCTTGAACTGCTTGGTCGCGATGGCTGGATTCCCGACATTGCGCTGATCGACATGATGATGCCCGGCATGTCCGGCATGGATATGCTCGGCGCGATGCGGGCGCGGGAGGATGTTCGCGCCGTACCCGTTGTTTTCGTGACGGCAAGCGCGCGGCAGGACGACATGAACCGCTATGTCGATGCCGGTGCGATCGGTGTGATAAGCAAGCCCTTTGACCCTATGAGCTTGGCAAGGACCGTGCGGGAATATTCCGAGCGGTAGCAATTGGGCGCTGCCCGTGCCCGAATGAGCGGGTCGCCGACCGGCTTCATGACCCAAGGAACAATATGGCGTTTGGAGGCAGTGTCCTATCGACGGGCGCTGCCTTCGTTCGTAAGGGGGAGGGCCAGGGGAGGAGCAGTAAGGATAATGATGAAACCGGCCGATAGTTTGCCAGCAATTCTCTGCCTGTTTTCAGGCTTTGCCGTTTCTTGCTCCGCAATGGCTCAGGAGCCGGTCGATACAAGCTCGGACATCGTGGTGCTTGGCCAGGGCCTGCCTCTGCCCCCCGGCACGCCCGCCTATGGGTCAGTGACGATAGATCGTGATCGATTGACCAATTCCGCATCCGGCCGGATTGAAAGCGTGCTGGGCGATGTTGCGGGCTTCCAGCAGTTTCGCCGTTCGGACAGCCGTTCGGCCAACCCGTCGGCGCAGGGCGCGACCTTGCGCGCCCTTGGAGGCAATGCGTCCAGCCGTACCCTGGTGATTCTGGACGGTGTTCCGATGGCCGATCCTTTCTTCGGCTATATCCCGTTCAGCGCGTTGGTCCCTGACCGGCTTTCCATGGTGCGGGTGACGCGCGGTGGTGGTGTCGGCGCATTCGGCGCCGGGGCGGTTGCCGGATCGATCGAGCTGGCGAGCGCCACGCGGGAGGAGCTTCCCACGGTATCCGGCAGCGCCTTCTACGGCAGCAAGGACGCGACCGAAGTTTCGGCAAGCTTCACGCCCGATGTCGGCAACGGCTTCATCTCGCTGTCGGGCCGGTGGGACCGCGGCGATGGCTTCCTGACAACACCGCGCGATCAGCGCGTCGCCGCCACCGCGCCCGCTGCCTATGATGGCTGGTCGGTCGGCCTGCGCGCCGTCGCGCCACTCGCCCCCGACATGGAGGTTCAGTTTCGAGGTCTAGTTTTTCATGACGACCGTACACTGCGCTTCGCAGGCGCGGACAGCATGAGCCAGGGCCAGGATGGCAGCATCCGCTTCGTCGCGCGTGGGCCGTGGAAGGTGGATGCCCTAGCCTATATCCAGGCGCGTAATTTCAGTAACATCGTCATCAGCTCGTCAACTTTCCGTAAGTCGCTCGACCAGCGCAACACGCCTTCGACGGGTCTGGGCGGCAAGATTGAAATCCGGCCGCCCATCGGGGATGCGCATGTCCTGCGGGTGGGCGTCGATACGCGCCTGTCGAACGGCGATATGTATGAGGTCGCCTATAACGCCAATCTCGCGGCCAATCCGGTGACGGCGCGTCGCCATGCGGGCGGAAAGCAGAGCACCACCGGCTTCTTCGTCGAGGATGACTGGACGATCGGCCGCCTGATCCTGACCGGCGGTGCGCGCGCCGACCGATGGACGATCACTGACGGCTTCTTCGAAACGCGCAACCCGGCCGGAACCGTCACCGGCGATACGCGCTATGCCGACCGCAGCGACTGGCAGTTCAGCGGCCGCGCTGGCGCTCTGCTTCGGCTGAGCGATGCGGTGGCGCTGCGCGGTGCGGGCTATACCGGCTTCCGGCTGCCGACCCTCAACGAACTCTACCGCCCGTTCACGGTCTTTCCGATCACAACGCGGGCGAACGCAGCGCTGGTGCCGGAGAAGTTGAAGGGCGTGGAGGCCGGCGTCGACCTGACGCCGGTGAAGGGTGTGAGCCTTGGCGTCACCGCCTTCTATAACCGGCTGGACAACGCTATCTCCAACCGGACGATCGACGCTATCACCCGCATCCGCGAGAATGTCGACGCCATCGTCGCCAAGGGCGTGGAGGTGACGGCGAACGCGCACCTGACGCCAGCATTGTCTCTGTCGGGCTCCTATGCCTACAGCCACAGCACCGTGAAGGCGCCGGGGCAGTTGTTCAACGGCCTCCGCCCGTCACAGACCCCGCGCCATGCCGCCAGCGCGACTATCGCCTGGCAATCGGAAACAGGACCGTCTCTCTCAACCACGCTACGCTATGTGGCGAAGCAATATGAGGATGACCTGCAGACCGACATATTGCCGGATGCATTCACGATGGATGCTGTTGTAAAACTGCCGCTCGGTCATGGCATGACCCTGACGGCGCGGGGAGAGAATCTTTTCGACGCGACTGTCGTGACGCGCAATGTCGGAGGATCAATGGATCTGGGCACGCCGCGCACATTGTGGATTGGTTTTGGATTTTCTTATTAGGCCAGGAGTAGCAGCAGCAAATGTCCGAAGATCTTTTTCCAGTGCCCGCAGAATGGTCCTCTGGCACTTCGATGACGAAGGATCGCCGCGCTGCCGATCATGCCCGTTCGCTTGACGATGGTGAGGGCTATTGGCTGGAGCAGGCGCGCCGTCTCGATTGGGTGACGCCGCCGTCCAGGGCGAATGAGAGCAGCTTTGCCGAGGGCGATTTCGGCGTCAAATGGTTCGCCGATGGCGTGCTTAACGTGTCCGCCAATTGCATCGACCGGCATCTGGCGACACGCGCTGATGACGTTGCGATTATCTGGGAGCCGGATGATCCCAGCGAAACGCCGCGTATCTTCACCTATCGCGAGCTTCATGAAAATGTCTGCCGTTTCGCCAATGTGCTGAAAGGCGCGGGCGCGAAGAAGGGCGACCGGGTCACCGTCTACATGCCGATGATTCCGGAAGCCGCCTTCGCGCTTCTCGCCTGTGCGCGCATCGGCGCCATACACAGCGTCGTGTTTGGCGGGTTTTCGCCGGAAGCGCTTGCCGGCCGGATTACGGATTGCGATTCCAATATCGTTATCACCGCCGACGAAGGCCGGCGCGGTGGCAAGAAGGTTCCGCTGAAAACCAATGTCGACGAGGCGCTGAAGCATTGCAATTCGGTGCGGAAGGTGATCGTCGTGAAGGCGACCGGCGGCGCGATTGTGATGGAGCCGGGCCGCGACCTATGGCTTGACGAAGAAACCGCAAAGGTTTCTTCTGAATGCCCCGCTGAACCTATGTCCGCCGAGGACCCGCTCTTTATCCTGTATACGTCCGGTTCGACCGGTAAGCCGAAAGGCGTCCTGCATACGACTGGCGGTTACCTGCTATGGGCTAGCCTGACGCATGAGCTGTGTTTTGATTACAGGCCGGGCGACGTCTACTGGTGCGCGGCCGACATCGGCTGGGTGACGGGCCATTCCTATATCGTTTACGGTCCGCTCGCGAATGGCGCGACGACGTTGATGTATGAAGGGTTGCCGAACTGGCCGACGCCAAGCCGTATCTGGCAAGTCGCCGAACGGCACAAGGCGCATACGGTGTTCACCGCGCCGACCGTGCTGCGCGCGCTTATGAAAGAGGGCGATGATTTCGTTACCTCGGTGGACCGGTCTTCGATCCGCCTGCTCGGCACGGTGGGCGAACCGATCAACCCCGAAGCCTGGCGCTGGTATCATAGCGTTGTGGGTGAGGGGCGCTGCCCGATCATCGACACCTGGTGGCAGACCGAGACAGGCGCAGCGATGATCGCGCCGATGCCCGGCGCGACCGATCTCAAGCCGGGTAGCGCAACATTGCCCATGCCGGGCGTCGAACCACAGATCGTGGACGGCGATGGCAAGATCCTCGATGGCGCCTGTGAGGGCAACCTCGTCATCGCCCGGTCGTGGCCGGGCCAGATGCGGACGGTCTATGGCGATCATGATCGCTTCTTCCAGACCTATTTTTCGACTTTCCCCGGCAAATATACGACCGGGGACGGCGCGCGGCGCGATGCTGACGGCTATTACTGGATCACCGGGCGGGTCGATGATGTCATCAACGTGTCCGGCCATCGCATGGGCACGGCCGAGGTGGAAAGCGCGCTGGTGCTTCATGAAACTGTCGCGGAGGCCGCTGTGGTCGGCATGCCGCACGACATTAAGGGGCAGGGCATTTACGCCTATGTGACGCTGAATGCGAATGAGGAGCCGAGCGAGGAGTTGCGCAAAGCGCTAATCAAATGGGTTCGTACGGAAATTGGCCCAATCGCAACGCCGGATGTCGTGCAGTTCGCGCCCGGCTTGCCCAAAACCCGTTCCGGCAAGATAATGCGGCGGATATTGCGCAAAATTGCGGAGGGGGAAATCTCTCCGCAAGCGCTTGGCGACACCTCGACTTTGGCTGATCCGTCGGTTGTCGATAATCTGGTGGCGAACCGCGTAGGTTAGGACATGAAATGAAGGTAGCGGCGCCGATTGTGCGCCGCTACTCGATGTTCCCTGATGTTCTGGGCGCAACTCTCGCCCGCAGACTATTTCCCTTCGGGAGCCTTTGCAGCGATCGCCTCTATCTCGATGAGGAAATAGGGACCAGCCAGCCCCGCCACTTGAACTGTGGAGCGGGCGGCGAGGTTGGGGTTTTCGGGCGTCCCGAAAAATTCCTTATAGGCGGCGTTGAACCCGGCAAAATCCATCTTGCCGCCCAGTTTCGGGTCCCCGGCGACGAACACGGTCAGCTTCACGATGTCGGACATGGAATAGCCGATTTTCGCCAGCGAAGCCTTTATCTTGGTGAAGGTGTTGACGGCCTGGGTGTGCGTATCGCCGAACGCCTCAAAACTGTCGGTTTTCCCCTCCTCGATGGGGGAAGCAATCGCGCCGCTGAGGATCACGATTTCGGAATTGGGTGGAATGGTCACGCCGTCCAGGATGATCGCGGGCGGCGGATTGGTGTGGCGTTCTATGCCCGCGGCTGAGGCTTGGCCCGCGAACGCCAGTTGGCCGGCCAGTGCCGCTGCAACAATATATGCCTTCTTCATCCCAAAAACTCCTTGCCGGGTTTGGGCGGCTCAGCATCATGCTGCCGCCGCGGTTCCTTTCACATGGCCAGCGATACCGGCGATGGCGCGGTGAGCCGAAAGAATGGCCCCCTCCTGCCATCCGGTGAGGCGGCTTAGCCAGTCCGCCGCGAACCAGACCCGTCCGTCCGGTTCGTTAAGCTGCGCGTAGGCGCCCTCAGTGCCGGGCAAATCGGTCTGGCCAACGCAGCCCAACTGATATGGAATCTGCGCCCAGTTGATGTAGATCGGCTTTGTCAGGTCGCCGCCATGGCCGGGGTGGAGAATTTCGACCGAACGGCGAGATTCCGCGAGCTTGCCGTTCATGTCGAGCTTCCCGAATGGAGTGAGCGAACCGTCATCCTCTCTTTCAAGATTGAATCCGGCAACGATTACGCCCTTGTCAGAGAAAAGCTTCGCGCTGGGATACCAGACCAGGTCGACCATCTCCTTCAGGAAAGAGATGCCGCCATAGATGTTATTTTCCTTTTCCCAGAAACGCGGCGCTTCCCACGCCACCTTGTAAAGCGCATTCGCCTTGATCGCAGTGGCGGCGGCGATCGTCTGGCGAGAAAGGCCCTTTACGCTTTTCAGGATCGGCGCGGGCATGGTGCATATGCAGAAATCGGCGTGCAGCTTCACCGGTTTGCCGCTCTGTGTGCAGGTTACCTCCACACCCCTGGCGGTGTTCCGGATCTCGCTCACCGGGGACTCATAGCGGACGATATCGCCCAGCGATGCGGCAAAGGCGTATGGGATGCGGTCCATGCCGCCGACCGGCTGGAACATCGTCGCCTGCCAATCAATATGTTCCTCGTAAAATTCCCCTTTGGTCATGTCGGCTTCAAGCAGTTCCGACAAAGGAATAGGCGTGTGGAATTTCTGCTGAACCGGCCCAGCGCCGCGCGCGACCGCATATCCACCGCGCTCTGTGCCCTTATATTTCATGTCTGCGTCAAGGTCGCCGAAGCCCTTGACCAAATAGCGCAGCTTCTTCAGCTCCTCCGGCGTCATGAGGTCGTCCAGCGTGTGCTGATCAATGGCCTTGGCCAGCAACTCCGCAAGATGCCCGCGCGTGTCATGCATCACCCGGCGCTGTTCAACGGGTTTGCCGCCATTCATCGCGGCCGACTGCATCAGCGCGGAGCGGGATGTGTTGATCTCGACTTCAAGTTCGACGCCCAGTTCGGAACAATATCCCAGCACATGCTTGTGGATGGACGGCAGGCGGGCCGGGCCCATGTTGAAATAATGCCCTTCCTCCCACGAACATTCCTGTTTCGTACCGTCGATGAATTCGACCGTCGTGCCTTTGCGCGCTGTCCAGTTGCGTCCGCCGGGGCGCTTCGCAGCCTCCAGCACGATAGGTTCGAATCCCGCCTTGCGCAGTTCATAGGCAGCGGTCAGGCCCGCTATTCCGCCGCCAGCAATGACGACTTTGCGCCCCTTGCCGAAATCGGCGGGCATTGAGGGCAGGGTCGATGCTTCCGCGCGCGGGATCATGCCCAGAGCCTGCATGGCGGAAAAGGTTGCGGCATAGCCGCCAGCGATGGCGACCTGGTTCAGGAAATCGCGGCGGGTGATGCTCATGCGCCCACCCCCCTGAAAAGCTGTTCCGCCTGCTTGCTGGCGACACCTGTCTGCTTGGATGGAATCATACCCGTTACGCCCCTCGAACCGGTTGATACAGCGAGGCTAGTGCGTGGTTAATGAGCGGTCAAGCAGCAGCGAGAATGGTGATTTCCTCCTTAAAACATCATGTCCGTAACGGCCGCAACGGCGCAATGAGCGGATCGATTTCGATGCCGGGATTTGTTACGGCCTGCGGGTGGATGATATAGAGCAACTCACCGAGAGACAGCGCGACTGCCTGCGTCTGGTCGTTTCCGGGCATAACTCGAAGGGCATTGCTCGCCTGTTGGGCATTTCACCGCTCACCGTTGACCAGCATTTGAAAGCAGCGATCAAGACGTTGCGCGTTTCGTCACGGGGTGAGGCCGCGCGAATGCTGGCGGCTTATGAAAATGCGCATCCCCAGACTTCGGGTAGCCAAGCGGCACCCATTGCCGAACCTCCCCTTTCCCCCATTATGGACCCATCTGCTGGGGGCGAGGGTGGACAGGAATTACGGCGATCGCCGGTTCCTTTCCTCCCTCCCATAGGGGGAGACCGTCATGACCTGACCATCAACCAGAAAATATTCGCAATACTGCGTGTTGCGGTGATCTCTGCCGGCTCTGTCGGCGCTCTGGTCGCCGCCGGGTATTGGATCAACTACATGGTTTCTTGATCCGAAACCCATCCAGACCACCACATCGTCGATCCATTTGACGTGCCGATGCGTCGGCGCGAGGGAGAATTTGCATGCCTCAGATCCAACGGGCCAATCGTTCGGCCAAGAGCGAACTTCACCTGGATTATCGCCGTGGGAAGGCGCTGACTGATCAGATCAAGACTATCTACGCAAATCTGGACGCCGCCGTCGTCGAGACCCTCCGGCTGAACGCCAATATGATCGAAACCGCCCGCGACATCGGACTTGCGCCCGAAAAGGGGCAGAAGCTTTTCAACGGCCTCAACAAATGCGCGTCGACCATGATCGAAAGCCGCGAGGAGTTTATCACCGCGCATCGCACGGCGACCGGCATACGCATGCAGACCAATCAGGCGGAAACCGACTGGGGATGCTTGCCCCCGCCGAACAGCCAGGTGAATGAACCGCATCTGCAGGCTGTGGCATAGGGGATAATTCGGCTTGACCGGCTCGGCATATCATGGTCCGGTCAAGCCGTGATCGTCCCAATCGCTTTCACCATCGCGGTGGTCGTTTCGTGCCTCTACGCCGCCCTTTATGGCGGGCGGACGGGACGATGGGGCGGCGGCATCCTGCTGTCGACATGGCCCATGTCCTGGGCGCTCAGCAAATTGATGCCATCCTACGGCAAGGCCATCCCTGTGCTTTTCCTGGTGGATTTGATGGTATTTATCGGCCTGCTGGTCATAGCTCTCCTGAGCACGAGGCGGTGGCCGATCTGGTGTGCGGCGTTTCAACTCAACACGGTTGCGGCGCACCTCGCCATCATGCTGTCGCCAGTGGTTCTCGGTCAGGCCTATTACGCGATGATCAGCATATGGGGCGTACCCATGCTGTTCGTGATGGTGGTCGGCACATTGCTGGACCGTCGCGCCGAACTCAGGCGCGCATAGGCCGGGTCGCCAAAGTTTAGAAGGATAATGAAGTGGATATCGGTAATCCCGCGCAAATTGCGCAGGCCAGAGCGCGTCTGCGCAATTTGCTGGACGATATGGACAGCATCTCGCGCGAGGGCGGCGATGGCGACCGGCGATCGAAAATCTTCACAGATGGCGAGGGCAGCAATCTGGCGCTTGTCGCGCGCCGGTTGCTGAAGGAAAGCGATCTGCGGGGCGCGTTTTTCGGTCCCGCATCCTTCTCTGATCCGGCCTGGCATATCCTGCTCGACCTTTTCGTCGCCGCGGCCGAAAGGAAACGGGTGTCCGTCAGCAGTCTCTGCGTTGCCGCGCGGGTGCCCTCCAGCACGGCGCTGCGCTGGATCAAACATCTGACTGACGCGGGATTGATCGGCCGCACTGCCGACCATGAAGACCGCAGGCGCTTTTTCATCCACATTGAGCCACAGGCATTTGCCGATATGGCTGCCTATCTTGCCCGCATTTCCGGCGGAACTGCGCCAGTCACTCAGGAAATGGCGGCTCCCCGCCAAGGCTGATGATCGCGAGGCTCAGATGCGATGCCGCCAGATGTTCGCCCATGCTGTCCAGCATGGCCAGGGCGTCGAGCATCAATGCTATCGCCTCCGCCCGCCGGGCGATGTCCGCCACTTCCGGCTTCGCGCCGCCTGCGGTGTCGTTCGATATTGCCATCCCCACCATTTGGCGGAACTCCATGGTCGCTGACGCCGGATGGGGAAGGCGTTGTGCGCCGGACCGGTTTCCGAGTCATCTTTGGTATCCTTATAGTGCGCAAGAACCATGTCGGCGCGCCGAAAGCAATGAGACGATGGTCGACGTCGCAAACTGGGTCACTATTGCCGCCCTGCTTGCGCCGTATGCGTAAGTGAAGGTCTTTAGGAAAGGATAGATGATTGCGTTCCTGATCTTGACGCCAGCCAGCGTTTGGACCGGGCGCGGCGGGCGGGTGAAACGGAACAGCTATCTGAACGCGCCAATGCCTGTATAGTCTCTGCCTGACGGCAGCGTCAGTCGCAGGCGGCATGGCCTTTCATAGTAACACCCATGACCGCCGTCAGAGCCGGATCGGATTGACGAACAGATAAAGCGCATTGCTGACAATAGTTTAACCAGTATGGTGAGTGCTGCAGGCGAGCGAATGGAGCAACGGCCATGACAAAATATCCCATAAAAGCCGTTGTGGCCGCGATGGCGGTAGCCCTGGTTTGCGGCCCCGCCTTTGCCGAAACACAGTATGTGCGGGCAGGCAGGATGGTCGACACGGAAAAGGGAGAGGTTCTGACCGACCGCCTTATCCGTATTGACGATGGCCGTATCGTTTCCGTTACGCCCTATGCGCCTCCGCCTGCAGGGGCGAAGCTTGTCGACTGGTCCGCCTTTACCGTGTTGCCCGGTCTGATCGATATGCACACGCATCTTGCCGATTGGGGGCAGACGAACAACGTCGCGGAGCCGTTGCTCCACAGCCAGCAGGAAATCGCCTATGTCGGCGTCCGCAATGCGCGCGCCACGTTGATGGCGGGCTTTACGACGGTGCATGATGTGGGCTGTTTCCGGGCGTTCAGCGATGTGGAGCTGCGCAACGCGATCAACCGGGGCGACGTAGTGGGACCGCGAATGAATGTGGTCGGCGCCTATATCACCGTTCCGGGCGGCGGCGGTGAGGTGACTGGTTTCGCCCCGGACGTGAAAATTCCCGACGATATGCGCGTGGGTGTCGTTACCAATGCCAATGATACGCGGCTGAAGATCAATTATCTGTTCCGGCATGGCGTTAATTCGATCAAGCTGATCGCCACCGGGGCGGTTCTTGCGGAAGGAACCGAACCTGGCGTGCAGGAACTGACGGACGAGGAGATGCGCGCGGCCGTTGACGCCACGAGGGCGAATGGCGGCTGGGTTACTGCCCATGCGCATGGGGCGGAAGGTATCAAGGCCGCCATCCGTGCAGGCGTCCGCGCAATCGAACATGCGTCGCTGATCGACGATGAGGGGATCGCTCTGGCAAAAGCCAAGGGCGTGTTTCTCGACATGGATGTCTATAATGGCGACTATATCAATGAGATCGGCGCCAAAGAGGGGTGGCCGGAGGATCATCTCCGCAAAAATCGGGAAACCACCGATGCGCAGCGAGAGGGATTCCGCAAGGCTGTGAAGGCTGGCGTGAAGATCAGCTTCGGCACGGATGCCGGCGTCTATCCGCACGGCCTGAATGCCCGGCAGTTCAAATATATGGTCCGGTACGGCATGACGCCGATGCAGGCGATCCAGGCGGCGACGGTGGTAGCGGCGGAGCTGCTGGAGTGGTCCGCCGATGTGGGAGCGATCGCGCCTGGCCGCTATGCCGATATGATTGCCGTCGCCGCCGATCCTTTGGCGGATGTCGGCGCGCTCGAACATGTCGATCATGTCATGAAGGGCGGTGAAGTGGTGCGCTGACCGTGGCGGGCAGCCGTCAAGAAAAGCGTTTTAACAGGGTGAGCAGGCTGTCGACGCCCTGACGCGACCCCGCCTGATGATGCGCCATCGCCTTATCCAGAACCTTTTCGACAAAAGCGGATTCGCCTTCAAAGGCGAGCGCCCAGCCGCCGAACTGCCTTTCATTGAGAACCCTGACGCTTAACGTCGTCACATTCCTGTGCCGCGCATCATTCCTGATGCTGGCTTGCAGCGCCGAAATGCTGTCGAATGGCCCTTCCAGAAATTGCACGAACCGCGTCCCGGAAAAGAGCAGTGCTCCTGTGACGTCCAGTGTCGCATTACGCGAACGCGAGACTTTGACGATTGCTTCTATTGCGGAAGGCGTCTCGCCGAAACTCAAGGTGCTTTCGCTGATATACAGCCATGAATTCAGACCGGTGCGCATGGCGGCACCATAATAGTCGAGATCAATAAATCCAGATCGGTCTGCCTTACGACGAATGTCTAATTGCCTCTTTTTTTGCAACGCAGCATTCGCACAATGGTTAACGCCATCGTAACGCGGAAGGGGCGAGATGCGGTTGATAAGGGTCATGACAATCGACGATTGCGCCGTCGCCCGGCATATGGTGAAGCTGCTCCTCGCCGATCAGCGCGGCATCGAAGTCGTGGCGGAAGCCGCGTCCTTCGAGGAGGCTTCCGCCACGCTTGCTGGGAAGCAAATTGATGTCATTACCCTCGACCTCAATTTGCCCGACGCCGCCGGGCTTCCCCTGATCGAGAAATTCACATCGGCCGTGCGCGGGATCGTCGTCATTTCGGGAAATGCTGAACAGCATGCGGACGCTCTGAAGCTGGGCGCGGTCGCATGCCTTGAAAAGTCCCGGATCGTGGATGAGAAGGCGCGGCTGGTGCGCTCCATTCATCAGGCCGCCAAGAAGCGCGGACCAGCAAAGCGGTTTCCCGTCCTTGGACGTCAGGCGGTGCGGGACGCATTCTCTGGCTGGAATGGTCTGGTTGCGTCTGCAAAAGGCGGCGGCTTGCTGAAATAATATCCTTTAATCTCCACGACGCATCAGGCGCACGTCCCATTCCGTTACGCGCGCCCGGTTCTGTCCCGCCCCATATCTTCCACTATCTGGACAGCCGGTTTCAAAGGCGTATAGCCCCGCCCAACGCACATGCAGCAGAGCGAGGGATTCCGGCCTTATGACCGTCATCAAGGAAGCCGACCTGATCGAGAGCGTCGCCGACGCGCTTCAGTTCATCTCCTACTATCACCCGATGGACTATATCCGGGCGCTGGGTGAGGCCTATGAGGCGGAACAGTCGCCCGCCGCCAAGGACGCCATCGCGCAGATTCTGACCAACAGCCGCATGTGCGCGGAGGGGCATCGCCCGATCTGTCAGGACACCGGCATCGTCAACGTCTTCGTAAAATGGGGCATGGACTGCCGCATGGACGTGACGTCCAAGTCGCTTCAGGAGATCGTCGATGAGGGCGTGCGCCGCGCCTATCTCCACCCGGAGAACAAGCTGCGCGCCTCGGTTCTTGCTGACCCGGCCTTCACCCGCCGCAATACGAAGGATAACACGCCGTCGGTCCTGCATGTCGAGATGGTGCCGGGCTCCAAGGTGACTGTCGATGTCGCGGCCAAGGGCGGCGGGTCGGAGAACAAGTCCAAGTTCAAGATGATGAACCCCAGCGACTCGATCGTTGACTGGGTGCTGGAGATGATCCCGCAGATGGGCGCAGGCTGGTGCCCGCCCGGCATGTTGGGCATCGGCATTGGCGGCACGGCCGAACATTGCGTCCACCTCGCCAAAAAGGCGCTGATGGAGCCGATCAATATGGGCCAGCTCAAGCAGCGCGGTCCGCAGAACGATATCGAGAAGCTGCGCATCGAGATTTTCGACAAGGTGAACGCGCTCGGCATCGGCGCGCAGGGTCTGGGCGGTCTGTCCACCATTCTCGACGTCAAGATCATGGACGCGCCCTGCCATGCGGCGGGCAAGCCGGTCGCAATGATCCCCAACTGCGCCGCCACCCGCCACGCCCATTTCACGCTCGACGGCTCCGGCCCCGCCTATCTGGAGGCGCCCAAGCTCAGCGAATGGCCGGACGTCAACTGGACGCCGGACAAGGCGGCGATCCGCGTCGATCTCGACACGCTGACGCCGGAAGTCGTGCAGAGCTGGAAGCATGGCGACCGCCTGCTGCTGAACGGCAAGATGCTCACCGGCCGCGATGCCGCGCACAAGCGGATCAAGGACATGCTGGACGCGGGCGAGCCGCTGCCGGTCGAGTTCGCCGGGCGCGTCATCTATTATGTTGGCCCGGTCGATCCGGTGGGTGAGGAAGTGGTCGGCCCCGCCGGTCCCACCACCGCGACGCGCATGGACAAGTTCACACGCATGATGCTGGAGCAGAACCTCCTCGCCATGGTCGGCAAGGCCGAGCGCGGCCCGATGGCGATTGACGCGATCCGCGACCATAAGTCCGCCTATCTGATGGCGGTCGGCGGCGCGGCCTATCTGGTGGCGAAGGCGATCAAGGGCAGCAAGGTCGTCGGCTTCCATGACCTCGGCATGGAGGCGATCTATGAGTTTGAGGTGCAGGACATGCCCGTCACCGTCGCGGTGGATAGCGCGGGTGAGAGCGTCCACCATCTCGCGCCTCTCGTTTGGCGGGACAAGATCAAGAAGGAAAAGCTGCTCGAAGGCGCATAACGCCGGGGCGACCGCCGGGTGATCACATCTCCCATCTGGCTGCCCGCCACGCTGTTCGCTGGGGCGGTGCAGGCGTGGCGGACGGCGCTGCAGAAACGTGTCAGCCAGAATCTGTCCGTCAATGCGGCGGGACTGGTGCGCTATCTATATGGTTTGCCCTTCGCATTCCTGATGCTTGGCCTATACCAATGGGCGTTCGCGCCCTCCGCCTTCCCAGCGCTTGGGCGGTTGTTCCCGCTCTTTTGCGCCGCCGGCGGCCTTGCGCAGATTATCGCGACGAATTTGTTGTTGATGGCGTTCAATCATCGCAACTTTGTCGTCGGCACCGCCTATTCCAAGACGGAGGCTGTGCAGGGCGCGATCCTCTCCTTCCTGCTGCTTGGCGAAACGCTGAGCGCGCTGAGCTGGGTTGGCATCTTGTGCGGCGTTGCAGGCGTGATGATCCTGTCGACCGGCGGCAAGCGAATGGAGCCGGCTGATTTCGTGCGCGCGCTCGGCAAGCCCTCCGCCCTGTGCGGAATCGCTTCGGGCCTTTTCTTCGCCCTGACAGCCATCGGCATACGGCGCGCGACGCAGGAGGTGGCCACGCCCGACCATATCCGGGCCGCGCTGATCGTCCTGTGCTGCACCATTACGATGCAGACGGTGATGCAGGGCGTCTGGCTGTTCTGGCGCGAGAGGGAACAGGTTTCGCGGATATTCCTCACCTGGCGCTCGTCCGGTCAGGTCGGCTTTTTGGCGTCGCTCGGTTCTGCCTGCTGGTTCACGGGGTTCGCCACAGCGCCTGTCGCGCTGGTGCGGATCGTGGGGCAGGTGGAGGTGATCTTCACCCTCGCTTTCTCGCATTTCTACCTGCGGGAGAAGATGCGGGGCAGCGAAGTGTCGGGCCTGCTCCTCATCGCAATGGGTGTCATACTGGCGCTTGCCGGAACGATGCCCTGAACCATCTTCCTGTGTCTGCGCATAATGCTAGGGTTTTGCGCAGAAATGGTCTAAGGGGCCGCATCGCGCGGACCATGTGGTTCGCCGCCCGCTGCTCACGAGCAGCCATATCATTGAGAGTTCATGTCTTTTAACAGCCTCCCCACGCTTCTGTCCGAAGCGCTTTCCGCCCGTGGTTATGCCGCGCCCACACCGGTTCAGGCCGCCGTGCTGGAACCGGAAGCCATCGGCCGCGACCTTATCGTTTCCGCCCAGACCGGGTCGGGCAAGACCGTCGCTTTCGGCCTCGCTTTATCCGGCGAATTGCTCAATGCGGAGGGGTTCGCAATGCCGACCCGCCTGCCGCTGGCGATCATCATCGCGCCGACCCGCGAACTGGCCTTGCAGGTCAGCCGGGAGTTGATCTGGCTCTATGGCCCGACCGGCGCGCGCATCGCCACCTGCGTCGGCGGCATGGATGCTTCCAAGGAGCGCCGCAATCTGGCGCAGGGCGCGCAGATCGTCGTCGGCACGCCCGGCCGCCTGCGCGACCATCTGGAGCGCGGCGCGCTCGACCTGTCGGAACTGCGCGCGGCCGTGCTCGATGAGGCCGACGAAATGCTCGACATGGGCTTTCGCGAGGATCTTGAGGAAATATTGGATGCGACGCCGGAGGGGCGGCGCACGTTGCTATTCTCCGCGACCATGCCCAAGCCGATCGTGGCGCTGGCCAAGCGTTACCAGCAGGATGCGCTGCGCATCTCTACGGTCGGCGAAGACCGGGGCCATGGCGATATCAGCTACCAGGCGGTAACGGTCGCGCCCGCCGACATCGAAAATGCCGTCGTCAACCTGCTCCGCTTTCATGAAGCGGAGACCGCGATCCTGTTCTGCGCCACCCGCGACAATGTCCGCCACCTGCATGCCGGCCTTACCGAGCGTGGTTTCCAAGCTGTTGCCCTGTCCGGCGAGCATAGCCAGAATGAGCGCAACGCCGCGCTCCAGGCTCTGCGCGACCGTCGCGCCCGCGTCTGCGTCGCCACCGATGTCGCGGCGCGCGGCATCGATCTGCCGACCCTCAGCCTTGTCGTCCATGTTGAGTTGCCGCGCGATGCCGAAACGCTGCAGCATCGCTCCGGCCGCACCGGCCGCGCAGGCAAGAAGGGGACGGCCGTGCTGCTGGTTCCCTATCCTCGCCGGAAACGCGTCGAGTCCATGCTGCGCGGCGCGAAGATCAATGCCGAATGGATTCAGCCGCCCACGGCGGACGATATTCGCCGCAACGATCGTGAGCGTCTGATGGCTGCTCTGCTGGAGCCTGTCGAGGTGGATGACGAGGATCGCGCGCTGGCGCAGCGTCTGCTGACCGAGCGCAGCCCGGAGGAGATCGCCGCCGCGCTCGTCCGCGCGCACCGCGCTAGCATGCCGGCGCCGGAGGAAATGCTGGAAGCCAGCGCCGCCCCCCGCCGGGATGGGCCGCGTCCTGGTTTTGAGGATACCGTCTGGTTCCGCATGAATATCGGTCGCCGCGACAATGCCGATCCGCGCTGGATATTGCCGCTGCTCTGCCGCCGCGGCCACATCACGCGTAGCGAGATTGGCGCGATCCGCCTCGCTCAGTCGGAAACGCTGTTCGAGGTGCCTCGTCAGGTCGCCGCGCGCTTCATGGACGCGGTGAAGCGCACCGTGGCGGATGACCCGGATGGCGAGGGGCTGATCGCCATTGAACCGATCCAGGGCACGCCGCGCGATGAGGCGAAGCATAATCGCCGCAATGACCGTCGCGCCAATGACGGTCCGCCGCCCAAGCGCTATGACGCCAAGCCTGCGGGGCGCAAAACGCTGGGCGCCAAGCCCTTCGGCGGCCCGGGCGGCGGCAAGCCCGGCGGTGGGCGGCCGTTCAAGGGCAAACCCGGCGGCGTCAAGCCGTTTGCGGGCAAGCCTCGGAACAACCGGCCGGGATAAAAGCATATCCATAACCGTTCGCACTGAGCTTGTCGAAGTGCTAGCCCGAACGCAGTGAGGGACCTCGCCAAGCTCGGTCAAGCCCTTCGACTTCGCTCAGGGCGAACGGTTGGAGGCTAAACTCGGAGCCCATCATGCCCCGCATCCTAGTCGACGCTGACGCCTGCCCCGTGAAGGAGGAGATCTACAAGGTCGCCTTTCGACACGAGGTGCCCGTCACCATCGTCAGCAACAGCCCGATCCGCGTGCCGCAGCATCCGCTGATTGGCCGGGTCGTGGTCAGCGACAGTTTTGACGCCGCCGACGACTGGATCGCGGAACAGGCGGCAGGCGATGCCGTGGTCGTCACAGCCGACATCCTGCTCGCCGATCGTTGCCTGAAGGCCGGGGCGAAGGTGCTCGGGTCCAACGGCAAACCCTTCACCACCAGCTCGATCGGCAACGCAATCGCCACCCGCGCGATCATGGCGGACCTGCGCGCGGACGGATCGGCCATCGGCGGTCCGCCGCCTTTCTCAAAGGCGGACCGTTCGCGCTTCCTGTCCGCTCTGGATGAGCTATTGGTGAAGATGAAGCGTGCAGGGTGATGACAGGGGAAGGCATTGGTTGAACTGTTGAAGGCCCGCGCTCTCGATGGCGTTCCGCACGGCTTCCTCGGCCGGATCGGCGGCGTGTCGACGGGGCTCTATGCCGGACTCAATGTCGGCCTGGGATCGGACGATGATCGCGACGCCATCCTGCGCAATCGCGACATCGCTCGTGATGCAGTGCTGCCCGGCAGCATGCTTGTCACCGTGCGGCAGGTGCATTCGCCCGACGTTGTAACCCTAACAGCGCCGGTTGGCGAAGATGAACGTCCGGCTGCCGATGCGCTGGTCACCGATCGCCCCGGCCTGTTGCTCGGTATCCTGACCGCCGACTGCGTGCCGGTGCTGTTCGCCGACATATCCGCAGGCGTTGTCGGCGCTGCGCATGCAGGGTGGAAAGGCGCGATCAACGGGGTTACCGACCGCACGCTTGAAGCGATGGAAGCGCTGGGCGCGGATCGCGCAAACATCGCCTGCGCCATCGGTCCCTGCATCGGCCGTGCCTCCTATGAGGTGGGCGAGGATTTCGCTCTGCGCTTTGAAGATGCCGACCCGGACAATGAACGCTTCTTCCTCGCCGGGCGCGAGGGGCATCGCATGTTCGACATAGAGGCTTATGTCACCCACCGCCTTGCCGCCGCTGGCGTCCAGCGCGTCGAGGCGCTGGGAGAGGATACCTGCAGCCAGCCCGAACGCTTCTTCAGTTACCGCCGGTCCTGCCTGCGGGGGGAGGAGGGTTATGGGCGGCAGATATCGCTGATCGGCTTGTCCGGCTGAGGCATCACCCTTAGCTTGTCCTCATGAGATGCGCCCCAGCGGGCGCACAGATGAGGATAGCCATGACTGACAATAATGAAGCCGACCTGACCGGCACGACCCCGCGCCGCCGCCCGAAACCGGACATCATGGAGATTGGCGGGCGCAAGCTGAAACCCGCCACGCTGATGATGGGCCACGGCTATGATCCGGCGCTGTCGGAAGGCGCGCTGAAGCCGCCCATCTTCCTCACCTCCACCTTTGCGTTCGAGAGCGCGGCGGCAGGCAAGCGGCATTTTGAGGGCGTGACGGGCATCCGCCCCGGCGGATCGGAAGGGCTGGTCTATTCCCGCTTCAACGGTCCCAATCAGGAGATTGCCGAGGATCGCCTCGCCGTCTGGGAGGATGCGGAGGATGCGCTGCTGTTTTCGAGCGGCATGTCAGCCATCGCCACCGCCCTTATCGCGCTCGTCCAGCCGGGTGACGTCATTGTCCATTCCGCGCCGCTCTATGCCGCGACGGAAGGGCTGATCGGCAAGATATTGGGCAAGTTCGGCGTATCCTGGCTCGACTTTCCCGCCGGCGCGACGGAGGAGGAGATCGGCGCGGTGATCGAGAAGGCGAAAGGCATCGGCCGGGTCGCCATGATCTATCTGGAAAGCCCCGCAAACCCTACCAACGTCCTTGTCGATGTGGAGGCGGTCGTCGCTCGCCGCGATGCGCTGTTCGGGGAGGGGACGGACAGCCCGCCGGTCCTGATCGACAATACGTTCCTCGGCCCGCTGTGGCATAAGCCGCTGGCGCACGGCGCGGACCTCGTAATCTATTCCCTCACCAAATATGCGGGCGGGCATAGCGATCTGGTGGCGGGCGGCGTGCTGGGGTCGAAGGCGCTGGTCGACCGTATCCGCCTGATGCGCAACACCATCGGCACCATCCTGGACCCGCATAGCGCCTGGATGTTGCTGCGCAGTCTGGAGACGCTGGAGCTGCGTATGACCCGCGCGGGCGAAAATGCTGCGAAGGTCTGCGCCTGGCTCCGCGGCCAGCCGCAGGTGGAAAAGGTCGTCTATCTCGGCTTCCCGGAAAATGCGCGGCAGCAGGATATTTATGACCGGCACTGTACCGGCGCGGGGTCAACCTTCTCGCTCTACCTGAAGGGTGGAGAGACGGAGAGCTTCGCTTTCCTTGACGCATTGAAGATCGCAAAGCTGGCGGTGAGTCTTGGCGGGACGGAAACGCTCGCCAGCCATCCGGCGGCGATGACGCACCTGTCCGTTCCAGCGGAGCGCAAGAAGGCGCTGGCGATCGGCGACAATATGGTTCGCATCTCAATAGGGTGCGAGGATGCGGATGACCTGATTGCCGATTTTGAGCAGGCGTTGGCGGCGATTGGGTAACTAGCTAGACATCACAATCATAAACCGTTCGTACTGAGCTTGTCGAAGGACTGTCCTTTCTTGCGAGGAAGGGCAGGGCTTCGACAAGCTCAGCCCGAACGGGATGAGGGTTACATACCCTCAATCCCAATCCACCCTCGACCACCCCCGCGCAAGCGCCAGCTTTGCCAGCGGCTTGTGCGGGTTTGCTGCAAAAGCCTCGTCCGCGAACTCCAGCATCGGCGCGTCCGACACATGGTCGGAATAGGCGCGGATATGCGTGTCCGTGCGCTCCATCCCCCGCGCCGCCATCCATGCCTGGATCATCCGCAGCTTGCCGGTGTCATAGCAATTCTCGCCTGAAATCTTGGCGCGCAGATAGGGGAGGTCCTGGATCAGGTGATCGGTCGCGATCACCGCGTCAAAGCCCAGCCGCCGTGCGATCGGCTCGACATAAAGACGGAAGGAAGCAGTCGCGAGGACCAGCGTATAGCCCTCCGCCTTGTCCGCCGCGATCCGCGCCTTCGCCTCGCCACGGATATTCCCCTGCATCACCTTTTCGGCATAGCTTTCAAGGCAGGGCGCCAGCTTTGTCCGGTCCACGCGCGATCCGATCATCAGCGCCTGGTTGATCTCCTTCAACTTCACCCGGTCAATCAGCTTCAGAATATAGGCCAGCATGACGAACGGCACGAACACCACCATCACCAGCCGCCAAGGGGAAAGGGCAAGAGCGATATGGACCAGAAAGCCGGTATAGGTTCCGACGAACGTCACGGTCCTGTCCATGTCGTAGAGCGCCAGCTTTTCCGTCATGCCGTTTCCGAAACCTTTATCACCGTCTATCGTTCTATCTCGTGGTTGGGCCGTTTCGGCTTGCCGCGCAACAGATAATGGACCACTAAATTCCCCGCATGAACCGACCGGCAGAACTTAGCGAGGAGACGGGCGATAATGGCGCCGTGCTCCGCCTGTCCGGCAATCTGTCGGTCAGTTGTCTGGGTGAATTGCCAAGCCGGCTCGATGCGATTGAGGGGCCGGTAAAGACGCTGGACATGTCCGACGTCGATCATATCGACACCATTGGCGCATGGACCATCCACAGGTTCGTTGCCCGCGTGGACGCCCGGATCGAGGGCGCAAGCGATGACGCCACCCGCCTGATCGAGGAAGTGAACAAGGTCGACGAACCTGTCGCCATCCGCCCCGACAGGACGCCGCCCTTTCAGCGCGTGCTTGGCGAAATTGGCGACGCGACGATCACGGCCGGGCAGACGCTGCTTGGCCTTCTGGGGTTTTTCGGCGCGACATTGGTGACGGCCTGGACGCTGATCCGGCACCCCCGCCGTATTCGCGTCAATGCCGTTGTTCAGCGCTTTGAGGTGGTCGGCGTATCAGCGCTCGCGATCATCGGCCTGATGAGTTTCCTGATCGGTATCGTCATTGCGCAGCAAGGCTCCGTGCAGCTTCGCCAGTTCGGCATGGAGGTGCTGACGATCAATCTGGTCGGCCGCCTGACATTCCGTGAACTGGGCGTGCTGATGACGGCGATCATGGTTGCCGGCCGATCCGGATCGGCATTCGCAGCGCAATTGGGCACCATGAAGCTGACCGAGGAAATCGACGCCATGCGGACCATCGGCGTGTCGCCGATGGAGGCGCTGGTGATGCCGCGGGTGACCGCGGCCGTGGTGATGATGCCCTTGCTGGGTTTCTATTCGTCCATCGTCGCGATCATCGGCGGCGGCTTCCTGTGCGCGGTGTCGCTCGACATTCCGCCGATCACGTTCATCCAGCGCCTCCGCGAAGTGGTGCCGATCACCGACCTTTGGGTTGGGCTGATCAAGGCGCCGGTATTTGGCCTCATCATCGCCATCTCCGGCTGCTTTCAGGGCTTGCAGGTGAAGGCGAATGCGGAGGAAGTCGGTCTGCGCACAACCTCGGCAGTGGTGCAGGCGATCTTCCTTGTCATCGTTATCGATGCATTCTTTGCGGTATTCTTCACCTGGGTAGGCTGGAATTGACCGCTGAGGAAGAAGCCAATGCCGCAGAGCAGGCGCGCGTCGACGAGGCCGTCGAGAAGGCGAAGTTCGCCATCCGGGTGCGTGGCCTGAAAAACAGTTTCGGCAGTCAGGTCGTGCATGAAAATCTCGACCTCGACGTGCGCAAGGGCGAAATCCTTGGCGTGGTCGGCGGTTCGGGCACGGGCAAGTCGGTGCTGATGCGCTCCATTATCGGCCTGCAGATCCCGGATGAGGGAACGGTCGAGGTTTTCGGCGAATCCATGGTTGACCGGAACGAGGCAGAAGCCGTCGCCGTCCGCAAGCGCTGGGGCGTGCTGTTTCAGGGCGGCGCGCTTTTTTCCACCCTGACCGTCGCCGAAAATGTCGAGGTGCCGCTGCGCGAATATTATCCGAATATCGGATCGCAATTGCGGGACGAGATCGCCGCGTACAAGATTCACATGACTGGCCTTCCCGCCGAAGCCGGTCCCAAATATCCGTCCGAGCTGTCGGGCGGCATGCGCAAGCGGGCGGGGCTGGCGCGCGCGCTGGCGATCGACCCCGATCTTCTGTTCCTGGATGAGCCGACCGCCGGTCTCGACCCCATCGGCGCGGCGGCGTTCGACGAACAGACGCGCAAGCTGCAGCAGGTGCTTGGGCTGACAGTATTTCTGATCACGCATGACCTGGATACGCTCTATTCGATTTGCGACCGGGTTGCCGTGCTGGCGGACAAGCAGGTGATCGCCGTCGGGACAATCGACGAACTGCTGGCCACCGACCATCCCTGGATACAGGAATATTTCAACGGCCCGCGTGGCCGGGCGGCGACCGATGCACAGCAGCGTGCAAAGGCGAAGGGGAACGCGACGGTGTCAGGCAAGCGGAAACTGGACGGCGACGCGCCGGGAAGGCAGTAGGGAAGCGATGGAAACACGGTCCAACAACATCCTGGTGGGCAGCGTGGTGCTGGTGCTCCTCGCGGCCGTCATGATCGCCGCATTCTGGTTCTCCCGCATCGCGGGCGGCGAGGATGCGCTGTACGACATCTATTTCAAGCAGTCGGTCAACGGCCTCGCCAAAGGGTCCAGCGTCAACTATTCGGGCGTGCCTTCCGGGCAGGTGAAAGACATCGAGCTTTGGAAACGCGACCCCAGTTTCGTGAAGGTTCGCATCGCCGTGAAGGAAGGGACGCCGATCCTGCAGGGGACGACCGCGACGATTGCAGGAGTCGGCTTTACCGGCGTGTCGGAAATCGTTCTGGACGGAGCCGTAAAGGGCGCGCCGCCGATCGTCTGCCCGGCGGAGAATATCACCGGCGCCTGCCCCGATGGCGTGCCGGTCATTCCGACCAAGCCGGGTGCGCTGGGCGAATTGCTGAACAATGCGCCGCAGCTTCTGGAGCGCCTGTCGACGTTGACCGAGCGGTTGACCGAATTGCTCAGCGATAAGAACCAGGCGCACATCTCCGGCATATTGGGGCATCTCGACACGGTGACCGGGGCTTTGGCGAACCAGAGTCCTGAGATTGAAAAGACGCTCGCCGAAACGCGGCTTGCCGTGCAGAAGGCCGGCATCGCGGCCGAGGAGATCGGCAAGCTGTCCGCCACGACCAACGCCCTTCTGGATCAGGAGGGCAGGCCGCTGATGGCGGATCTGCGCAAGTCGATCCAGTCGGCGGACGCCAGTATCCAGACGCTGAACGGCGTGATCGCTGAGGCGAAGCCGGGCGTTCAGGTCTTTTCCAAGCAGACCATGCCGGAGGTCGGATTGTTGATCCGCGACCTGCGCGAAATGTCGCGGTCCTTCCGCGCCATTTCGGAGAAGCTTGATCAGCAGGGCGCCGGCTCGATTATCGGGGCGCCGAAGCTGCCCGACTACAAACCCTGAGCAGAGAGGCATGAAGCCATGAGGAACACTGTCATCTTACCTGCCCGCCTGCTGATCGCCATGCTTCTGCCTGCCGCTGCATTGACGCTGCCCGGCTGCGTATCCTTCGGCGGCAAGGCCCCCTCGATGCTCCTGTCGCTCAGCGCCGAACAGAAAGTCGCACCGGGCACGGTTCGCAGCGGCGGTTCGGGCGTCAGCGTTACGGTGGTGGAGCCGGAAGCGCCCAAGAAGCTGGATACCGTCCGCATACCGGTTCAGGTAAGCCCGACCTCCGTCGCCTATATCCAGAAGGTGCAGTGGGTGGACACGCCCCGGCATCTTTTCCGCAGCCTGCTGTCGGAAACGATCAGCGCATCGGGCACGACCATTGTGCTGGATCCCGGCCAATATTCCGCCGATCCGGGGCGTCGCCTGTTGGGAGAGCTTGTCGATTTCGGGGTCGATGCGCAATCCCGGATGGCTATCGTGACCTATGACGCGACCCTGGCCGCGCCCGACGGCCGGTCGATCAGCAAGAAGCGCTTTTCCGCCAGCGTGCCGGTTTCGAATATTGAGGGCGGATCTGTTGGCGGTCCGCTCAATCAGGCCGCGAACAAGGTCGCGGCGGAGGTCGCGGCCTGGGTCACGGCAGGGTTGAACGGATAAGCGTTCAGGCGAGGCTCTTGCTCGCCTGTTCGGTCACATCCTTTGACAAGCCAGGCTGGGCGAGAATCCGCTTCAGCGCATTCTGCATCATTTCCCCCCGCTCGACATCGAACCGCCGCCAGCGTCCGAGCGGCGGCACCAGCCGCGCGGCCGTCTGCGGATTGATCGGGTCGAGCGCGATGATCAGGTCGGCGACCATGCGATAGCCCTCGCCCGATTTGTGGTTGAACGCCCACTGATTGGCGGCGAACGCGCCATAAAGTGAGCGAACCCGGTTGGGGTTGGTCAGGGTGAAGGACTTATGCTGCGCCAGTTCCTTCACATGGGCGACGATATCGGGATGGAAGGCCAGCGCCTGCGTCTGGAACCATTTGTCGAGGACGAGCGCATCCCCCGAATAGCGATTGTAAAACACGTCCAGCGCGATTTCGCGCTTCTCGCCGCTGCTGTTGCTCAGCACCGCGAGCGCCGCCTGCCGCTCAGTCATATTGTCGGCGCGGTCGAACTGGTCAAAGGCCAGATCGTCTGCATCCGCCGCGCCCGATCCGGCCAGATAGGCAAGCGCCGCATTGCGCAGCTTGCGCGCGCCGCGCGCCTGTGGAGACAGGGAGAAGCCATTGGCCTCCGTCCGCGCGTGAATATCCCGCCAGAGAGGCTCAAGCGCCTTGCCGATCTTCGCCTGCAACCGGTCGCGCGCGGCATGGATCGCATCCGGGTCAACGATCGCCATCTGATCACCCAGATAGGATTCGCTGGGCAGCCTGATCGCCTCCGCAATGAAGGCCGCGTCCAGGGCGCTGTCATTTGCCGTGTCGCGGATCGCGGCGATCACTGGCGCATCGTCCAGCGGGTGCCCGGCGACATCGCCGACCAGCGTGTTCACCATCAATTGCTGCATCGCCTCATAGCGGGCGAATGGATCGTCATCATGCGCCGACAGGAACGCCAGTTCATCCTGGCTGCGTTCGGTCTCGACAATGATCGGCGCGGAAAAGCCGCGATTTATGGACAGGATCGGCGGCGTGTCGAAGCCGGTAAAGGCAAATTCCTGCTCCGCCTGGGTAAGCGTGAGCAACGTATCGCCGCCATGCTTGCCGCTCGCCCGGTCGAACAAAGCGATGCGGATGGGAATGGCCATCGGCTGCTTGACGGGCTGGCCGGGCGTGGCCGGGATCGTCTGGCGCAGGATAAGCCGCGCCTCGCCACTCGCATGATTATGCGCCAGCAGCGCCTTGACCCGCGGCGTGCCGGCCTGCTCATACCATAGCCGGAACTGGCGCAGGTCGATGTCCCCGCCATCCTCCATCGCCCGCACGAAATCCTCGCAGGTCGCCGCCTGGCCGTCATGCCGGTCGAAATAGAGGTCAGTGCCCCGGCGGAAACGCGCTTCGCCCAGCATCAGCGCCATCATGCGGATCAGCTCGGCGCCCTTATTGTAGATGGTCGCGGTGTAGAAATTGCCGATCTCCATATAGGATTCCGGCCGTACGGGATGCGCGAGCGGACCGGCATCCTCCTGGAACTGCGCCGCGCGCAGGGCGCGGACATCCTCGATCCGCTTGACCGGAGGGGAGCCCATGTCGGCCGAAAAGCTCTGATCGCGGAATACGGTGAAGCCTTCTTTCAGCGAAAGCTGGAACCAGTCGCGGCAGGTAACGCGGTTGCCCGACCAGTTGTGAAAATATTCATGCGCGACAACGCCCTCGACCGCGTCGAAGTCCATGTCCGTCGCGGTGTCCGGGTCGGCGAGGATGTAGCGGGAATTGAAGATGTTGAGGCCCTTATTCTCCATCGCGCCGAAATTGAAATCGGCGACGGCGACGATGTTGAACACGTCCAGATCATATTCGCGGCCATAGACCTTCTCGTCCCAGGCCATCGAATGTTTAAGCGCCGTCATGGCGTGACCAGTGCGGGGAAGGTCGTTTTCCTTGACCCAGATGCCGAGTTTCACTTCCCGGCCGGACAGGGTTATGAAGCTGTCGGCGTTGCAGGCCAGGTCGCCCGCAACCATGGCGAACAGATAGCAGGGCTTGGGGAAGGGGTCGTTCCATTCCGCCCAGTGCCTGCCCCCCTCCAATTCGCCCGCGCCAACCGGATCGCCGTTGGCGAGCAGCACTGGATAAAGTTTCCGGTCGGCCTCCATCCGCACATGATAGCGGCTGAGAACATCGGGCCTGTCAGGGAAGAAGGTGATCCGCCGGAAACCCTCCGCCTCGCACTGTGTGCACAGCAACCCGCCGGAGGCGTACAGGCCCATCAACTGCGTGTTTGCGGCTGGCGAGATATCCACCAGGGTTTCCACGACATGTTTGTCGCCCGTCAGTGGCACAACCAGCGCGCCATCCTCCAGCGCATAATCCGCCGCATTCAGCGCGCGTCCGTCAACCAGCACCTCGCGCGGGACAAGCCCGTCGCCGTCAAGGCGCAGCGGGCGATCATGCGCGCCATTGCGGGTGACCGAGAGGCGGGCGCGCACGCCGCTGCTTTGCGCGTCCAGCGTGAAGTCGAGCGCGATTTCCGGCACCAGCCAATCGGGTACGCGATAGTCTGAACGGCGAATAATGACTGGCGGCTGCGCCGCGCTGGTGGTTTGAATATCGGCCATTATTCTCTCCTATGCGGCGATGACACCGCGCACAAGCATCGGCTTGCTGCAGGAGAGGCAACGCCTCAAAGTGAGGCGGTTAGCTGCCGTTCGGGCCAGGACCGGTCGGGCCACCGCCGCCACCCATGCCGCCAGCGCCCACAGCGCCGATATTGCCGAAGATTTCCTGGAACAGGCTGCGATGCCGTCCAAGCGTTGGCGTCTTGTCGCCGCTCGGCGAAATCTTCTGGACGGTCTCCAGGCCGGTGCGCGACACCTTAGAGACATTGCCCGCTCCATCGAAGCTCACGCGCAGCACCGTCTGCGAGACGGGCTTGGGGCTGGCGAAAGCCAGTTGGCGCATGTCGCGCGACAGATAATACCAGTCGCCCTGGCCGAACTGTTCGGAAAAGGTGGGCGTGCCAAGGGTCGCCTCAACCGATGCGCGATTGTCGATGCCGGGCTGAATCGAATCGACCAGCAGCTTGTCGACCTGATAGCCCTGATGGGTGCGGATGCGCGTGCAGCCCGACGTCATGACCGCAGCCGCAAGCAGCGCCGTGGTGAGGATAAGACGCCCGCCCCGGAAACGGTGGGAGGATTGGCGCATGATAGTCTCCTGGAGGCCGCGTGGGCTGCTTCGATCAATATTCCGTGCAAGGCCATTGCATTGACGGGCATGCCAATCAATATGGAAATGCGCCGGGGCAGACAAGTGCCGCGCCGCCGGGCGCATCGTCCGATCCCGCAACTCGAACGTCCCGGCCAGTTCGGGCCGGAAACCGGTCATGTCCTTCCTGTCCCGATTATTCCAGCGCCGCGACCCGCGCGACACGATGATTCCGCTTTATAACGCCATCGTGACGGAGGGGCGGCGGCCGCACTGGTATGCGGATGGCGCAGTGCCCGACACGCTGGACGGCCGGTTCGACATGATCGCCGCCATTCTGGTGATGGTGTTGTTGCGGCTGGAGGGCGAAGCGGACCTGAAGCAGGAAAGCGTCTGGCTGACCGAGATATTCGTCGAGGATATGGACGGCCAGCTTCGCCAGATCGGCATTGGCGACATGATCGTGGGCAAACATATCGGCAAGATGATGAGTGCGCTGGGCGGTCGCCTGACAGCCTACCGGCCCGCCATGCAGCCGGGCGGCGATTTGCGCGGCGCGCTGGCGCGCAACCTGTATCGCGGGCAGGCGCCTGCGGAGTCGGCGCTTGCGCATGTCGAGGAGGGATTGCGCCTGTTCCGGGCCGGGCTGGACAATATGGCGCCTGATACCATTCTCTCCGGCCAGATACCGCAATCCCGGATATCCTAATGACCGAGCAGACGCCCGAATTTTCGCGGATTGTCAGGCTGGATCAGGCGGGCAAGCTGTCCGGCGCGCAGACCGTGAAGCCCACGGAGGAGGAAAGGCTGGCCCTTGCCCGCCGGTTCGGCCTGCTGAGTCTGGACGATATGGAGGCGCGCTATAGTCTCGCCGAGGAAAATGGCGCGTTGACGGCGCGCGGCAGCCTGCGCGCGACACTTTCCCAGTCCTGCATCGCCACTGGAGAACCAGTGCCTGAAGAGGTCGATACATCCTTTGCTGTCCGGTTTGTCCCCAGCAGCGCCGAGCCTTCGGATGATGAGATCGAACTGGATGACGACGATTGCGACACTATTTTCTATTCCGGTGAAAGCATCGATATTGGCGAGGCGGTGGCGGAAACGCTGGCGCTGGCGATGACGCCCTATCCCCGCTCGCCGAACGCCGACGCCTATCTGAAGAAGATGGGCGTCATGAGCGAGGAGCAGGCGAGTCCCTTCGCGGCGCTGCTGGCGCTCAAGGAGCCTAAAAAGGCGAAATAGACTGCGGGTTCCTTCTTTGTTCCTATCCGTCTTTCTGATAGGGCAAGGGCATGGACGAAAGCGCGCCTCCGCTGAGGAAGATCATCCATATCGACATGGATGCCTTCTATGCATCGGTCGAACAGCGCGACGATGCGGAGCTTCGGGGGAAGCCGGTCGCAGTCGGCGGCGGCGGGCCGCGCGGCGTGGTGGCCGCCGCAAGTTATGAGGCGCGCGCATTCGGCGTCCGGTCCGCCATGCCCGGCGCCCGCGCCCGGCGGTTGTGCCCCGATCTGATTTTCGTACCCCCGCGTTTCGACATGTACCGGCAGGTGTCCGGGCAGGTGCGGGGCATCTTCGAGCGGTTCACGGACATCATCCAGCCCCTGTCGCTGGACGAGGCGTATCTGGACGTGACCGAAAACAAGATGGGCCTGGCCTCCGCCACGGAGATCGCCCGGCAAATCCGGCGGATGATCCGGGAGGAGACGGGGCTGACCGCTTCTGCGGGCGTGTCCTACAACAAGCTGATCGCCAAGCTCGCCTCCGATGAAAATAAGCCGGACGGTATTTGCGTTATACGCCCGGCCGAAGGGGCGGCCTTTGTCGCGAAGCTGCCCGTGCGCCGCATTCACGGCGTCGGGCCAGTGACGGCGCGCCGAATGCAGTCGATGGGCATTGAGACCGGGGCGGATTTGCGGGACCGGGACCTGCCGTTTCTGGAGCGTCATTTCGGCAAGGCGGCGCTCTATTATTACCGGGCGGTGCGGGGGCGGGATGATCGCCCGGTTCACGCGCATGAAGGCCGCAAGTCAGTGAGCGTTGAGGATACCTTCTTCACCGACCTTGTGACCCGCGAGGAATTGATTGCGGAGCTGGACCGGATTTCAGAGCGCCTCTGGGAACGGATATCGAAGGCGCGGGCCTATGGGCGGACGGTGACGTTGAAGATCAAGTTCGCCGATTTTGCGATCATCTCCCGCTCCCGTTCTTTCCAGGCGCCCGTGCGGGATCACGCAACGATCGCGGAGGCGGGCAGGGCGCTGTTGCTTGCGCAACTGCCCCTGCGCATGGGCGCCCGGCTGCTGGGACTGGGCGTGCATAATCTGGAGGACCCGGAGGCAGATATGGAAGCCGGGCAGCTCGCGCTCGCTATCTAGGCGTCAGAAGGGCACCCAGTTCCGCTTTTCCGTGAACTTCATATAGCCCGCATTCACGCCAAGCCGGTAACCGACGCCAAGGCGGATCGGGATCAGCACGATGTCGCCGCGGCGCAGATAGCTGGCGTGGAAACCGCCAACGAAATAGGCCGCGCCTTCGCCTGCCGGGAAGCGCTTGTAGATGTCCTGCGTATCGTAAAGATTATAGACGAGGACGAAGGTATTGCCGGCGTTTCCGCCCGCGTCGAACCCTATGGACGGGCCGGTCCAATAGACGTCCCGCTTGCCCTCTATCTTGTGGTTCAGCGTGCCGGAGCCGTAGCGCAGGCCGACGACCAGCGCGCCGGACGCTTCGCGCCCGGCGATATAGGCGTTGGGTTCGCCCTGTTCCTTCAAGATTTTCTCGATGATCCCTGCGAGGCCCTCGGCGCCCTTGCCGAATACGCCTTCGGCCGCGCCGATCAGATCGTCCTGCTTGTAGGACGTGCTGGAATCGGGGGCCGCGGGCGGCGTGGCCGCCGTGACGGGCTGGCCGGTCGCTGTCTGCGGTTGCTGGGGCGGGGGGCTGGCGCTGCCGCTGTCATAGATATTCGGATCGGCCGGGGGCGTGTCCGCCGGCGGGGTGCGATTGTCGGGCAGGGGAGCAAGGTCCGCGTCGATCGAGGTGTTGGGATCGACGGTCCTGACCTGTGCAAGCGCCGGAGCGGCAATGGGAGCAAGCGTCAGGCCAACTATGGCGGCGACGAATGACGCCGCGCGCGTAATCCGCACGGCCTGAATCTTTATATTCCGGCGCATCGCCCGGCTCTCCCCGATAATAACCCGCTCGCAAATCGAAGCGCCGACTATCGGCCTCGCACATGAAACGGCAATGAACGAACGGCGACCTGAGTCGATTCTGCGCCAGTCCGAATCGATTTTCCCGCCTGTTTGCGCTTTGGGGGACAAAGCTTCCCGGTGAGCGCGCAAAATAGATGTGTCAATGAAGCGTAAAGCGCCGTTGCCTTGCGCGAAACGCGCCGCTATAGCCCGTCGCTCAGCAGCCTCCCGCCCGTACCTGTGCGGGTGTGAAGCGCCATGTGGAGACGTGGGTGAGTGGCTGAAACCAGCGGTTTGCTAAACCGTCGTGCCCTTAAGGGGGCACCCCGGGTTCGAATCCCGGCGTCTCCGCCAAAAGTCCTTTTCACGACGTGCAAGACTATCGTGAGGGATCGGCTAATCCTTTTAAAATCGGATGCTTAACTTGCCGGCTTGGCTTTGAGCCGGAAAGAGGCGCATCGCAGCTTGGCTGCGCAATTGGGCGGCGGCCCGATACGCGATCTCGCCGGTGAGCCTCGACGCTCATTTAAGGGCGATTTCATAACTCCTATCTAGCGAGCATGCGAGCAGGCGCTTCAAGCGATTTACTCCGGTCTCAAAACGGTATTTTTTGACGAGGCGCGCCGCCTTGCCAGCCGGACGCCGTTGGCGTACCGGAAACCCGTCAAGCCTTGGGCCGGTCGATACAATGGCTGGCGCATTGCGTTCAACTCCATGCACTTCATGATGGTGGGATTACGATGAGCATCTACCTGGATTACTTGGCCGAAATCAAAAGCAGAGAAGATCAGGGGCTTGCCCCCAAGCCGATCGACGACGGCATACTTCTTGGTGAGGTCATTGCCCTGATCGTGGATGCGGGTAACGAGCATCGCGCCGACGCGCTCAAATTCTTCATCTACAATACGCTCCCCGGCACAACGAGCGCCGCGGTGGTCAAGGCCGCCTTCCTGAAGCAGATCATCCTGGGCGTCACCGCCATCCCGGAGATTACGTCCGCCTTCGCCCTTGAGCTGCTGTCGCATATGAAGGGCGGTCCCTCGGTTGAAGTGCTGCTCGACATCGCGCTCGGTGACGATGCCGCGATTGCCAAGCAGGCGGGCGAAGTGCTCAAGACCCAGGTTTTCCTTTATGACGCCGACATGTTCCGTCTGCGTGACGCCCTCCAGGCGGGCAATGCCGTCGCGAAGGATGTTCTGCAAAGCTATGCCGCGGCCGAGTTCTTCACCAAGCTTCCAGATGTCGAAGATGAGATCAAGGTCGTCACCTTCATCGCCGGTGAAGGCGATATCTCGACCGACCTGCTGTCCCCCGGAAACCAGGCGCATTCGCGTTCGGACCGCGAACTGCATGGCCAGTGCATGATTTCGCCCGAAGCGCAGCAGGCCATTGTGGCGCTCAAGGCGCAGCATCCCGACAAGCGCGTGATGCTGATCGCCGAAAAGGGCACGATGGGCGTCGGCTCGTCGCGCATGTCCGGTGTGAACAATGTGGCGCTGTGGACCGGCAAGCAGTCCAGCCCCTATGTGCCCTTCGTCAATTTTGCCCCCGTGGTGGGCGGCACCAACGGCATCTCGCCGATCTTCGCGACCACCGTCGACGTGACCGGCGGCATCGGCATCAACCTGAAGAACTGGGCCAAGAAGACCGACGGAGAGGGCAAGCCGATCATCAACAATGACGGCAACCCGGTCCTTGAACAGAAATTCTCGGTCGAAACCGGCACTGTGCTGAAAATCGACGTGAAGAACCGGAAGCTCTGCGACGAGAATGGCGAGGAGCTGGTCGACGTCGCGGCCGCATTCACGCCGCAGAAGATGGAATTCATGAAGGCCGGCAGCTCCTATGCCATCGTCTTTGGCAAGAAGCTCCAGTCCTTCGCCGCCGAGACCCTTGGGATCGAACCAACCCCGGTCTACGCGCCGAACAAGGAGATCACCGTCGAGGGCCAGGGCCTGACCGCAGTCGAGAAGATCTTCAACCGCAACGCCGTGGGCGTGACGCCGGGCAAGATATTGCACGCCGGTTCGGACGTGCGCGTGAAGGTGAACATCGTCGGTTCCCAGGACACCACCGGCCTGATGACCGCGCAAGAGCTTGAAGCGATGGCGGCGACCGTCATCTCTCCGCTTGTTGACGGCGCCTATCAGTCAGGCTGCCACACGGCGTCCGTCTGGGACAAGAAGGCGCAGGCGAACATTCCGAAGCTGATGAGCTTCATGAACAATTTCGGCCTGATCACCGCCCGCGATCCGAAGGGCGTCTACCATTCGATGACGGACGTCATTCATAAGGTGCTGAACGACATCACCGTGGATGACTGGGCGATCATCATTGGCGGCGACAGCCACACCCGCATGTCCAAGGGCGTGGCCTTCGGCGCGGATTCCGGGACGGTGGCGCTGGCGCTTGCGACCGGCGAGGCGACCATGCCGATCCCGCAATCGGTGAAGGTGACGTTCAAGGGCACGATGCAGCCGCACATGGACTTCCGCGATGTGGTGCATGCGACCCAGGCGCAGATGCTGGCCCAGTGCGGCGACAATGTCTTCCAGGGACGGATTATCGAAGTCCATATCGGCACGCTGCTCGCCGACCAGGCGTTCACCTTCACTGACTGGACGGCGGAGATGAAGGCCAAGGCCTCGATCTGCATCTCGCAGGATGAGACGCTGATCGAATCGCTGGAGATCGCCAAGTCGCGCATCCAGATCATGATCGACAAGGGCATGGAAAATGCCGCAGGCACGCTGAAGGGCCTGATCGCAAAGGCCGACGCCCGCATCGCCGAGATCCGCTCTGGCGTGAAGCCCGCGCTCGCACCCGACGCCAATGCAAAATATTTTGCCGAGGTCGTGGTGGATCTGGATATCATCGACGAGCCAATGATCGCCGATCCCGATGTGAACAATATCGATGTGTCCAAGCGCTACACCCACGACACGATCCGTCCGGTTTCCTACTATGGCGGGACCAAGAAGGTCGATCTGGGCTTCGTGGGCTCGTGCATGGTGCACAAGGGCGACATGAAGATCGTCGCGCAGATGCTCAAGAATATTGAGAAAGCCGACGGCAAGGTCGAGTTCAAGGCGCCGCTGGTCGTCGCTGCGCCGACCTATAATATCATCGACGAACTGAAGGCCGAGGGCGACTGGGATATTCTGCAGAAATATTCGGGCTTCGAATTTGATGACGTGAAGCCGAAAACCACCAATCGGACCGAGTATGAGAATATCCTCTATCTCGAACGTCCGGGCTGCAATCTGTGCATGGGCAATCAGGAAAAGGCCGAGAGGGGCGACACCGTGCTCGCCACGTCTACCCGCCTGTTCCAGGGCCGCGTGGTCGAAGATTCCGCCGAAAAGAAGGGTGAATCACTGCTGGCCTCGACCCCGGTCGTGGTGTTGTCGGCCATTCTCGGCCGCACGCCAAACGCCGAGGAGTATAAGTCTGCCGTCGAGGGGATCGATCTTACCAAGTTCGCACCGCCGAAATCCGCTTCGGCCGGTTCCTCGTCCGTGCACTTCTAGGTTTCGAACCGGGATTTTAGAGGAAATATACTGGCGGCAGGCGTCGCGGGCTTAGGGCCTGCGGCGCCTGCTGCTTTTCACGGCGGCTGCTAAAGCCCGGACAGTGCAAGCTCGCGCGCGGCTTGCCGCAATGCTGGCAAATGGCGCGCGCGCAAATCCGCAAGTGAAGTCCGGTTCGCCTGCAGCCCTATATTTATTGCGCCGATAATGCCTGTCTTGCCGGTGATCGGCACTGCGATCGATCGCAATCCGGCCTCAAGCTCCTGATCGACCACGGCATAGCCCTGCTCTGCGGTCTGCGCGAAAATGGCGCGGAGTTTCATGGGGCTGGTTTCAGTCCTGTCGGTACGTTGGATAAGCGCAGCACGCGCCAGATAGGCGTTCTGCTCCTCAATGCTTGCCGCGGCGAGGAGCACGCGGCCCATCGATGTGCAGTAAAGCGGCAGCCTGCTGCCCACGCGCAGGGCAATGGACATGATCCGTTCGGTTTCCGACCGGCCGACATAGACCAGCTCGTCGCCGTCGCGGACGCCCAGTGAACAGGATTCGTGCAATGTCTTGCACACATGATCCAGGATCGGCTGCGCGATTGCGGGCAGATCGCTGGACGACAGATAGGCATATCCCAACGTCAGCGCCTTGGGCATCAAGGTGTAGTGGGGGCCGTTCCGCGCCGCATATCCAAGCTCCACCAGCGTATGGAGGCAGCGGCGCGTCGCCGCCTTGCTCAATTTTGTCAGCCCGCTCGCATCGGCTACCGTCAGCGGGCGGCGCTGTTCGGCGAAACAGCTCATCACGCTCAACCCTCGCGCCAGGGACGTCATGAAATCGGGGTCGCTGGCGCTGCTCATAGATATTCCTTGCGAGACATATCGCTCCGATAGCATCCGGCTCCTTTGCTGAAAAGTCCGATAATCGGATTATAATCCGATTATCGGTTGACTCTCTTTGGCGGCGGGATCACAGGTGGGTCTACGGAATGGGGAAGTGATATGATCGACAAGGGCGTGCCTACGCCGGCGGCGGCTGTCGCAGGCATCTTCCACGGCGCATCCGTCATGATCGGCGGTTTCGGCACGGCGGGCATGCCCGACCAGTTGATTGACGCCCTGATCGATCAGGGCGCGGGCGATCTGACGATCATCAACAATAATGCGGGGAATGGCGAAACCGGGTTGGCGGCGCTCATAGCCGCCGGGCGGGTGCGGAAGATCATCTGCTCCTTTCCCCGCCAGTCTGACTCGCACCATTTCGACGCCCGTTACCGCGCGGGAGACATTGAGCTGGAGCTTGTGCCGCAGGGCAATCTGGCCGCCCGCATTCATGCCGCCGGGTCCGGGCTTGGGGCCATTTTCACGCCCACCGGCTTCGGCACGCTCCTGGCCGAAGGGAAGGAAACGCGGGAAATCGACGGTAAGAATTATGTTCTCGAATATCCCATCCACGCCGACTTTGCGTTGATCAAGGCGGAGGCGGCGGATCGATGGGGTAATCTTGTCTACCGCAAGACGGCGCGCAATTTCGGTCCGATCATGGCGATGGCGGCGAAATGCACAATCGCGCAGGTCGCCCGGATCGCGCCATTGGGCGGCATCGATCCCGAAACCATCGTCACGCCGGGCATTTTCGTCCAGCGCATCGTCCATATCGCATCCGCCGCCCCGTCCGCGGCGCAGGCCGCCTGACCGGGATGCCGCCATGCAAAGATTGAACCGGGAGCAGATGGCGCGGCGCGTGGCGCAGGACATTCCCGAAGGCGCATATGTGAATCTGGGCATCGGCCTTCCGACCCTGGTGGCGAATTTCCTTCCGGCCGAGCGGGAGATATTCCTGCAGAGCGAAAACGGCCTGCTTGGCATGGGACCTGCTCCCGCGCCGGGCGCGGAGGATCCCGACCTCATCAATGCCGGCAAGCAACCCGTGACGCTGTTGCCCGGCGGCAGTTTTTTCCACCATGCGGACAGTTTCGCGATGATGCGCGGCGGGCATATCGACATCTGCGTGCTTGGCGCATTTCAGGTCTCGACGCGGGGCGACTTGGCCAACTGGCACACGGGCGCGCCGTATGCGATCCCGGCGGTCGGCGGAGCGATGGACCTGGCGATCGGCGCAAAGCGGACCTTCGTCATGATGGAATTGCTCACCAAGACGGGCGAGAGCAAGCTGGTCGATCAATGCACCTATCCCATCACGGGGATGGCCTGCGTTTCCCGCATCTATTCCGACATCGCCATTTTCGACATCGGTCCGCAGGGCGCGAGCGTCGTGGAAATGGCGGAAGGGCTGACGCTGGATGAGCTGCGCGCATTGACCGGAGTACCGCTGATCGCCGGGGCGGCGCTCCAGCCCGGCTGAGCGCTTTTCCAGAGGATATGCCAATGATCGACGCCTTCATCTGCGACGCGGTCCGCACGCCTGTCGGCCGCTATGGCGGCATATTGTCGCAGGTGCGCGCCGACGATCTGGGCGCAGTCCCGCTGCGCGCGTTGATCGCCCGCAACCCGGCGCTTGACCCGGCGGCGATCGAGGAGGTCTTTTACGGCTGCGCCAACCAGTCGGGCGAGGACAATCGCAATGTCGCGCGGATGAGCCTGTTGCTTGCCGGCATGCCGCAGGAGGTGCCCGGCGTTACGCTCAACCGCCTTTGCGCGTCGGGGCTGGAGGCGGTCGGCGCAGCGGCGCGCGCCATCCGCAGCGGGGAAATGGCGTTGGCGATCGCGGGCGGCGTGGAAAGCATGACGCGCGCGCCCTTCGTCATGGGCAAATCGCCCGGCGCCTTTGGCCGCGCGCAGAAGCTGGAAGACACGACGATGGGGTGGCGTTTCGTCAATGCGGCGCTCGACGCACTCTACGGGACGGAAGCAATGCCGCGCACGGCGGAGAATGTCGCGCAGGACTATCATATATCGCGCGCGGATCAGGACGCTTTCGCGCTCCGCAGTCAGCAGCGCGCTTTTGCTGCGCAGCAAAATGGCTATTTCGCGGAGGAAATCGCGCCCGTCACCGTGCCTGGCCGGAAGCGGGGCGAGGTCGTTGAAGCGGCTGTGGATGAGCATCCGCGGAAGGACACTACGCTGGAAGCTCTGTCTGCGCTGAAGCCCCTGTTCGGCGGCGAGGGCACGGTCACGGCGGGTAACGCATCCGGGATCAACGACGGCGCCGCCGCCATGATCATCGCCAGCGAGGAAGCGGCGAAGGCTCATAACCTCCGGCCGCGCGCCCGCATATTGGGCATGGCCTCGGCCGGCGTCGCGCCGCGCGTCATGGGTATCGGGCCGGTCCCGGCAACGCAGAAGCTGATGGCGCGGCTTGGCCTCTCCATCGCTGATTTCGATGCGATAGAATTGAACGAAGCCTTCGCCAGCCAGTCGCTTGCCGTTCTTCACGCTCTTGGCCTGTCCGATGATGCAGCGCATGTGAATCCGAATGGCGGCGCGATTGCGCTTGGCCATCCGCTGGGCATGTCCGGCGCGCGGATCGTAATGACGCTTGCGCATCAGCTTGAACGCAGCGGCGGACGCCTGGGCCTGGCCACTTTGTGCATTGGGGTGGGAATGGGCCTCGCGCTGGCCATTGAGCGAGTATAGCCCGCGAGGGACCGTTCCGCATAAAATGCTTTCGCCTGGAACTGTGGTGATGGAGTGACCGCGCCGTCATGCCAGGATGCGCATCGGCTTTCTTTTCAATCATGATCAGGTTCATCAGGTCGCCCACAGCCTTCCCATCGCGATGGCGCTCGCCAGCAGCGGCCTCGGCCATGACATCGTCATCGCGACCACCAACCCCCGGTTGAAGGCGGCGGTTGGAAGGCTGACGCGCGGTTTTGGCCATAAGATTGAGCATGTCGAACTCGGCCTGGAGAGCAAGACGTCCAGATGGCTAAGCGGCGCGCTGGAGCATGTCGTGCCCGCGACAAAGATACTCGTCTATCGGGACAATCTGGATTTCTTCCGGTCTCTGGACATTCTTGTCGTGGCGGAAAAGACGTCCCTTATCCTCAAGACGCGCTATGGACTGGAGGATCTGAAGATCGTCCATACCCGCCATGGCGCCGGGGATCGTGCGATAGGGTTCGACAAGGCCAGCGCCGGTTTCGACCATGTGCTGGCGTCAGGCGCAAAAATTCGCGACCGGCTGATAAAGGACGCTGGCTTGCCGCCTTCGAAAGTTTCAGTGGTCGGCTATCCCAAATTCGATCTTTCCCGGAAGGATGATGCGCCTTTCTTCGGCAATGGCCGGCCGACGGTGCTCTACAACCCGCATGTCTCGCCGCACTTGTCCTCCTGGTACAAGGCCGGGCGGCAGGTGCTGGACTTCTTCCTGCGCAATGACGATTTCAACCTGATCTTCGCGCCGCATGTCATGCTGTTCGAACGGCCGTTTTCAGTCAGTATCGACCGGCTGCGCATAGACCGCGCCGGGCGTATTGACCCGCGCTTCCTGCGCGCGCCCAATATTCATATCGATCTGGGCAGCCTGGCGTCCACGGATATGACCTATAGCAATGCCGCCGACATATATCTTGGGGATGTCAGCAGTCAGATATATGAATTTCTGCGGCGTCCGCGACCATGCCTGTTCCTGAACACGCATGGCGTGCATTATCGGGAAGATCGCAACTATGCGCATTGGCAGAGCGGGCCGGTGATAGAGGATGCGGGCCGCCTGGGTGATGCCCTTGCCGACGCCATGGCCACGCATGACCAATATCTGCCGGTTCAGCGGGCCTTGTTCGATATGAGTTTCGACCTGACCGCCGAACCCTCGGCCGACCGCGCCGCGCGGGCGATCCTGGCCCTGGTGAATGCGGAGGCAGAGGCGCCGCAATGGCGCGCGGTCGCCTGACATGTCCGGCCCGCGTATCGCCTATATCATCAATTCTCTGGAGGGCGGCGGCGCTGCGCTTCCCGTGCCCGATGTGATCGGGACGATGATCCGGTCCGGGGCACAGGTCCGGCTGTTCGCCCTGTCCCGCCGGGATGGCCGTGCAGCCAGCGCACTGGACGCCGCCGAGATCGACTATCGGGTTTCGGACGCGGGAAAGTCCGACCATCTGGCGGCGGCCCGCTGGCTGCATCGGGAATTGAAGGCGTTCGGCCCGACCGTGATCTGGACATCGCTGACGCAGGCGACGATCATCGGCCAGATCATGGGGCTGTTGATGCGGAAGCCAGTGGTCAGTTGGCAGCATAACGCCTATTTGAAACCGGCGAACCGCCGCTTGCTCGCGTTGACGCGCCGCCTCAGCCGCGTCTGGGTGGCGGATTCCCGGTCGGTCGCCGCGCTCACCCACAGCCAGTTGGGCATCGACCCGGCCGACATCATGATATGGCCGCTATTCCACGCCGACCCCGATGCTCCTGCCGCCCTGCCTCCACGAAATGACGGCATGTTCCGCATCGGCAGTCTTGGCCGCCTGCATCCAAACAAGGGCTATGACATTCTCGTGGCGGCCCTCGCCATTGTCTCGCGTGATGCGCCGGACGTTGCCGGGCGGTTGCAGGTCGTGATCGGCGGGGAGGGCGCAGAGCGGGACCGCCTCACCGGGCTGGCCAGTCAATATGGCGTCACCAACCTGCTGCTTGCCGGATACCAGGCGTCGCCCAGGAATTTCCTCGCCGGTCTGGACGGTTATATTCAACCCTCCCGCGCCGAGGGGCTGTGCATCGCCGCGCATGAGGCGATGCAGGCGGGATTGCCGGTCATCGTCTCCGACGTTGGGGAAATGCCCCATTCCGTATTGCCTGGCGAGACGGGCCTGATCGTGCCCCCGGAAGATGCGCAGGCGCTTGCCAAGGCCATTATCGCGCTGGTCCGCGATCCGGCGCGGGCAGGGTCGATGGGGGCCAGCGGCCGGGCGCGCATCCTGTCCGAATTCAGCGCCGCCCGGTTCGAAGCGGCTGGCCGGGCCGTCATGGCGCGCATCAGCGAATGGGGCGTCGCCGCGCCGCGCACCGGCATTTCAAAAAATAACCCTTTGCCCGACTGAGGTGGCCGATCCCGGCTGACGTCATGCGCTTCGACACGATGCTGACGGCAAATAAGGGACGCAAGCAATGACGAACGCGCAACGGCTGGACGCAGATATTCCCGGCCCATCGGTCGATGTCGCGCGGGCGGCGCCGGACGCTCGTCCTGCGATCCAGATTGTGCCGCGCGCCATCCCGGTTCCCATCTCGATCTTCGATCTCGATCGCACCCTTACCCGGCACGGCACCTACACGCCGTTTCTCATCTATGCGGCGTTGCGCATCGCGCCCTGGCGCATCGCATTGCTGCCGCTGATGCTTTTCGGCATGATCGCCTACAAGCTGGGGTTCGTCAGCCGTTGCCAGCTCAAGGCGCTGCAGCATGGCTTGCTGATCGGCCGGTCGCTGCCCAGACGCAGGATCGATTCCCTCGCCAGGGGGTTTGCCGATCGTTTGTGGCGGAAGGGGATACTGAAAAAGGGCGTTCTCCGGATCGCACAGGAGCGCGCGGAGGGCCGCCGCGTCATGCTCGCCACAGCCGCGAACAGCTATTATCTTCAAGCGATAGCCGACCGTATCGGTATTTCCGAAGTCATCTCAACCCGGTCTGTCTGGCATGGCGACATATTGCGCCCCACCATCGATGGCGACAATTGCTACGGCGCGGCCAAGCGCAGCATGACGATGGCCTATCTCGAGGATGCCGGGCTTGACCGGAGTGATCTGCACCTGCGCTTCTTTTCCGATCATGTGTCCGATCGCCCGACTTTCGAATGGGTCGATGAACCGATCGCGGTCAATCCGTCGCCAAAGCTGATGAAACTCGCCAGGCAAAAGGGATGGGAAGTGCTCGACTGGACATGAGCGTGCTTTCCGTTCCGGCCAAAGTCATCCGGCGCCATCCGCCGGGTCCCAAAAATATGCTTTCCCAATAAGGCCGCCTCTGCGAACAGTCGGGTATGAGTTCGCATCAGGATAATGGTCTGAAGGCGCTCTATGCTGTGCACCGCACCGAGTTGCTGCGCTTCCTGACGGCGCGCACCGGCGATGCGGCGGAGGCGGAGGACCTGCTCCAGGAATTATGGCTGCGCACAACCCGGCATGATAGCGGGCCGGTCGGCAATGGGCGGGCCTATCTCTACCGCATGGCGCAGAATTTGATCGTTGACCGGCTGCGGGAGAAGCAGCGGCGCATGGCGCGCGAACGGCGATGGGTGGACCATGAGACGGACTTTGTGGCGGCCGGAACAGAACCCGCCGACCGGAGGCAGACGGCGGAGGAGGACATGCTGGCGCGCGAGGAAGTCGCAACCCTTGTCTCTGCGGTGATGAACCTGCCGGCTGGGGCGCGGAAGGCGTTCGAACTGCATAAGCTGGAGGGTTTCAGCCATGCGGAGGTCGCCGCGCAGTTGGGCATAAGCAAGAGCGGCGTGGAAAAGCATATGGCCGTGGCCATGAAATATTTACGGCGCGCATTGCTGGACTGAGGTAGGTGGGGAACGGGGACGTCTTGATGGATGTAAAGGGAGAAGGGACACGCTTGCCATGAAGGCGCGGCCGGAAATAACAGAGCAAATGCTGGACGAGGCGCTGGCCTGGCACATGATGCTGGAGGCCGATGATGCCGATTGGGACGGCTATACGGCATGGCTGGAGGCTGATCCGCTCCACCGGGACGCCTTTGATGCGGTGGCGCTGGTCGATGCGGCGGTGATGGACAATCGTACGGCGATCAGGGACCTGGTGGCCATCCGGCAGCCGGAATCTTCCTCTGCGTCGCCATCGCGCCGCTGGATGCTGGGGGGAGCGGTCGCGGCGGCGATCGCGCTTGTCTTTGCGGTCCCCATGCTCCGGAAGGATGGCGCCGTTTCCACCTACCGCACAGCGCCGGGCGAAAGCCGCGACCTTGCATTGGCGAACGGCACGAATGTCACCCTGTCCCCCGCCAGCACCATCATTGTCACGGGCAAGGATGCAGCGAAGATCGAACTGGCCAGCGGAGAGGCCTATTTCGATGTCAGGCATGATCCAAGCCGCACATTGACCGTCGCCGTGAATGGCTATCAGGTCACCGACATCGGGACCCGCTTTGTCGTCAATGCGGCAGGCGGCAGGTTTCATGTCGGCGTGTCGGAAGGCATTGTGTCCGTAACCTCGCCAGATGGCGGACGGGCGGTTCAGATCAATGCCGGTCAGCAGATGTTCAGTGGAGGCGGCGGCGCGACGATTTCCTCCGTTCCCGCTGCCGATATTGGTAGCTGGCGCTCCGGCAGGCTGTCCTATAGTGACGCTCCATTGCCCATCGTTGCTGCGGATATCGCGCGTTATTCGGGCAAGGCCGTCACTGTCGATCCGTCGCTGGAGAAGAAGCATTTTTCGGGCATACTGGTCATCGGTGACGGAACCAGGCTGGTCGACGATCTCGCGACGGTCATGGATATCCGGGTCAGTCCTCAAAAGGACGGCTATCGCCTCGGCGCTGCTGCTTCTCGCTGAAGCCGGAGCGTTTCCCACGAGCGCGTGGGCGCGGGAGCCGCGCTATGAAATGGATATTCCCGCCGGGCCGCTGAGCACTAGCCTGGCCGCTTTCTCGCGGATTACCGGGCTTTCCATCGGCCTGCCCGGCGCGATGCCGCGCGCGACGTCCCGGCGGGTTTCCGGCGCGATGTCGGCCGACGCGGCGCTGCGCCGTCTGCTGCGCGGCACGGGGTTGCGCGCTGTCCGCCTGGGCGCGGCCGTATATCGCATCGAACCCGCCCCCGCCGTACGGCAGCAGCCGGTGGAGGAGCCGCCCTCTCCGCCGCCTGGCGGCATGGAAACGCCCGCGGCCGACATTGTGGTCACTGCGCAAAAGCGGCCCCAATTTCTCGCCAATGTGCCACTGTCCATTTCCGTGCTGGCGGCGGCGGACATGCCGGCCGGCATTGCTTCCCCGGAAAGCCGGAACATCGTCTCTGTCACGGAGGGGCTGGCGATGACCAACCTTGGCCCCGGCCGGAACCGGCAGTTCATCCGGGGCGTGGCGGACAGTCCGTTCAACGGCCTTAGCCAGTCCACGGTCGCCGTGCAGATGGATGAGGCGCGTGTGACCTATGACGCGCCCGACCCGGACCTGCGCCTGTTCGATATTGATCGGGTCGAGATATTGAAAGGGCCGCAGGGGCCGCTTTACGGTTCCGGCGCGCTTGGCGGCATCTATCATATCGTCACCCGGAAACCGGACCTCGACGCTATCGCGGCGACGGCGCGCCTGACATCGGAAGCTGTGCAGCATGGCGGCATTGGCGGCGGTGTCGATGCAGTGATCAACATGCCGATTGTGGACGACCGGCTGGCGATCCGTTTCGTTGGCTACCGTTCCTATACCGCCGGGTGGATCGACAATGTGAACCGGCGGGATGACACCAATTCCAGCCGGACATTGGGGGGGCGGCTGGCGCTGCGCTGGCGGCCGTCGGATGACTGGACGGTCGATGTCGGCGGGACGCTGCAGGACCTGAATGTGAATGACAGCCAATATGTGCTGGCGTCCGACGATACGCTCGAACGCGACAATGCCATTGCCGAACCCAATGACAATGACTTCCGCATGGTGAACGCCACGGTGCGAGGCCAGCTTGGCGATATGCGCCTGCTCTATGCGGCCAGCTTCATCGACCATGATGTCGATTACACGCTGGAGGCGACGGCGGCTTCGCCCTTTTTCGGCCTGTCCGGTCCCTCCGCCTATCGCAACAAGCGAGAATATAAGCTGTTCAACCAGGAGGTCCGTCTGTCCGGCGGCCGTTGGCTGGCCGGCCTGTCCTACATGCACGCGAAAACGCACGACATAGGGACAATCCAACAAGCGCAGGGCAGCCCGCAGGCGGTGAGCATAGAGGATCGTTCGGCCACCGAATATGCGGCCTTTGGTGAGGCGAGTTTCCGGCTTTTCTCGATGATCGACGCGACCGTTGGCGCGCGCTTGTACCATTCGGTAACCAGCGATGAAGATACACAGGATGGCCGCCGGGAATTCCGGCTGCACAAGACAGTGCTATCGCCCAGCATGTCCCTGTCCATGCCCCTTTCCGATCGCGGCCTGGTGTATCTCCGTTACGCGCGTGCGCTTCGCCCCGGTGGTCTGGCCGCTTCAGGGCCTGCGAATGAGACCAGCTTTGCGTCCGATGAACTTGGCACCGTCGATCTCGGCGTCAGGCGCGCTTCGCGGGATGGCCGCTTTTCCGTATCCGCCAGCCTCTATTACACGATATGGACCGATATCCAGTCGGACTATCTGTTGCCCAATGGCCTGGTGTCCACGCGCAACGCAGGCCGCGGCCGCATCGTTGGCGCTGAAGCTGCGGTCGAATGGACGATTGGGGGCGGGTTCACCCTTGCCGCCGGGGCCAGCGCCCAGAGCACGCGGCTGACCCATGCCGAGGATGATTTGGAGCTGGACGACCGCCGCCTGCCGATTGCGCCGGACATAACCGGGCGGATCATCCTGTCCAAGGCATTCGACCTTGGCGACTGGCGGGCGCAGATTTCCGGTCAGGCCAATTATATCGGCCATGCGCGCCTGACCTTCGATCAGGACCTCGACCGGAAGATGGGCAATTATACGTTATATGCCCTGAACGCATCGATGGCGCGCGGGCCGTTCACCCTGACGGGGCGGATCGACAATCTGTTCGACGTGAAGGGCGACAACAGCTTTGCCTTCGGCAATCCTTTTTCCATCCGCGCCGCCGAGCAATATACACCGCTCCGCCCGCGCACGCTCACCCTGTCGGTCAGCCGCGCCTGGTAAGGGCGGTCAGGCGAAGGCCGGTTCCGGCAATCCCCGCAATATCTTGTCCAGCGTCAGCGGATAGTCGCGGATGCGCACGCCGCAGGCATTGTAGACGGCATTGGCAACCGCCGCGCCCGCGCCGCAAATGCCCAGTTCGCCGATGCCCTTCGCCTTCATCGGTGACGATTTGTCATCCAGCTCCTCGACGAACAGCACATCCTGATCGGGGATGTCGGCATGCACGGGCACCTGATATTCGGCCATGTCGTGATTGACGAAATAGCCGAAGCGGGGATCGACGATCAGCTCCTCCATCAGCGCGGAGCCGACGCCCATCGTCATTGCGCCGATCACCTGGCTGCGCGCCGATTTCGGGTTGAGGATTCGCCCGGCCGCGAAAGCGCCGCCCATGCGCCGCACCCGCGTTTCGCCGGTATGCATGTCGACGCCAACCTCGCAGAAATGCGCGCCGAATGTCGCCTGCGCATAGGCCTTGTCCAGATCGCCATATTCCATGCTGTCCTCGGCGGAGACGCCCTCGCGGCCCGCTGCCTGCTTCAGCGGAACGGAACGGCCGCCGGACTTGATCATCCCGTCCTCGAACGTCGCATCGTCCGCATTGAATCCCGCTTTCTGCGCCAGGATGCCGCGCGCTGCGACACAGGCCGCATAGACCCCGGCCGTGGAGCTGTTCGCCCCCCATTGGCCGCCTGATCCGGAAGACTCCGGAAACTTGCTGTCGCCCAGCCGAACCTGCACGGCTTCCAACGGCACGCCAAGCATTTCGGCGGCTGTCTGGGCAATGATCGTGTAGCTGCCGGTGCCGATGTCGGTCATGTCGGTCTCAACGATGACGCCGCCCTTGCCGTCCACCTTCACGCGCGCGCCGGACTTGCCGACCAGATTGTTGCGGAACGCCACCGCCATGCCCATGCCGACCAGCCATCGCCCATCGCGCATCTGGCCGGGCGTCGGATTGCGTTTCGCCCAGCCGAACCGGTCCGCGCCCTGGCGCAGACATTCGACCAGCTTGCGGCTGGAGAAGGGACGGCCGGGTCCGGCCTCCGGATCATATTGCACATCGTTGCGGATGCGCAGTTCGACCGGATCTACACTGCATGCCTCCGCCAGCTCATCCATCGCGATTTCCAGCGCCAGCAGGCCGACCGCCTCACCCGGCGCGCGCATCGCATTTCCTTCCGGCAAATCCAGCGTCGCCAGCCGGTGCGCGGTCATCCGGTTCTTGCCGCCATAGAGCAGCCGGGTCTGCATGGCGCCCGTCTCGGGACTGCCGCCGGGCAGGTCGCCCGACCAGCATTCATGTCCGATCGCATCGATCACGCCATTGCGGTCCGCGCCGATCCTGATGCGCTGGATGGTGGCGGGCCGATGCGTGGTATTGTTGGGAATCTGCGGCCGTGCGAGCGCCACCTTGACCGGCCGTCCCGCCGCCCGCGCGCCCAGCGCCGCCAGCACGGCGTCCGCGCGCACGAACAGCTTGGACCCGAAGCCGCCGCCGATATAGGGCGACATGACGTGAATATCCTCGCGCTTCATCTTGAGCGTCAGGGCCATCTCCTTCACGGCCCAGGCGATCATCTGGTTGGACGTCCACAGCGTCAGCCGCCCGCCCAGCCATGCCGCTGTCGTCGCGTGCGGCTCCATCATCGCATGGCTGTGATCGGGGGTCGTATAGGTCCGATCGATCTTGACCGCGGCCTTCCCGAATGCGCCTGCAAAGTCGCCCACCGCACTGTCGGGATCGCCGCCGAAGCCGGCAGGGGGCTTCACCGCAGTATCTTTTTCGGCGGTGAGCACGAACTTCCCCGCCTCCTGCGCATAATCGATCCGCACCAGCTTTGCGGCGTCCCGCGCCTGTTCCAGCGTCTGCGCGACGACCAGCGCCAGCGCCTGGTCATAATGTTCGATCTTCGGCCCGCCGAGCAGATGGGCCGTGTTCATCGATCCTTTGCCCAGCGGTCCGGCATTTTCATGCGTCACCACGGCAAGAACGCCGGGCGCGGCCAGCGCATCGCGGCTGTCGATGGACTTGATGCTGCCCTTGGCGATGGCCGATCCGACGATCCAGCCATAGGCGGCGTTGGGCGCGACATCATGCCGCTCATAGGCGTAGGGCGCGCTGCCGGTCACTTTCGCCGGTCCGTCGATCCGGTCATGCGGAATGCCGACCACCTTGCCGCGGTCGATAGGGTTGATGGTCGCTGGCTGATCGAACTTCATGCCCTTGCCTCCGCGAAGATGGACGCCAGCGTCCGGGCCGTCAGATCCTTTTTGAACGCATTGTCCCGCGTGGTTCTGGCTCCGCTCAACGCTGCTTCCGCAACGGCCTTTGCCCCCTGCGCCGCAGCCGCATCGGCGGCATCGACCCGCCATGGTTTCGGCGCCAGTCCGCCAAAGGCAAAGCGACCGCCCTTGTCCGGGGTGAAAACGGCCGCGACCGACACGAGCGCAAAGGCATAGGAGGCCCGGTCCCTGACCTTGCGATAGATATGCGTTCCGCCGATCGGCTTTGGCAGGGTGACAGACAGGATCAGTTCGCCAGGCGCGAGCGCGCTCTCCACCTCCGGCCTGTCGCCCGGCAGCCGGTGGAAATCGGCGATGGGGATCGACCGTTTCGTTCCGTTCGGCGCGACCGTATCGACCGTTGCGTCGAGCAGGCGCATGGCCACGGCCATGTCCGACGGATGGGTCGCGATGCAGGCGTCGCTCGTGCCCATGATCGCCAGATTGCGGCTGATGCCTTTCATCGCGGCGCATCCGGTTCCCGGCTTGCGCTTGTTGCACGGCTTGGTCGTGTCGTAAAAATAGGGGCAGCGGGTCCGTTGCAGCAAATTGCCCGCCGTCGTCGCCTTGTTGCGCAATTGCCCCGAAGCGCCAGCCAGCAGCGCCCGGCTCAACACGGCATAGTCGCGCCGCACGCGCTTGTCCGCGGCTAGGTCCGTGTTCCGCACAAGCGCGCCGATACGCAGGCCGCCCTCATTGGTCGCCTCGATCTTGTCCAGCTCAAGCCTGTTGACGTCGATCAGATGCGCGGGCGTCTCAATCTGCAACTTCATCAGGTCCAGCAGATTGGTTCCGCCTGCGATGAAGCGCGCGCCCGGGCGGGAAAGAGCGGCCGCGGCGGCCTGCGCGGGGCTTTCCGCGCGCTCATACGTGAACGTCTTCATGCCTTGTCCTCCCCTGCCACGTCGCGGATCGCGGCGATGATGTTCGAATAGGCGGCGCATCGGCAGATATTGCCGCTCATCCTCTCGCGCACCTCCTCGTCCGAAAAGGCCACATTGTTCAGGTCATGGGTGACATGGCTGGGAATGCCCGCCTCGATCTCGTCCAGCACCGCGACGGCGGAACAAATCTGCCCCGGCGTGCAATAGCCGCACTGATATCCGTCATGCACGACGAACGCCTTCTGCATGGGGTGCAGCTTTTCCGGCGATCCCAGCCCCTCGATCGTGGTGACTTCCTCTCCATCATGCATCACGGCGAGCGTCAGGCAACTGTTGATCCTGCGCCCCTCGACAATCACGGTGCATGCGCCGCATTGCCCGTGATCGCATCCCTTTTTGGTGCCGGTCAGGCGTAGATGCTCACGCAGCGTGTCGAGCAAGGTTGTGCGCGGGTCCAGGGTCAGGTGATGATCCTTCCCGTTGATCCTGAGCGCTACGGGCACCATCGCATCGTCTCCCTTGGCGGGTGTGGCGGCCTGCGCGCGGGGGATCGCCGAGGTCGCGCATGCGGCTGCGCTCGCGCCCAGAACAGTCCTGCGGGTCACAACGCCGAAATTGCCCACCGTCATATAGCCTCCGCGCGTGATGTTTTGCCGTTGTAAAGACGAAGCAGGGATCAAATTGATCCATGACGTCTGGAGAGTCAGCCGCCCAAATCCTCGATTCTATCGATGTCCACGAGCGTAGCGGGATCAGCGTATATGAGGTGCGCGCTTTGCAAAAGAGCCTTCGCCCCTGCATCTCCTCGCAAATCTTGGAGTTGTGCGAAATGTTCGCGTCCGAACAGGGCAGGGGGCATCGCCGCCTTTCCATCGGAGGACGCCACGACAGGGAAAGTGTCGCGGTCATGCGCATCGATGATCCTGCGGATATGGTCGCCGGAGACGAAGGGCATGTCGGCCAAGCAAATGAGCGCTGCGTTGATTTCCGGCAATTGCGATGCCGCCTGTATGGCCGTGGCGATGGAATGCGCCATTCCGGCGGAGGGCTGCGAAGGGTGGACGACCGCGAAGCCTTCCGCTCTTGCAATGTCCGGCGTTTCCCCGCCGGCGGCGCATATCGCGATCAGTGCGCCAAACTCTATTCCCGCCAGCATTGCGGCTGCATGCGCCATGAGCGGGCGGCCCTGCAGCACAGCCAGCAGCTTGTCATCCGGTCCGAAACGCTCCGAGCGTCCCGCCGCGAGCAGGATCGCAGCGATCCGCCGTGGCCCGTCCATCAATCATTCTGCCCGTTAAGCGCCTTCACCATCCCTGCGCAGATCGACAGGGCGATCTCCGCAGGGCCGATGGCGGCGATGTCGATGCCCGCCGGTCCTTCGATCCTGGCAAGCTGCGCGGCGGAAAAGCCTGCGGCCGCAAGGCGCTCAAGCCGGGCGGCATGGCTCTTGCGCGATCCAAGGGCGGCGATGTAGCCCGTTGGCGCGCGAAGCGCCGCCATCAGGCCCGGATCATCGATCTTGGTGTCATGGCTCAACGTCACGACTGCAGTGGCGCTGTCCGGCTTCAGCGCGGCAATCGCCTCGTCGGGCCACCGGTCGTCCAGCTCCACGCCGGGAAACCGTTCGGGCGTCAGGAACCGGCCGCGCGGATCGACGATGATCGTCCTGACGTTCGCATGCTGCGCTATCGCGGCGAGCGATTGGGCGATCTGCACCGCCCCCACGATGATCATCCTGCGCGGCGGCCGGTATATGTTGACGAACATGCCGGGGGCGTCTCCGGCGCGGCTGACTCCGCTTTCCAAATTGGTGGAAATTGTGAAGTGGTGGCCGGACGATCCCGCCTGCGCGGCCTCCTCCAGCAAGGCGAGGGGAAAGGAATGATCGCTTACCGGCTGGACCAGCACGGCGATCTCCCCGCCGCACGGCAGGCCGACTTCCCACGCATTGTCGATGCTGACGCCATAGGAGCGCGATCGCGCAACGCCGTCCGCGATGACGCTTGCGGCGGTCTGCAATATGTCCCCTTCGACGCAACCGCCGGATACCGACCCCTCGAACCGGCCATCGGCATTGATCAGCATATGGCTTCCTCGCGGCCGTGGCGCTGAACCCCAGGTGGAAATCACCGTCGCCAGAGCCATTGGGTCGTCTCGCCATTCGCGGGCCTTCGCCCACAGCTTTTCGGTTTCGGTCATGAACCCCGGTATCGTCGACAGGTTGAGCGGCCAATATAACGTGGCGCGGCCGAATTTCGATCCCGCGCCGTCAATGGCCCGCGTCGTCACAGTGAAGCGCGGGCGCTCCCTATCCGGCGAAGGGCGTTTCGGCGACGCCGGGAACATCCACCGTAAAGCGGAATATCGCCCCCGATAGCGGTTGCTCCGCCAGTTCGCTTTCGCTGAGGCCCGCGCGCGCGGTGGTGACATAGGCGGTGCGCATATCCGCTCCGCCAAAGGCGATCATCGTCGGACGTTTCACGGGCAGGGGAACTTCCGCCACTATTTCGCCTGTTGGCGAGAGGCGAACGACGCGGCCGCCGTCGAACAAGGCGGTCCAGTAATAGCCCTCGATATCCACCGACCCGCCGTCCGGCCGTCCCTCACCGATGGGGAACTGGTGCAATATGCTGCGGTCCGACAAGGCGCCGGACGCTGGGTCTGCGGCATAGCGGCGCAAGGCATGGCTTGGCGTATCGGTGTGGAAAAATGTTGCGCCGTCGGCCGTGAACGCTGCGCCGTTGCAGGTCAGCATGCCGCCCTCAATCTCGCTGATCCCGCCATCCGCATCCAGGCGGTAGAGCGCTGCGTCCTGCGCCGATTTCGCCATATTGACGCTGCCCGCCCAGAAGCGTCCGGCGGGATCGGTGCGGCCATCGTTGAACCGGATGTCCGGGCGGCCGGCGAAAATCTGTTCGCCAAAGGGCATCGGCTGCGCGTCCCAATTGGCAATGGTCGCAAAGCCGTCCTTCATCGCCAGCAGCAGCCCTCCGCCAGTGCGGAACGCGAAACAGCCTATGGGCGCTTCGAAGGCGCGGCATTCATCCCGCCCGCTGACCGGATCGAAACGGTGCAATTCGTTCCGCGCAATATCGACCCAGTAGAGCCTTGCCTCGCCATGATGCCAGCGCGGACCTTCTCCAAGCGTTGCGCGGGCGTCAAGCGCGACGTCCCATTGTGTCATAATGGCCGCAACTCCGCTATTTTTTGATGCTGGCTAAAGGCGCCGATTGCTTATTCGGCTTGGCGCTTTAAGCACAATGATGCCCTTCACGAAAGGCTGGACATGGCAAAGCCCGAACCTTGGCGACTGTCTCTGGATATCTATCCCTTCATCTCCACGATTGAGACCCGGTATCAGGATCTCGATATCATGGGCCATGTGAACAATGTGGCGATGGCCGGAATTTTTGAAACGGCGCGGGTGCGCTTTCATCGCCATCTGGGCCGTCACCCCCATGATTCCGGCGTGCGCTGGCTGATTGCCGCGGTATCGCTCAACTATCTTCAGGAAGCGCATTATCCGCAGGAAGTCACGGTCGGCTGCGCGATCGACCGCATTGGCACGACGAGCTGGACAGTGACGTCTGCGGCGTTCCAGCATGGCGAATGCGTGGCGACATGCGACACGGTGGTCGTCACCCATGGACCGGAGGGCCGCCGCAACATCGACGATTTCCTGCGCGAGGCGATGGACGCGAACGCCATACGCAGGCCCTGACCCATCTCCTGATCCGGCTCTCCCTCAATCCATGAAACGGGGAGGGCGCTTGGCCATCTCCGCCGCGACCGCCTCCCGCTGATTGGGCTGTCCCAGAATGTCGGCTTGCGCCAGGCTTTCCGCCTGCAGGATCGCCGCGCGCTCCGCATCCTCGGCCAGTCCCGCAAGCTGCTTGGCGTGGCGGATGGCGTCCGGGTTCCGGCTGGCGATCGTCCGCGCCATTTCCAGCGCGGCGGCATGGGCGTCGGGCGCCATGCGCGTGACCAGACCGATCGCCTGGGCCTCTGCAGCATCGACTGTCCGCCCCGTATAGGCCAGTTCGCGCAGGACATCGCTGCGCACCAGACCCCGCGTCAGGGCGAATGCCCCCATGTCCGGCACCAGCCCCCATTTGATTTCCATCAGCGACAAAGTGGCGTCGGGTGATGCGATGCGGATGTCCGCGCCCAGCGCGATCTGCAATCCGCCGCCGAAGCAGGCGCCGTGGACGGCGGCGATGACCGGCATCGGCAGGTCTTGCCACAGCATCGCGGCATGCTGGAACAGATTGCTGTTCCCGAACCGGCGGGGCAGCAGGTCGGGGAACCCCTGACCGAAGCTCGCAATGTCGATCCCCGCGCAAAAGGCGCGGCCTTCTCCCGACAGCAGGACCGCGCGGACATCGCGCCGCGCCCGCAGCGTTTCGCCCGTCTGCGCGATGGCCTCCAGCATGGCATTGTCCAGCGCATTCATCTTGTCCGGGCGATTCAGCCGGACCTGCGCCACGCCCTCCGCGATCGACAAAGCCACTCTTTCGCTCATCGCCATCCCGTCCTTCCGCTTATGCTTTCCATGATCTTAACCATTTGTTGAGATATAGGGCATAGCGTTCCTCGCCAAAGAGGTGGACCGCCAATGCAGATTTTCACGCGCACTCGCGATGACGGGGCCGAGGACCGGGATCATGACCCGCGTCCGGTGTTGCGCCGCATCCGCCTGCTGGTCGTGGATGAAAATGCGACGGCGCTGTCGGTCATGGGCCGCCGTCTTTCGCACATGGGCTATGATGTGGTGCTGGCCGAAAACGGCTTTGTCGGCCTCAACACCCTGATGGCGCAGAAATTCGATCTGATCATCATCGACATGGGCATGCAGATGCTGAGCGGCATCGCGACGATGAAGAAGATGCGCGCTTCCGGCTTGCTGGGTCAGGCGTCGGTCATGATGATCACTGGGCAGAGCGATAGCGCCGGGATCGTAGAGGCGCTTGAGGCCGGTGCGGATGACCAGATCGTCAAGCCCTTCGATTTTGAGATACTCGATGCGCGCATCCGCCATGTCGTGACCCGCGCGCAGCGGATCGGCGAACTTTCCCGCTATAATGATGAACTGGACGCGCGCATCGCGCGCCGGGCAATGGAACTGGGCGAGGCCCGCGCCACGTTGGAAGAAATGCAGGCCGACCGCGCCCGCCTCGTCGCCTCCATCCAGGCGCTGCATGACGAACTGGAACGGGTCAATCTGGCGAAGGGTTGATCTTATCCCGGGGCAAAACCCGCCCCCGTTCGGGCTGAGCAAAGTCGAAGCCTTCCACTGAACGAAGTGAAGTGGCTTCGCTGTCGCTCAGCAGAGCCCTTCGACTTCGCTCAGGGCGAACGGAGCGGTATTTACACCATTCCAGTGGTTATCGCTTGAGCCAATGACTGGCGATAAACCACGCCGTTATCGCTCCCGCCAGCGCCGCGCAGACCCCCACCACGCCCCAGAAGGCCCAGGGTTCATGCGCATAGGGAATGCCATCGACATTCATGCCGAGCAGGCCGGTGATGAAGGTCAGCGGCAAAAACACCAGCGCAACGATCGATATGATCAGCGCCTGCAGGTTCATCTGTTCCGCGCGCAGGTCGGTCAGCCCTTCATGCGCCAGCGCCGACCGTTCCCGCACCGCCTCCAGTTCCTCGGCCATGCGCGCGCAGCGGTCGGCCGCTTCCTGCAGGTGCAGCCGGTCGTCATCCTCCAGCCAGGGCGCTTCGGCCATCGCCAGCCGCTCGATCGCCTGCCGCTGCGGCGCGATGAACCGGCGATAGGCGATGGCGGTCGCACGGATAGCCGACACTCGCCGCCGCGACTCCGTGGGGCCTTCCTCGCTGATCTCGCTCTCAATATCGTCCAGCGTGTCGCCCAGCTCGGCCACTTCCGGGTCCAGAACGTCTGTAATCTCCTGCGCCAGACAGGCGATCAGGTCGCCGGGATCGTGGATGGTTCCGTTCATCATCCGCGCCATGATCGGCTCCAGCGCCGCCAATGTGCGGTAGCTGACGGAAATGACCCGGCCCTTCTGCGCCCAGAGGCGGATCGAGACCAGAGCGTCGCCGAAATCGCCCTCCGCCTCCACGCCCGGTCCGCGCAAGTTGATCAGCGCGCCCGGCCCCATGAAGGTGCAGCGCGGCCGCGTCTCCTGCGCCACCAGCGCGCTGATCGCGGGTTCCGGCATGTCGGACAGACGCCCGGCGATGTGCCGCGCATCTTCCTTGCGTCCATCGATATGCAGCCAGACGAAATAGGGCGTAGTGGGGGAAGCGCAGAAGGCGTCCAGATGCTCCTCATGCGTCGTCTGCCCGTCATGCACGAACACCCGGCTCATCGCGGCATCTCCAGCCAGAGGGACAGGCCCGGCGGGGGCGATGCGGGCGGCGTATCGACGGCGATGCGGACGGCATCGGCCCGCGCCCGGT
>NZ_MINO01000014.1 GCF_001757355.1 Sphingobium phenoxybenzoativorans
TCGCGCAAGATCCGCCTCCGGCGCGGATACCAAGTCAGACGGACGATAATGCGAAACCCATTTGTTCAGCGTCGACTTGCCGACCCCCAAATCCGACGCGACCCGTCCGCGCGGTAACCCGCTGGTCAGAGCAATACGCACCGCCTCCCGCTTGAACTCTTCACTATGCTTGATCATTTCGTCGGTCTCCTTGAACAAGTTCTAAACTCTCAAGTGACCGGTGCAAAACCGTTACAAGTCCAGATGGCGCGGGATGAGGCTGAGCGGAACCGAGGGCTATCGCTCTTCATCGCGGTTTCCTCGGTTGGTGCGTCCGCTGGTCTAATCCTCGGCGGGGCGCTGACGGATTTGCTTTCGTGGCGCTGGTCGCTGCTGATCAACGTTCCGATCGGTGCGGTCGTATTGGTCGTCATCGGACGGTTGGTAGAGGAGACGGAGCCGAAACTGGCGCGGCTCGACATCTCGGGCGCGCTGACGGCAACGATTGGATCCGTCGCACTTGTCTACGGCTTCATCAGCGCCGCCGAGCATGGATGGGTGTCGGTATTGACGATATCGGCTTTCGCCATTTCTGCTGTTCTTCTGGTGTCATTCTTCCAGATCGAAAGGCGGGCGGCGCAGCCCTTGCTTGACCTGTCGTTGCTGCGAAGCAGACCGCGCCTCGGCGGGCTAGCCGTCATGGCGATCATCGTCGGAATGCACTTCTCGGTGCTCTTTTTGATCGTGCAGTACCTGCAGCAGGTTCTCGGCTTTGCGCCGCTCGCTGCGGGGCTTGCCTACCTCCCCCTGTCCATGACCATGTTTGTCGTTTCTCCGACGATGCCGCGCTTTATCGCCCGGTTTGGGACACGCGCGCTGCTCGCGGCGGGCGGTGTGCTCGTTGCCGCGAGCTGCGCGGGTTTTGCGATGCTTGACGGCCGCAGTACGTACTTCCCTGCCGTGTTTATTCCTTTGGTCTTGCATGCGATCGGCGTCGCTCTCGTTTTTACGCCGGGCACCGTGGCCATCTTGGAAGGCGTACCTGACGAACATGCTGGGGCAGCCTCGGGATTGCTCCAGATGGACCAGCAGGTTGGCGGGGCATTGGGCCTCGCAGTCGTTGCAGCCGTCTATGCGGCCAACGCTGTGCCAAAAGATTTTTCATCTGGGCTTGGGGCAGGCTTCACGGCCGCAGCGGCGATCTCGCTTCTTTCCGCCGTCATCGCTGTGCGTACCGGCGGCCGAAGGGGGGCTTCGGCGCCGGCTGTTGCCACGAACTCGTAATTCGCAAGCGGGTTCGCTGGGATGCTCAATCTGGTTGGCCAAGCGAAACCCGCCACCCGCTCCGGACCGTAACGAAACAGCACGGTCCGGGCAGGGCGATACACGTCAGCGAGCGAGCGCAGAGCGTCCGTCGTCAATTTGGGACGATAGCCATCGCCTCAACCTCGATCAGATATTCGGGCTGGGCGAGCGCCTGAACACCGATCCAGGACGACGCCGGTGGGTTCTCCGAACCGAAAACGTCGACCAACACCTTGGCGATGACATCCGCATCTGATGCGGACTGGAAGTTCGGAATGTATAATCGCAGCATCTGAATGTTGTCGGGTGTGCCGCCGGCGGCCTTACCGCAATGAAAACCTGCCTCAGCGTCTGACGGAATTGGCCCTCGAGACCCTCGGCGTTAGTGTTTCCTTCGGCGTCCCAGGCAACCTGACCCGCGATACTTACAGTGCGACCGGCTTCTGAGAGCGCGACCTGAGAGAAGCCCCAGGATTTGCTAGCGAAAAGTTCGGGTGGTTGAAGGGTCTGGCGTGGCAATGTCGATCCTTTCCTGACGGATCCAGGGTGAAGCGGGCGAAAGCGCAGAGGTGCGGACCGCGGGGCGGTCTGTGCTGCCGGGCGGTCCTCGCTCGGGCCCGATGACGAGACGTCACATCACAGATCGACGATACGCGTGTCGGCAATGGTCTCCGCGAAGTCATGGCCGAAGAGTGCCGCAGGCGTCTGAAAGCCAGGCCGCACCTCGCCTGCCAGCACACGCCGGGCCGCCTCTGCCGCCGCCATGGCCGTGAACGTGTATCCGTTCACGGTATCGAGGACCGAGTGCACGACGGTCCCATTCGCGGCGGTGACTTCGACAGCCGCATGATACCGGCTCGCTTCGCGCTCCTCTAGGCTCGGGCCATCGGGGAGATCCTTGGCGTCCCCGGTCGGGAATGCGCCTGCGGAGACGTGTACGTAGGTTTCTATGTCGGGAACGCCGGTCGCGTGATGGATCGTCACGAGATCAGGCAGCGTCACAGGGAAAGACGAGAGCGGCCCGTTACCGAAATCGAAATCGCGAAGCGCGTTTGATTCGGCCGTGATCAGTTCACCGTTGCGGAGGTGAAGTGTCTCCGGCGCGATATTCTGGCTCGCACTAATGGCCGATCCTCTCGACATCGTGCCTGCAACATCAAGCGCAATGCGGATCTTGCGTGCACCACTGACGCGAGCCGCGGCGTGTGCGGCAAGACTTCCGAGCATCGCAACGCTTCCACCGCTGCCGGGCAGAAGCATGACACCGGCCGCCCGCGCTGGGGTATCTAGAGCCAGCGCTTCGCGGTAGGTGTCGAGCTCGGCGGAGAAGTCGAGATAGTGGACGCCGGCACGGATCGCGGCGGACATGAGAGGCTCGGCCGTGTTCGCAAAGGGGCCAGCGGCGTTCAAGAGAACGGAGATGCCGGCAAGGCTGGCCTGAACGACATCGTTCTCGTCGAGCGAAAACAGCTTCACAGCCGCACCCAAGCGATTGGCCAGCGCTTCGAGCTTCGTCCGGTCTTTTTCTCGGCCCGCAAGTACGAGGTCCAGCCCCGCAGCCGCAGCATGCTCCACCACCATGCTAGCCGTGTAGCCGGCTGCTCCATAGATCATGAATATGTTCATAGATGTGGTTCTTCTTCTTGATTATTCGAGGTCCGCGTCGATGCGGGTGATCAGCCCGTCGGCGCTGATCGAGATGTCGAGGAGGCCGATTTCGTGACCGAAATCCCCCGTAAAATCGACGCGCACACGGGCTCGGGCTTCACCGAGGCTCTCGATGGAGAGGAAGCGTGTGACCGTGCGATAGCCCGCGAAATATCGGTCGATATAGTCGCGAATCCCGGCGTGACCGTCGAAGCGGTGACCCGTCGACGGATCGTCGATTATCGCATCCGGCGTGAACAAGGTCACTGCCGCGTCGGCGTCGAAGGCGTTGGTCGCGGCGATCAGCGCATCGGCTTTCGCGCGCAAGATGGTATTGCTCATCGCATCAGCTCCCGTGCTGCCAGCTTTTGAAGACGAATTCGAGGCTGTAGCCGTCGAGGTCCCGGAGCTGGGCCGCGTAATAGCGGGGGTCATAATGCAGCTGCGGACCGGGTGGATGGATCTCGGAGGCGCCCGCCCCGAGGGCCTGGGCGTGGGCGGCATCCACCATGGCTTCGGAATCGGCGACGAAGCCGACATGCACCGCACCGGGCGCGGCCGTGCCGGCGCGCAGCCAGAAGAACATGCGCCCGTTGGCGCCGAAGCCCTTGAGGTCGGGATGGCCGGGCGGTCCGTCCCGGCCGTCATAGTCGAGGCGGGCGGTAATGCCGAGGATCGGGAGCACCCGCTCGTAGAAGGCGATCGAGCGCTCGATTTCGCTGACCGTAAGGAAAATATGGTCGAGCATGTGAGCCTCCACTAGATGACGTACCCGCCGCCGATCTCGATGTTCTGGGCATTGACCCAGCGGTTGTCTTCCGAGAGCAGGCTGGCGACCATGCAGCCGACGTCGTCGGGCTCCCCGACGCGACCGAGCGCAGTCTGCTCGGCAAGCAGTGCTTCGAATTCATCCGTGAGGCCGCCACCAAGTTCGGTGCGGATCGGTCCCGGCGCGACGGAGTTGGCGCGGATGCGGCGATCGCCAAACTCCTTGGCCATATAGCGGGTCAGCACCTCAAGCCCGCCCTTGAAGGAGGCATAGGGCGCCACGCCAGCGGTGGCCACGCGGCTGGTCGCGCTCGTCACGTTCACGATATGGCCGCCATCGGCCATAAGGGGAAGAAGTACCTGAGTGAGGAAGAACGGCCCCTTGAGATGCACGCGGAACAAGCCGTCGAATTCGTCTTCAGTCACTGTTGCGATCGGGTTGTACAGGCCATAGCCCGCATTGTTAACGAGGAAATCGAAGATATTGGCGTTCCAGGTCGTCGCTAGCGCTTGCCGTACCGCGTCCCGAAACGCCGGGAATTCAGCGGTGTTGCTGACGTCCAGCTCCAGAGCGACGGCCTTGCCGCCGCCCTCTTCGATGTCGCCGACGACCTTCTCGGCCGCCGGCCTATTGATCGTGTCGGCGACGCCCCGGCCGGCGCCGGTCTCCCCGAAGAGAGCTGCGCGTTCGTTGGCGGGGAGACGTGCGACATCATCCATCGATATCGGCCACCGCTGCGTTGGCAATCGAAACGAGCGTGGGCCGCATCCAGGCAGGCGCTTGAAGGGCGGTTGAGGCTAGCGTCTTCTTGTCGTTGGCCGAGAGCTGGCGCGCTGCGATCTGCGCCACGTCAGCTGCCCGAACGGGGCCGACGTGGCGAAGAGCCTGAACCACCGTTCCGGCGGGGCTGCCCGGCGCGATTAGATGCTTGGGCGAAGCATGGCGAAGATCCACGACGCGCTTTCCCAGCACGACGCGCCGTGAGGGGCCATCGGTCAGATAAGTGCTTTGGGCCGGCACCTGCGCCGAAAGGCCGAGCGCGTTCGCTGCCCGCGCGCCGGCGATCTGCACCTGGGAGCCGGTCTCCCGCGCAAGAGCATGGGCGACATCGTCCGGCGCAGGCGACAGTGCCCCGAGCTTCGGGTGCAGCTTGGGGAAGTCGTAGAGCCCGCGCGCAAGCCGGCGGAGCTGTCCGCCCTTCACCAGGCGGGAAAGGGCCTGATCGACAGAGGGGCGAGCGGCAACGGTGAGAAAGTCGCTGGGCGTGAAGACGCTACCGCGGCCGCTGGCACGGACGCGCTTCATGACCCGGTCGGGAACAGAGGCGGCTATCGTCTTCATGCGTCAGAAAATAAGGCATCTTTTTCTGACATTCAAGGGCATCCGATCGGTAGCGCGGCTGCTTGCAGCCACCGGCCTCGATTTCCGGCTTCCAATTTGCTAAAATAGTCGATGACGGTACTTTTCGGGGCTAGCGGCGAGATTGATGCTGACCGGAAAATTCGGCTCTGAAAGGCGATCGATCTCGATAGATGCCGAGACCTCGCAAAAAAATTTCGGCGGGAATTTCCCTTTAAAATCAATACAGTATAATTTTGACGGCCTATGGGTCGGCTTTTCGTGCTCGAAGCAAGAAAAAATCCAGCTAGATCAACGCTCTAGCTGGGTTTTAAACAATTGAGTGGGAGTGAGCCGGATCAAATGAACGCGCGGGGCGCGTTCATCCGATTTACCCGGCGCTGCAAAGCGCCGCCTCATGCCAGCAATTGTGTCGGCACTCCAAGCGGCGGCCCCGCGTCGGCGAGGCGCTGATCAAGCGTATGCACGGTTGCGCCATGGTCCGACGCTACGGCCAGATGCAGTGCATCTCCCGCACGAAGTCCAAGCATATGCTGATCGGCAAATTTGCCGGCGGTTCGGAAGTGCGCGCCCGTCACGCCGAGCGTGGTAAAGCTTTCGGCGATCAGCAGGTTAAACATGGCCAGTGCCGCGGCGCGCTGCTCCAGATTTACCTGACCGGTTCGCAGTTTGATCGCCAGGGCGGAGGATATTTCGGTAATCGTCCATTCGCTGATCAGGAGCTGGGCGGGGTCCTGTTCCGCCAGCCATGCCTGTACGCGCGGTGTCATTGCTTCATTGGAGAGCGCCGCAACGATAAGCGACGTGTCGAGATAGAGCATCAGTAGCGATCGCCATCCCGCATCGCGCGCACCAGACTGGCGGCGTTTTCCGTTTGTGGCGGCATGGAGGCCGTCAATGCCGCAAGTCGCGCGGCCTCGATCGCCTTGCGCGGCTTGGCCACAGCGGTGAGCCGCGCGACCGGCTTGCCGCGCCGGGTGATCTCGATGGATGCGCCCGCTTGCGCCTGATCGACCAATTCGCTCAGATGGGCCTTTGCTTCCGCCAAACTGATCGCGTCCATATTCTGCTCCTGACCATCTAGTTGGTCATATAGCCTGCCGGAAGCGAAAATTCCAGAGTGGCCCTCAAGCCGCGCTTTCGATCCCCAGTTCCGCGAGCTTGCGGTAGAGGGTTGAGCGGCCGATGCCGAGGCGGCGGGCGACTTCTGTCATACGGCCGCGATAATGGCCGATGGCGAGGCGGATGACGTCCGCTTCGATATCCGCAAGCTGGCGGACATGGCCGTCGGCTTCGAACAGGGTGATGCCGGCGGCGTCGTCATGGGTGTGCGACGCGGTGCGCGATCCGGCCCCCTGGCGTGTGGTGATCTGCGCGGAAATCTGCGGGAAGTCCTGCGGCGTCAGGGCGTCGCCCTCGCACAGCACGGCTGCGCGGAACAGGGCGTTCTGCAACTGGCGGACATTGCCCGGCCAGTCATGCTGCATGAGAAGGGCGACGGCCTCCGCCGTGATGCCCAGGCTGCGCAGGCCCGGCTGGGTCGCGATGCGCGCCAGCAAATGGCGGGAAAGGGCGGGAATGTCGCCAATCCGTTCGCGCAGCGGCGGAATGGTGAGCTGGACGACATTGAGGCGGTAATAGAGATCCTCGCGGAAACGCCCGGCCTCCACTTCCTCGATCAGCTTGCGATTGGTCGCGGCGATGACGCGCACATCGACATGGGTCGGCATACGCGCGCCGATCGGCTGGACTTCCCCGTCCTGCAGGACGCGCAGCAGCTTGACCTGGGCGTCGAGCGGCAGTTCGCTGACCTCGTCGAGGAAGATGGTGCCCATGTCGGCGCTGACGAAGCGGCCGACCTGCCGTTCGAACGCGCCGGTGAACGCGCCGCGCTCATGACCGAACAGTTCGGATTCCACCAGATTTGTGGGCATGGCGCCGCAGTTCACCGTGATCATTTCCTGGCGGAAACGGGGCGAGGCGGCGTGGATGGCGCGGGCGATGACGTCCTTGCCGACGCCGCTCTCGCCTTCGATCAGGACGGGAATGCGGGCGCGGGCGGCCTTGGCCGCGATCGCCAGCGCGGCCCGGAATTGCGGAGCCGAGCCGACAATTTCCTCAAAGGCGAGCGGGGCGGAGATTTTTTCCGTGAGGGGACGAAGCTCGCCATCCTCCTCGCTGTGATTGAGCGTGGCGTTCAGCGCGGCGAGCAGGCGATCCGGGGCGACCGGTTTGGACAGATAGTCGGTTGCGCCCGCGCGCATGGCGTCCACCGCGACATTGACGCTGTTATGGGCGGTCAGGATCAGGACAGGCAGGTTCGGCCGTTGCACGCGGATGTCCCGGATCAGGTCGGCCGGTTCATAGTCCGGGCTCCAATGGTCCAGGATGATCGCGTCAAGGCGCATCCCGTCCTGCGTGCCCAGGGTCGCGAGCGCGGTTTCGCCGTCATTTGCAAAGATCGTGCGCCATCCGGCGCGGGACGCCAGAGCGCCCACCAGGCGGCGCTGTGCCGGTTCATCGTCGATCAGCATGACGATTGGCGTACCGTTATGTGCCATTTAACCCCCGTGAATCCCGAATGGGCACAGTTCTAACCGGGCAGGGTAAAGACCCGCTTAATTGCGGCGATTTTCGTGAATCATAGTTTTCTCCTGTCGAATTAGTGGGGTTGAGGGGAGGTAATGTTGCTTATAAGAGGGCCGTGACAGCATTTTATTGAGGGGAAATGACGTGGCGTCCGGCATGGATATGAAAAGCGCAAACCAGACCTATGAGGGCTTTATTGGTTTCATGAAGTGGGGAACGATTGCATCCCTGGTTGTCGGCGCGATCGTCGTTCTGCTGATCTCTTCCTGAACCCGCCCGTCTAGGAGGGGACAATAATGAAAATAGCCGTGTTGAAGGAGCTTGCCTCCGGCGAGCGCCGCGTCTCTGCATCTGCCGAGACCGTGAAGAAGTTTATTGCGCTTGGCGCAACGGTTGCGGTGGAGGCCGGGGCCGGCCTGCAGGCGTCGGTTGCCGATGCCGATTATGCGGCCGCCGGCGCAACCATTGGAGACCGCGCCGCAACGGTGAAAGGCGCGGGAATCATTCTGGGCGTGCAGGCCCCTGACGCCGCGACGCTGGCGGGCGCAGCGCCCGGCGCGATCGTCGCCGCTTCGTTCAACCCGTTCGGTGAGCGCGCGAAGGTTGACGGCTATGCGGCCGCGGGCCTTGAGGCGCTGGCGATGGAGTTCATGCCGCGCATCACCCGCGCGCAGTCGATGGATATCCTGTCGTCCCAGTCGAACCTTGCCGGATACAAGGCGGTGCTCGACGCCGCTGCCGAATATGGCAGGGCTTTTCCGATGATGATGACGGCGGCGGGCACGGTTTCGGCCGCGCGCGCCTTCATCATGGGCGTGGGCGTCGCCGGACTTCAGGCGATTGCGACCGCACGCCGCCTGGGCGCACAGGTCTCCGCGACCGACGTGCGCGCCGCGACCAAGGAGCAGATCGAATCGCTTGGCGCGAAGGCGATCTTCGTCGAGGCCGTGAAGGGCATTGAGGGCGAGGGTGCGGGTGGTTACGCGACCGAGATGTCGGACGAATATAAGGCGGCGCAGGCCGAGCTGGTCTCGTCCCATATCGCCAAGCAGGACATCGTCATCACCACCGCGCTGATCCCCGGCCGGCCCGCGCCGCGCCTGATCAGCGACGCGCAGATCGCGACGATGAAACCGGGTAGCGTCATCGTCGACCTTGCGGTGGAGCAGGGTGGCAATGTCGAGGGCGCTGTCGCAGGCGAAGTCGTCGAGCGTCATGGCGTCAAGATCGTGGGGCACCGCAATGTTCCCAGCCGTCTTGCCGCCGATACCTCCGCCCTGTTCTCGCGCAATCTCTACAACTTCCTGTCCGCCTTCTGGGACAAGGAGAAGAATGCGCCGGTGCTCGACGAGGAGATCGGCAACGCCATCCGCCTGACGCAGGGCGGGAAGGTCGTCAACGAGCGGTTGCTCTGATTTTTCCAGTCGCTCCGGGCAGGGCCTTGGGCGACGACTAGGGGGTCAATATGGACTTCGTATCCGTTCTATCCATCTTCGTGATGGCCTGCTTTGTGGGCTATTATGTCGTCTGGTCGGTGACGCCGGCCCTGCACACGCCGCTGATGGCGGTGACCAACGCCATTTCGTCCGTCATCATCGTCGGCGCGCTGGTGGCTTCGGCAGAGGCGATTGGCGCGACTGCCAAATATCTGGGCCTGCTGGCCGTGGTGCTGGCGTCGATCAATATCTTCGGTGGTTTTGCCGTCACCGAGCGCATGCTTGCCATGTATAAGAAGAAGGAGCGCAAGTGATGGTGCGGCCCTTCTCTTTGCTCGTCATCCCGGACTTGGTCCGGGATTCCGCTTTCTCTTCTCCCTCAACCGCAGTCAAAGTTAGCGGGACCCCTGCTTTCGCAGGGGTGACGGAACATATCATATTCGCCGGGGGGCACGTCCATGCATGAAGTCGCCGCAGTTCCGCCCTTCGTGGCGCTTGCCTATCTGATCGCAGGCGTCCTGTTCATCCTCGCCCTGCGCGGACTGTCCAGCCCGGCGTCCAGCCGCACCGGCAACCGTTTCGGCATGGCCGGCATGGCCATCGCCGTCGGCACGACGCTCTACACGCATGAGATTGCGAACCTGCCGGAAATCATCGGCGCGATCGCCATTGGCGGCGTGATCGGCTTCGTCACCGCACGCAAGATCGCGATGACCGACATGCCGCAGCTCGTCGCGGCTTTCCACAGCCTTGTGGGTCTTGCCGCAGTGCTGGTGGGCGCGGCGGCTTACCTGACGCCCGAAGCGTTCGGCATCGTCGACGCGACCGGCCAGATCCATAACGCCAGCCGTATCGAACTGGGCCTGGGCGTCGCCATTGGCGCGATCACCTTCTCCGGCTCGGTCATCGCGTTCCTGAAGCTTAACGGCAATATGTCCGGCAAGCCGATCCTGCTGCCGGGCCGCCATGTCATCAACTTGGGCACGCTGGTCGCGATCCTTGGCCTGATCGCCTGGTTCTACGCCATGGCCGCGCCGACGATCGATGCGCCCTGGCTGTTCTGGACGGTTATCGCGCTCAGCTTCGCCATTGGCTTCCTGCTGATCATCCCGATCGGCGGCGCGGACATGCCGGTCGTGGTGTCGATGCTGAACAGCTATTCCGGCTGGGCGGCGGCGGCGATGGGCTTCACGCTGGGCAACAGCGCGATGATCATCACCGGCGCGCTGGTCGGCTCGTCGGGCGCGATCCTGTCCTATATCATGTGCAAGGCCATGAACCGCGGCTTCATCAGCGTCATCGCGGGCGGCTTCGGCGCGGACGCGGGGCCTGCGGGCGCTGGCGGTCCGGTCATCGACCGCGCCTACAAGCGCGGCAGCGCCGAGGATGCGGCGTTCCTGATGAAGCAGGCCGACAGTGTGATCATCGTGCCGGGTTACGGCATGGCGGTCAGCCAGGCGCAGCACGCGCTGCGCGAGATGGGCGACCTGCTGAAAAAGGAAGGTGTGAAGGTCAAATATGCGATCCATCCGGTCGCGGGCCGCATGCCGGGGCATATGAACGTGCTGCTGGCCGAGGCCAACGTCCCCTATGACGAGGTGTTCGAGCTGGAGGACATTAACGGCGAGTTCGGTCAGGCCGACGTCGCCTTCGTCATCGGCGCGAATGACGTCACCAATCCGGCGGCCAAGACCGACAAGTCCTCGCCGATTTACGGCATGCCGATCCTGGACGTCGCCAACGCCAAGTCGGTGCTGTTCGTGAAGCGCTCCATGGGCGGCGCGGGCTATGCCGGCGTCGACAATGAGGTTTTCTACATGGACAACACCATGATGCTCCTCGCCGACGCCAAGAAGATGGTCGAGGAAATCGTCAAGGGACTGGCGCACTAAGCGTAGCGGCTTTTTGACCCGTCATTCCAGCGAAGGCTGGAATCCCGCTTTCCTTTCGGTTTAAAGGAAGAAAGCGGGATCCCGGATCAGGTCCGGGATGACGAGATTGGGAGTTGCATGAAAAAGATCGGTCTGATTGGTGGTCTGAGCTGGACGTCCACCGCCCGCTATTATGAGATCATCAACCAGGCGATCCACAAGGCGAAGGGCGGCTTTCACAGCGCGCCTCTGCTGATCGAGAGCCTGGATTTCGCCGAGGTCGCGCGCTGCGCCACGCAGGACGATTGGGACTGCGCCTCGTCACAACTGATCGGCGCGGCGATGCGGCTGGAGGCGGCGGGCGCCGAAGCGCTGCTGATCTGCGCCAATTCCATGCACAAGGTCTATGAGCGCGTGCAGGATTCGGTGACGATTCCCATCCTGCATATCGCCGAAGTGGTTGGCGCGAAAATGAAGGCGGACGGGATCAGGACCGCCGCGCTGATCGGCACGCGCAACGTGATGACCGAGAAATTCTATCGCCAGCGCCTTGTCGCGCATGGCGTGTCCCTGCTGCCCGCCGACATGGAGCTGGCCGACCGGATCGACCGCATGGTCTATGACGAGCTGGTCGTCGGCAAGGTCAGCCGGGATTCGGAACGCTATATGAAGTCCGAACTGACCGACATTGCGAAAGAGGATGTGCAGGCGGTGGTGCTGGCGTGCACGGAGCTGGAGCTGATCGTCGATGTGAAGGCCAATGTGCTGCCCATCTATGATTGCACGTCCATCCACGCAAAGGCGGGCGCGGATTTCATTCTGTCGGCATAGGGGCTGGCGGGGCGCTTCGCCGTCCGGCCCTCCAATCCCCTAGGCCGCGGTCCGCACGCCAAATCTCTTGCGATAATCCCCCGGCGTAAGCCCGACGATCTTGTGGAAGATCTTGCGGAACGCCGCAGCGTCCTCATAGCCGGAGGACCAGGCGACCTGATCAATGGGGCGGACGGTAAATTCCAGCAATTCGCGGGCCTTGCCCACGCGCAGATGCTGGGAATATTCGAGGGGCTTCAATCCCGTCGCGGCGCGGAAGCGGCGCAGGAATGTCCGTTCCTCCATATGCGCCTCCGCCGCCATGTCCCGCACATTGACATGCACCGCGCCCTTGGCCTGCAGCCAGTGCTGCACGCGCAATATGGCCTCGTCGCCATGGGTGAGGCGGGGGGAGAAGCTGCTATAATGCTGCTGCTCCCGGCCGGCGGGATCGACCAGCATGAACCGGGCGGTCTCCATCATCACGGATGGGCCAAGCAGCCGGTCGACGATCCGTAGTCCAAGCTCCATCCACGCGGTGATGCCGCCCGCGGTAATGATGTCGCCATCGTCGATCACGAGACGGTTGATGTCCAGCTTCACATCCGGGAAGCGGGCGCGGAACGCCTCCTCAAAATACCAGTGCGTTGTCGCAGGCCGCCCGGCAAGCAGTCCGGTGGCCGCGACCAGAAAAGCCCCGGCGCATACAGACGCGAGAACCGACCCGGCCGCGTGGCGGTCAAGCAGCCAGCGGGCATAGGGCGCGGTCTGCTCCGCATCGGCCGGGTGATCGAGGCGGGGCGGGGCGATCAGCACGGCCGGTACGGCGTCGCCGCATTCGGGGTGACTGTCCCGCGTGCGCACGACCTGTCCATCGCTCTGCGCTTCCCAGAAACTGACCCGGACAGCCTCAGCGCCATGTCGCGCGGCATGTTCATTGGCGATCCAGAACAGGTCGCTCAGGCCAAAAACCGCGCCCTGCTGACAACCCGGATAGATGAGGATGCCGACCTCGGCCCTGCGGGTTTGCTCTCGTCCTGATCCCTTTCCCGTCATTGTCACTTTTGCCTCGTAAAATGTCAGAACCGCCAATCCCGATCCTGCGCATCCCCGCCTAAATATACAAGCACAGGCCGAGAGCCTCACGACATCGAATGATTGAACACTGGATATGAAGGATAAGATCATGAGCACCATCACCACAAAGGACGGCACCGAAATCTTCTACAAGGACCAGGGTCCCAAGGATGCGCAGCCCATCGTATTTTCCCATGGCTGGCCGCTGTCATCGGACGCCTGGGAAGGCCAGTTGGTCTTTTTCGGCAAGCAGGGATATCGCGTCATCGCCCATGACCGCCGCAGCCACGGCCGCTCGGCTCAGGTCTGGGACAACAACACTATGGACCAATATGCCGACGATCTGGCTGAGCTGATCGAGAAGCTGGACCTGAAGAATGTCATCCTGATCGGGCATTCCACCGGCGGCGGCGAAGTCACCCGCTATCTGGGCCGTCATGGCACCGCCCGCATCGCCAAGGCTGTGCTGGTTGGCGCTGTCCCGCCGCTGATGCTCAAGACCGAGGCCAATCCCGGCGGCCTGCCCATCGATGTCTTCGACGGCATCCGCAAGGGCACCTATGACAATCGCAGCCAGTTCTTCAAGGACCTGACCATTCCCTTCTACGGCTATAACCGCGACGGCGCGGCAGTATCCGAAGGGGTGCGCGAGGAGTTTTGGAGGGAAGGCATGATGGGCGGCCTGAAAGGGCAACTGGACTCGATCCGCGCCTTCTCGGAAAGCGACTTCACCGAGGATCTGAAGAAGATCGATGTGCCGACGCTGGTCCTGCATGGCGATGATGACCAGATCGTGCCGATCGGCGCTTCCGCGCTGATGACGGCGAAGCTGGTCAAGGGATCGGTGCTGAAAATCTATGAAGGCTCCAGCCATGGCCTTGCCCAGATCGAGGCCGACCGGTTCAATGCCGATGTGCTGGAATTCATCAAGGGCTGAGACAGGCTCGATCGCAAGGAAAACGCCGGCGGTATCCGCCGGCGTTTTTGTTTCAGAAAGCCTTGCTGATCGAGCAGGCCGCCGGGCCGAGAATGACCACGAAAAGCACCGGCAGAATGAAAAGGATCAACGGCACGGTCATGATCGCGGGCAGGCGCGCGGCCTTTTCTTCGGCCCGCATCATGCGTTCGTTACGGAACTCTGCCGAAAGGACGCGCAGGGCGGAGGCGAGGGGCGTGCCATATTTTTCCGTCTGGATCATGGTCGTCACCACGCCGCGCACCGCATCCAGCTTCACGCGGGTCGCGAGATTCTCGAACGCCATGCGCCGCTCAGTCAGGAAGCTGAGTTCGATGGCGGTGAGCTGAAACTCGTCACCCAGTTCAGGATAGGCGCGGCCCAGTTCACGCGCCACGCGGTTGAATGCGGCGTCGACGGTCAGACCGGCTTCGGCGCAGATCACCAGAAGGTCCAGCGCATCCGGCAGGCCCTTGCGGATCGCGGCGGAGCGCTTCGAAACCTTGTTGTCGATGAAAAGGTCGGGCGCCTTGTAGGAGAGGAGCAGCAGGACCGCGAAGCAGCCGAAGCGCTTGAGCGGACCCCATTCGGGCGCGCCGCCAAGCGCATAGAGATACAGCGCAGCGCCGCCGCCGATGACGATCGGCATGATCATGCGTCCGAAGATGACCGCGACAGCCCAGTCCTTTGACCGGATGCCGGCCTGGGAAAGCTTGATCTGCGCAGCCTTCAACTGGTCGTCCTGCAGCACCTTGAGGCTGCTGAGGAAAGACCGCATCTGATCTGTCGTCTGGTTCTTCTGAACCAGTTTCGCGCGGCGCTTGGCCGTGGAGGCGGTGATGCCGGCCTTCAACTGTTCGCGCCGCTCGGTCAGCGCCTTGACGCGGCGCGCCATCGGGTTGCGGACCGTCGTGGCCGCATAGAGCGCGACGAGCACGGCGAACATCGCCGCCGCCGCCATCAGCGTGCCGATGTCGGACGAAGTGAGGCCGAAAAGCTTGGCTCCGGTTTGCGGGACGGCTTGCATGATTTCAGGCTCTCCCGCTCAAATCTCGAAGTTGATCATCTGGGCCATGATGAAGGCGCCGATGCTCATCCAGCACAGTCCCCCCAGGCCGATCATCTGCATCAGGCCCAGGCCGAAGATGCGTTCCGGGTCCGGCGTGAAAAAGGGTTCCATATAGCCGTAGTTGATCCAGCAGATCAGGCCGAACACGACGAAGGGAAGGACGCCGATGATATAGGCGGAAGCCTTGGATTCCGACGACATCGCCTTGATCTTCAGCTTCATCTGCGCACGCTGGCGCAGCACGGTGGCGAGGTTCGAGAGCGTTTCGGCGAGGTTGCCGCCAGTCTCCCGCTGAATGGCGAGGGTGATGACGAAGAACTGGATTTCGGCAGTGCCCAGCCGCTCGGCGGTTTCGATCAGGGCCTGATCCATGGTCTTGCCGATCTTGATCCGCTCCGTCACCAGACGAAATTCCTCGCCGACAGGGCCGGGGACTTCCGTCGCGACGACGCCGAGCGTTTCCGTGATGGGAAGGCCGGACCGCAAGCCGCGCACGAGCAGTTCGAGCGCGTCGGGGAATTTGGCGGTGAATTGAGCGATCCGCTTGGCGATCATGCTGCTGATCACCTTGTGCGGGATGCCCAGGCCGCCCGCCACGCCAAGCAGAATGGCGGTCAGCGGAGAAAAGCCGCGAAGAACCAGCAGGGCTATGATGCCCAGGCACAGGAAGGCGCACACAGTCATATACTGCGCCAGCGTCCATTTCTTGCCGGTCATGCGGATGCGCTTGGCAAGATTTTCCGGGTTGGGGATCAGGGAAACGAGAAGCTTCATCTCATTCCCGGTCTGGCGGGTCGAGATGGCCTTGCGCATGCGCGCTTCCATCATCGCTTCGGCCGAATCCGTGTGGCGTCCGCGGATCAGGGCGAGACGCCGCGTGCTGGCCTTGTCCGCCGACGGACCGGCAAAGGCGAAAAAGACGAGCGCCACCATCGTCGTCAGCAAGCCAGCCAGCAGGATAAGGTTCATGTTCATCTGACGGCTCGTCCCATTATCCGCAGCGCCCCGTCAGCCGGGGCGCTGCCTATTCAATCACTCTGCAGCGACCTTCTTGGCGCCTTTGCCCTTGGGCATCATGGCCTTCAGGTCGAACTTGCCCAGCAGAGAGCCGCCGCCCTTGCCGGGCTTGGCCGCTCCGTCGCTTTCCTCGACAGCGCCCTGCACCTCGGTCATCAGCGCGGTGCAGGCGATGCCAACCTTGCTGCCCTTGGCGACTTCCGCGAACGTCTTGCCCAGCTTCGCCGCCTGCGAGGCGATCCGCGTGTCGAACGGGATCAGGATATCGACCTTGCGTTCGATCGACTGTTCGAAATCCTTGCGGCTGATTTCCAGCGCATTGGCATGCACCCGGTTCGCCACCACCAGAACGCGGGTCTGGGGCGTGTTGCTTTTCAGCCAGGACAAGATGCGGATGGAATCGCGCGCCGCCGCAAGGGTAAGCTCCGTCACCACGATCGCGACATTCACCTCATTCATCAGGTGCGGATGCTGGATCAGCATGGCGCGGGGCAGGTCGAGGACGCTGCATTCAAACGCGCTGCGGAATTCCTCCTGCAACTGATAGAAAGCGCCGCCGTCCGTCATCATCGGCTGGCTGATCGGCGCTTCCGCCGACAGGATGGCCAGCTTGTCGCTGGCGCGCACCATGGCGCGCTCGATGAACAGGCCGTCGATGCGGCTGGGATTGTCGATGGCGTCGGTCAGGCCGCGGCCCGGCTCCAGATCCATCGCCAGCGCGCCGGTGCCGAAATGGACGTCCAGGTCCAGCAGGGCGGTCAGTCGCTTGGCCTTGTCGCTGAGCATCCATGACAGCGAAGTCGCAATGGTGGATGCGCCTGCGCCGCCGCGCGTGCCGATGACCGCAACCGCCAGGTGGGCGCGCTCTGCGCCCGCGTCGGTGCGCGGGGCAAGGAACACGGCCTGCGCCTGCGCCACGGCGTCGCGAAGCTGATCGGGGCCGAAGGGCTTCAGCAGATAGTCCTGAATGCCGCTGGCGACCAGATCGCGATACAGGCGGACATCATTCACCTGGCCCGCCGCAATGACGACGGTGCCGGGTTCGCAGACTTCCGCGAGGCCATTGATGTCGTTCAGCGGATCGCCGCTTTCCGACATGTCGACGAACAGGATCTGCGGGCTGGTGCTGACGGACAGGGACTGCACCGCATTGCGCAGGCCGCCCTTGTTCACTTTTTCCGGCGGCCAGCCCATTTCGATGGCGATGCTGCGCACCACGTCAAAGCTGTGCTCGTCGCAGACGAAAGCCTGAAACGGATCACGCAGCGCGTTGCCGGCGGGTTTCCAGGGTGCGTTCATGATCAGTTACCCCCCTTGGCCGAGACTTCGATCAAGCCGCCAGAGCCGGTCGGGATCTTCTCGCGATAGACCTGGATCGCCTTGTTGGACGTGGCCGTTCTCAGGTCGCTCGAACCGCCCTGGCCAAGGACCAGATCATTGGGATTGGCGACCATGGCGGCGATGTTGGAATTCACAGCGCACCCGTAGTTGGACGACACTTCCGTCATGCCGGTGCTCTCATCCTTGATTGACCAGTCGGGGCAACCAGGCACTTCGGCTTTGGCGCGGCGCACGATCAGGCGGACGGAGCCTTCCAGAGCGCGGCCGGCCTGCGCCGTATTGTCTTCCTGAAGCAGCAGGCTGCGGCGCTCGACGATGGCGGCGATGCCGTTCCGGACGCCCTTGCTGAAATAGCCGCTTTCCGTGGCGATCGCGACCGTGTCGCCATAGCTGGCGCCGATCGAGTCCAGCCAGCCTTCCAGCCGCTGACGCTCCGCGACGGTCAATTCACCGCCCGCGGCGTTGACGTCAAAGACGTAGCTGGTGTGGCTGACAACGGGCTGATGAACCGAGGTCAGACCGCGGTTATAGGTCGCCATGTCCGTGGAGCAGGCCGAGAGAGCCAGCGCGAGAGCGGCGGGGCAGGCCAGGTGAACGATCTTGTGCATCATGTCCTTGATCCCATCAGAAGCTGAAGCCGGGTGCGGCTGCATCGGCGGACTTGGTCGGTTTGCGGCGATCCTGAATGGCTGGCGCGGCGGGCGCATTGTTGCGCGCGACCGGACCCGGCGCGGAAGGAGCCAGCGTTGGTTCCGGCCGTTTGTCGCCGCTCACGCCGTCAGAGCTTTGCTGATTGAAAAAGCCCTGCGCTTCGGTCGCGGTGCGGAAACCATCGGTGGGCAGGCGAACATCGCCCGCGTTCATGGGTTTCACCAGATATGGCGTGACCACGATCACCAGTTCGGTCTCGTTGCGCTGGAAGCTGCGCGATTTGAACAAGCTGCCCAGGACAGGGATGTTGCCCAGACCCGGCACCTTATCGATATTGTTGCCGGTATCGCTGGTGAGCAGGCCAGCAATCATGAACGCCTGACCAGATCCCAGCTCAACCGTCGTTTCCGCGCTGCGGGTCTTGAGCGCCGGAATGGACGAGTTGATGGAGAAATCCAGCGAGGACACGGTCGGGCGGACACGCATGGAGATGCGTCCATCCGAAAGCACGGTCGGCGTGAAGGACAACTGCACACCGTACTGCTTGAACTCGATGCTGTTGCCCAGCGTGCCGTTCGTTACCTGATAGGGATATTCGCCGCCCGCAAGGAAACCCGCGGTTTCGCCGGAAAGCGAGGTCAGATTGGGCTGCGCGAGAAGCGTCGCGAGGCCGGACGTCTCGGCCAGATCAAGCGCGCCCGCCACGTCCATGCCAAACATGTCGGCGACAAAGCCCAACGTGGTCGAGCCATCTGCAGGCTGATTGAACGTATAGGTCGTGCCGTTAGGCCCCGTTCCGCGTGTGACGAAATCCCTGCTCCGGCGGCTGACGACACCGCTGAAACTTCCCTGGCCGCTGCCAAGGCCCGAAATATTCATGCCCACCTTATGCAGCAGATTGCGGTTCACTTCCGCGATCTTCACCTGCAGGTTGACCTGCAGCGGCGTCGCGGTGCGCATGCGGCTGACGACGGTGACTTCCTTGCCGACGAAGGCCTGGACCAGACGCTCCGCCTCTGCGGCGTCCTCAGGGGCCTTGATCGTGCCGGTCAGCAGGACCATGCCGTTCATCGTCGCGGTCTGAATGTCGGCTTCCGGCATCGCCATCTTCAGCATCTGGTCGATGTTGGTCAGGTTGTTGCCGACCCGGATCTTGCCGGAATACAGGATCTTGCCGTTGGGCGCGGTGGCAAAGACGGTCGTCTCGCCGGGCGTCTTGGCAATGATGTAGAGCTGCTTCTGCGACCGGACATGGACGTCCGCCACATTGGGGTTGCCAACGATGACGTCCGACATGCTCGTCGAAAGATTGATCACCCGGCTGTCGCCGACCGACAGTTCCAGCGCATTGTCCGTGCTGGCGGACCCAGGCGCCGCCTGCAGGGCGTTTGCCGGGACCATGCCAGCGCCGATGACCAGCGCAAGGGCGGCGGCAGAGGCGAGGCGGCGCCCAGCGGGCATCCGGCGCGCCATGATATTGGCCAGCGTCATGTTATTTCCCCCCCAGAGGAACTTCGGTAACATTGGTGCCGCGAGCGACGCGGACCATCGGTCCCACGATTACGGGCGCACCTTCAACCTTCGTGGCGGGGACGGTGCTGCGCTGATAGCGCGACACGTCGGCACCCGTGACATAGGTCGATTTCTTGTCCAGCGGCCGCGCGGAGAGCGAAGCCAGCGCCTTCTTTTCGGCGGCCGGGTCGCTGCCATCGGGCAGATCGCCGCCCTCGCTGGCGATCGCCGCGTCCAGCTCTGACGCATTGTCGGCGAGCGAGCGGAGCGACAGCGAAAGCGCGCCCACGGTCTGCGCAACGGCAACCTTCTCGGCAATCTTCGGCGTCACTTCCAGCGTGACGTTGGTGAACGCCTGGACCTGCGGCTTGCCGTCAGGGCCAAGGACGTCGGTGCGCTGGTCCGTCGCCAGGACGCGGACATTGCGCACGATCGTTTCGGAAACCTTCAGCGGTTCGCCGTCGCCGCCGCCGACCACGGACTGGGTCAGCACCATGTCGACGCGATCGCCCGGAAAGATGAAGCCGGAGACGGAGCTTTGCGCGTTCACCGGGACGGTGATGGCGCGCATGCCGGCGCCAAGCGCGGCGGCAAGGAAGCCGCGATCGCCCGGATTGATCAGCGCGCCCTGCGTCAGCGGCTGTCCCGTGGTGATCGGGTTGCGGATCACGCTGCCGGCGAGCGACTGCGGGTTGACCTTGCCCTGAAGATAATAGGCTTCCTCGACCAGATCCTTCGGCCAAGGCTGGAAGCGGAAGCTTTCGGCATCGACGATGGTGCCCACCGGCAGCGCCTTTACGGCGACAAGCACATGGGGCGTGTCTGGGCCATCCGGCATGGCCGCGGCGTTGACCAGCGGCGAACCCGATGCGCTGAACATGTTGCGGGCGATAAGGGCCGTCGCGATTGCGATGACCAGGGCTCCTACCAGCAGCGCTACTCTCTTAGCATCCATGACGAAATTCGCCTCCTTGACGCGGGTTCGACTTTCCCGATCCCGCCCTCATCATACAAAATGGTTAATATATCGTTCGCCAACCAGCCAAAGGGCGGCCAGCGATATGGCCACGCCATAGGGAACTTCGGGTTGGCCCAGCCGGTGGCTGACGCGATGGTGGATGACCGTGACCACTGTCACGACGCCGCCGATCAGCGCCATCAGCACCAAAAGGGTCAGCAGCGCCTGCCACGGGAACCAGAGGGCGAGCGCGGCGAGCATCTTCACGTCGCCGCCGCCCATCATGCCCAGGGCGAAAAGGCTGGCGAACAGCGCAAAGACGCCAAGGCCAAGCGCCAGTTGGATGCCCGCATCAGGCCAGAAGTTGATGCCGCACGCCCACCAATAGGCAGGGGCCAGCAGGGCGATGGCCAGGTTCAGGCGGTTGGAGATGATCCGGCAGCGCAGGTCAGTGACTGCGGCGGCGACCAGCATGCATGCCAGCGCCCCAAGCAGGACCATTCGCAAATATTCCCCCGTCATGGATAAAGGGTGTAGACCCCATGCCTTACTAAAACGTAACCATGCCCCTGATGGACCTTTCTGCTTTCGATCGCCGCGCCTGGCCTGCCGGCGGCACACTGGACACCTGGCTCGCCCCCGATGGTTGGCCGCTGCGGCGTTTCCGCATGGGGAGCGGCGCGCGCGGGCGCATGCTTGTCGTCGGCGGGCGGGGCGACATGATAGAGAAGTATCTGGAGCCTGTGGCGCACTGGGCGGAGCGGGGCTGGCGGGTCACGACGTTCGACTGGCGCGGGCAGGGCGGCTCCGGCCGGATGACCGGCGATCCTCTGCTCGGCCATATGACCGACTTCGGCGCGCTGGTCGGCGATCTGGAGGCGATATATCGCGCATCATGCGACAGCCGGGGACCCAATGTCATCGTCGCGCACAGCATGGGCGGGCACCTCGCCCTGCGCGCCATGGTGGAAGGCGCGATCAAGCCGGATGCCGCCGTGCTGACCGCGCCGATGCTGGGCCTGAAAAGCGCGCCGATCCCGGAAAGCGTGGCGCCCTGGATTGCGCAGGCGATTGGCGGGGCGGGCCTGTCGGGCCGGGCGGCCTGGAAGGACAATCCCTATTCGCCCTTCCGCGCGGCGCGGCTGACGCACAGTGCAGAACGGTTCGCCGATGATCTGTGGTGGCGCGAAAACACGCCCGACATAGCATTGGGCGCACCAAGCTGGGGGTGGATCGGCGAAGCCTACCGGTCGACGCGGGCGCTGGAGCGGTCTCCGGCGGTTGAAAAGATGCGCGTGCCGACATTGATTCTCGCCGCCAGTGCGGACCGCCTGGTGTCGCCCGCCGCCATCAACAGGGTGGCGGCGCGCTTGCCGGATGTGCGGCTTCATACCTATGGCCCGGAAGCGGCGCATGAGATATTGCGCGAGGCCGATGGCGTACGGCTTGACGCCTTTGAGCGGATCGACAGCTTTCTGGATGAGCGGGCGCCCGCGGCATGACATCTTTTGACATTGTGATTGTTGGCGCAGGCATGGCGGGCGCAAGCCTTGGCGCGGAGCTGGCGGGTTCGGCGTCCGTCCTCCTTCTGGAGATGGAGGAGCAGCCGGGCTATCACGCCACTGGCCGGTCCGTCGCTTTCTGGGAGGAAAGCTATGGCGGGCCTGCGGTGCAGCCGCTGACGACCGCATCCGGCCCGCTGATGCTGAGGCCCGACGCGGACCTGTCCGATCGCCCTTTCCTTGGTCCGCGCGGAGCCATCCATATCGGAAGGGCGGAGAGCGTTCCGGCGCGCGACGCATTGCTCGACACGTTCGGGCGCAGCGTGGGGTTGAAGCCGCTCGATGCCGATGCGCTGAGAGACCGGATAAAGGGCCTGCGGCATGACTGGATCATCGGGGTCGAGGAGCCAAGCTGTGCCGACATCGACGCCGCGGGGCTGCATCAGGCCTATCTTGGGAAATTGCGCCGGTCCGGCGGGAAAATCCTGACCAATGCCGCCTTGCTGTCCGCGCAGCGGTCGGGCGATGGCTGGCTTCTGGAAACCGGCAACGGCGCAATCCATTGCGGCATCCTGATCAATGCGGCCGGAGCGTGGGCGGACGTGGTGGCGCGCAGTTGCGGCGTGGCCCCGGTCGGCATAACGCCCTTTCGCCGGACCGTCGTGCAATTGCGCGTCGATCCTGCGCCGTCCGCCGATTTGCCGGTGATCATGGACCTGGAAGGGCAATTCTACTTCAAGCCGGATGGCGCTGGCAGGATCTGGCTCAGCCCGCATGACGAAGCCCCCTCCGATCCATGCGACGCCGCGCCGGAGGAACTGGCGGTGGCCGAGGCGATCGAACGCTTACAGAGCGCTGTCGACTGGCGCATCGCGGCGGTCGAACGGAAATGGGCGGGCCTGCGCAGCTTCGCGCCCGACCGGTTGCCGGTCTATGGCTTTGATCCGCTGGCGCGGGGCTTCTTCTGGTTTGCGGGGCAGGGGGGCTTCGGCATTCAGACGGCCCCCGCCGCCGCCAAGCTTGCCGCCGCGCTCATCATGGGCGCCGCGCCCGATCCCGCCGTGGCGGGGATTGACGCCGCGCTTTTTGACCCCGGCAGGTTCGAATGAGGCTGGCCTTAATCAAAATCGCGGGTTAACCTATGTTTACCACGTTCGGAGGGTAGACCATGGCGCACAAGTTCGTGATCGAAAAGAACAAGGCGGGAGAGTTCGTCGCCAAGTTCAAATATAATAGCGAAGTGATCTTCTGGACCGAAGGGTACAGCAGCAAAGCCTCCGCCAAGAACGCCATCGAATCGATCCTGAAAAACGGGCCGGGCGCGCCCGTCGAAGAAGACTGAAGGCCCCGCCAGGGGGATATGCTTCCGCCAGCATTGCAAAATATTCGGGCGTCATCTGCACGCTCGGAGAATCCGTACGCCTGTCGTCCGGCCTGATAGGCCGCGGCTGGGTCTGACTGACTGGTGGGAAATGCCCTATAGTCTCCTGCGCGGGACCAAGCCCCGGCCGAGCAGGGCAAGCGCCCCATCCAACGGCATGATGTTTCCGTAACGATTGTTCCGGGACTGTTACAGGCATTGCCAGACAATGCTCACATTCTTTTGAAATGTAACAATTTATTGCGCTTGCCTTAACGAGCGCGCTTTTGATTGACGCCGCATACCACCCCGCGCAACTCGCGCTCAGAGTTTGATAAGCATTATCATTAGCGGGGAAATTCATGACCTACGGAACTTCTTCCGTGCGCCTTTTCCGGCGCACGGCGACGCTTGCCCTTTGTCTCGCGATGAGCGGTGGCGTGTTCGCCCAAACGGCGATCCAGCCTGATGCGGCAGCGGACGCGGGCGCTTCCGGAGACGAGATCGTGGTGACCGCCGCAGGGTTCGAGCAGAAGATCGTCGACGCGCCCGCCAGCATCAGCGTCATCAGCCGCGAGGAATTGCAGGAGCGGCGCTTTGGCAGCCTCGCCGAAGCATTGAGCAATGTGGAGGGCATTGATGTCGGCCAGACGGCGGGCAAGACCGGCGGCCTCAACATCTCGATCCGCGGCATGCCGAGCGACTATACGCTGATCCTGGTCGACGGCAGGCGGCAGAATGCGCCGGGCAATGTCACGCCCAACGGCTTTGGCGAAACATCGACCAGCTTCCTCCCGCCATTTTCCGCGATCGAGCGGATAGAGGTGGTGCGCGGGCCGATGTCGACGCTCTACGGGTCGGACGCGATGGGCGGCGTCATTAACCTGATCACCCGCAAGGTCGGCAAGCGCTGGGCCGGAACGGTGACTGCCGAAGGCACGTTGCAGGAAGATGGCGATTTCGGGAACATGTATTCCACCAACGCCTATCTGCACGGGCCTGTCATTCCCGACCTGCTGGGCCTTGCGGTACGGGGCAGCTATTTCAAGCGCGAGGCGTCGGGCCTGTCCTACACCGACGCCAATGGAAATCCGGTTGAGGTCAGCACGCGCGGCCCAAGCCCGGTGGAATCGGAAATCTACACGCTGGGCGGCCGCCTCACCCTGACGCCGCATCCCGACCATGACATCTGGTTCGAGGCGGACGTCAACCGCCAGTGGTACGACAATTCGGAATCCCAGCTCGGCACCGGGACGGTGGCGGGTGGATACGGCCCGGAGATGAAGTTCAATCGCGACAATTATGTGCTGGCCCATAGCTGGCGCGCCGGCTTCGCGCAGATCGACACCACATTGACCCGCAACATCACCGAGACGTTCGGCCGGACCATTCCGCCGGGCACGCCGGGGAAGGTCGCGGGCGATCCGCGCACCCTGAAGGCGACGAACAGCATCGCGGATACGCGCGCCGTGATCCCGCTCGGCCCCGTGAACGCAACGGTCGGGGGCCAATATTGGAAGGCGGAGATGATCGACGCGGTCGCCGTCGACAAATATGAATTTGTCCAGTGGGCGCTGTTCGCCGAAGCCGCCTGGAGCATCGTGGACCGCTTCACCCTGACGCTTGGCGGCCGCTATGACGATCATGAGACCTTTGGCGGCAAATTCTCGCCCCGCGCCTATGCGGTATGGAACGTCACTGACGCAGTGACGGTGAAGGGCGGCGTCAGCCGCGGTTTCAAGACGCCAAGGCTTGACCAGATCGCGCCCGGCATCGTCGGTTTCGGCGGGCAGGGCACTATTCCCCAGATCGGCACGCCCGGCCTGAAGCCGGAAACCAGCACGTCGATGGAGCTGGGCCTTTATTATGACGATGGCGGCATCGTGTCGGGCAACGTCACCATCTTCAACAACAAGTTTAAGGACAAGATCGCGGCGGGTACGCCGATACCCAACTGCACCTGGTCCGTGGCCCCCAACCTGCCGGGCTGCCTCAACCTGGGCAATTTCCCGCGCGCGGAGAATTTCGGCCAGACCGTCAATGTCGACAATGCGGTAACGCGGGGCGGCGAGGCGGCAGTGAAGTTCCAGTTCACGGAGGCCCTGTCGCTGGGACTGAACTATACCTACACGGAAAGTGAGCAAAAGAGCGGGGCGGAAGCGGGCGAGCCGCTGGTCAACACGCCCAAGCATATGTTGAACGGCAATCTGCGCTGGAAACTGAACGATCGGCTCGCGACCTGGGTGCGCGCGGAGATACGGTCGAAGCGTTATCGCGGCGCGGGCGCTGCGCAAAACGCGCTGGGCAGTTTCAAAGGGTATGAACTGTTCCACCTGGGCGCCAATTATCAGCTAACCGACAATTTCCGGCTGGGCGCGGCGGTCTATAATATCTTCGACACCGATTTCGTGGGTTATCTGCCTTATGCGAGCAGCCCCACGGCGACGGCCTATGCCTCCGAATATGCCAATCTTCAGGAGCCGCGCCGCCTCTGGATATCGGCGACGGTGGATTTCTAAGGGGTCCTTATCCCTGCCGCCGTTTCAGCAACTTCATCCCCGCCCCGAATCGCGATAGGGTGGGAATGAAGCGAACATCCGGCGGCAGGGGCGAAGGGTATGAAGGCGCAAGGCATCTCGATGTTGGCGGCGTTCTCCCTTGGCGCAGCCTCCCTTGCCGCACCCTCCCATGCCCAGCCCCGTCTGCCGCCGATGGACAAGGGGACGGGCTATATCTGCACCAGTGTCGCGGGCGAGGTGCGGCGTCTCAACATAGATGTGGCGGGCATGCGATATCAGCGCGAGGGCGAAGCGCCCTACAGCCTCGCCAGGGTCAGCGAAACCAGCCTGGTCCTGACCGAAAAGACCGAAGTGGATCTGCAGGACCCGACGACCGGGCCTGTATCAATGGGCGAGGAGATGGACAGGCGCACGCTGATCCTCTCCTCCGAGGTCAGTGTTCCGGCGCATAATATGTACCGGAAAACCGACTATAAATGCGTGTCCGTTCCGATGATCGATCTGTCCTCAGGCCGCTGAGGACAGTGATCAGCCTGAAACGCCGGCGTGCTCCTGCTTTTCGCAGGAGCATGCGTTTCTACATGCGGCGGAAACCTAACCCCGGAAACTTTCCGCCGCGGCGCAGGCCAACTGGTCCGCGCGCTCATTTTCCGGGTGGCCGGAATGGCCCTTCACCCATTTCCACTCGATGCGGTGGCGGCGCGTGGCTTCGACCAGCGCCTGCCACAGTTCGGCGTTCTTGACCGGCTTCTTGTCCGCCGTTTTCCAGCCATTTTTCTGCCAGCCGAACACCCATTTGGTGATGCCGTCCATCACATATTTGCTGTCGGTGGACAGGATGACATGACAGGGACGTTTCAGGGCGTTCAGCGCCTCCAGCGCCGCCATCATCTCCATGCGGTTGTTGGTGGTCAGCGCTTCGCCGCCGGAGATTTCCTTCTCATTCCTGCCCGCCCGGATCACCGCGCCCCAGCCGCCGGGGCCGGGATTGCCCTTGCACGCTCCATCGGTGAAGATTTCGACCGTGGTGAGTTCGCTCATGCGCCAAGCAGTTCGGCAGGGCTGGCGCTTGCGTAGAAATCGAGGCGGCGGAGGAAGGCGAGGGGGTCCTTGCGCGTCACCAGCGCATCGGCGGGCGTGTTGATCCAGTCATAGGCGCGGGTCAGCAGGAAGCGCAGCGCGGCGCCACGGCACAGCGCCTGGAATCCGCGCCGTTCCGCGTCGGACAGGCCAAAGCTCTCCACATAGCCCTGGACAAGCGCGGCCGCCCGGTCCGCATGCCATGCCGACCCGTCATTCGAGAAGCACCAGGCGCTCTGCGTGACGGCGAGGTCATAAGCGCGGATGTCGGTGCAACTGAAATAAAAGTCTATCAGGCCCGTGACCTGATCGCCCAGCATCAGCACATTGTCGGGGAAAAGATCGGCATGGATGACGGCGCGGGGCAGATCGGAAGGCCAGTGCGCATCCAGCCATGCAAGTTCCTGCGCCACACGGTCGCCAAGGCCCGGCGCAATCTCGTCGAAATGATCGCCGCATTTCCCGGCAAGGTCATGCCAGCCGGGCAGGTCGAGCGCGTTGCGGCGCTGGCCGGAGAAGCCTTCCGCCGCGCGGTGCATCTGGCCGAGCGCCGCGCCGGCCGCCTTTGCCTGCGCGGGCGTCGGCTCCGTCACCGAAATGCCGGTCAGGAACTCGATAAGGCAGGCGGGGCGGCCGGAAAGCTGCTGCAGCCTTTTGCCCGTCCGGTCGGGAATGAAGCGCGGTACAAGGCATCCGCGCTCGCCCAGATGGTCGAGCAGATCGATGAAGAAGGGCAGGTCCGCCTCATCCACCCGCTTCTCGTACAGGGTCAATATGTAGCGGCCGTTGGTCGTTTCCAGCAGGTAATTGCTGTTCTCCACGCCCTCTGCGATGCCCTTGGCGGACACAAGCCGGCCAGCGTCATAGCGGGTGAGGAAGGCGTCGATCTCCTCCGCGGGAACATGCGTATAGACCGCCATTGAGGTTCAGGCCGCTTCGAGGCCGCGGGGCAGTTTGAACGCCATGCGCTCCTGCGCGGTTTCCACCTGCCGTTCCTCTATCTCGAAACGCTCTGCCAGGCGGTCGACGACCTCGCGCACCAATATTTCCGGCGCGGATGCGCCTGCGGTGATGCCCAGCGTCGCCACGCCCTTCAGCCAGTCGAAATCAATATCGTCCGCCCGTTCGATCAGGCGGGCGGGCGTGCCCTCGCGCTCGGCCACCTCGACCAGCCGGAGCGAGTTGGAGCTGTTCGGCGCGCCGATCACATAGACCGCGTCGCAGGACGAGGCGATCGCCTTCACGGAATTTTGCCGGTTCGACGTCGCGTAGCAGATATCCTCGCCCTTGGGCGCCGTGATGGCCGGAAAGCGGCGCTTCAGCGTCGCGACGACGGCGGCGGTGTCGTCCACCGAAAGGGTCGTCTGCGTCAGGAAGGACAGATTTTCCGGGTCGGCGGGCGTGAACGCTTCGGCATCCGCGACGGTCTCGATCAGCGTCATCGTGCCTTCCGGCACCTGGCCGAACGTGCCGATGACTTCCGGGTGGCCCTTATGCCCAATGAAGATGATGTGCCGCCCGGCCTCGACCTGCCGCTCGGCCTGACGGTGGACCTTCGACACCAGCGGACAGGTGGCGTCCAGATAGGAAAGGCCGCGCTCCTCGGCCTTGGCCGGGACGGCCTTGGGCACGCCATGCGCGGAAAAGACCACATGCACGCCGTCCGGCACCTGATCCAGTTCCTCGACGAAGATCGCGCCCTTCGCCTTCAACTGGTCGACGACATATTTGTTATGGACGATTTCATGCCGGACATAGACCGGCGCGCCATATTTCTCGATCGCCCGCTCGACGATGATGATGGCGCGGTCCACCCCGGCGCAAAAACCGCGCGGCGCGGCGATCAGCAGCAGCAAAGGCAGCTTGCGCCCGTCTTGTGTCATGTCGGCGTCTGTCATGCTTTGGGCTTTAGGCGAAGGGCGCGCCCGATGAAAGCGGCTTCCTTTCGGTTGCGCGCTTCATGGGGGATGGATAAGAAGCCCGGATGTCCGATCCAGGGACCATATCGAGGGATTGCCCGTGAACCTTGCCAAGTCGTTGACCTTCGCCGGTCTTTCCCTTCTCGCCCTGTCCGCATGCTCGCGCCGTGGCGAGATTGACGCGACCGGCGGCATCGTGGCGGTGCGCTCCGCATGCCCGGTGGCGGCGATCCCGGCCTATACGGGCGACGTCACCCTGTTCGATCCGGCGTCAAGCCGCGACGCTTCCGCCATCGATGTGGTGGCCACCGTCACCAACCTGAAATCGACCTGCGCCGACGGCGCGCAGCTTTACACGGAAGCGACCTTCGATGTGCAGGCGCGCCGCCGCGACGCGACCGCCGCGCGGCAGGTTACCCTGCCTTATTTCTCGACGATCGTGCGCGGCGGCAACGCGGTGGTGTCGAAGCGGGTCGGGCAGGTCACGCTGAACTTCGCGCCCGGCGAATATCGCGCCTCCGCGAGCGCCAAGGCCGGTTCCTATGTCGACAAGGATGTGGCGACCCTTCCCGCCGACATTCAGAAGCGAATCACGAGCAAGCGCAAGGCGGGCGACGCAGACGCTGCGCTGGACCCGCTGTCGCAGCCTGACGTCAAGGCGGCGCTGGCGCGCACGACCTTCGAACTGCTGATCGGCTTCAATCTTACCCAGGATCAGTTCAAATATAACGTCACCCGATGACGCGCTGAGCCTTGAGCATCCGTACCGCCGAGCCTATCGAAAAGCTGCGCTTTCGCTAAAGAGCGCGTAAGGGGCATCGACTTGGTCGGCTCCGCATAGCTGAATTTCGATAGACTTAGGATTTGCCGTGACCCTTTACGCGCGTTTCGCGACCTATCTCGATACCGTCCTCGACGCGCTGGTCGAGGCAGGGGATCTGCCCGCCGGACTTGACCGCAAGGCCGTGACGGTGGAGCCGCCGCGCGATCCCAGCCATGGCGATCTCGCGACGAACGCCGCAATGGTGCTGGCAAAGCCTGCAGGAACCAATCCCCGCGCCCTGGCGGAGAAGATCGTCGCCGGACTTGGCGCGCTGGCGGAAGTCTCGGAGGCGGGCATTGCCGGTCCCGGTTTCATCAACCTGCGGCTGACGGATGATACCTGGCGGGCGGAACTGGCGGCGATCCATGCCGATGGCGCGGATTATGGCCGGTCCGACATGGGCAAGGGCCTGTGCGTCAATGTCGAATATGTCTCCGCCAACCCCACCGGCCCCATGCATATGGGCCATTGCCGGGGGGCCGTAGTGGGCGATGCGCTGGCGACGCTGTTGGAATATGCCGGGCACCGGGTCACGCGGGAATATTATATCAACGATGCGGGCGGGCAGGTGGATGTCCTCGCCCGGTCCGCGCATCTGCGCTATCGCGAGGCGTTGGGCGAGGATGTCGGCGAGATCCCGGAGGGTCTGTATCCCGGCGATTATCTGGTTCCGGTTGGGCAGGCGCTGGCGAAAGAATACGGCAACCGTTTCGTCGGTGCGCCGGAAAGCGAGTGGCTCGCGACCTTCCGCGCCTTCGCCGTCGATGCGATGATGGAGATGATCCGCGCGGACCTCGCGCTGCTCGGCATCCACCACGACCTGTTCTCGTCAGAGGCGGAATTGCAGGCGGCGGGTAAGCCGGAGGCGGCCGAGGCATGGCTGCGCGAACGGGACCTGATCTATGACGGCGTGCTCGAAGCGCCCAAGGGTGAGACGCCGGAGGACTGGGAGCCTGTCGAGTTGCCGCTGTTCCGGTCGACGAAATTCGGCGACGATCAGGACCGGCCGATTCGCAAATCGAACGGCGCCTGGACCTATTTCGGCGCGGACCTCGCCTATCATTTCCAGAAGGCGCAGCTTGCCGACCAGTTGATCGACATATGGGGCGCGGACCATGCTGGCACCGTGAAGCGCATCCAGGCGGCGGTGGCTGCGCTGACGGAGGGCAAGACGCGCTTCGACGTGAAGCTGATCCAGATGGTCCGCCTGCTGCGGGACGGCGAGCCGGTGAAGATGTCGAAGCGGGCGGGCAATTTCGTCACGCTGGCCGACGTCGTGCGGGAAGTCGGCAAGGATGTCGTTCGCTTCACCATGCTGACCCGCAAGGCCGACGCGCAGATGGATTTCGACTTCGCCAAGGTGGTCGAGGCGTCGAAGGATAATCCGGTTTTCTACGTCCAATACGCCCATGCGCGCATCGCCTCGCTGCAGCGGCGGGCGGAGGAGGCCGGGATTGTCCTGCCTGACCCCGATATGTCCCAACTTGGGACAGAGGAGCTGGAGCTGGTCAAGCGCGCAGCCCAGTTCCCACGGGTGGTGGAGGGGGCCGCGCAGGCCCGCGAGCCACATAGAATTGCATTCTATCTCAATGATTTGGCAGCGGATTTTCACGCATGGTGGAATCTCGGCAATGACCGGCCCGAACGCCGTGTGATCGTCACCGGCGATCCTGCCGCCACATCCGCGAGACTGTTCTTGAGCAGGGGAATCGGGCAGATTATCCGCAACGGGCTGGCGCTGATGGGCGTGGCGGCGCTTACGGAGATGCAATGATGGGTGACTATGTGCGGGACGGTCTCGATCTGGATGACGATGACCGCCTGCCGTGGCTTGAACCCGCCGACGACGATGGCGCCGATGACGGCATTTCGACGCTAAAATTGCTGACCTTCATCATTGCCGGCCTCGCCTTTGTCGGGGCCGTGGTGTTCGGCATCTGGTATGTGAAGAACAGGGAGGCGTCTTCCGGCGGCGAAGGCGCGCTGATCGCCGCGCCCAAGGGCGATTACAAGGTCGCCGCCAAGGAAGCCGACGCCAAGGCGTTCCAGGGAGAGGGCGACGCCAGCTTCCCGGTCAGCGAAGGCGAAGATCGCGGTAGCCGCATCGATCCGTCGCGTATTCCGGAAGTGCCCGTCAGCGGCGGCGCTGCGCCCGTGGACACGACAAAGCCGGGATCGAAGCCTGCGGCCAAGTTCAGCGCCCCGGTGGTCAACGCCACGAATGCGCAGGGGAAGCCCGCTACGCCCTCCGCCGCGACGCCATCGGGCGCGGCGATGATCCAGCTTGGCGCTTATGGCAGCGAAGCGGTGGCGAAGGATGCGTGGAGCCGGCTGTCCAAGCGGTTCGCCTATCTGGCCCCGCTGGGCACCTCGATCGAGAAGGCGACGGTGGGAAGCGGCACATTCTACCGTCTGCGCGCCAGCGCGCCGAGCGTCGCGGAGGCCAATACCCTGTGCGGCAAGCTGAAGGTGGCGGGCGAAAGCTGCATCGTCGTGCGCTGATCGTGGCGTAGTCGATACCGAATGGACGATTGGGATGGGGAGCGGTGGATACATCCATTGCCTCGCTTCCTCTGCTCGTCATTCTCGCGAAAGCGGGAACCCATCTCTCCCCATGCGCTTGCCGTGCCTAAGGCATGGTGGGTCCCCGCTTTCGCGGGGATGACGGATTAATGGATGACGGGAATTGGCGCTTCGGTCATCTACACCCCCGCATTCCTGTCCTACACCCGCCATGTCATGCTCTATTCCCGCGCATGAAATGGCCTTCTCGATCCACTGACCAGTGTGGCCCAGCCGCGACCCGCATGAGACTCATCTGCGACCTGGATGAGACCAACATGCGACTTTTGTGCGACCTACATGCGACGTTCCGGCCAAAACCGCTCACAACCCGCAACTTCCGCAACTTCGGTGGGACAGCTTTTGCTGGGATGATGCCGGGAATCGCGATAACAGGGGGCTATTGCAGATGACATCAGCCAGGCGACCCCATCCATGAAACCCGTCATTTTCGGCCTTGCGGGCGAAACCCTGACAAGCGACGAGCGCGCTTTCTTCCGGGAGGCGGAGCCTGCGGGCTATATCCTGTTCCGCCGCAACGTCGCGGACAAGGCGCAGTTGCGGGCGCTGACCGATGACCTGCGGGCGCTGCACGGCCGGGACGATTTGCTGATCATGATCGATCAGGAAGGCGGCCGGGTGGCGCGGATGCCGCCGCCGGTCTGGCCGGCCTTTCCTCCGGGGGCGGTGTTCGACGCGCTCTATGATGTCGCCCCCGCCAGCGCCATTGTGGCCGCCCGGACCAATGCGCAGGCGATCGCCGTCACCCTGCGTGAATGCGGCATCAATGTGGATGCCTTGCCCCTGCTGGACGTGCGTCAGCCGGGCTCAAGCGACATTATGGGCGACCGGACCCTGGGCGCGGAGCCGCTGCGCGTGGCGGCGCTGGGCCGGGCGGTGCTGGACGGGCTTAAGCAGGGCGGCGTGGTCGGCATCGTCAAGCATATGCCGGGGCATGGCCGGGCGATGGTCGACAGCCATCATGAACTGCCGCGTGTCGATGCCAGCGAGGCGGAGCTGGAAACCGATATCGCGCCGTTCAGGGCGCTTAACCGGGCGCCGATGGGGATGACCGCGCATATCGTCTACACCGCATGGGACGCCGAGCGCCCGGCGAGCCTGTCGCCGGTGGTGATCGCGAACATCATCCGCGGCCGTATCGGCTTTGACGGCCTGCTGATGTCCGACGATCTCGATATGAAGGCGCTGAAAGGCGACATCCCGTCGCTGGCGGCTGGCGTGGTCGCCGCGGGATGCGACATCGCGCTCAATTGCTGGGGCCGGATGGAGGAGATGGTGGGCATCGCCGACGCCCTGCCGGACATCACGGCCGAGGCCCGGCGGCGCCTTGACCGGGCGATGGCTACGGTTGGCGATGGCGGGGAGGCGGAACCTCTGGGCGATCTGCTGGCCCGGCGCGACGAATTGCTGGCCTTGGCGTGAAGGTTCAGGGGCGCTGAGCCATGGAGGAGGATCTCTTCTTCTCTCCGCCCTCGGTTGGCCCGGAAACCCTGACGCTGACATTTGATGCGTGGGAAGGGCCGCTGGACCTGCTGCTCGCCCTGGCCCGTACGCAGAAGGTTGATCTGCGGGAGATATCGATCCTTGAGCTGGTCGAACAATATCTGGCCTTCATTGAGGATGCGCAGGACCTGAAGCTGGAGCTGGCCGCCGACTATCTGGTGATGGCGGCATGGCTCGCTTATCTCAAATCCGGCCTGTTGCTGCCGCGAGACGAGCAGCAGGACCCGTCGCCGGAGGAATTGGCGCTGCGTTTGCAGTTGCGGCTGCAGCGCCTCAGCGCGATGCGCGACGCGGGCGCGCGGCTGATGGCGCGGGACCGCATCGGCCGCGATGTGTTCGTCCGGCCCGCGCCGGAGGGGCTGCGCACCGTCCGCAGCATCCAGTGGAGGGCGTCCCTGTTCGATCTGATCCAGGCCTATGGGCAGGTCCGCGCCCGGACCCAGCCGATGGTGCATGTCGTGTCGCGCCGCCCGGTGATGACGCTGGACGCGGCGATTGAGCGCGTGGGCATGCTGGTCGGCGGCCGGATAGACTGGACGGTGCTGGAGGCGTTTCTGCCGGAGCAGGCGAGCGGGGAGATGCGGCGGTCTGCGCTTGCCAGCAGCTTCGTCGCGGCGCTGGAACTGGCGCGGCAGGGGAAGGTCGATATCCGGCAGGACGAGATTTTCTCCCCCATCTATTTGCGTGCGGCGGGCAATGCATGAGCGATGAGATGGAAGAACCGGGCGCCGGTGACGAACCGGATATGGTGAACGGAATGGCGGCGAACCGGGAGCCGGACGATTTCCGGCGCGCTGTGGAGGCTGCGCTGTTCGCATCTGACCAGCCGCTCACCCTTGCGGAGTTGCGTCAGCATGTCGGCAATGGCGATATCGGCGGGGCGCTCGCGGCGCTCGCCGATGATTATGCCGGGCGCGGCGTCAATCTGGTGGAGCGGGGAGGGCGGTGGCATTTCCAGACCGCGCCGGACCTGGCCCATATCCTGCGCCGGGAGCGGGACGAACCGCGCAAGCTGTCCCGCGCGGGCATGGAGACTCTGGCGATCATCGCCTATCATGAGCCGGTCAGCCGCGCGGAAATAGAGGCGATCCGGGGCGTGCAAGTCGCCAAGGGGACGATCGACGTGCTGATGGAAGCGGGCTGGATTCGTCCGGCGGGACGGCGCGAAGTTCCGGGACGTCCGCTAATTTATGCGACCACACCCGACTTTCTGTCACATTTCGGTCTTACCAGCCGCCGCGACCTGCCGGGAATCGACGATCTGAAGGCGGCGGGGCTGCTTGACCCCGTCGATATGGCGATGGCGGGCCTGGACGGGCAATCCGTTCTGGAAAATGACCCCGATGGCGACTAGATAGAGCCTTCGGATTGGGAGAATATCAATGGGTTCCTTTTCAATGATGCACTGGGTCCTCGTGATCCTCGTGGTCGTCCTGCTGTTTGGCGGCGGGCGGATCTCGGGTCTCATGGGTGACGTTGCCAAGGGCATCAAGAGTTTCAAGAAGGGCATGGAGGACGACGAGGACGACCTGCCCAAGGCGCGGCCCGCAGCCCCCGCCGCCAAGATCGAGTCTCAGCGCGCGCCGGAGCAGAGCGCTGCGGGCGTGACCGAAGACAGCAAGCAGGTCTGATCCAAAAACCGGCAGAGCCAGTTGCATGTTCGACATCGGATCGTCCGAATTTCTGCTGATCGTCATTGTGGCCGTGATCGTGATCGGCCCCAAGGACCTGCCGCGCGCGCTCTATAAGGTGGGGCAGGTCGTCGGCAAGGCGCGCGGCATGGCCCGCCATTTCCGCACCGGCATCGACGCTATGGTCCGCGAGGTGGAGCTGGAGGAGCTGGAAAAGAAATGGGCGGCCCAGAACCAGCGCATATTGGACGAGCATCCGGCTGAAGCGGAAGCGGAACCGGCGTCGCTTCCTGCACCCGCCGCAGGGTCTGCCGCAGTCGCTGAGCCGGCCAGCGCCGTGCCGGGCTTTGGCGGGGAGGCGGAGGCCGATGCCGCGCCAAAGGGCGGCGCGCAGGCATGAGCGAGATCGACGACAGCAAGGCGCCGCTCCTCGACCATCTGATCGAACTGCGCGGCCGTCTGCTCAAATGCGTTTATGGTCTCGCGGTCTGTTTCGCGATCTGTTTCTATTTTTCGGACCAGCTTTTCGCCATTCTCGTGCATCCGCTGAAGGAGGCGTTTGGCGACGCCGGAGGGCGGCTGGTCTACACCAAGCTTTATGAAGCCTTTTTCGTGCAGCTCAAGGTCGCCATTTTCGGGGCCTTCTGCCTGTCCTTCCCGATTATCGCGAACCAGCTCTGGGCCTTCGTCGCGCCGGGACTATACGCCAAGGAAAAGCGGGCGCTGCTGCCCTTCATATTCGCCACGCCCATCCTGTTCGCCATGGGCGCGTCGCTGGCCTATTTCGTGGTGATGCCGACGGCATTCCATTTTTTCTTGGGATTCCAGGGAGACAGTGGTGGTTTGAAGGTTGAGGCGCTGCCAAGCACTGACGCTTATCTGACCCTGGTGATGCAGTTCATCCTGGCGTTCGGCATCAGCTTCCTGATGCCCGTGCTGCTGATGCTGCTCAATCGCGCCGGGATCGTCAGCCGGGCGCAGCTTATCGGGCTTCGGCGTTACATGATCGTCGCCGCGTTCATCGTGGCGGCCGTATTGACCCCGCCCGACGTCGTGTCGCAGCTCATGCTCGCGATACCGCTGATCCTGCTGTACGAGATCACGATCATCGCAATCTGGTTCACCGACCGGCGCGCGGCCAAGGCCGACGCCACGGAAAAGCGGGCGGAAGCGGCCTGAACGGAAACGGCCCGCTCCACTGGGGAACGGGCCGCATTCCTGGGGAAAGCTCTAGTCCGCTGCGTTTTCCACGGCCTTGCCGGCGCTCTGAACATCCTTGCCCGCACCTTCGACCGTATTGCAGGCGCTGAGAACCAGGGCGCTGGAAAGCAGAAGTGCTGCGACAATTTTCTTTGACATGTTGGACTCCTCTTGAAAGGTTCGCCCGCCGCGCCCCTGACGGACGAGCGACGTGATAAATAACCCGGAGCTTTGGAAAGCGTTCCGGTCGCGAAACCTTCATTGTGGAAATGCCGGGGAGGCCAAACAGTTTGCGCCAGATGCAATTTGAGCCCGGAACGCTGTCGGGGGGGGAGAAGCGTTCCGGGCCCATGAGTGGATAGCAAGAGCGGGGGGCAAAAGATTTACTATCCGAATGCTATAACCCAGAAGGCCGATAGAGGTTCCCGCTGTTCCAAAAAAACTTTAAGTTTTTTTCTGTTTAAAAACAGATATTTAAATAGTTAATCACCAGCTAACTTTAACTTTTTTAGCTTTCAAGGAACGAGCGGACGGCCGCTGGACCGATATTCGGGGCGAATATTGCTGTTCCAGATATCCGGCGGCGGCTGGACAGCGCTTTGTTCCGGGGCAGGCGCAGGATCGACCGGCGGCGTTATCGCGAGCGCTGGGGCGGAAAGCAGCACCGCACGCGGGGCGGGGCCGGACTGAAATTCGAAACGGGCGTAACGGTCGCTGAAGGCGGCGGGCTGGCCAGTCGTCCCTTTCCACCGGTAGAAGATATGCGCGCCGATCACCGCCACAGGCTGCAGGTCGGCCGACCAGGGAGGGCTGACAGCCAGCGTGTGATAATAGGTGGCAAGGCCGACGGGCGCAAACGCCTTGCCCGCCAACGCTTCCACAGCGATCCTCCTGGCCCGGCCCCAAGCCGTGGCGTTGGGCGTGCGGGCCATTGCGCCGTCGCAACTGAAGCTGAACTGGCATTTGAGGTCGCTGCGTTCCGAGCCTTGGTAGACGACGGCGCACACGCTGTTCGGCCATGCGGGATGACGAACCCGGTTGAGCACCACCTGCGCCACGGCGCGCTGGCCATCCTCAGTTTCATTCCCCGCCTCATAATAGATTGCAGCGGCAAGGCAGTTGGCGGCGCGGTACCGGTCCACCGGCGTCATCCCGCGAAAGGTGACGGAGGGCGCGGTGGGACCGTCATCGAGCCTGTAGATATATGGATTGCTCTGCCCGATCGTCAGGTTCCGGATAGGCGTGAACGCTCCTTCCGCCAGGAAATAGGCCGATCCCGGAAAATTGTCGGCCGCCGCGCCAGCCAGGATGATGGGCGGTTTGGCTTCTGGCTTGTCCAGTGGCTGCGTCCAGCCGGAAGGCAAAAGCCGGGGGAGCAGGACAATGGCGACGGCGAACAGCAGCGCGCGCAGCAGCGTTGCAAGCTTCCCCGTTTCTGTTCTGGCCATGCCCGTGCCGCTCCCGTTGCCGGCCCATAGCGTAGAGGCCCTTTATATTCTCCTTCGATTTCGGCGCTGTACCCGGATGGGACGGCGGGAAAATTGGCGGTCCGGCGCGCAATACGCTCTTTCAGGGATAGTGAAATCGCTTGCTTGGCAAAGGCGTGCGCACTCCGCTATCGAAGCGGCATGCTTCTACAACAGGATACGCTCGCACTGATCGGCAACACCCCTATGGTGCGGCTGAAAGGGCCATCAGAGGCCACAGGTTGCGACATTTTCGCTAAATGCGAGTTCGCCAATCCCGGCGCATCGGTAAAGGACCGCGCCGCGCTTTTCATCGTCAATGATGCGGAGGAAAAGGGGCTGCTCAAGCCCGGCGGGATCATCGTTGAGGGGACGGCGGGCAATACCGGCATCGGTCTGGCCCTGGTCGCCAACGCCAAGGGCTATCGCGCAGTCATCGTCATGCCGGAAACGCAGAGCCGGGAGAAGATGGACACGTTGCGCGCGCTGGGCGCGGAACTGGTGACGGTGCCTGCCGCGCCCTATTCGAACCCCGGTCATTTCGTCCATACATCCCGCCGGATCGCCGAGGAGACGGAAGGTGCGATCTGGGCTAACCAGTTTGACAATATCGCCAACCGCAAGGCGCACATCGTCGGCACGGCCGAGGAAATCTGGGCGCAGATGGACGGGCGGATCGATGGCTTCACCTGTTCCGCAGGCACTGGCGGCACAATCGCCGGGGTCGGCATGGGTTTGAAGGCGAAGGATGAGAATATCACCATTGCCCTGACCGACCCGCATGGCGCGGCGCTGTACGCTTATTACGCGCATGGCGAACTCAAGTCGGAAGGCGAATCCGTGGCGGAGGGCATCGGCCAGGGCCGGATTACCGCCAATCTTGAAGGCGCGCCCATCGACACCCAGTTCCGCATTTCCGACGCCGAGGGGCTGGAATGGGTCCGCCGCCTGCTGTCGGAGGAGGGGCTTTGCCTGGGCCTGTCATCCGGCATAAATGTTGCTGGCGCGGTGGCGCTGGCGCGGCAAGTCGGGCCGGGCAAGCGCATTGTGACGATCCTGTGCGATACGGGCTTCCGCTATCTGTCGACTCTCTACAATCGCGAATGGCTGAAATCCAAGGGGTTGACGGTGTTCCCCTGGCTGGCGCAGAATGGTTGACCTCTAACGGGTCGTAGAGCGCAGAAAAAAGGGACCAGCTATGGTCGACAGTCCTCGCAAGCAGGAGGGTCTGCAACGTGTGCAGATCGGCCTGACCGGGCTGGCCGGTGTTGTGCTCCTTGTGGGGCTGGCCAATATCGTCATTGAAAAGGCGCGCATCGACGAGCGCGCAGCGCCGCCGCCGGTCGTTCCAACGCTCAATAATGGCGCGGATGTCAATGCGGTGCAGCCGGAAGACCCGCTGGCCAGGCTGGGGGTGGCGCCATCGGCGGATCCTGGCGCGGCGCAGGTTGTGCCGGACCTGCAGCCTGACCCCAATCTGCGCAAACCGATGGATCGCGACCCCCAGCAGCAGCCCTGAGGCGCGAACGCAATGCGCTCTGCGGCATGGTCCGGCGCGACCATATTCCTTGCGATTCTTGCGAGCCTGATCGGCGGACTCGCCTTGGGCGGGCCGCTATCGACTGGGCAGGCTGACCCGTTTTTCTGGGTCAAGGCGCAGGCGATATGCATGATGGCCTTGGCCGCCCTTGTCCGCTGGAGGCGAAAACAGGGATCGGGAGCACCGGTATTCCCGTGGCAGATGTGCGCTGGAGCCGGTTCCTTATCCGCAATCGCCCTGTTTTGCGGCGTATCGGCGTCGACCCTGTTGCTGTCAGCCATGCTTGGCCTGCTGGCGATCACCGTCCTGGCGCTTTCCGCCATTTGGTTTCTTCCCCGGCTGAAGGGCTTTGCCTGCCTGTTGCTGCTCATTGGCGGTGTGGCCGGCGCAGATATGTGGGTGAACAGACCCGCTCCCAAATCGCCATCCAGGCCGGAGCTTGCGATTCTTTCGGCCCTGCCGATCTTCGGACCTGCAGGCGCGTTGATGGGAAAGCATGCGCCACTCATTGATCGTCTGGCGCTTGATTTCACGATAAGGCCGGTTGATTCCTTGACGGCCGCGCCTTTGCGGCAGGGCGAACGGTTGCTTGTCGCGCAGCCCAGGGCTTTGCCGCCAGCCGATCTGGCCTTCATTGATGCATGGGTGCGCGGGGGAGGGACGGCGGTCATTCTTGCCGACCCCCTGCTTCTTTGGCCAATGGCATTGCCGCCCGGCGATCGCCGCCGTCCTCCGGTGACCAGCCTGCTCGACCCCCTCCTGTCGCATTGGGGCCTGGAACTTTTGCCATCGGAAGGGCGGGAGGTCGAAAGGCGGTTCCTTTCCGGGGGTGCGCTGTTGCCGATCGCCGGTGCGTCGTCGTTCAAGACCACGGGTAGCTGCCGTCTTGCAGAGCAGGGCCTTTTTGCTTTGTGCCGTATCGGCAAGGGGAAGGTGCGCCTGATCGCTGACGCCGATATGGCGGACGACCGGCTGTGGCTTGCCGATCCTGACCATCCCTTGTCCCCAGCGTCGCTTTCCGGCGATACGCCTGGTTTGTTGAGCGATTGGCTGCGCGATCCCATGTCTTCCCGGCCGATCCCGCCGTCGAGACCCTGGATCGGCAATGATGCGGCGATGATTGCGGCAATGCGCTGGGCTTTGCTGGCTGGGATGGCCTGGGCAATTCTGGGTGCGGGAGTCGTTTTCGTCCGGGAAAAGCCGGGACGGCATGGAAAATGACGAAAAATCTACGACAAAAGTCTGGGAGTGCCGGAACGAATTAAGAACAATTACTTCAAGCCATCTATGGAAACCCATCAAAACCAAGGAAAACCCGATCTGAACAAAGATTCCCAGCTCCACCCAAGATTTCCCCTTCCATCCCGATGCTTCCCTTGGTATTCATGCTGTTACTGGGGCAGTTCAAGCCGATGCGATTCCTGTGAACGGAGCGACGTAGCGCATGCGTTTCTCCGGGCGGGAAGGCTTTGCCCCGAAGGCAAAGGGCGGACTGTCGAAGGGTGTCGGGCGTTAATCTCTTTTCGGGCAATGCCTTCAGCGTCGCGGACAGCAAAGGCCGCTTCGTATTGCCTCTCGACATGCGCAAGATGGTCAAGGCCGCCAGCGGCGGCGACAATCGCCTTTGCATCGATCTCCTCGAAAAACATCGCTGCGCCAAGGGTTTCGGCACATCTCACAAGGCGGAGATGGAGGACGAGATCGTCAAGAATGCGGAGGCCGCCCGCAATCGCGGTGATGCCTATGACGCAGACACTGCCCGCGAACTGGCCTTCTCGTCGCTGGAGGAGCTGAACTTCGATGATGGCGGCCGTTTCTTTCCGCCTGCCGACATCAAAGAGTTTTGCGGGATCGACGACGCCATCATGTTCCTGGGCGTTGGCCGCTTCATCCAGATGTGGAAGCCCGAAGCCTATCTGGAATATCCCGCCGCCCGCGAAGTCATAAAAGCGCGCGTCGTCAAATTCCTTGCCGAGCGGGAGGCCGTCGGAAAATGACCGCGCCCGCTCCCCATATTCCTGTCCTGCTCGATGAAGTGCTCGACGCCCTCGCCATTGCCCCCGGCGAAGTCCATGTTGACGGCACTTTTGGCGCTGGCGGCTACAGCAAGGCGATGGCCGCCAAGGGCGCGCGCGTCTTTGCTTTTGACCGCGATCCTGATGCGATTGCCGCCGGTCAAACGGTCGTTGCGGTGAGTGATGGTGCCATCACCCTGATCGAAGGCGAATTTTCCCGTATGGAAACTTTGCTGGCTGATGCGGGGGTGCGGAAGGCGTCGGGCGTGACGCTGGATATCGGCGTGTCCTCCATGCAGCTTGATCAGGCCGATCGCGGTTTCTCCTTTCAGGCGGATGGACCGTTGGACATGCGGATGAGCCGCGCGGGGACCAGCGCCGCAGATTTCCTGAACACCGCGCCGGAGGAGGAGATTGCCGATGTCCTCTACCTTTATGGCGAGGAGCCGCGGTCGCGGCGGGTGGCGCGCGCGATCGTCGCGGCGCGCCCGCTGGAACGGACCGGCCAGCTTGCTACCGTGGTGCGCAAGGCGTTGGGCCACAAGCCCCATGACAAGAAGGACCCGGCCACCCGCAGTTTTCAGGCGATCCGTATCCATCTGAACCGGGAGCTGGAGGAGCTGGAGCGCGGGCTGGAGGCGGCGGAAGCGCTGCTGGAGGCTGGCGGACGGCTGGCGGTGGTCACATTCCACAGTCTTGAGGATCGGATAGTGAAGCAGTTTCTGCGTCGCCGCAGTGGCGCGGAATCCGGCGGTTCGCGCCATCGTCCCCAGCAGGAGGCGGCAGTCGCGCCGACTTTCGAGCGCCCGTCAAAGGCGATCCGGCCGGGTGATCGGGAACTGGCGGCCAATCCGCGCGCGCGGTCCGCGACTTTGCGCAGTGCGGTGCGGACGCAGGCCCCTGCCTGGGAAGGGGTGCGGTCATGATTGCGGTCAAGCGCCTTCAAAGCGTGTTGTGGGTGATGCTGGTGACGCTTGGCGCTTTGTGCGCCTATCTGGTGTCCCTGCGGGTTGGGGCAGAGCAGAATGAACTCGCCCGCGTGCGCGCGCAGATCGCATCGACCAAGGGGGAAATCCGCTATCTGGAAACGGAATTCGGCGCGCGATCCAGCCTCCGGCAGCTTGAGCGCTGGAACCAGGAGGATTTCCGTTATTCCGCGCCGACAGCGCAGCAATATCTGAATGGTGAGCGCGCGCTGGCCAATCTGGATGGGGTGGAGCCTAATGGGCCGGTCTATGTCGCGCCGCCGGTAATGGTTGCGATGGCCGATGCGCAGGAGGAACTGCAGGCGGCTAAGCCGACCGCGCCGGCCAGTCCCGCGCCGGCGCAGATCCGCACCGATGCCGCGACTCGCGCTCCTGCGCAAACTCGCGCTCCGGCAACCGCGCGCGCGCCAGAAATCAGCGTGATCAAGGTGGCCCAGGCGGCCGACCGGGTGGAAAAGCTGCCCACGCCCAAGAAGAAACTGAAGCTTGATCTGGGCGACAAGCCGGAAACGACGCCTACGGCTCGTAATGCCGCGCGCGTGGCCATGCTCGATGCGAAGCTGCTCGATGACAGCACACTCGGCGATCTTACGGCCAAGGCGGCCCGCGAACGCAAGAAGGGAGCGCGCTGATGGCCACGATCGTCGTCAGGTCGGATAGGCCAGCGCCCAGTAGCGGGCGGGTCAATGTCACGGCGCTTGCCCATCAGCGGTTGATGCTCCTGCTCGTGCTGTTCATTGCGATTACGGGGCTGATTGGATTGCGGCTCTGCTGGATGGGCGTGGTTTCCGGCGGCCGCGACGGCAATATCGGTTCCGCCTCGCTGCCGCCCCGCGCGGACATCGTCGACCGCAACGGTTTCCCGCTGGCGCGCACGATGGATGCTTATTCCATCGCGATTCAGCCCAAAAAGCTGATTGGCGACCGCGACGAGCTTGCCCGGAAGCTGGCGGAGATATTCCCCGACGAGCATTATGATGTCCTGTTGGCGAAGCTTTCCGGCAAGCGCTGGACCTATCTGCGCCGCCGCGCCTTGCCAGAGCAGGTGGCGGCGGTGAACGCGCTGGGCGAACCGGGCATCGAGTTCCCGCGCGAGAAGGAGCGCATCTATCCCCAGCGCACATTGGCCGCCCATGTGCTGGGCTTCGCGCCGGTCGATGGCGTAGGCGGCATGGGTGCTGAGGCCGCTTTCAATGACCGCCTTATCGACCCAGCGCGCCGGGGTGAGCCGTTTATGCTGTCCATCGACGGCCGCGTCCAGGCGGCGCTGGAAAGCGAGCTTTACGCGCAGATGATGCAGCAGCAGGCGCGCGGCGCGGCGGGCATAATTCTGGACGCGAATACCGGCGAGGTCATTGCAATGGCGTCCCTGCCGGTGTTCGACCCGAACAAGCTTGGCAAGGACGATCGCGGCCGGGGCAATGACGTGGTGCAGTCGCGCTATGAGCTTGGTTCCACCTTCAAGCCTATTTCCATCGCCGCAGCAATGGATGCGGGCGTCGTGACGTCCATGAGCAAGCGCTATGACGCAACCGCGCCGCTGCAGGTCGGCGGCTTCAAGATCAAGGATGACCATCCGCTCAAGCGCTGGCTGAACGTGCCGGAAACGCTGGTGCACAGCTCCAACATCGCCACGGCGCGGATTGCCGACGAAATGGGGCCGGGGCCGATCCAGAAAATCTATCGTGAGCTGGAGTTTGACCGCCGCCCGACCATCGAACTGCATGAACGCGCCCGCACCCTGTGGCCGGTCAATTGGGGACGGATCACGACGATGACCGTTTCCTATGGCCATGGCATCGCTGTGACCCCGCTGCATCTCGCCAGCGCCTATGCAGCGCTGGTCAATGGCGGCATGTGGCGTCCGGCGACCCTGCAGAAAATCAAGCCTGGCCAAGCGCCCGAAGGTCGCCGCGTATTCTCCGCCGCGACCAGCGCGCGCATGCGGCAACTGTTGCGCATGATCGTCTCGGCCGGTACAGGCAGGAGCGCCGATGCCAAAGGTTATCGTGTGGGCGGGAAAACCGGCTCGGCGGAAAAGCCCTTCGAGGGCGGATATGCTCATACCTCACTTGTGACGACCTTTGCCGCAGCCTTTCCCATGGACAATCCGAAATATGTCGTGCTCGCGATGATGGACGAGCCAAAGGGAAGCCCGGAAACCTTCGGCCTGCGCACGGCCGCGTGGACCGCCGCGCCGGTCGTCAAGCGCGTGATTGAGCGTACGGGACCGATGCTGGGCGTGATTCCCGATGAGCGGCGCGACGTGGATATTTCCGAGCTGATGCCGCTGCTGTGGAAGGCTCCGGGGGAAAGCGACAAGGAATGAAGCTGTCCGATCTTGCCTCCGTTGACTCCGATGCCCAGGTCACTGGCTTTGCGATTGACAATCGCAAGGTTGCGCCCGGAACGATTTTCGGCGCGTTTCAGGGCCTTAGGGTCAATGGCGAAGATTTTATCGCTGACGCCGTGGCAGCCGGAGCGGTTGCTGTCGTTGCCCGCCCGGAGGCAAAGGTCGAGGGTGCGGTGCACATTGCCGACGCCAATCCCCGCCGCCTGTTCGCGCAGATAGCCGCGCGTTTCTTTTCGCCTTTTCCCGATGTGACGGTCGCGGTCACGGGCACCAACGGCAAGACTTCCACTGTGGAACTGACGCGCCAGTTGTGGCGGATGATGGGCGAGAAGTCGGCGTCGATCGGGACGCTTGGCGTCACCACATCGGTCGATCAGGTATCCACGGGGCTTACCACGCCCGATATCGTTACATTTTTGTCGAACATGTCCGGGTTGCGCCGCGAGGGCATTACCCATGCGGCGTTCGAGGCGTCGAGCCACGGTCTTGCGCAGTACCGGACCGAGGGTCTTCCTGTGCTGGCGGGCGCCTTCACCAATCTCAGCCGTGACCATCTCGACTATCATGGCGACATGGACAGCTATTTCGACGCCAAGATGCGCCTGTTCGATGAAGTGGTCGCCAGTGATGGCGCGGCCGTCGTCTGGGCGGATGACGAATGGTCGGACAAGGTCAAGGAACGCGTTGCGAGGCGGGGGCTTCGCCTGCTGAGTGTCGGCGTGCGGGGAGAGGCTTTGCGCCTCACAAACCGGACGCCGACCCAGCTTGGACAGACGCTGATCGTTGAAGGCGATGGCGGAACCCATAAGATCAATCTGCCGCTGATCGGCGCTTATCAGGCGGCGAATGCGCTGACTGCGGCTGGCCTGGTCATTGCAACGGGCGGCGAGACGAAGAAGGTTCTGGAACTGCTTGGCCGGGTCCAGCCGGTGCGCGGGCGGCTGGAGCGGGCGGTCATCACCAAGACGGGCGCGCCGGTCTATGTCGATTATGCCCATACGCCGGACGGTCTGCGCGCCGCGATAGAGGCTTTGCGCCCGCACACCAAGGGTCGGCTGATCACCTTGTTCGGCGCTGGTGGAGACAGGGACGCAGGCAAGCGCCCGCAAATGGGCAAAGTCGCTGTAGACCTGTCCGATCATGTCATCGTGACGGACGATAATCCGCGGTCGGAGGAACCGTCATCCATCCGCTCCGCCATCATGGCTGGTGCACAGGGCGCGCATGAGATTGGCGGCCGCCGCCCGGCCATCGCGGCGGCGATCGCCATGGCGGGCGCGGACGACATCGTTCTGCTGGCGGGCAAGGGGCATGAGCAGGGGCAGATCATCGGCGACCGCGTGTTACCGTTCGACGATGTGACCGTAGCGCGGGAATGTGCGACATGATGCCGCTATGGACCTCCGAAGAAATTGCGAAGGCGACGGGCGGTGAAGCGTCCGCCGCCTTTGACGTTGCAGGCGTCGCGTTCGACAGCCGCGAGATCGGACCCGGCGACCTGTTCGTCGCGCTTAAGGGCGAACATGCCGACGGGCATGATTTTGTCGGGAAGGCCTTTGCTGCGGGTGCGGCTGGCGCGATTGTCAGCACGCCCATCGACCAGCCGCATGTGCTGGTCGCCGACACGATGATTGCGCTGGAGGATCTGGCGAGGGCGTCGCGGCAGCGGTCTTCGGCCAAGATCGTGGGCGTGACGGGGTCGGTCGGTAAAACCGGCACCAAGGAAGCGCTTTTCGCCGCGCTGGACCGGGCCAATCCGGGCAAGGTGCACCGATCGGTCAAGAGCTATAATAATCATGTCGGGGTTCCGCTGAGCCTTGCGCGAATGCCGCGCGATGCGACGTTCGGCGTGTTCGAGATGGGCATGAACCATTCGGGCGAGCTGTCTGTCCTCACCCGCCTGGTGCGGCCGCATATTGCGGTGATCACCGCAATCGCGCCCGCCCATATCGAATTTTTCGGCAGCGAAGCGGCAATAGCTGAGGCCAAGGCCGAGATTTTCGAAGGGCTGGAGCCTAAGGGCGTCGCCATCATTCCTTTTGACAGCCCGCATCTCTCGGCGTTGCGCATGCGGGCTGCGCGCTACACGGGGCGCATCATGACGTTCGGCATCGGCAAGGGCGCGGATGTCAGGGCCGTGGAGATGGTTCCCGCCAGCAATGGCGGAACCTTGATCACCGCACGCTTCCCCGAAGCGGAACTGTGCTGCACCATCGCGCCGCCAGGTGAGCATTGGGTGTCCAATGCGCTTGCCGTGTTGGGAGTCGTTGAGGCGCTGGGCGGCGATCTGGCGGCGGCCGGACTTGCATTGGCCGAAATGGCGGGCCTTCCCGGTCGCGGCGCGCGGGCGATTGTGCCGGTCGAGGGCGGCGAGGCGCTGCTGATCGACGAGAGCTACAACGCCAACCCGCTGTCGATGACGGCGACGCTCAACCAGTTGGGCAAGGAACGCGCCGCGCGCCGCATCGCTGTTCTGGGCGCGATGAAGGAACTGGGCACGCGCAGCGCGGAACTGCACGCGCGCCTTGCCGAGCCAATTGCGGCGGGCAAGATCGACTATGCCATCCTGGTGGGCGCCGAAATGGCGCCGCTCGCCGATGCGCTGGACGACATATCCCACGCGCATGTCGCCGATGCGAAGGCCGCTACCGATCTTCTCGAAGCGGAAATGCGGGCGGGCGACGCCATTCTGGTCAAGGGTTCCAATAGTGTCGGCCTGTCACGGCTGGTGGCTGCGGTGACGGGTGGAGATAAGGACTGATGCTGTATTGGCTGGCGCAGACGCTGGATTTCCATGGGATATTCAATCTTGTCCGCTATCTGAGTTTCCGGGCTGGCGCGGCGATCGCCACGGCGCTCATCATCGGGCTGATCATCGGCCCGCGCTTCATCGGCTGGCTCCGCGTCCGGCAGGGTAAGGGCCAGCCGATTCGCGACGACGGTCCCCAGAGTCACCTCACCAAGCGCGGCACCCCGACCATGGGCGGCCTGATGATCCTGACATCAGTGATTGTGTCGGTTCTGCTCTGGATGAATCTGGCGTCGATCTACGTCTGGGCGTGCATCTTTGTGACGCTTGGTTTCGGCGCGATCGGCTTCCTGGACGACTATGACAAGGTGACGAAAGCGAGCCATAAGGGCTTGTCGGGAAAGCTGCGCCTGCTGTGTGAATTCGTCATCGCCGGGGTCGCTGCATGGCTGATCGTCGGGCAGAATGGCACGGCGCTCTATGTCCCATTCTGGAACGGTCCTGCGATCGACCTTGGACCCTTCTATTTCCTGTTCGCCGCCTTCGTTATCGTTTCCTTCGGCAATGCGGTGAACCTGACGGACGGTCTCGACGGCCTCGCGACCATGCCTGTCATCATCGCCTGCATGGCCTTCATGGCGATCGTTTATCTGGTGGGACGCGCGGACTACGCCAATTATCTGGGCATTCCGCATGTGCCGGGCGCGGGGGATCTGACGATATTGTGCGGGGCGATCATAGGCGCGGGCCTGGCCTTCCTCTGGTTCAACGCGCCGCCTGCCGCCGTGTTCATGGGAGATACCGGGAGCCTGGCCCTGGGCGGTGCGATCGGCGTCATCGCGGTGTCGGCGCATCATGAAATCGTCCTGGGGGTGATTGGCGGGCTGTTCGTGGTTGAGGCGCTTTCCGTCATCATCCAGGTGTTCTTCTACAAGCGGACGGGCAAACGCGTGTTCCGCATGGCGCCCATCCATCATCATTTCGAGCAGCTTGGCTGGTCCGAGCCGACCGTCGTCATCCGCTTCTGGATCGTGGCGTTCGTTCTGGCGCTTGCCGGTCTTGCGACGCTCAAGCTGCGGTGATCGTCTCCGAAGCCTTTGCGGGAAAGACCTATGCCGTGCTTGGGCTCGCCCGGTCCGGACTGGCGACGGTGGAGACGCTGGCCGCCAGCGGCGCGCGGGTGGTCGCCTGGGATGCGCGGGAGGAAGCGCGGGAGGCTGTTCGTGACAAGGCCGAGCTGGCCGATCCGCTGGAGATCGACCTAACCGGGTTCGACGGCATCGTGGTTTCGCCGGGCGTACCGCTTAACCGGCATCCTATCGCCCAGAAGGCTCGGGCGGCCGGCGTGCCAATCATCGGCGATATCGAACTGTTCGCGCTGGCCCGGCCGACCCTGCCGCCGCACAAGGTGGTCGGCATTACCGGCACCAACGGCAAGTCGACGACCACCGCATTGATCCACCATATCGTCGAGCAGGCGGGTTTCCCGGCCCGGATGGGCGGCAATATCGGCCTGCCGATCCTGGGGCAAGAGCCGCTGGAGCCGAACCTGAAGGGCGTCGGCATCTATGTGCTGGAGCTTTCCAGCTATCAGATCGACCTGACCCACAGCCTCGATTGCGATGTCGCGGTGCTGCTCAACATCACGCCCGACCATCTCGACCGTTATGATGGTTTCCCCGGATATGTCGCGTCGAAGGCGCGCCTTTTCGCTATGCAGACGCCGGGGCACGCCGCCGTGATCGCTACGGACGATGAGCCGAGCCTGGGCATCGCCGCGAAGGCGGTGGCGCAGCTTCGCACCGTGTCGGCCGCCAACATCCTGCCCATGGAGCAGGCCACCTGGCCCGCCCTGCAAGGTCCGCATAATGCGCAGAATGTCGCAGTCGCCATTGCCGTGGCCGATGCGCTGGATATTTCCCGCGACGATACGCTTCCTGCGCTCGCAACCTATGCCAGCCTGCCCCACCGGATGCAGCGCGTCGGCGAGGTTGGCGGCGTTCTCTATGTCAATGACAGCAAGGCGACCAATCCGGCATCGACGGCGCCTGCGCTTGCCGCCTATCCGGCGGTTGGAGGGCGTCCGCGCATCCACTGGATCGTCGGCGGCCTGGCCAAGACCGACAATCTGGACGAGTGCGCCCCCCAGTTCGGCAATATCAAACATGCCTATACGATCGGGGAGGCGGGGCACATGTTTGCGGACATCCTGCGCCCGCATATGCCCGTGGACGATTCGGAAATGCTGCTGACCGCGGTGAGACGGGCTGCGCGCGTGGCCGAGCCGGGCGATATCGTGCTGCTGTCGCCCGCCTGTGCGTCATTCGACCAATTTCGCGACTTTGAGGCGCGCGGTGACGCCTTTGCGGCCGCTGTCGCGGCGTTGGGCTGAAAGGGGGCGGGCCGTGCAGGGGGATCGATTGGGCATCGACCGGTTCAGGCCGGCGAAGATCGCCAAGGGTTTTGGCGGCAGGACCGTGCCGCGTGAACGGACGGCGCTCGCCATCTGGTTCTGGGAGATTGATCGCGTCCTGCTATCGCTGATCGTCGCGCTGATCGCGATCGGTCTTGTCGCCGTCGCCGCTGCGTCGCCTGTGGCGGCCATCGACCGGTCGACTGACGCCGTTTCCGTAACGCCGCTCATCTATTTCTATCGCCAGCTCATGTGGGTGGCGATCGGCCTGCCAGTCATGCTGGTCGTATCGATGCTGCCACGCACGCAGGCGCGCAGGCTTGCCCTGATTGCGGCGGTGATATTCTTCGTGGCGCTGATGCTCGTCCCGGTGCTGGGTGAGGTCAAGAATGGCGCAAAACGGTGGATTCACCTGCCGGGCATGCGGTTCCAGCCTTCGGAATTTCTGAAGCCCGCCTATGTCGTATCGATTGCGTGGCTCCTGTCACTGCGGGCAAAAGACAAGACGCTTCCGGTTATTCCGCTAAGTTTCGGGGTGACGGCGATGATCGCATTGCTGCTCATGCGGCAACCGGATTTCGGGCAGACTGTGGTGTTCTGCGCCTGCTGGGCGGCGTTGCTGCTGCTGTCGGGCGTAGCGATGCGTTATATCGGGCTGCTGTGCGGCGCTGCGCTGGGCCTGTTTGTGCTGACCTATATGTTTTATGAAAATGGGCGGCAGCGTATCAATGACTTTCTGGGCATCGGTCACGATCCGATGACCGGACCGGATCAGGCGGATCTGGCGCACCGGACGATCACCAATGGCGGATTCACCGGCGTTGGGCCTGGCGGCGGCCAGGCGAAATTCCATCTGCCCGAAGCGCATACCGACTATATCTTCTCCGTGATCGGCGAGGAATTCGGGCTGTTGGCCTGTATCGCGATCGCCTGTGTCTATCTCGCGATTGTTGTCCGCGTGCTGCTGCGGCTGCTCGATGAGGAGGATAGCTTCACCATTCTCGCCGCTGCGGGCCTGACGACCGAATTCGGATTGCAGGCGATTATCAATATGGGCGTCAACGCGCAGATATTTCCGTCGAAAGGCATGACGCTGCCCTTTATCAGCTATGGTGGCTCCTCTATGCTGGCGCTCTGTTTCGGGGTCGGCCTGCTTCTCGCCTTCACGCGGCGAAATCCATTCATGGACCGCACCCCAGTCGTCAAATGGAGCGGTCGATGAGTATTTCCCGTCATTTTGTTCTCGCTGCTGGCGGTACCGGGGGACATATGGTCCCGGCGCATGCCGTGGCGGAGGAACTGATCGCGCGGGGGCACAGGGTAGCGCTGGTCACTGACGAGCGCGGCGCGAAGATTCCCAACCTGTTCAAGAATGCGCAGGTGCATGTGTTGCCGGCCGGCCGCCTGACGGGCAATCCGCGTGGCTGGGTCAAGGGGATCAAGGCGATCCTGGAGGGCAGGGCGATGGCCCGACGTCTCTATGAGACGTTCGAACCCACGGCAGTTGTCGGCTTTGGCGGCTATCCGGCGCTGCCCGCGCTTCTGGCGGCATTGAAGGACGGCATTCCGACGGCGGTGCATGAGCAGAACGCCGTGCTTGGCCGCGTCAATCGTCTGCTGGCGCGCAAGGTTAGCGCCATCGCGACTGCCTATCCCGTGGTGGAAAGACTGCCGGATCGCTTTGCCGAGAAGGTGCATCTGGTCGGTAACCCGGTCCGCGAGGAAGTGCTGGCCCTGCGTGACGAGGAATTTCCGGCGCTGACCGATGAAAGCGTGTTCCGGGTTCTCGTGACCGGCGGCAGCCAGGGTGCAACCGTTCTGTCCAGCGTGGTGCCAAGCGGTCTTGCGTTGCTCCCGCTAAGCCTGCGCCGCCGCTTGCAGGTCACCCAGCAGTGCCGGGAGGAGGATATCGAGAAGGTCCGCGCCACCTATGCCGAGATGGAGATTCCGGCGGATCTGTCGACCTATATCAGCGACATGCCGGAAAAGCTGAGCTGGGCGCATCTCGTCATCGGGCGCGCGGGCGCATCGACGCTGGCGGAGCTGACCACGGCTGGCCGCCCCGCAATCCTGGTGCCGCTGCCGAGTGCGATGGATGATCATCAAACTGCCAATGTCCGGGAAATGGTTGCTTGCGGCGGCGCACGGTCAATCCCGCAATCGCAGTTCACGCCCGTCGAACTGGCCAAGCAAATGCAGAAAATGGCGATGGAGCCGGGCGCCATGCAGAACGCCGCGCGGCGCGCGCGCTCCTGCGGGCGGCCCAACGCTGCGCGCGACATGGCCGATCTCCTCGAAAGCATTGGATATGCGCCCATAATGAACGACCCGCTTCCCGTTTCCTCGCCCATGCCCACCAGCCTGAACCTGCAGGGTGTTCCGGCATGAAGGGTGTTGCGACCGACATCGGCACGATTCACTTTATTGGCATTGGCGGCATCGGCATGTCCGGCATCGCCGAGGTGATGCATAATCTGGGCTACAAGGTGCAAGGCTCCGACGTGGCTGAGGGCTATGTCGTTGAGGGGCTGCGCAAGAAGGGCATCACGGTGATGATCGGCCACAAGGCCGAGAATCTGGGCGACGCCGCGGTGGTCGTCACGTCGACCGCAATCAAGCGCGGCAACCCGGAGGTGGAGCTGGCGCTGGAAAAACGGGTGCCGGTGGTTCGCCGGGCAGAGATGCTGGCCGAACTGATGCGCCTGAAATCCACGGTCGCCGTGGCGGGAACGCATGGAAAGACCACTACGACGTCGATGGTTGCCGCGCTGCTGGACGCGGGGGGCATTGACCCGACGGTCATCAATGGCGGTATCATCAACAGCTATGGCTCCAACGCTCGCCTGGGCGCGAGCGACTGGATGGTGGTGGAAGCTGACGAGAGCGATGGCAGCTTCCTGCGGCTCGATGGCACGATTGCAGTCGTCACCAATATCGATCCCGAACATCTCGACCATTATGGCGACTTTGACGCGGTGAAGGACGCCTTCGTCGAGTTTGTCGAGAATGTGCCCTTCTACGGCGCGGCGATCCTCTGCCTTGATCATCCTGAGGTGCAGGCGATCCTGCCGCGTGTTCAGGACCGGCGGATTGTCACCTACGGCTTTTCGGCGCAGGCCGACATCAGGGGCGAGAATGTTCAGCCTGTGCCGGGCGGCAACCGCTTCGATGTGCAGATCAGGGAGCGGGACGGGTCGATCCGCAGGATTGAAGGCATAGAGATGCCGATGCCGGGCCGCCATAATGTGCTGAACGCCATGGCGGCGATCGGCGTGGCGTTGCAGATGGGGATTGACGATCGCACCATCCAGACGGGCTTCGCCAAGTTTGGCGGCGTGAAGCGGCGTTTCACAAAGGTCGGCGAAATCCCGGTGAGCGGCGGCGTGGCGACCGTCATCGACGATTATGGGCATCATCCCGTGGAAATCCGGGCTGTGCTGGCCGCGGCGCGCGAGGGCGCGAAGGGCAGGGTGATCGCAGTTGTCCAGCCGCATCGCTACACGCGGCTGCGCGACCTGATGGATGAGTTCCAGCAAGCCTTCAATGACGCTGATATCGTCTATGCCGCGCCGGTCTATCCGGCTGGCGAACAGCCGATAGAGGGCGTGGACAGCGCTGCGCTGGTGGCTGGCCTCAAAGGGCGCGGTCATCGGGCTGCATCGACCATTGAGGGAGCGGATGCGCTGGCGGGCGCGTTGGCGGCGGATTTGCAGCCGGACGACATGATCATCTGCCTTGGCGCGGGCGACATTACCAAATGGGCGGCCGCCCTGGCGGGAGAAGTTGCCGGAAAGGCGAAGGTCGCGGCCTGATGATCGAGTTCATCGACCTTGGCCTGGAAATGCAGAAGCGCGTGATCGAGGCGCATGAAAAGAGCCTCGACGCGGCCAAGAAATCTATGGATGGCGCGAAGGCGGCGGTGGCCATGCAACAGGCCATGGCCGACGCGACCAAGGCGAATATGGATATGTGGAGCAAGTGGCTGTCGCTGTGGGGGCTGCGCAAATGACGGTGCTGGAGGCTGCTCTCCCGTCGGTTCGCGGGCGCCTGACCGCGCAGGCGCCTTTGGCTCCGCTCGTCTGGTTCAAGGCGGGCGGTGCGGCGCAATGGCTGTTCGAGCCGAAGGATGTGGACGATCTTGCCGGGTTTCTGCGCGATCTTGATCCGGCAATACCGGTGATGGCGCTTGGTCTCGGATCGAACCTGATTGTCCGCGACGGCGGCGTTCCGGGCGTCATCGTGCGTCTTGGCAAGGCATTCGCCAAGGTGGAGGCTGTTGATGAGACGGCGCTCTATTGCGGCGGCGGCGCTTCGGGCATTCTCGTATCGTCCACTGCCCGCGATGCGGGGATAGGCGGACTGGAGTTTCTCCGCTCGATTCCGGGCACTGTCGGCGGTTTCGTGCGGATGAACGGTGGCGCCTATGGCCGCGAAACATGCGATATATTGGTGGATTGCGAGGCCGTGCTGCGATCGGGTGAACGGGTGAGCCTGACGCGCGACCAACTCGGCTATACCTACCGGCACAGCGCATTGCCGGAGGGCGCGGTGGTCGTGGGCGCGACTTTTCGTGGGCATAGGGCTGATCCGGCCGCCATTCAGGCGGAGATGGACCGGATCGCCAGCGCGCGCGAGGAAAGCCAGCCGCTGCGCAGCAAGACCGGCGGATCGACATTCAAGAATCCCGAAGGACATAAGGCCTGGCAACTGGTTGACGAGGCGGGGTGCCGGGGATTGAAGATCGGCGACGCGCAGGTTTCGGAAAAGCACACCAACTTCCTGCTCAATCTGGGCAGTGCGAGCAGCGCTGACATCGAGGCGCTGGGCGAGGAAGTACGGCGGCGGGTGAAAGAGAAAAGCGGCGTGACGCTTGAATGGGAAATACAGCGCATAGGGGTGGACAAGTGAGGGGGCCTTGGCATGTCGCCGTCCTGATGGGCGGCTGGTCGGCGGAGCGGCCGGTTTCGCTGATGAGCGGCGAAGGCGTCGCCAAGGCGCTGGAAGGGCGCGGGCACAAGGTCACGCGCATCGACATGGACCGTGACATCCCCATGAAGATTGCCGAAGCCCGGCCGGACATCGTATTTAATGCGCTTCATGGCGTTCCGGGCGAAGACGGCACCGTGCAGGGGCTTATGGACCTGATGGGCGTCAAATATACCCATTCCGGCCTTGCGACCTCCGTTATCGCGATCGACAAGCAGTTGACCAAGCAGGCGCTGGTTCCTCACGGTATACCGATGCCCGGCGGCCAGGTGGTAGAGAGCGCTGCGCTGTTCGAACGCGACCCGCTGCCGCGCCCTTATGTGGTGAAGCCGGTCAATGAGGGCAGCTCGGTCGGCGTGGCCATCGTCACGGAACAGGGCAATTACGGATCGCCGATCGGCCGGGATGTCGAGGGGCCGTGGCAGCATTTCACCGAACTGCTGGCGGAACCGTATATCAGGGGCCGGGAACTGACCACGGCCGTTCTGGGCGAAGAAGCCCTGCTGGTCACGGAATTGCGCCCGAAAAGCGGCTTTTACGATTTCGATTCCAAATATACCGATGGGCTTACGGAGCATATCTGCCCCGCCGACATTCCTGATGACATTGCAGAACAGTGCAAGGCGATCGCCCTGCGCGCGCACCAGTTGCTTGGTTGCAAGGGCACCTCGCGGTCCGATTTCCGGTGGGATGACACGCAGGGGGTCGAGGGCCTGTTCCTGCTGGAAGTCAACACCCAGCCGGGCATGACGCCGCTCAGCCTTGTGCCGGAACAAGCGGCGAAATTGGGCATCGATTATGCCGAACTGGTCGAACGTATCGTCGAGGAGGCGCTATGAGTGACGCACGGATAAGACGTGGCAGCACCAGCCGGCTTTCGCCGCCCCGGCGCAAGAGCGGGACGAAGGTTACGTCGCGGCGCGGCGGCCGGACCCTGAAGCGGCAGAGTTTCGCGGATCGCATCATTTCGGCCATCCCGGTCAGCGAGGCGACGATGCAGCGCATGGCGACATGGGGCATTGTCGGCGCAGTGATAGTCGCGGCTGTCGGCGGCGCGGGCTATTTCGGGTTGCCCGGCATGATGCGGATGGAATTTGCGCAGGCCGCCGCTCATGCTGGGTTCGAGGTCGACAAGGTTGAGGTGCGCGGCGTTGAGCGCATGGACGAACTGCAAGTCTATAATATCGCGCTGGGCCAGGTCGACCGGTCCATGGTCAATGTCGACCTGCCGAAGCTGCGCGGCGATCTGATGAAGCTGGGCTGGGTCAAGGATGCGCGCGTGTCTCGCCGCCTGCCCGATACGCTGGTGGTCGATATTGTCGAGCGTCAGCCGGTGGCGGTGTGGCAGCATGGCGGCAATCTGGCCCTGATCGATGTCACTGGCGCGGTGTTGCAGCCAGTGTCGCAGCAGACCATGCCTGATCTTCCGCTGGTGGTGGGGCCAAGCGCCAATCTGCAGACGGCGAACCTTGGCAAGTTGATGGATGCGGCGCCCGCGCTCAAGCCCATGCTGGCCGGCGCGACCTGGGTTGGCGATCGCCGCTGGGACCTGCGGTTCCAGTCGGGCGAAACCCTCTCTCTGCCAGAGGGAGAAAAACCGGCATCCGCTGCGTTGTTGAACTTCGCGCGGCTGGATGGCGTCAACCATCTGCTGGGTCGCGGGATTGTGCGTTTCGATATGCGCGATCCCTCGAAATTTGTGCTGAGATTGCCCAAGGATCGCGGACCCAAGCCGGAAGAAAAGACGGAGACGAAGGCGGCTGAGGCCGCCTCCAAAGACGGGGAGGTCTGAAGGCCATGCCGCCGCCCAAGGTCGAGAAAGTCATCACTGCGGTCGATATCGGATCGTGGAAGGTCTCAGCGCTTATCGCTGGCAAGACCGATACGGGCGAACTCGTCATCCTGGGTACGGGGCAACGAGAGAGCCGGGGGGTGAGGCGCGGCTTCATCGTCGACATGGAACGCACGGAGATGGCCGTGCGGGAAACCGTCGAGCAGGCCGAGCGGGTCGCCGGCATGAACATCGAGGATGTCTGGGTCAGCTTCTCCGGCGGAAGCCTGGTGAGCGATGTGGTGACGGTGGAGCGGGAGCTTGGCGGCATCCGTGTCGAGCAGGGCGACATTGACGATTTGCTGCATACCGGACGGCAGAGCATCGATCCTGACGGCCGCGTCGTCCTGCACGCGCAGCCGACCTGTTTCAGCGTGAACGGATCGGATGGGGTCAAGCGGCCCCTGGGCATGCACGCCGACCGGCTGGGCGTAGACATCCATGTGGTGCTGGCCGATGGCGCGCCGCTCGCCAATCTGGAGATGTGCGTGCGTGGCGCCTATCTGGACGTCAACGCTATTGTCGCAGCGCCCATCGCCACCGGCTTTGCCTGCCTTTCGGAGGAGGAGCGGGATCTGGGCGTGGCGCTGGTCGAGATTGGCGCAGGTGTGACAAATATCTCGCTTTATGCGGGAGGGATGCTCGTCGGCCTGCACAGCATTCCCATTGGCGCGGCCGACATCACCGACGACATCGCCTCCGCTTTCGGCATCCGGCGGAGCCAGGCCGAACGTATGAAGTGCTTCTATGGCTCGGCGATGCAGTCGCGCCGCGACTTTCGCGACATGATCGAGATCGCCCCGGTGGCCAGTGACGGGGAAAGTTCCGATAGCGGCCGCATTACCCGCGCGGCGCTGGTCGGTGTGATTTGTGAGCGGCTCAATCAACTGATGGCGGAAGTGAACGCATCGCTGAAGGGCATGGGTTTCCACAGTCCCGTCGGGCGGCAGGTCGTCCTGACCGGCGGCGGGGCCGAGATGAAGGGTATTGCCGACTATGCCCAGACGGCGCTCGGCCGTGCGGTGCGCATCGGCCGTCCGCGCGGTCTTGCAGCCTTGCCGGAGGCGCATAGCGGACCGGCATTCACGACCCTTGTGGGTCTGGCGCTTTATGGCGCCAGCAATCCGGTTGACTTGCGCAGCATGGCGCCTGCCGCGCAAACCGTGCATCGGCTGGGCGTTCCGCTATGGTGGCAGCGCATGTTGCGCGCGCTGAAGGCGAATTATTAGATGTTGCCAAGTCGAGAGGGCGCCAAAGGTTAAAAAAGGTGATGAATTGCCTTAACAACTGGTGCATGAAGTCCTTTGTGACGGTTCCGCTTCGCCGCAAAGAAGCTTAGGGAGCGAAAAGTATGAGCATCGATATCGGCCCGCCCCATGTGGATGAGCTAAAGCCGCGCATCGCGGTCATCGGCGTTGGGGGCGCCGGTGGAAACGCCATCGCCAACATGATCGCCGCGGCCGTGGAGGGCGTCGATTTCATTGTCGCCAACACCGATGCGCAGGCGCTGAACGCTTCGCCTGCCGAACGGCGCATTCAGCTTGGCCCGCACATTACCGAGGGTCTGGGCGCGGGATCGCGGCCGGAAATCGGCCGCGCTGCGGCGGAGGAGACCATCTCTACCGTCGATGAGGCGCTGCAGGGCGCGCATATGTGCTTCATTGCCGCGGGCATGGGCGGCGGCACCGGCACAGGCGCTGCTCCTGTCATCGCGAAGGCGGCGCGGGAGAAGGGCATCCTGACCGTTGGCGTCGTGACCAAGCCGTTCACCTTCGAAGGCTCCCGCCGCGCCCGCTCCGCAGAAGCGGGCATTGAAGAGCTGCAGAAGCATGTCGATACGCTGATCGTCATCCCGAACCAGAACCTGTTCCTGATCGCGAACCCGAACACCACCTTCAAAGAAGCCTTCCAGATGGCCGACGAGGTGCTGCAGCAGGGCGTTCGCGGCATCACCGACCTGATGGTCATGCCGGGCCTCATCAACCTGGACTTTGCCGACGTCCGCTCCGTGATGAGCGAGATGGGCAAGGCAATGATGGGCACGGGCGAGGCGGAAGGCGACGGCCGCGCTCTGCAGGCCGCCGAAAAGGCGATCGCCAATCCGCTGCTCGACGGCGTGTCGATGCGCGGGGCCAAGGGCGTCATCGTGTCGATTACCGGCGGCGAGGACATGCGCCTGATGGAGGTCGACGAGGCCGCCAACCATATCCGTGAGCTGGTGGACCCCGATGCGAACATCATCTGGGGTTCGGCGTTCAATGACGATCTGAATGGCAAGATCCGCGTTTCCGTGGTCGCCACCGGCATCGACAATGAAGCCTCGGCGAAGGCTGCACCGGCCAGCCAGCCGTTCACCTTCGCCAATCGTCCGACGGTGGTGACGCCAGCCGCTCCGGCGCCAGCGCCCGCCGCCGAGCCGGTAACGCTGGAGCCGCCGGTTGCGGAAACCGCAGAGGAGCCGGAAGCGAAAGCCGAACCCGAAACCGCACAGGCCGCGCCCGAACCGCCCGCGCCGCCGGCGCCCTTTGCGCCGCCGCGTCCTGTTCCAGTGATTTCGGACTTCGATGACCAGGAGGATGAGTTGATCCTGGGCGCGGAAAGCGCGGAACCCGCTCCGGCGGAACCGGAGCGTCCGGCTCCCGCCGCGCCGCGTGTCGCAGTTGCTGGCGGAACGCTGTTCGAGCGTATGTCCGGCCTGTCACGCGGCATTGGCAAGACGGCCGATGATGAGGCGGATGAGAATAAGGGCGGACTGGATATTCCTCGCTTCTTGAACCGCCAGAACAACCAGTAGGGCGTTTCGTCGCATCGACGATCGCGATACATTTCCCATTCACGCAGCCGCTTGCTAGAGCGGCTGCGTGATTGCTTTCAGACACGCGACTCTCGCCGCCGCTTTCCTCTTCGCCAGCCTTGGGGCAGGCCAGCCTCACCGCGCCGCCGCGCAGGACCAGACGGTGTCGCAACTCGACCTGCAGCGCCCGCAGGACGTCAATACATTGAACGGCCATCTTGCGCGGCTCGCGGAAAATCCGCGCGATGTCACGGCGCTGATCGGTGCTGGCGAAGCGGCGCTGGCGCTGGATGACGCGCGCGCGGCGACGGGCTTCCTTGCTCGCGCCAATGAGATCAGCCCGAATAACGGGCGGATCAAGGCAGGGCTTGGCCATGCCATGCTCGACATGCAGAATCCTGGCGAAGCGCTCAAACTCTTTGGCGAAGCGTCCCGTCTGGGCTTTCCCGACACGGGGTTTCTTTCGGATCGCGGCCTTGCGCGCGACCTGACGGGGGATACGGCGGGCGCGCAGAAGGACTATCAGGCGGCCTTGCGGGCCGCGCCGGAGGATGCGGAACTGATCCGCCGCTATGCCGTGTCGCTCGGCATATCCGGTCAACTCGATGCATCGGAGAAGGTCTTGAAGCCCTTGCTCTATAAGGGCGACCGTGGTGCATGGCGGGACCGGGCCTTCATATTGGCGATGAACGGCAAACGGGACGAGGCGCGGGATATTGCGGGCAGGACAATGCCCGCCAGGCTTGCCGTGGCAATTCAGCCCTATCTGGACAGGATGCAGGCATTGACCCCGGCGCAGCGCGCGGCGGCCGTGCAGTTTGGCAATTTCCCCTCGGAAGTCAGGATGGCGGCGGTGCAGCCGCAGCAGCCGGTCGTCCAGCCTGTTGCGCCGCAGACGCCGGTGGCGGAGACTGCCGCGGATCAGCGTGCCGCGCGAAAGGCGGAAAAGCGCAAGCAACAGGAGGCGAGGAAGGCCGCCGAAGCCGCAGCGCGGACTGCTGCGGCAGCGCCAAGGCAGCCGCAAAAGACAGCGATCGCCGCTGCAACGCCTGCCGCGTCCCCATCCGCCCGGATCGAGCCGCAACCGGTTCCGCCTGCGCCGCCGCCAATGGCTCCGAATCCCGCGCCGCCGCTGGTCGCAAAAGCGCCAGACCCCGCCCCGCAAGCGCAGCCCACTCCGCAAGCGCAGCCCACCCCGCAAGCGCAGCCCGCGCAGCAACTGGCGGCCGCCGATACACCCCGGCCTATCCAGGGACCGCCCGCGCCCGAACCTGCACTGGTGTCCGCCACGCCGACAGTAGCGTCGGAGAGTCGCACGCCTGCGCCGCCACCGCCCGCATCATCGCCGCCGCCCGCACCGCCGACGCAGATTACGGCGCGGACGCTGGCCGACATCATGCGTGAATTGCAGGTTCCCGATACGGAAAAGCAGGCGAATGCGGAGGCGGTTAACCTTGCCGAGCTGGAAATGATCCAGCAGCAGCGCAAGACCGCCAAAGCTGTGGCGGCCGAAAAGGCGCGCGCTGACGCAACCGCCAAGGCGAAAGCGGCCGCCGACGCAAAGGCCAAGGCGGAGGCCGCGGAAAAAGCCAGACTGGCCAAAAACCCTTCCCGCAACTGGGTGCAGGTCGGCACGGGGCGCAATCTGTCCGCACTCGCCTTTACGATGAAGGGGCTGCGCAAGAAATATGAGTCGCTTGCCGCGAAGGACGCCTGGACGGCATCATGGGGACAGACCAACCGGCTGATCGTCGGGCCGTTCGGCAGTTTCGACAAGGCGAAGGAATATGAGGAGCGGCTGAAAAAAGCGGGCGCGGATGCGTTCGCCTGGCGCAGCGACGCGGGCGAGGCCGTGGACAAGCTGGCCAACTGACAGGCGCGCAATGGCCGGCCCGCTCGACGCATCCGGTCAACTCGGCTAGGGCGCGGGCATGAGTCAGACCCTTGCGCCCTATGCCTGTCAGCCGGAACGGACGCGTGGGCGTCTGCATGCCGAACCGGGCGGCGAAACGCGGGGGCCGCGGGATGCCTTCCAGCGTGACAGGGACCGGATCATCCATTCGATCGCCTTCCGAAGGTTGCGGCACAAGACCCAGGTCTTTGTCGCGCCGGATGGCGACCATTATCGCGTCCGCCTGACCCATAGCCTGGAGGTGGCGCAGATCGGGCGCACCATCGCGCGGGCGCTTGGGCTTAACGAGGATCTGACCGAGGCGCTGTGCCTGGCCCATGACATCGGTCATCCGCCGTTCGGGCATGCCGGAGAAGATGCGCTGGAAGCGGCGATGGAGGGGCAGGGCGGGTTCGACCATAATGCCCATACGCTGCGCGTGCTGATGCTGCTGGAATCGCCCTATCCGCGTTGGCCGGGGCTGAACCTGACGTGGGATATGCTGGAGGGGCTGGCCAAGCATAATGGACCTGTCGCCAATCCGGGATGGGCGATGCGGGAACTGGATGCTCTGTTCCCGCTGGAACTCGGCCACTGGCCCAGCCTGGAGGCGCAGGTGGCAGCGATCTCCGACGATATCGCCTATGACAATCATGATATCGATGACGGGTTGCGGGCGGGATTGCTGACGCTCGACCAGATATTGGAAGTCCCGATGGTTGCGGCGTGCTGGGACAGGGTCCGGGCGCGTCATCCCGGCGTCGCGCCCGAACGGCTGCTCCGGGAACTGGTGCGGGACCAGATTGGCGGGATGGTCAATGACGTCATAGAAACCACGCGCCAGGCGATAATGGACGCGGGCGTGCGGGACGTGGCCGATGTGCGCAGCGCGGGGATGGCATTGTCGGGATTCTCGCCCGGCCTCGCCGAGGATGAGCGCGTGCTGAAGCGCTTCATGTACGCGACGCTCTATCATCATCCCGAACAGCTTGCCGCGGCGGAAAAGGCCCGGCGCATAGTCAGCGATCTGTTTGCCGCCTACCGCTCCGACCCCGGCCTGATGACCGAAAACTGGTCCGGTCAGTGCAGCGTGGCGGAACCGGCGCGCAGCCGCCATATCGCCGATTACATCGCCGGGATGACCGACCGTTTCGCGCAGAAGCGGCATGAGGAGATTTTCGGCAGGGCGATCGCCGACACGGTGGATTGACGCCGCGAAGTCTTTGCGCGATGCAGCAAGAGTCTCCGGTTCGAGGATTCGATCCGGTCATGACGCGGGAGAGCGTAGCGGGGCCTCGGCCTTGCTGCCGCCGAAGGAGCAACCGCCCCGGAATCTCTCAGGCCCGAAGGACCGCGTCATGGGCAGGCACTCTGGAAAGCGGGCGGCCGCAAGACCGCCCCACCGAAGGGGTAAGCTGTGTGGAATGTTCCACCGGTCAAAGCTCTCAGGTTTCCGTGACAGAGGGGGTGATGGCGCGAAAGGGGCGGTGAGTGTCCACGTGCCGTCGCTTGACGTCCCCTTGTTACCGGAAGGCCAGATCCTTGAGCATATCCACAGACGATGTAGCAGAGTTTGAAGCGGAGATTCCGTTGGGCAAGCTGCCGCTCGATGCCTGGCATCGCGCGCAGGGCGGGCGGATGGTCGGCTTCGCAGGCTATGAAATGCCCATCCAATATGAAGGCATCATGGCCGAACATGCATGGACCCGCGAACATGCGGGGCTGTTCGACGTCAGCCATATGGGCCAGCTCAGCTTCACCGGAGAGGGCGCGGATGCGGCTCTCGAAGCCCTGCTCCCCGGAGACATCACCGGCCTGAAAACCTTCCGCCAGCGTTATTCGCTGCTGCTGGATGAGGATGGCGGGATTCTGGACGACCTGATGGTCAGCAGGCGGCCGGACGACATCTATATGGTCGTCAACGGTGCCACAAAATATGACGATATCGGCTGGATCATCGAGCATCTGCCCGATGAAATCACCATGAACCATATGGACGATCAGGCGCTGCTGGCGCTGCAGGGACCGGAATCCGGCGCTGCATTGGCGAGCCTGATCCCCGGCACAGCCGATCTGTTTTTCATGCAGTGCGGCCCCTTTAGCTGGGATGGCGTCGACCTGTGGGTCAGCCGGTCGGGCTATACGGGCGAGGACGGGTTCGAGATCAGCCTGCCGGGCGATGCCGCGGTGCGGTTCGCGGACGCGCTTTGCGCGCTGGACGCGGTGAAGCCGATCGGCCTTGGCGCGCGGGATTCGCTGCGGCTGGAGGCCGGTCTGCCGCTTTATGGCCATGACATCGATACGCAGGCCGGGCCGATTGGCGCTGACCTGGGTTTCGCCGTTCCCAAGAAGCGCCGGGAGGCCGGCGGCTTCTTCGGGCATGCGCGCATCGTGCGGGAGCTTGCCGAGGGCGCGCCTTCGCGTCGGGTCGGCCTGGCGATAGAGGGACGGTTGCCTGCGCGCGAGGGCGCCGTGATCCTGGCGGGCGGCAAGCCGGCCGGCAAGGTGACATCGGGCGGATTCGCGCCCACGGTCGGCGCGCCGATCGCCATGGGCTGGGTTGATGCCGGGCATGCCGCCATCGGCACCGCGCTGGAGATCGAGGTGCGGGGCAAGCGCCTTGCGGCCACGGTCGCGCCGATGCCGTTCGTTCCCCACCGCTATCATCGTCAAAAGATTTAACAGGGAGTATCTCATGAGCCGCTACTTCACCGACGAACATGAATGGATCGACGTAGAAGGCGAGATCGCCACCGTCGGGATTACGGATTATGCGCAGGAACAGCTTGGCGACATCGTGTTCGTCGAGCTGCCTGCGGAGGGCGCCACCTTTGAGAAGGGCGACGATGCCGCCGTCGTCGAATCCGTCAAGGCCGCTTCGGACGTCTATGCGCCTATCTCCGGCGAGGTCGTCGAGTCGAACGGCGCTCTGGAGGACGAGCCTGCCCTGGTGAACAGTGATCCGGAGGAGGATGGCTGGTTCTTCAAGCTGCGCATCACTGACGCCTCCGAGCTTGAGGGACTGATGAACGAGAAAGCCTACAAGGCATTCGTCGCCGGTTTGTGATTTAAGAAAAGCCCCTCCCTGAACAGGGAGGAGGGAGATCCATGAATGCGTTACCTTCCCCTGACCGATATTGACCGGAGCGCAATGCTCGATGTGGTCGGCGCGTCCTCCATTGACGACCTGTTCGTCGATGTCCCTGCCGAGGCGCGGCTGTCCGCCAAGATTGCCGGCCTGCCAGACCATGCCAGCGAACTGGCGGTCGAACGGCATATGGGGAAGCTGGCGCGGCAGAATCTGTCGGCCGGGGATGCGCCCTTCTTCCTGGGGGCGGGGGCGTACCGGCATCATGTGCCGGCGAGTGTCGATCATCTGATCCAGCGCGGCGAGTTCCTGACGGCCTACACGCCCTATCAGCCGGAAATCGCGCAGGGGACGTTACAGGTTCTGTTCGAATTTCAGACGCAGGTGGCGCGGCTGTTCGGGTGTGATGTCGCCAATGCGTCAATGTATGACGGGTCGACGGCGTGCTGGGAAGCGATCGGCATGGCGCGGCGGATCACCAAGCGGGGCAAGGCGCTGCTGTCGAACGGACTGCACCCGCATTACGTCTCGGTCGCCAGAACGATGGCCAAATTCACCGGCGATGATCTGGTCTATCGCACGCCCGAATGCGACGGGGAAAGCGACGGTGTAGAGCTTTTGCGCGAGATTGACCGCGATACGAGTTGTGTGGTGGTGCAGTACCCCGACATATTGGGCCGGATCAGTGATTTATCGAGCATTGCTGAGAAAGCGCATGAAGCCGGAGCGCTGCTGATTGTGGTGGTTACCGAACCGGTTGCGTTGGGCGCTTTGAAATCGCCCGGAGAGATGGGCGCGGATATCGTTGTGGGCGAAGGACAGTCGATCGGCGTCGGCCTGCAATTTGGCGGTCCGTATCTTGGCCTGTTCGCCTGCAAGAGCAAATATGTGCGGCAAATGCCGGGACGGCTGTGCGGGGAGACGGTCGATGCCGCGGGCCAGCGCGGGTTCGTGCTGACGCTTTCGACCCGTGAGCAGCATATCCGCCGCGAGAAGGCGACATCGAACATCTGCACCAATAGCGGCCTGTGTGCGCTGGCCTTCTCCATCCACATGACCTTGCTGGGCGAGGCAGGGCTGCGCGAACTGGCGGAGATCAACCACGCCAGGGCATGCGAGGCGGCGGACATATTGTCGGCGGTGCCGGGGGTCAGGCTCCTCAATGAGAGCTTTTTTAACGAGTTCACGCTGGTCCTGAGCAAGGATGCGCGGGAAGTGGCGCGCACCTTGGCGGAGCGCGGCATATTGGGCGGCGTGTCGCTTGGGCGGTTGATGCCAGACGCGCCGGAACTGGCCAATGGCCTGATCGTCGCGGTGACGGAGATGACGACCAGCGAGGATATCCGGGCGCTGGCCGATGCGCTGAAGGAGGTGCTGGCATGACCATGTTGAAGGAAGGCCGCCCGACCGCGCCGGCGCATGTGAACAAGGAACATCCCGATCCCGCCACGGCGACCGGCAACCGGGCGCTGATGCTGGAGGAACCGCTGATCTTCGAGATCGGGTCGACGGAGACGACGGGCGTCGACTTCACCCCGGTCGACAAGCCGGCGTCGCGCCTTGGCGGGCTGGAGCGCAAGCGGTCCATTGGCCTGCCGGGCCTGTCCGAGCAGGAGACAGTGCGGCACTATACGCGCCTCTCGCGGCAGAATTACGCCATCGATCTTGGCCTGTTCCCGCTCGGCTCCTGCACAATGAAGCATAATCCGCGCCTGAACGAGAAGGTGGCGCGGATGCCGGGCTTCGCGGACATCCATCCGCTCGCCCCGGTGGCGACGGTGCAGGGCGCGCTGGCGGTAATCCATGAACTGGCCGAATGGCTTAAGACGCTGACCGGCATGGCGGCCGTGGCGATGAGTCCGAAGGCGGGCGCGCATGGCGAACTGTGCGGCCTGCTGGCGATCCGTGCAGCGCTGGAGGCGCGGGGCGATGCGCGGTCGGTGATCCTGGTGCCGGAAAGCGCGCATGGGACGAACCCGGCAACGGCGGCCTTCTGCGGCTATAAGGTCGAGGATATTCCGGCAACGCCGGACGGGCGCGTCGATCTGGCGGCGCTGAAGGCGCGGCTGGGACCGGATGTGGCGGCGGTGATGATCACCAATCCCAACACCTGCGGCCTGTTCGAGCGCGACATGAAGGCGATTTCGGACGCGGTGCATGCGGCGGGGGCGCTGGTCTATTGCGATGGCGCGAATTTCAACGCCATTGTCGGCCGGGTGCGGCCCGGCGATCTGGGCGTCGACGCCATGCACATCAACCTGCACAAGACCTTCTCCACTCCGCATGGCGGCGGCGGCCCCGGCTCCGGCCCGGTCGTGCTGTCCGAGGCGCTGGCGCCCTATGCGCCCTTGCCGTTCGTCGAGAAGCTTGCGGATGGCAGCTTCGCGCTGGTCGAGGAGGAGACGGCGGGCGAACATCATGCGGGCAGCTTCGGCCGCATGGTCGCCTTCCACGGGCAGATGGGCATGTTCACCCGCGCGCTGACCTATATCCTGAGTCACGGCGCGGATGGCCTGCGGCAGGTGTCGGGCGACGCCGTGCTGAACGCCAATTATATCCTGCGCAGCCTGGACAGCGTGCTGGATGCGCCGTTCGGGGGCAGCGGGCCATGCATGCATGAGGCGCTGTTCAGCGACAAGGGACTAGCCGAGGGCTTCACCACGCTCGACATTGCCAAGGGCCTGATCGACGAAGGCTTCCACCCGATGACCATGTATTTCCCGCTGGTGGTGCATGGCGCGATGCTGATCGAGCCGACCGAGACGGAGAGCAAGGCGGCGCTGGACCAGTTCATCATGGCGCTGCGCTCGCTGGCCGAACGGGCCAAGGCAGGCGACGAGGCATTGAAGGGCGCGCCCTATCATGCGCCCCGGCGGCGGCTGGACGAGACGCTGGCGGCGCGCAAGCCGGTGCTGGTGTGGATCGAGGAGGCTCTGGCGGAAGCAGCGGAGTGAGCGAGGCATCTGGCCCCTGGGTGCCGGCTATGGCGGAAACAGGGGCCGGGAGCGAAGCGGACAAGCGCTACGCGCCAGCGACGCTGCGTAACCGGGACGCCATTGTCGAGGTGTTGCGGGCGATATTGCCCGATCGCGGCCTGGTGCTGGAAGTCGCCAGCGGCAGCGGCGAGCATGCGGTGCATTTCGCCCGCGCTTTCCCGGCATTGGACTGGCAGCCGAGCGATCCTGACCCGGCTGCGCTTGCCTCCATTGCGGCGTGGAGCGGGGAGGCGGGGCTGGCGAATCTGCGGTCGCCCCTCAAGATCGATGCTTCTACCGGAATTTGGCAAGTGGATCGCGCGGACGCCGTGCTTTGCATCAACATGATTCATATAAGCCCCTGGGCTGCGACCGCCGGGCTGATGCGAGGCGCAGGCGCTGTCTTGCCGCCCGGAGGGGTTCTGTATCTCTATGGCCCCTTTATCAGAACCGGCGTGCCGACAGCGCCGAGCAATATGGATTTCGACCAGTCATTGCGGGAGCGCGATCCGGCGTGGGGACTTCGCGATCTGGATGCAGTGATTGGGATTGCGACAGAGGTCGGGCTGGCGTGCGTGACGGTTGTGGACATGCCCGCAAATAATCTGTCGGTCATGTTCCGGCGCAAATGACGGATTTTATTGGTTTAGAGATTGGCAGCTCCTCAGGAGCCTGCCGGATTATTTCCTCTTTTTCTTAACCGCGCTCTTAGCCTTGGTCGTTGGCTTGCCCGCGCTTTCGCTGCACGGCCAGGCCTTGCGCGTTGCGGCGAAGACCTGGGAGGAGGCGGATTTGGCGCGGTCGATGGGGTTGTTGCCCAGATATTTGACCGTGACATCCTTGAGCTGGCTGATCGTCACGTCCGGCGGGATGCAGCTTTTGAGATTATTGGCCTCTCGCGTGGTGTTGAACGCATCGACGGCGCCAGTGACATAAGCGACGCATTCATAGGTCTTTTCGACATAGGTCTTGCTCTCGCGCTCCACCGTGCAGATCTCGTAAAGGTCGTTGCCGGTGTAGAAGCCGGCGCTGGCGGCTGTCGCGAAAAGCCCGAATGCGGCCGCGCCGCCAAGATAGCCCCATGTCCGCAACGTCATCCCGAATCCTTCCAGCCTGCGCCAGGGACAATTGGGACAAGCGGCACGCGCGTCAATGATTGCCGTCCGTCAGGCTTGAACGAGGGGAAGCGGCTGTCCGGCGCGTTCAGGGCTTAGGTACGTCGGGGCGCGCGTCGGGGAGGGCGGTCGCGGTGACGACCATGCGTTTCAGGAGGATAGGCTTCCCGTCGGCCGTGACCGAGATTGTGCGGACGGCGGCAGGCTTTCCGGCGTTCGCCCCTGCGGCGTTGACGACGACCAGCGCGGTCGTGATGCCCAGCGCGGCGAGGGTGTAGAGGAGATATTTCATGCCTGACTCGTCCCGTTCATGATCCGATGAAGGACGGAATAGGGACTGTCTGTCGCAGAGATGTGCCGATTGGCGTCGGCAATTGTCAGAAAGTGTAACAGCGCCGGTTTATGGAGCCTCAGACAGATGAGACGTCCGCGGCTTCCCTGATCCGCTTTGTGCGGACATGCTCGCGCCATGCGATGTAGAGGCCGCTCGCAATGATCAGCGCGCCGCCCATGAAGGTGGTGGGCAGGGGCCACTGGTTCCAGATCAGCCAGCCGAAAGCCGTCGCCCACAATATTGCGCTATAATCCATCGGCAGCACGACCGAGACCGGCGCCCATCGTAGCGCGCCGGTCAGGAAAAGCTGCGAAATCCCGCCGAACATGCCCATCAGAGCCAGCAACATCCATGTCACGCCATCATGGGGCTGGGCGAAGAACAGCATCCCTATGCTGAGCGGCGGCATGGAAAGCAGGGTGAACCAGAAAACCGTGACGGCGGCGCCCTCCGTCCGGCCGAGCTCCCGCAGCAGGATAGCGATCACGGCGGTCACGATCGCAGCGCTGAGCGCCACGGCGACCCCCATAAGCGGGAAATGGCCGGCGTCCGGCCGCACCATGATGAGCACGCCGACAAAACCCAGGATCACAGCGCTCCAGCGGTGAATGCCGGTCATCTCGCGCAGCAGCAGGGCGGAGAGGATCGTGCCGAAGATCGGCATGGTGAAGCCGATCGTGGTCGCTTCCGTCAGGGGCAGCAGGATATAGGAGCTGAAGTTCAGCGCCATGCCGATCAGGCCGAGCGCCATGCGGCTGAAATGCGTGCCGATCCGCCGGGTGCGGATAGCGCCCGCGCCCTCCGCGAACATGATCCAGCCGAATACGAAGGGCAGGGCAAGCGCCTGCCGGTAGAACAGGGATTCGGCGAGGTGGACTCCGCGGGTGTCGAGCAGCTTCACCAGCGCGAACATGATGGAAATGGAAAACATCGCCGCCAGACGCAGGCCGATGGCGAAAAACGGGCGCTCCTCCCGCACGGGCGGCGCGGGAGGAGCGGGCATGGTTTCCGATGTCATGGACGGCATTTCCATGCCGCCGCTTTAGACCGATCGGCGCTGTGCGCAACCAATGGCCGCGCCGGAAAGCCTTATTTCGGCTTCACGAACTTCAGCGTCATCCGGTCGCTTTCGCCAATGGCGAGATATTTCGCGCGGTCGGGATCGGCTTCCCCGGTCGTCAGCGTTGGGGGCAGGGTCCATACGCCCTTCGCCCAGTCGGCCGTGTCCTTCGGATTGGCGTTGATCTCCGATGCTTCGACGAAGGTGAAACCCGCGCCCGCCGCCAACGCCTTGATCGTCGAGACCTTGAGATAACCGCTGCTCTTTTCCAGCGCGGAATCGCGATCTTCGGGCAGGCGATGGTCGACGATGCCCAGCGTGCCGCCGGGCTTCAACAGGCCGTAAAAAGCCTTGAACGTCGCGTCCGCCGTGCCGTTCATCACCATATTGTGGACATTGCGGAAGGTCAGGAGCGTGTCCACGCTGCCCGCCGGAATGCTGCCCGTGGTGTCGGGCCAGGGGATCAGCTTGACCTTGCCATAGGTCGCGGCGTCAGCGTCCATCTTCGCCTTCAGCGTGTCGAAGCCCCTGCCGCTGGCCTGGGCCTCATAGAGCGTGCCCTTGTCCTTCAGCAGCGGCGCGAGGATTTCCGTGTACCAGCCGCCGCCGCCGGGGGAATATTCGACGACCGTCTGGCCCGGCTTCACGCCGAAAAAGGTCAGCGTTTCAACAGGATGGCGATATTTGTCGCGAGCGGTGTTGGCGGGCGTGCGGCTGGGCGCGGCGGCTGCGGCGGCAATCGGGCTGGACGCGGCCGCTTCCTTCTTCGCAAAAGCGCCGGACAGGGGGATGGCGATAATAGCCGTCAGTGCGGCGGCGCTTGCAAGCGCATGGGGGATACGCATAGGGGGAGGCTCCTCTCGGTTGGCGGGGGGAGTGTGGAGAATGGTCCCAGCCGATGCAAGCGACCTTTGCCATTCTTGGCGCGGCGGCCGTCGGCCTTGCTGCGCTGGCGCATGTCGCGGACCGGCGCAGACTGGCCCGGCATGACCCGGACAAGGTGGGGTTCATGCCCTGGCCGGCGCTGTCGCTGATCGGCACGGCGGGCGCAATGTTCCTGTTCGCGCTGGCATTGCTGGCGCGATAGGCGGCCGGGCTGAGGTTGCCGCCTAAATATAGGCGATAATCGGCCGAAGTTGCGGAAGTTGCGGGTTGTGAGCGGTTTTGGCCGGGAAGTCGCATGTAGGTCTCAGGCAAGTCTCGCTTGGGTCGCATCCTGCTATTGACCCGATCATTGACGTGGCGGCTTGCGCGGCAAGAGCGGGATACTGTTCCATGTGGAGAAGTAGAGCATGGCTCCCGGCGTGTAGGACAGGGATTAGGCGTCGCTACGGCGGTTCGACATGGCAGGCTGAAATATGCAGCCGGTTTGAAAGCGACCAGTTGTTGCCGTTGGTGGGCTCCGAAGCAATTTCCCATTAGCGGACACTGTCAATGTGCAGTTGCCAATGTAGTATGTATCTGACAGCTTGCCTTCAATCTCGGGGGTGGCAGCGTGAAACTTGGACTTGTTGTTGCTGTGGTGCTGGCAGCCACGTTACTCCTATTTTTTGCATTTCGCAGCAGCCCATCAGGAGCGAAAGGAATTGCATCCGAAGCTCAGAAATTTGAGGAACGCTTTCCGAACTTACCAAAAGACGCTTTGGACAGGCGAAGCCGTTCAAATGCAGTCATGCGTTCGCAAGCGGTACCAGTGAATGATTGGCTTCCGGTAATCGAGGCAGAGAACGACCTCTTACTGCCGTCGACTGAACAGGTCGCTATGCGGGCAGCCGCTACATTGGTCGTCGCCCTCAAAGCTCACGGAATGCCTCAAGAGAAAGTAGACAAACTCGTTCGTGAGTATCGTCTAACAAACCAACTTTCGCCGAATGAAATGCAATTTATCAGAAACTTGAATGCAACTGATAATGAACGCGAAATCCAAGTGTGGCGCTACGAAGTTGCCAACGCCCTTATGTGGAGTTTGGGTTTTGTCGATCATCTGGATGGACCGAGAGAACTGGTCGACCCAAAGAAGATTGCGTCTATCATCGTTGATAGCAACTATGAGCAATTCCTTGCGAAAGCTAGATTGCGTTCAAAGTCAGAAATTCTTGATCAAGCAGATTTGATCTACCGATATCGCTGGGCGTTGGTAGATGCCCGGCTGAAGGGGCTAGAAGCTCCTTCAGGGCTTAGTGACGACGTTGCAATGGAAAGGCATCAAGCGTTCAACTGGCTTATCGAGCACGCTGAAATTGGCTGGGATGATATATCTCTCGATACTTAGGTCGCAGGGTCCAATGCCAGCTATCATTAATGAGGCTAAAGCAGACCGCCGCAAACCCACCCTTTCCGTCATGCCGGGCTTGACCCGGCATCCATTGGCTCTGCTGCAGAGCATTCACGCATCGATTGAGGCTTATGGATCCCGGATCACGTCCGGGATGACGAAATTAGGCTAACCACCAACTCCGTCGCTACGACGGGGGATGGCGGTCCTGGCCTTACCCTTACAGGCACGCCTCAAGGAATGGCTGGTCGAAGCCGTATTGCCGCGCCTTGTCCAGCGTGTAGGGGCGCAGGCCCATCGCGCGATATTCGCCGATGATCTTGCCGTCGGCATCTTCCTCCAGATATTCGAACTTGAACAGTTCCTGGGTGACGATGACGTCGCCTTCCATGCCGATGACTTCGGTGATGTTGGTCACGCGGCGCGAACCGTCGCGCAGGCGCTTCACCTGAACGATCAGGTCGACCGAGTCGGCGATCTGCTTGGAAATGGCTTCCTTCGGGATCTTGATGTCGCCCATCAGGATCATGTTTTCCATACGGCCCAGGCATTCGCGCGGGGAGTTGGAGTGGAGCGTACACATGGAGCCGTCATGGCCCGTGTTCATCGCCGCCAGAAGGTCGAAGCATTCCGCGCCACGAATTTCGCCCAGGATGATGCGGTCAGGGCGCATACGCAGGGCGTTCTTGACGAGATCGCCGATGGTGATCGCGCCTTGCCCCTCCAGGTTCGCCGGGCGGGTTTCGAGCGGCAGCCAGTGCGGCTGCTGCAAGCGGAGTTCGGCCGCGTCCTCAATGGTCAGCACGCGCTCGCCGGGATCGATCATCTTCGACAGGGCGTTGAGCATGGTGGTCTTGCCCGAACCCGTACCCCCGGAAATGACGATGTTCATGCGGCAGGCGCCGGCGATCTTGAGCGCGGTCGCCATCTTCGGGCTCATCGCGCCCCATCCCGCCAGCATGTCGATAGTGATCGGCTTGGCGGAGAATTTACGAATGGAGATGGCGGTGCCGCGCAGCGAGAGCGGCGGCACAATGACGTTCACACGAGAGCCGTCGGGCAGGCGGGCGTCGGCGAGCGGCGTCGTCTGATCGACGCGGCGGCCGACCTTGTTCACGATCCGCTGCGCGATCTGGAACAGATGCTCCTCGTCGCGGAACTGGATCGGCGCGATCTGCAGCTTGCCCTTCTTTTCGATGTAGGTCTGTTCCGGGCCGTTGACCATGATATCGGAGATGTCCGGATCGTTGATCAGCTCCTCAAGCGGACCGAGGCCAAGCAGCTCGTCGACCAGCACCTTTTCCAGCGCGAACTGTTCGCGGCGGTTGAGGGTGAGTTTCAGCTCCGCCAGCACTTCCATGATGATCGGGCGAAATTCCTCCGCCAGCTCATCCTTGGTCAGCGTGGCCGCGGCCTCCGGGTCGACGCGCTCCAGAAGGCGGGGGAGCACCTGCTCCTTGATCTTGTGGACCGACGCCTCAAAGCCTTCAGGCGCGCTGGAGGCGGTATGATCGGTGTTGGCGCGGTCGGTAAGGCGCGCCATCGCATCGGCATTGCGCTGCATCGCCGCGGTCGGCGCGGACAGCGGGTCCGCTGCGGCGGGAAGGGCCTCCGGCTCGATCGGCGGGAACTGTTCGCCGCCGCGCGCTTCCGCCTCACGGCTGCCCGCCGGTCCCTGCATGGGCCGTGCGACGCCAAAAGCGGGTCGAATACCGCTGGGTCCGTTTTTCCGTCCGAAAGCGCTCATAGGTCTCCGCCGATATGTTCGGGCTCTAGGTGCCAACAAGATATGGCTGAAAAAGGTGAATAAGACGGAAACTTTGACAAAAGGATAATGCAGCGCCTCATAGTCAGGCGGTTCGTCGCAAGGATGCTGACAAAGGCATGCGCGAACGGGGCAGCGCGGCGGAGCCGGGGCGGCGCCCGAAGGCGAGGAGCGCCAGGGCGGCCATGGCGAGCAGGCTGACGATTGCGCCTGCACTCTCCTGCCAAATGCGCACGCGCTCCAGCCGGTAATGGCCGGGCTGCGCCTGAAAGCTGATGAGGGGGGCGGTCGAGGCGACCTCATGCCCGTCCCGCGTCACGCGCCAGATCGGGAAGGCGAAGCGCCGGAAGGACGCAGGCCCCGCCTGTTGCACGTCCATTTCCATCGCACTGGGCAGCGTGCGATAGGGGGTGAGGTCGGCCAGCCTGTCCTTTTCCGTCACGGCGGACATGGGGAAGCCGGCGGGGAGATATTCAACGGCGTCCGGCATGGACCGGGCCATCTGCGCATAGTCGACGTCGCGGGTCATGTAGACGCCCGCCTGCGCGCCCGCATAGATATAGGGCGGCATCAACAGGGCCGCGCCGATCCCGGCGATCCATATGTTGGCCCGCCCGGCCATGAGCGAGGTGATTGCGGCAAATTCGGCGATGCACATCAGCCGCCAGGGGAACTGGGCCTTGTCCAGCGGCGGCATGTCCCAGAGATAGGGGATGAGGTTCAGCCCGGCGATGCAGGCCAGGAGCGTTATGCCGGTCCAGATCGACCGCGTGGCGAAAGACAGCACAGCGGTTGCGAGTGCGATGCAGGGCACTATCGCGAAATACATGGTCCCGACCGTCCAGGTGGAGGGTCGGTAGCGGCCGCCCCAGAGCAGGGCGGAGGAAATCCGATCCTGAAGCGTGAGCGCGGGGAGCAGGTAGAAGGCCGCGAGGCCGATGGCGAGCGCGCCCGCGATCGCTGCAGGCCACAGGATCGTCCGGTCCCGCCAGTAGCGATGGGCGACGAGCGGCGCGATCAGGAACAGGCCGGTCAGCATGGCGACGGGCAGATGGGTGATGCTGAGGCCGCCATAGGACAGGGCGAGCAGGACTATCCCGCGCCGTTCCGGCAGGCGGGAAATGCCCAGCGCGATCAGCGGCAGCCAGATGAACGCTCCCAGTTCCGCCAGCGCGCCGCGCGTGTAGAAATCCAGCAGATGATAAGGGAGAACCATATAGAGCAGCGCGCCGGTCAGCGGCCGCGTGCCCCGTGCGGCCAGCCAGATATGCATCGTGACGCCGGACAGGAAAATCAGCGTCAGTCCCGTGATATTGATCGCCTGGAGCGTTGTCGCGCCCAGCGCGTCGATGCCGCCCGCAATCCAGTAGACAAGGGGCGGGTAGAAATAGAAAGCGGGGCTGCCCAGACCTTCGAAACTGCCGGGGAGCCAGCGGGGATAGAGATCGCCCTGCGCCATCGCCTCGCCAAACTGGCGGATCCAGACGAAATTATAGCTGGCGGAGTGCGTTTCCCCCGGCCCGAACAGGAAGCTGGGCAGCATCGCCGCCACGGCGGCCAGCGCCAGGATGATATAGGGATGGACGGAGCGCAGGCGATTCATGTCAGGCCGTCGCCGGCGTCAGAGGGTGGCGGCGGCGGGCGGGCAGTCCCGGCAGACGGCCAAGACCGGCGAGCAGGGCCAGCAGCGCGGCGGCGAGGGTGCAGAGTGCGCCGGCGGCTTCCTGCCAGATCATGACGCGCTCCACGCGATAGAGGCCAGGCTGCGCGGCAAAGGTAATGACGGGGCCGGTGGAGGGCACCTCCCGCCCGTCGCGCGTCACCCGCCAGATGGGGAAGGCGGCGCGATGCAGCGATACGCTGCCCGCCTGTTTCACCTCGATTTCAGGCCCTTTGGGCAAGTCGCGATATTGGCTAAGATTGGCGATGCGCCCCTCGCCGATCAGCGCGCGGTCGAACCCTACGGGCAGATATTCGGCCGCATCTGGCATCTGGCGCGCCATTTTCGCATAGTCGACCGGCCGGTCCATATTGGCGATCGCGACGCCGGTGACGTAGATATAGGGCGGGATCAGCAGCGCCGCCGCGATGCCGGCGCGGACGATGCTGGGATAATAGGTCATGAGCGCCGTCACCGCCGCAAACTCCACGATGCCAAGCAGCCGCCAGGGAAATTGCGCGCGGCCGAGCGGCGGGATGTCCCAGAGGAAGAAGATGAGATTAAGCGCCGCCATGCCGCCCGCGACCACGATCACCGCCCAGACCGAGCGCGTGGGCCAGGCAAGTATCGCCAGCGCAAGTGCTATACAGGGCATCAGGCCGGGGCTGAGCGTCCAGATCGTCCAGGCGGCGGGCTGATAGCCGGGAGTCCAGAGCATCTGGGACGAAATGGCGTCCTGCAGCGTCAGGGCGGGAACGAGGTAGAAACCGGCGAGCGCGATGGCGAGCGCGCCTGCCGAGGCGGCGGAGAGCAGGATGGCGCGATCCGGCCAGGCCCGCACGGCGACAAGCGGCGTGATCAGAAAGAAACCCGCCAGCATCGCCGTGGGCAGGTGGGTGATGAGCAGTCCGGCATAGGAGAGCGCAAGCAGCAACACGCCCCGCCGGTGCGGCAGGCGGTCAATGGCGAGGGCGATCAGCGGAATCCAGACGAAGGCGGCGAACTCCGCCAGCGCGCCGCGCACCCAAAAATCGAGCTGATGATAGGGGAGCAGCATATAGATGAGCGACCCCACCAGCGGGTGTGTCCCCCGGTGCGTCAGCCACAGGTGCATGGCGATGCCTGATGCCGCGAGCAGCAGGAATGCGCCCATATTGATCGCCTGAAGCGTGGACAGGCCAAGCGCATCGAGGCCACCCGTCAGCCAATAGGCGAGCGGGGGATAGAAGAAGAAGGCGGGGCTGCCCAAGCCTTCGAAACTGTCCGGCAGCCAGCGGGGGTAAAGATCGCCCTGCTGCATCGCCGCGCCGAACTGGCTGGTCCAGATATAGTTGAAGCTGACGGAATGGGTCGCGCCGGGACCGTAGAGGAAGCTGGGCAGCATCACGACAAGCGCGACAAGGGTCAGCAGGCCGTAATGAGGCCAGTGTCGAGGCCCGTAATGAGGAATCACCCCGCGGTTCATGCGCCTGTTTTTCCCCAGCCCCGGTAAATCTGCGAACAGGAGCCGGTTCATGTACGAAAATGGTGAATGGACCGTAAATTTCTGGCCGCTGGCGCGGCCGGAACCCCTTCGGCTTTTACCGGCTGTTAACCATTCTGACCGATAGATTACCCTTCATCCGGGACCTTTCCCGGTCAAGGACCCAAGGTACGCCGCATCATGCCGGAACGCACATCGCTGTCGATCGTGATTCCCGTGTTCAACGAACAGGATTCGATCTCCCTGTTCCTCGACCATGCGCGGCCGGCGGTTGCGGAGGCTCTGGCCCTGATGGGACCGGGCGCACGGGCAGAATATCTGTTCGTCGATGACGGCAGCACCGACCGGACGGGGGATATCCTTGCCGTGCTGGCGCGCCTCAATCCCGATGTCCGCCATGTCTCGCTATCGCGCAATTTCGGGAAGGAGGCGGCGCTGGCCGCCGGAATCGATCATGCGACCGGCGATGCGGTAATCCCCATCGATGTGGATTTGCAAGACCCGCCCGAAGTCATTGTCGCACTAGTCAAGGAATGGCTGGCGGGGGCGCAGGTCGTCAACGCGCGGCGCGCCGACCGGTCGAGCGATGGGTGGTTCAAGCGGTGGAGCGCCCATGCCTTCTACCGCGTCATCAACCGGCTTTCCGATTTTCCGATCCCCGAAAATGTCGGCGACTTCCGCTTGCTGGACCGGCAGGCGGTGGACGTCATCAAGCAATTGGGCGAGCAGTCGCGCTTTACCAAGGGGTTGTTCTCCTGGATCGGCTTTCGCGTGGCGACGGTCGATTATGAGCGGGCGACGCGCGGTGCTGGCCAGACCAAATGGCGGCTGCGCAAGCTGTGGGCGCTGGCGATCGACGGGATTACCTCCTCGACCACGATGCCGCTGCGCATCTGGTCCTATATTGGCGGCGCCATCGCCATGTGCGCCTTCGCCTATGCCTTTTTCCTGGTCGGGCTGACGATCTTCACCGGTAACAGCACGCCGGGTTACGCATCGATCATGGTGGTGACGTTGATGCTGGGCGGGCTGAACCTGCTGAGCCTTGGCATCATGGGGGAATATCTGGGCCGCGTGGCCCATGAGGTGAGAAGCAGGCCCATCTATGTGGTCGACCGCGAGATCGGTCAGGCCCCGGACGACGAGAGAGAGATAGAATGGATCGATCCGCGTATGCGAGCATGAGTGCGCAGGAGGCGGACCATTGGTGGTTCGTCGCCCGGCGCATGATCATCGATGAACTGATCCGCAGCCATGTGCCGCTCAAAGATGACGCGCGCGTGCTGGAGGCGGGATGCGGCACCGGCGGCAATCTGGCGCTGCTGGCGGGTCACGGGACGCTGGATGCGTTCGAATATGATGGCGAGGCGCGGGGATTGGCGCAGGCGCAGGCGGATGCGCTGGGCATCGGGACGATCGCGGCGGGCGCGCTGCCCGATGGCATCGGCTTTGGCGATACGCGCTATGACATGATCGCGCTGCTCGACGTGCTGGAGCATGTGGACGAGGATGCGGCGTCGCTGGGTGCGCTTGGCGGGCGATTGAAGGATGACGGGCGGCTGCTGGTGACGGTGCCCGCCGCGCCCTGGTTGTGGTCCGAGCATGACGAGCTGCATCATCACAAGCGGCGCTATACGCGCGCGGGGTTCTGCGCGGTGGCGGAGCAGGCTGGCTTGACCGTGCAGGCGGCGGGCTATTTCAACAGCCTGCTGTTCCCGGTGGCGGTGGTGCAGCGGATCGCGCACCAGGTGCTGAAATCCAAGACGGCGCTGGATGCGCGGCCATCACCGATGGTGAACGGCATCCTGCAGGCGATCTTCGCGGCGGAACGGCATGTGCTGGGCAAGGTGCCGTTTCCGGTTGGGTTGTCGCTGTACGCGGTGCTTTCCAGGTAGGTTTATTTCCGTTCGGGCTGAGCGAAGTCGAAGCCTTCTACTGAACGCAGTGAGGTGACTTCGCCTGCGGCTCAGTCGAACCCTTCGACTCCGCTCAGGGTGAACGGATTTAGTGACTGAAGTTCAGACTCAGCGCGCCTGCATCCATTTGCCGGGCCAGCATTTCTCCGGCTCGGTCGCGCTGGCGCGCGTCGGGTTTTCCGGGCGGAGCCATGTCGGCATGTCGGGCAGGGGGGCGAGGTAGGAGCCTTTCGGGAATTTCGCGAAGCTCTGGTCCCAGGCCTTGAAGAAAGTGCAGGCGCCGCGTGGTGACGGTTCGTTGATGAGCGCCCGGCGGATCTGAATGATGCCGGTCGCCGAACCCAGCAGCAATATGATCACCAGCCACAGCTTTGCAGGCGCCATGCCGGGCTGAAACAGGCGGTGGATGACTAGCAGCGCGAGGATGGTGAGGGCGGGGATGCTTGCGCGCATCATGAAGTCCAGCGACCAGCCGATCTGCACGAAGGGCATCAGGATCAGGCACGCGGCGACGACCAGCAGCAGGGCGATGTCGGCGCGCTGGCGGATGGCCCAGACCAGCACCGGCACGAGCAGGGGCAGAACCTCCACAGCCTCGAAGAAGGCGTAGCGTATCCAGGGGATGGGGTAGAAGCGGATGCCGACATCATCGCCCGCCGCCGCAAGATAGAGAAGGGTGGGGATGACCAGCAGGGTCGCCAGAGCGGGGACGGCGATGTCCGTGTGCGACAGGCGGCGAGCGGTCAGGTCCTGAAACGCTGCGAGGGCGGCGAAGGGCAGGCCGCCGAGTAGGCCGAAGGGCGACCAGAGCGCCGTCAGCGGCAGGAGCGCGAGAAATGCTCCCAGCGGGATGCGCCGGGCGCGCCAGAGCAGGAACAACAGCGCGGCGATCCAGCCCGCCAGCGCATGTTGCGGCACCCAGAAAGCGAGGGTGATGTTGGAGGAATATTGCAGGCCCGACCAGATTTCGATGCGGTCGTTGACGGTGCCCCAGATGCTATATTGGCCGACAATATCCGGGCCGCTGAAGAAAATGAGGATGAGGAGGGCGGCGGCTTTCTGCCAGCGGTGGGCGAAGAGCTGCGATCCGAGCGCCAGAAGGATCGAGAGCAGGGCGGCGTTCTGGAGGAGCAGGGCGATGTCGGCTGCCCGTGGCCCGGCCGCTTTCCAGGCAAGGGCGGGGACGAAGAACATGCCGATGGGCGCGCGCAACACGTCCGGGACGGCGCGGGCGGTGTAGACGAAAGGCCAGGGATTGACCGCCATGTCGCGCAGGACGGCGTCGCGCACCTGCCAGTCGATGTTGGAATAGAAGAAGCGGCCCTCACCGCCGAGGATGAGCAGCAGCAGCGCGACGGCGAAGCAGATCAGCAGCGCGCCGGGCGCCGGGCCTGTCTGTTCAGGGGCAGGCAGGCGCGCTGTCGTGCGGACCAGGCCCCAGACCAGCGCGCCAAGCAACAGCAGGCCGAGGGGATAGGCCCAGACGGGCATGACATTGAGGAAGCGCCACAGAAGAAGCTGGCTGAGGCCAAGCCATGTGGCGAGAATGCTGATCAGCCACCCCGTGGGGATATGACCCCGTGGGATAGCCGGGCGCGTCACCGGGGGGAAAGTCCCGCGGCGGCTGTCCTCAACCGGCCTTCTCCGCGAGGACGGTCAGGCCCTTTTCGTTCACTTCGGCGAAACCGCCGACGACGGGAATGCTCTCCGGCGCGGCGGTGGCGCTGGAAAAGACCTGAATCTCGCCGTCGCGGACGGTCGACATGAAGGGGGCATGCCCTTCAAGCACGCCGAAATCGCCCTCGCTGCCGGGGACGACGACCATATAGACGCTCTCCGAACGGACGAGCTTTTCCGGGGTCACGAGTTCGAAATGCAGTGCCATCAACAATCTCCTCCCTCCCTTTCAAGGGAGGGTTGACCAGAATCACGTGCCTCTGGTCAAGGGTGGGTGCCATTGCGATGCAATGGCTGGCGAAGCCAACTCAACGTAGGAGCAGGCTCGCTTCGCTCGCCACCCACCCCTCAATCCCCTCCCTTGAAAGGGAGGGGAGGCTCTAAAATTTACGCCGCTTCCGCAGCCAGCTTCTTGCCCTTCTCGACGGCTTCGTCGATGCCGCCGACCATGTAGAAGGCGGCTTCGGGCAGGTGGTCATATTCGCCGTCGACGACAGCCTTGAACGACTTCACCGTGTCCTCGATCTGGACGAACTTGCCGGGGATGCCGGTGAAGACTTCGGCGACGTGGAAGGGCTGCGACAGGAACTTCTGGATCTTGCGCGCGCGGGCGACGGTCAGCTTGTCCTCTTCGGACAGCTCGTCCATGCCCAGAATGGCGATGATGTCCTGCAGCGACTTATACTTCTGCAGGATCGCCTGGACGGCGCGGGCGGTCTCATAATGCTCCTGGCCGACGATGCGCGGCTCCAGAACGCGGCTGGTGGAGTCGAGCGGGTCGACCGCCGGGTAGATGCCGAGTTCGGAAATGGCGCGGTTCAGCGTGGTCGTCGCGTCCAAGTGCGCGAAGGAGGTGGCCGGCGCAGGGTCGGTCAAGTCGTCCGCGGGAACGTAGATCGCCTGAACCGAGGTGATCGACCCCTTGTTGGTCGAGGTGATGCGCTCCTGCAGCGCGCCCATGTCGGTCGACAGGGTCGGCTGATAGCCCACGGCCGAAGGAATACGGCCGAGCAGCGCCGACACTTCCGAACCCGCCTGGGTGAAGCGGAAGATGTTGTCGACGAAGAACAGCACGTCCTGGCCTTCCTGATCGCGGAAATATTCAGCGATGGTCAGACCCGACAGGGCGACGCGCGCGCGGGCGCCCGGCGGCTCGTTCATCTGGCCATAGACCAGGGCCACCTTGGAGCCTTCGGAAATGGCGTTGCCGTCGGCGTCCTTGGCGATAACGCCGGCGTCGAGGAATTCGTGATAGAGATCGTTGCCTTCACGCGTGCGCTCACCGACGCCCGCGAACACCGAGGTGCCGCCATGGCCCTTCGCGATGTTGTTGATCAGTTCCTGAATGAGCACGGTCTTGCCGACGCCCGCGCCGCCGAACAGACCGATCTTGCCGCCCTTTGCGTAAGGAGCGATCAGGTCGATGACCTTGATGCCGGTGACGAGAATGCCCGCCTCGGTCGACTGGTCGATGAATTCCGGGGCCTTGGCGTGGATCGGCGCCTTCAGGTCAGTCGCGATCGGGCCGCGCTCGTCGATCGGCTCGCCGACGACGTTGAGGATGCGGCCGAGCGTGGCGGGGCCGACCGGTACCGAGATCTGCGCGCCGGTGTCGGTGACTTCCTGGCCGCGGGTCAGACCGTCGGTCGAGTCCATCGCGATGGTGCGGACAGTGTTCTCGCCGAGGTGCTGGGCAACCTCAAGGACGAGGCGCTGGCCGTTGTTGCTGGTCTCCAGCGCCGAAAGAATGGCGGGGAGGGCGTCCGGGAAGGTCACGTCGACGACGGCGCCGATGACCTGCGAAATGTTGCCTACATTGTTGGTGCCGGCACTCTTGGTTCTTGCCATGACTAGTTTCCTTGCCTTCTTGTCTTTCGCGAAATTACAGCGCCTCTGCGCCCGCGATGATTTCGATCAGTTCGGTGGTGATCGCGGCCTGGCGGCTGCGGTTATACTGAATGGTGAGCTTGTTGATCAGCTCGCCCGCATTGCGCGTGGCGTTGTCCATCGCGCTCATCGACGCGCCCTGTTCCGACGCCTGGTTTTCCAGAAGCGCCTTGAAGAGCTGGATCGAGATGTTGCGGGGGAGGAGGTCGGCGAGGATGGTTTCCTCGTCCGGCTCATATTCCACCGCGGCGTTGCTGGGACCGGTATTGGCGGGAACGAGCACCGGGATAAGCTGCTGCTCGGTCGGGATCTGCGCCAGCGCCGACTTGAAGGTCGAGAAGAACAGGGTCGCGACGTCGAACTTGCCCGCGAAGAACAGGTCGCTGATTTCCTTGGCGATCGCCTGCGCCTCGGTGAAGCCGGGGGTGCGGACCTCGGTCGTGTCAAACTGGCCGATGATCTTGCCGGGGAAGGTGCGGTTGATGACCGCGCGGCCCTTGCGCCCGACGAGGTAGAACTGCACCGTCTTGCCGGCGGCGATCAGCTCGCGCGCCTTCTGGATGGCGGCCTTGACGATGTTGGCGTTGAACGCGCCGGCCAGGCCCTTGTCGCCATTGGCGACGACGAGAAGCTGGACATCGTCCTTGCCGGTGCCGGCGAGGATCTTCGGGCTGGATTCGCTGACCGTGACCTTCGAGGCGAGGGAGGCGACGACGCCCTCCAGCCGCTGGGCGTAGGGGCGGGCGGCTTCCGCCGCCGCCTGCGCCTTGCGCAGCTTCGCCGCGGCGACCATCTGCTTGGCCTTCGTAATCTTCTGGGTCGACTTGACCGAGGCGATACGACCCTTGAGTTCCTTCAGACTTGCCATTTATGCGTTCCGAGCCAGGGCCAGACGGCCCGCCAAACCAATGAATGCGACGCCAAGGGCGCCTTCGAACCAGCGCATCGCGCTGCTTTGCCCGACCTTGCGGCCGGCATGTGTCGCCAGAGCCGCCAGCGCAACGCACCAGACAAGCCCAAGGCCGTAAACGATCGCGATCAGCAGCACGCCATGCAGCGGCGCGTCCGGGCCAGTGCCAACGAACTGCGGCAGGGCGGCCAGGAAGAACACCGCGACCTTCGGATTGAGGACGGTGCTGATGAAGCCCTGACGGAAAGGCGCGCCGACCGGCATCACCTTCGCCTCACCGGTAGGCGCCGGACGGACAGCGCCGCGCAGCATCTGCACGCCCAGCCACAGCAGATAGATCGCACCGGCGATCTTCACCGTCATGAACAGGCCCGGCACCGCGTTCAGCACCGACAGGAAGCCGAAGCCGCAAAGCGCCATGTAGAGGAGACCGCCAAGCTGGATGCCGCCAATCGCCGCCAGACCCGCCTTGAACCCGCGCCGCGCCGCATGACCCGCCACCAGCATGGTGTCAGGCCCCGGAAGCAGCACCAGACCGATCGAAAGGATCGTCCAGGCAAGGAGGGACTGTTGGGTCAGCATCGTAACTTGGTTCGTTTTCTTTCCTCTTTCGTCATCCCGGACTTGATCCGGGACCCATTTCGCCTTCGGCAGGATAGCCGCCTGGTCGAGAGATGGGTCCCGGCTTTCGCCGGGATGACGGTATGGTGTTAGGCGTTACGCGAACGACTTCCCGAAGGTGTCGAGCGCGGCCTTCAGCTTTTCCTTGGGACCATCGCCCAGATCCTTGCTGTCGCGGATATCCTTCAGCAGGTCGGCATGGTCGTGACGCAGGAAGGAGAGCATCGCCTCCTCATAGCGGTTCACGTCCGACACAGCGATATTGTCCAGATAGCCGTTGGTGCCCGCGAAGATCGACGCGGTCTGCTCCTCGAAGGGCAGCGGCGAGAACTGGGGCTGCTTGAGCAGCTCGGTCAGGCGCGCGCCACGGTTCAGCAGCTTCTGCGTCGAGGCGTCGAGGTCCGAGCCGAACTGGGCGAAGGCGGCCATTTCGCGATACTGGGCCAGCTCCAGCTTAATCGAGCCGGACACCTTCTTCATCGCCTTGGTCTGCGCGGCGGAGCCGACGCGCGACACCGACAGACCCACGTTAATGGCCGGACGGATGCCCTGATAGAAGAGGTTGGTTTCGAGGAAGATCTGGCCATCCGTGATCGAAATCACGTTGGTCGGAATGTAGGCCGACACGTCGCCCGCCTGCGTTTCGATGATCGGCAGCGCGGTCAGCGAACCGGAGCCATTATCGCTGTTCATCTTCGCAGCGCGCTCAAGCAGGCGGCTGTGGAGATAGAACACGTCGCCCGGATAGGCTTCGCGGCCCGGAGGACGGCGCAGCAGCAGGGACATCTGGCGATAGGCGACGGCCTGCTTCGACAGATCGTCATAAACGATCAGGGCGTGCATGCCGTTGTCGCGGAAATATTCGCCCATGGTGACGCCGGTATAGGGCGCGAGATACTGGAGCGGAGCGGGTTCCGAAGCGGTCGCGGCGACGACGATGGAATATTCCATTGCGCCATTTTCTTCGAGCTGCTTCACGATCTGTGCGACGGTCGAGCGCTTCTGGCCGATGGCGACATAGATGCAGTAGAGCTTCTTGCCCTCATCCTTGCCCGCATTGACGCCCTTCTGGTTGATGAAGGTGTCGATGGCGACGGCGGTCTTGCCGGTCTGGCGGTCGCCGATGATCAGTTCGCGCTGGCCACGGCCGACGGGCACGAGGGCGTCGATCGCCTTCAGGCCGGTCTGGACAGGCTCATGAACCGAAGTGCGCGGGATGATGCCGGGCGCTTTCTTCTCGACGCGCATGCGGGCTTCCGAAACGATCGGGCCCTTGCCGTCGATCGGGTTGCCGAGGCCGTCAACGACGCGGCCGAGCAGACCCTTGCCGACGGGAACGTCGACGATGGTGCCGGTGCGCTTGACGGTGTCGCCTTCCTTGATCTCGCTGTCCGAGCCGAAGATCACGACGCCGACATTGTCAGCCTCCAGGTTCAGGGCCATGCCCTGCACGCCATTGGCGAACTCGACCATTTCACCGGCCTGGACATTGTCGAGGCCGTGGATGCGGGCGATGCCGTCACCGACGGAGAGCACGGTGCCAACCTCGGAGACCTGCGCCTCCGTGCCGAAGCTGGCGATCTGGTCCTTGATGACCTTCGAAATTTCTGCGGCGTTGATATCCATGTTCAGCCTTTCATCGCCATTGCTAGCGTGTTCAATCGGGTACGGATGGAGCTGTCGATCATCTGGCTGCCGATCTTGACGACCAGCCCGCCGAGAATTGCAGGATCGACTTTCGCATCAACAGCAACATCGCGGCCGACGCGCGCCCTCAGGCTCTTCTGAAGGGCGGTGATCTGAGTCTTTGTCAGGGCGTGGGCGGAAGTGACTTCCGCGCGGGCCTCGCCCTTGTGATTCGAAAGCAGCGTCTCATAGGCGCGGATTACCGCGGGAAGCTGCGAGAGGCGGCGGTTCTGGGCGAGGACGCCGAGGAATTTCGCCGTAAGCTGATCAATACCCATCGATGAAGCGACAGCGGCGACCGCCTGGGTCGCGGCTTTACGGCCGATCAGAGGATTGTTGATCAATGCCTTGAAATCGAGCGCTTGCGTCAGCGCCGCCTTCAGCGCGCCGAGGCTGTCGCCAACCGAGTCGAGGCTCTTGCCGTCGCGGGCCAGCTCGAACAGCGCCAGCGCATAGCGCCCGCTGAGGCTTGCCTGAATACCGCCGGAATTCTCCACGCGCTTACCGTCCTCCCACCTGATGTGCCGGTCATGCAAAGAAAGGGAGGCGGTAGCCCGTCCCCCTGTTGTGCGGGCCGGTTAGCAGGGGGGAGGCGGGGATGCAATACGCCTATGGACCATATGTGACAGGGAAGCGGGCGATAGCAAAATGGGACAGTGACTCCGCCGGGACTCCGCCTCCACTCCGCCGGCCGGAGCGGCGCGGATCAATGACGGGCGATGCCCGGTCCCACGGCCGTCATGCGGGCGGAACAGGCGGCGCCCTTGTCCGCCGTTAACCTTTTCATGACAGAAAAATGACTGATTTATGACAGTTTTCCGGGGTTTTCCGAATGCGGAAAGCGGCATTCCGTTAACGATATTTTCAAGGGCAGATGAGACACGGGCCGCAGCGGGCGAGAAGTTCCGCACCACAAAGGGTCTTTGCGTGCGCATTCGGAACATTCTGAAAACTTTCGTGAATCGACGGGTGCGTACGGACGGGTCGCTGATCCGGCATGCGCGGGTTGCCGTAATCGGAATGTCGGTTGCGCTGCTGATCCTTTCGCTGTTCGTCCTGGCGGTCGCTTCCATTAACCAACTGGGCGTCGCGCGGCTGGTCGACCACCGGTTCGGCCCGCTGAGCGACCTGCAGACAGTGACCAGCAGCTATGAGCAGGCGCTGGGCATCGCCAACAAGGTGCAGAGCGGGAATATGACGCCCGAAGGCGGCGCGAGCGCGCTGTCGTCCCTGCAGGACAGAATCGCGCGGGCCTGGTCCGCGCTGGACGGGGAAGTGCCGGAGCAGGCGGGCGGCATCGTCTGGAGCGAATTGCTGCAGGAACGGGAATCGGCGGACAAGGGCATGTCGCAATTGCGCATGCTGCTGGAGCGGAACGATCGCGACGGGCTGGATTTCTTCCTGTCGGGCACCTTCTACACCCATGTAGATCCGCTGCTTACGGCGTCGGGCGATTATATGGAGGGGCTGCGCGGCATGGCGCTGTCCGAACGGCGCACGCTGTCCGCCATAGCGACCGTCACGCAGGCGCTGTTCAGCGGCGTCGTCGTCCTAGGAATCGCTATTGGCTGGTATGTGCTGCGGCTGGCGAACCGCAAGATCATCATTCCCCTGTCCGACATCGCATCCTTCACAGCCGCAACCGGCCTGGAGGACGAAGTGCCGCATCAGGACCGGAGCGACGAAATCGGCGATATCGCGCGGGCGATCGCGCTGGCCGGGCAACGCGCGCAGGAAGGCAGGCGGCTGAGAGAGCAGAAGCGGGCGGCGGAGGCGGCGTTGACCTCCCGCGAGCAGGCCGCAGCCGAGGCGGCGCAGCGGCGCGCGGAGTCGCTGGACCAGATATTCGGCCGGTCCGACGCCGAGCTGCGCGACCTGGCGGGGGGCCTTGCGGCGGCGGCGCAATCGATGCGCAACATGGCGGTGGGGATGGAGCTGATTTCCGGCACGTCGCAGGACATGGCGACGGCCGCGAGCCGGGACGTCGATGATATCGCGGCGACGATGACCCAGATCGAGGACGCAAGCACCGCGCTGACCGGCATGATGGGCGAGGTGGAGAAAACCATCGCCTCGACCCGTGAGCAGGCGGCGAGCGTTCATATCCGCAGCCAGGACAACCGGACGCACGCCAATGCCCTGCGGCAATTGGTGCAGGGCATATCCGGCATGCTGGACCAGATCAGCGGCATTGCCCAGCAGACCGACATGCTGGCGCTGAACGCCGCAATCGAGGCAAGCCGCGCGGGGGCGGCGGGGCGGGGATTCGGCGTGGTGGCGCAGGAGATCAAGCAGCTTGCGTCGCAGACCCAGGCGGCGGCGCGCGAGATTGGCGAGCAACTAGGCCGGATCGCGGACACGAGCGACGCGGTGCTGGGCAGCGTCTCGCTGGTCGAGCAGATGGCGGCGGGCGTCAGCCGCAATTCTGACCGCATTGTCGAGGCGGTGACCAGCCAGGGCAATTCGAGCCGGGAAATCGCGATCGCCGTCGCCCATGTCAGGGGCGGCGCGCGCAGCACGGCCAATGGGGTCAGCGAATTGCGCGACAGCGCGAGCGATGTCCGCCAGTCGGCGAAGGGCCTGCTGGAAACCGCCGACGCCATTGCGGGGAAGGCCGAGCGGCTGCGCAATGCGTTCGGACGGCTGGCGGAGGATGTCAGGACGGCGGCTTAGCATCAATCTGTTATGACGGAGTCGCGCTCCTGCCCAGCTTAGACCTCTGGACTGGACTCCTGCTTTCGCAGGAGCACTCGATATCCGAATGGGGTGCGCCAGCCTAGACTACGGCTTCGCGGCGGACTGCGGGGCGCCCTTCTGGCAGTGATAGACCAGACGCTCATTGGGTTGGGGCGGCAGGATGGCGCGCAGGTCGTCCTGCATGCGCTTGATTTTCTCAATGGCCTGCGGATCGGTGGAGCACTGGCCCGAATCCGACTTGGCCCTTACCTCCCGCGCGCGTTCCAGCGTTTCGGCGTCGGCGAGATAGCGTTCCGACCGGTAAGTGCCGGTCTGCGGATCGAAACTGTTGACGGACAGAACCGCCTGTTCGGCCGGGGCGAGGATGCGGCTCCAGATTTCCCCCGCAGGACCGCGCGTGGGGATGAACTGCGTCTTGCCGTTGACGCAGCCGCCCGCCGCCCAGTTGATCGCCACATCATTCATATCCGACACGGTGATGCGGCTGCGCGCGGTGTCGATGAGGCAGATATTGTCGCCAAGCGGCGCATATGTGGATGCGCTGGTCACCTGCCCATCGTCCGGCATCACGACGCGCTCGTCGATGCTGGAGAAGCTTGGCCGGAGCAGGAAGGTGAGGAGCGCGCCGAGGAGCAGCGCGCCGCCGCCAATGCCGAACCACATCGCCGGCTTCCGCTTGCCCTGATTATAGTTGAGGCCCGCGGCGCCGATGCCGAGCACGGCCAAGGCGAGGAGGACGGCGGCGATCGCCATCGCATTCTCACGCCCCGAAATCACCTGTTGTTCCGCCGACTCGCGCGCCTTCGCCATGGCTGCGTCATGGGCTTCGTCGCGCGCTCGGGCGGCGGCGTCCTTCTGCGCCGTTTCCTCCGCAGTGCGGCGGGCGTCCTCATCCGTGATCTGGGCGATCGACTTGCATTCGGCCGTGGTGCGCAGGAACTGGACGCCCGCCTGGCGGAGAAAATTGGCGATCTCCCGGTTCGACACGGCAAAGCCGAATTCCGCATCATTGCCGCCATCGGACACCGAGCCGAAACTGTTGACGCCCAGCACCCGGCCGCAATCATCGACCAACGGGCCGCCGCTGTTCCCCGCCGCGAGCGGGGCAGTGTGCAGGATGGTGTCGTAACCCTTGCTGCTGCGGCCGGACGAGATGTTGCCGCTGGTCTTTACCGGGATCAGCGGCTGGACCATCTGCTGGAGGTCGAGGCCCTGCGCGCGGTCCACGGTGCCGGGATAGCCGATGGCCGTGACATGCTGGCCGTCCTGCGGCGCCCCGGCATAGAAGGTGCTGACGGGCAAAGCCCCCTCGTCAAGCTGGATCAGGGCAAGGTCATTGCCGGGCGAAAAAGCGACGATCTTGCCGCCATAGCTTTTCTTGCCCTCCGACGGGACCACGCCGATCACGAGGTTTCTTTCCTCGCGGACCAGCTCCACCACATGGGCGTTGGTCAATATCTTGTCCGGCGCGACCGCAAAGCCGGTGCCGTGGCCGACAAAATAGGACTGGTTGCCGTCCGTCGCGACGATCGCCACCCGGACGACCCCGCGCGCGGCGGCGGTCAGGTCCTGCTGATCGGCGCGCGCAACGGAAGCGAAGCCGGCAAGGCACAGAATCAGGGCGAGGCGGCGGATCAGAGTCATTACGCGCGCACTACATATGGGCTGCGGGACGCTTGTAAACGGGAAACCATTTCCTCCCTCCCTTTCACGGGAAAGAGGGAGTTTAGAAGGTTTGAGCGCAAGGGGCGGGAAGCCTTCTCGTCGCGGCGCGGGCAGGGTAGACGCATGAACCAGATGACTCACCCCAAAGCCCCTCCAGCGGCGATCGACGCCGATGCCGCATGGGCCGCCTTTTCCAGCCGGGACCGCGATCAGGACGGCCGTTTTGTGGGCGCGGTGCTCACGACCGGCATCTATTGCAAGCCAAGTTGCCCTGCGCGGCATCCGAAGCGGGAGAATGTCCTGTTCTTTCCCGACGCCGCCGCCGCGCGGCATGCGGGCTTTCGCGCATGTCTGCGCTGCCGCCCCGACGAGGTGGGGCGGGACAGGCTGGCGGTGGAGAAGGCGCTGGCGTTGATCGCGGCGGCAGAGGAGCCTTTGCCGCTGGAAGCGCTGGCGGAGGCGGTGGGCTATGCGCCGCATCATTTTCACCGGCTGTTCAAGCGTGATACGGGCGTCACCCCGGCCGCCTATGCGCGGAAGCTGCGCGCCGACCGGCTGGAGACGGCGCTGTCCGAAGGGGGGAGCGTGACCGAGGCGATCTATGATGCGGGCTATAATGCGCCGAGCCGCGCCTATGCGGACGCGGGCAGGCGGCTGGGCATGACGCCGAGCGCCTGGAAGAATGGCGGGCAGGGCGTGACGATCCGCTACACCGTCGCCGACAGCAGCCTTGGCCCCATGCTGATCGCCGCGACGGACAGGGGATTGTGCCGGATCAGTTTCGACGAGGATGAGACGGAACTGGAACGGCGTTTCCCGAATGCGGATATTCTGCCGGCGGACAAGAATTTCGCCGATCTGGCGGAGGAAGTGGTGGCGCTGGCCGATCACCCGGCGCGGCGGATGAACCTGCCGGTAGACGTACAGGGCACAGCGTTCCAGCAGGCGGTGTGGGACGCATTGCGCGCGATTCCGCCAGGCCAGACCCGCACATATAAGCAGGTGGCGGAGAGCATCGGCAAGCCGGGCGCGGTGCGGGCGACGGGAACGGCCTGTGGCGACAATGTGCTGGCGGTGCTGGTGCCGTGCCACCGCGTATTGCGCAGCGATGGCGGGATCGGCGGTTACGCCTATGGGCTGGAACGCAAGGAAAAGTTGCTGGAGCGCGAGCGAAGCGCATAAGAGGAGGCAGCTTTCAGCGCTACAAAAAATACATTCATGATTGTCTTTTATAGGAGGCTGTGCGAGCCTCGCCCTGACCCCTCCACAAGATCTGGGGCAAGAGAGGATGGCCAATGACCATAGAGGAAATCCAGTTCGATCCTTCGCCTGCGCGGCTCGCCGATCTGCGGCAGCGGGTCGCCAACGCGCATCTGCCCCATGATTTTGCGAATGCCGACTGGTCCTATGGGATGAATGGCGACGTGCTGCGCGACCTGCTGGATTACTGGCGGGACGGATATGACTGGGACGGGCAACAGCGGGCCATCAACAGCTTCAAGCATCACCGGGTGACGATAGACGATGTGCCGGTGCATTTCATCCGGGAGCCGGGACGCGGCCCCGCGCCGATGCCGATCATCCTGTCGCATGGATGGCCATGGAGCTTCTGGGATCTCCACCGGGTGATACGGCCGCTGGCGGACCCGGCCGCTTTCGGCGGCGATCCGGCCGATGCGTTCGAGGTCATCGTGCCGTCGATGCCGGGCTTTGGCCTTTCCACGCCGCTGACCAGGACGGGCATCAACTTCTGGTCGACCGCAGACCTGTGGCACAAGCTGATGACGCAGGCGCTCGGCTTCCCCCGTTATGCGGCGCAAGGCGGCGACTGGGGCGCGCTGACGACCATGCAGCTCGGCCATAAATATGCGGGCGAGCTGCACGGCGTCCATATCTCCACGATCGCGCCGCTGACATTGTTCAACCATGAGCGGCCATGGGATGTCACCGCCGGCAATCTGGCGCCCAAGGACCTGCCGGAAAGCGAGCGGCGGGCGTTTCTGGACTGGCAGGCGCGCATCGCGGCGCATGTGTGCGTTCAGGTGCTCGACCCGCAGACGCTGGCCTATGCGCTGCATGACTCGCCGGTGGGCCTGCTGGCCTGGCTCGTCGAGCGGCGGCATAGCTGGGGCGATTGCAGGGAAGGACTTTATGCGGCTTTCGACCGGGATTTCCTGATCACGACGGCCATGATCTACTGGCTGACGGACAGCTTCGTGACCTCCGCGCGCTTCTATGCGGAGGCCGCCCGCAACCCCTGGCAACCGTCCCACACCCTGTCGCCCATGGTGCAGGCCCCGACTGGCATCAGCCATTTCACCCATGACGGCACCACGGGGCTTGGCAAGGGTTCGGGCGGGCTGTTCAATCTGACCTTCGAGCGCCGCCATGACCGGGGCGGACATTTCGCGCCGATCGAGGTGCCGGACATAATCATCGAGGATGTCCGGGCGATGTTCCGGCCCATGCGCCAGTCCTGGAGAATCATGTCCCCGCCAAGCAGGTTCTAGACAAAACTGTAGGGGTCGACGTCCACGGCGACGCGGGTGCCGGATTTCCAGACGACATTGCCCAGCCATTCGCGGATCGCCGCCTGCACGTCGAGCTGGCGGGTGGCGTGGACGAGGAGGCGGTGGCGGTGGCGGCCGCGCAGGACGGAGAGCGGGGCGGGCGCGGGGCCGTATACGCTCATGCCGTCGATCTGCGGCGCGCTCTTGCCGATGAGGCGCGCGGTTTCTGCCGCCTCGCGCGAATCCTCGCTGGATATGATGATGGCGGCGAAGCGGCCGAAGGGCGGGGCATTGGCGCGGCGGCGGCTTTCGGTCTCAGCGGCGTAGAAGCGCTCCGAATCGCCCGCGATCAGCGCCTTGATGACGCCAGCCTCCATCATCCGCGTCTGGAGAAATACGCGGCCGGGCTTTTCCCCGCGTCCGGCGCGGCCGGAGACCTGCACGATCTGCTGGAACGTGCGTTCGGAAGCGCGCAGGTCGCCGCCCTCCAGCCCCAGATCCGCGTCGATTACGCCGACGAGGGTGAGGTTGGGGAAGTGATAGCCCTTCGTCACAAGCTGCGTGCCGACGATGATGTCGATGTCGCCGCCCTCGACGCTTTTCACAAACTCGGCCGCCTTGGCCGGGGACCAGAGCGTGTCCGATGTTACGATGGCGGTGCGGGCGGTGGGCCAGCGGGCGGCGACCTCATCGGCGATACGCTCGACACCGGGGCCGCAGGCGACGAGACTGTCCTCCTCCCGGCATTCGGGGCAGACCTTTGGCGTTGGCAGGACATGGCCGCAATGGTGGCAGGCGAGGCGGCTGGTGAGGCGGTGCTCGACCATCCAGGCAGTGCAGTTGGGGCATTGGAAGCGATGCCCGCAATGGCGGCACAGGGTGAGCGGGGCATAGCCGCGGCGGTTGAGAAAGAGGAGAGCCTGCTCCCCCTTTTCAAGCACTTCGTCGATGGCCTTCACAAGCGGCGGCGCTATCCAGCGGCCGCGCTCCGGCGGATCGGACAGCAGGTCCAGGCCAACAATCTCCGGCATTTCCGCGCCGCCATAACGACCGGGCAGCTTGATCTCCGTATAGCGGCCGATCTCCACCTGATGCCGGGTTTCGATGGCGGGCGTGGCGGAGGCGAGGATGACCGGGCATCCTTCCTGAAGTCCGCGCATCACCGCCACGTCGCGGGCGTGATAATGGACGCCATCTTCCTGCTTGAAGCTGGTCTCATGCGCCTCATCGACGACGATCAGGCCGAGGGCCGCATAGGGCAGGAACAGTGCGGAGCGGGCGCCGACGACGACCTTCGCCTGGCCCGACGAAATGGCGCGCCATGCGCGGCGGCGCTCCGACTGGCGCAGGCCGCTGTGCCAGCTAACGGGGACGGTGCCGAAGCGTTTCTCGAACCGTTCCAGAAAAGGTTCGGTGAGGGCGATTTCGGGGAGCAGGACAAGCACCTGCCGCCCGCCGCGGATGGCGCTGGCGATCGCCTCGAAATAGACTTCCGTTTTGCCGGAGCCGGTGACGCCGTCGAGCAGGAAAGGCTCGAATGTCTGGGCATCGACGGCGGCGACGAAGCGGGCGGCGGCGGCGAATTGTTCCTCGCTGAGCGCGGGCGGGGCGAAGTCCGGATCGGGATCGGGGAAGGGGGTGTCGGTGGAGACCTCGACAGCCTCGAACGCGCCGGATTTGACGAGGCCCCGGATCACGGCGTCGGACACGCCGCCGATCAGCGCCAGTTCGCGCACCAGCCCCTGCCGCCCGCCGATGCGTTCGAGCGCCTGG
>NZ_MINO01000015.1 GCF_001757355.1 Sphingobium phenoxybenzoativorans
AAGGCGGGATAGCCGGGATCGCCAAGGAACAGGTAGCGCGCGCCCAGCCGCGCCGTCTCCGCCACTTCCCGTTCCACATCATCGATGGATGCGATGCGCGGCGCCTTGCCGCCGCCCCGCGCCGCCAGATCCGGCAAAGCCTGTAGCGCCGCGCCCGCCGTGCCGAACCGCGCCAGCAACTGCAGGAAGGTCACCGGGCCGATCTGCGCCGACCGGATCAGGCGCAGCCGGTCGAACTGGTCAGCCTCCACGCTCAGGCGGCCTCGTCCGTTTTCTTCCCGACCTTCGGCTCTGTGCCCGCCATCAACCGCGCGATGTTGGCCCTGTGCCGCCACAACACCAGCAGCGCCATCGCCAGGAATGGCGGCAGAAATTCCAGATGCCCGAAGGCGAAGGCGCCGACCGGCGCGCTCACTGCGGCGGACATGCCCCCGACCGAGGAATAGCGCAGCAGATATAATGCGCCCAGCCACACCCCCGCGAACACCAGTCCGCTCGGCCAGTATAGCGCCGCGACCACGCCCATCATCGTCGCCACGCCCTTGCCGCCCGCAAAGCGGAGCCAGACGGGATAGCAATGGCCGATAAAGGCCATCACGCCCGCCATCGCGCCGCCGCCGTCAACAATCTGCGCGCCGATCGCCACCGCCGCTGCGCCCTTGCCCAAGTCCAGAAGCAGGGTCAGGGCGGCAAGCCATTTCTTGCCGGTGCGCAACACGTTGGTCGCGCCGATATTCCCGGACCCGATCTTGCGCAAGTCGCCGCCGCCGGAAAGGCGCGTGAGCAGGAGGCCAAAGGGCACAGACCCCAACAAATAGCCGATCAGCAGCGCCAGCGCCGGAGCCTGCCAGAGCGATTGCATGAATGTCCCCCGGTTTCGATTGCGGGCGGATCATAGAGGCGAAGTCCGCCGGGGCAACGGGATTCGTGGCGCTATGCCGCCAAACCTTGCCGTCATCCCAACTCGGGCCTGTTACCTCGTCCGTCACCCCTGCGAAGGCAGGGGTCCCGCTGTTCCTTCGATGCCGTCGGAAAAAAGAAGCGGGATCCCGGCCTTCGCCGGGATGACGATGGCGATATTCTACAACCGGAGACTGTTGACTCCCATCCGGCATCACCCGACATCACCTCCCCATGTCAGTCCCCGAAAATGCCCCCCTGCTCTTTTTCGATTCCGGCGTCGGTGGTCTCTCCATCCTCGGCCCCGCCCGCGAAACCCTGCCCAATGCGCCTATCGTCTACGCCGCCGACCGCGCCGGTTTCCCCTATGGCACGAAGAGCGAGGCGGAAATCGCCGCCCGCGTTCCGGCGCTTCTGGGCCGCCTGGTCGAACGCTACCGCCCCCGCCTTGCCGTCATCGCCTGCAACACCGCCTCCACCATTGCCCTGGCGGCCGTGCGATCGGCGCTCGACATCCCGGTCGTCGGCACTGTCCCCGCCATCAAGCCCGCCGCCCTGCAATCGAAAAGCCGCGTCATAGGCGTGCTCGGCACGGACGCCACCGTGCGTCAGCCCTATGTCGACCGGCTCGCCGCCGAACATGGCGCGGATTGCGTCATTCTGCGTCATGGCTCCGCCGCACTGGTCGCGCTCGCCGAAGCGAAACTGCGCGGAGAGCCGCTCGATCCGGCCGTGGCGCGGGACGCGCTGGCAGGTCTGTTCGATCAGCCCGGCGGCGACCGGATGGACGTGGTGGTGCTTGCCTGCACCCATTTCCCGCTGGTTCAGCCGGAACTGGAGGCCGCCAGTCCCCGGCCGCTGATATTCACCCATGGCGGTCCCGGCATTGCACGGCGCATCGCCTATCTGACCCAGGGACAATCCTGGCCGGCGCGCCCCCAAGAAGGCATCGCCGTTTTCACCCGGCTCGACCCCGATGTGGAGGCGTTGCGCCCGGCGCTTATGGATTACGGCCTCACGCGCATTGAGGGATTATAGGGCGGATCGCCATTCGCCCCCCGGCAAGCCCCCTTTTGGTACATGGACCGAATGTCCGATTGCAGTGATCGGGAATAGCCATAAAGTTGCGAACCGTTATCGCTGGCAAATCCTTGGTTCAGCGTATAAATGCCCCGGATAAGGGGATGAGGAAGCGGGATTAAGGCGTGAATTACAAGCACATCTTCAGCCAGGCGATCGAGCGCCTTCATGGCGAGGGCCGTTACCGGGTCTTCATCGATATTCTGCGCAACAAGGGCGCTTACCCCAACGCACGCTGCTTCCACGGCCATAATGGGCCGAAGCCGATCACTGTATGGTGCTCCAACGATTATCTCGCCATGGGTCAGCATCCCAAGGTCATCGCCGCGATGGAAGAAGCGCTGCATGATGTCGGCGCTGGGTCCGGCGGCACGCGCAATATCGGCGGCAACACCCACTATCATGTTGATCTGGAAAGCGAACTTGCAGACCTGCATGGCAAGGAAGCGGCCCTTCTCTTCACCAGCGGCTATGTCTCGAATGAGGCGACCCTTTCCACGCTGGCGAAGCTGCTGCCGGGCTGCATCATCTTCTCGGACGAACTCAATCACGCCTCGATGATTGCGGGCATCCGCAATTCGGGCTGTGAGAAGCAGGTTTTCCGCCACAATGATGTCGAGCACCTGCGGGAACTTCTGGCCGCCGCCGATCCCGAAGCGCCGAAGCTGATCGCCTTCGAATCGGTCTATTCGATGGACGGCGACGTTGCCCCGATCTCGGCGCTGTGCGACCTTGCCGACGAATTCAACGCGCTGACCTATCTGGACGAGGTTCATGCCGTGGGCATGTACGGTCCACGCGGCGGCGGCATTTCCGACCGGGATGAGGTTGCCGGCCGCCTGACCATTATTGAGGGCACGCTGGGCAAGGCGTTCGGCGTGATGGGCGGCTACATCGCCGCCGACCAGATGATCGTCGATGTGATCCGCAGCTATGCGCCCGGCTTCATCTTCACCACCTCTCTGTCGCCGGTTCTGGTCGCGGGCGCGCTCGCCAGCGTGCGGCATCTCAAGGCGTCGAGCGAGGAGCGTCAGGGCCAGCAGGCCGCCGCCGCCCGGCTCAAGGCCATGATGGGTGAGGCTGGCCTGCCCGTCATGCCCTCCACCACCCATATCGTCCCCCTTATGGTCGGCGATCCGGTGAAGGCAAAGCGGATCAGCGACATCCTGCTCGCCGAATATGGCGTCTATGTGCAGCCCATCAATTATCCCACCGTCCCCCGCGGCACGGAGCGGCTTCGCTTCACCCCTGGTCCTGCGCATGACGAGAGCATGATGCGGGAACTGGTCAGCGCGCTGGTGGAAATCTGGGACCGCCTTGAACTGCGCGAGGCAAAGGCCGCCTGAAGCGCCGTCCCGGCCGGGTTTCTGGCCGGAAAAAGCGGCTGACGGCCTCTTTTCATCGTTACGTTAGTGCAACCCATCGCTCCTTGGGTCATTGATAGCATGTGAGCGAATCGAAACCTCGGCGCCTGACGGAAAAACTGCCGTTTCTCGGCGCGCTTTGGCTCGCCATCGCGACCGCCTTGCTATGCGCGATTGTGCCGTCCGGCCTGCCGGGCAGCGAATCCCGCGGGTCCGCTTTCAATCCGTCCAATTCGGTCGTTGCCCTGCGCGCAAAATCGACCAAGGCCGTGCCAGCGGTAGAAAAGATTGCGGACAAGGACAGCATCAAGCCCGCATCCCATGGTGGTTGGCGATCCTGGCATGATCTGGCCATCGCGTCGGCAAACGCTGTTCAGGCAATCGCCATCGCGACGCTATCGCCCGCATTCACGTCACAAAGCGACCAGATAGCGCCAACCGGCCTGTTCGCAGTCATCCTCCCTCGCGGCCCTCCCGCGGCCGGATGACAGCGGGCGGCCGTCACCGGCCGCCAATCCTTCATTGCCTGGCCGTCGCGAACGCTGGCGCCGATGGAACGCCATCCGCGCACGGCCGTAGAGCGAGGAATATCCATGATAAGAAAACGCAAGAAACCGCCCTGGTGGTTCATGCCGACCGTGCTGATGGGCATGGCCGGCGCCGCCGGCATCATGGCCGCGTTGGTCACTGTGTCGGCGGAATAGCAAATGCATAACGCCGCCGGGACGGCGCGGGCGTAAGCTGCGCGAAACCGTTCCGGCGGCCCATATTGGAATTCATCCGGGGAAGACCATGCCGCATTATTCGCCGCTGATCGCCACTATCGTCGCTGGTCTGGTGGTCGCGTTCCTGATGGGCGCGATCGCCCAAAGGCTGAAAATTTCGCCGATCGCGGGCTATTTGCTGGCCGGCATCCTCGTCGGCCCGTTCACGCCGGGTTTTGTCGCCGACACAAAGCTGGCGAACGAACTCGCCGAGATCGGCGTGATCCTGCTGATGTTCGGCGTGGGGCTGCATTTCTCCCTGCGCGACCTGCTGTCCGTCCGGAAGATCGCCATTCCGGGGGCGATTGCGCAGATCGCCGTGGCGACATTGCTCGGCATGGGCCTTGCCTGGCTCATGGGCTGGAACATGCTGTCCGGCTTCGTCTTCGGCCTGGCGATGTCCGTGGCAAGCACCGTTGTCCTGCTCCGCGCGCTTCAGGCGCGGGACCTGGTGGACACGGAACGGGGCCGCATCGCGGTCGGCTGGCTGATCGTTGAGGATCTCGTGATGGTTCTCGCCCTCGTTCTCCTGCCTGCGCTGGCCGAGATCAGGCATGGCTCCGAGGGCGCGGAGGCGGGCTTTTCCGCCATATTGAAACCTCTCGCAGTCACCATATTCAAAGTTACGGGCTTCCTCGCCCTGATGCTGGTGGTCGGACGGCGCGTCATTCCATCGGCCCTGCACTGGGTCGCACATACCGGATCGCGGGAGCTGTTCCGCCTCGCCGTGCTGGCGATCGCGCTTGGCGTCGCCTTTGGCGCAGCGATGATCTTCGACGTCTCCTTCGCGCTTGGCGCCTTCTTCGCGGGCATGATCCTGGGCGAGACGCCGCTCAGCCGCCGGGCGACGGAGGAAACGCTGCCCCTGCGCGACGCCTTCGCCGTGCTGTTCTTCGTGTCCGTCGGTATGCTGTTCAATCCCGCCATCCTGATGAAGCAGCCTGCGCCCTTGCTGGCCTCCGTCGCCATCATCATGATCGGCAAGTCCGTCGCGGCCTATTTCATCGTCCGCTTCTTCCGGCATTCCAGCCGGGTGGCCCTCACCATTGCCGCCAGCCTGGCCCAGATTGGCGAGTTCTCCTTCATTCTCGCCGCGCTGGGCACCGGTCTCAAGATATTGCCGCCCGACGCCCGTGACCTGATCCTGGCAAGCGCGCTGATATCCATCTTCCTCAATCCGTTCCTGTTCTCCTTCGTCACCTCCGCGAAGGAAGAAGATGAGGAACCGGATGAGACAGCCGCGGCGAAGCAACCCGCGCGCAACGACCATATGATCCTCGTCGGCTATGGCCGGGTCGGCAGCATCATCGCGGCGGAACTGCGCAACCGCAGTGGCCATCTGGTCATCATCGAAGACAAGAACGAGCAGGCCAAACGCGCCGTCGAGGATGGATATGAGGTGGTGAAGGGCAACGCCGTGGAAGGGCGCATCCTGGAGGCGGCCGGGATCGACAGGGCAGGAACGCTGCTTATCGCCATTCCCGAAGGCTATGAAGCAGGCGCGATCTTTCAGCGCGCGATGAAGCTGAACGCCGCCATCCGCGTGATCGCCCGCGCCCATTCCGATGGAGAGGTCGAACATCTCAGGCGGCTGGGCGTGCCCGACGTGGTCATGGGCGAGCGGGAGACCGCTTCGCGTATGCTCGGCATTTCGGCGACCGGCCGGATGGGGTGAGCTGCGGCGAGGCGCACCTTCTTCCCCCCTTGCGGAACATCCACCCACGGTCCCACATTAATGGGCTATGCCGCCCGCCACGCACTGGATCGAACCGCACCCCAGCGGCATTTATGTCCGCCCCGCCGACGCCTGGATCGACCCGTCATTGCCCCGCGAAAGGGCGCTGGTCACGCACGGCCATGCCGATCATGCGCGTGGCGGCCACGGCCATGTCTGGGCGACGCGCGAGACGCTGGGCATCATGGCGCTGCGCTACGGCACGGCGGAGGGCACGCCGATGGCCTATGGCGAAAGCATGCGCCTGGGCGGCGTGGACATCAGCTACATCCCCGCCGGCCACGTCCTCGGCTCCGCTCAGATCATGCTCGAACATGCGGGCGAGCGGGTTGTCGTCACCGGCGATTACAAGCGCCGTCCCGACCCGACCTGCAGACCCTTCGAAGTCACCCCGTGCGACATCTTCGTCACGGAGGCGACGTTCGGCCTGCCAGTGTTCCGCCACCCCGACACCGGGAGCGAGATCGACCGGCTGCTCGGCGCGCTCCACGCCAATCCGGATCGCTGCGTGCTGGTTGGCGCTTATGCCTTGGGCAAGGCGCAACGGATCATCTGCGAACTGCGCGACCGGGGCCATCATGACCCCGTCTATATCCACGGCGCGCTGGAACGCATGTGCGCGCTCTATACGGACTTCGGCGTCGAGATGGGCGAACTTCGCCCCGCAACGGGCATCGATGCGAAGGACATGCGCGGCGCCATCGTCATTTCCCCGCCTTCCGCCCTCAACGACCGCTGGAGCCGCCGCCTGCCCGACCCGATCACCGCCATGGCCTCTGGCTGGATGCGCGTGCGCCAGCGCGCGCGGCAGAAGAATGTCGAACTGCCCCTCATCATTTCCGACCATGCCGATTGGGACGAGCTGACCGACACCATAGCCGAGGTCGCCCCGTCCGAAACCTGGGTCACCCACGGCCGCGACGACGCGCTGGTCCACTGGTGCACCATGCGCCAGATGCGCGCCAAGGCGCTGGCGCTGGTGGGGCGTGAAGATGAGGATGAGGGATGAAAGTTGCCGTCTCTCTCAGTGCTCCTGCGAACGCAGGAGCCCAGGGTCTAATGCGCAGCGTCCAGAATACTGGGCTCCTGCGTTCGCAGGAGCACGGGAGGGAGGAACGATGAGGCAATTCTCCCAGCTCCTCGACGGCCTCGTCTACACCCGCTCCCGCAACGGGAAGCTGGACCTGATCGCCGACTATATGCGCACCGCGCTCGATCCGGACCGGGGCTGGACGCTCGCGGCGCTGACCGGCAATCTCGACCTGAAAGCCGTCAAGGCGTCCGCCATCGGCGACATGATCCGCGAGCGCGTCGATCCTGTCCTGTTCGAAATGAGCCGGGACTATGTCGGCGACCTGGCCGAAACGGTCGCCCTCCTCTGGCCCAAGCATGAAGACCAGCCCGCCGAGATCGACGACGGCTCCCTCACCGTCGGGGCAGTGGTTGAACGTCTGTCGTCAGTCAGCCGCGCCGGTGCCCCCGCCGCGCTTGCCGCCATGATGGACCATCTCGACGCCAGCGGCCGCTTCGCCCTGCTGAAGCTGGCCACGGGCGGACTCCGGGTAGGCATCTCCGCCCGACTCGCCAAGACCGGCCTCGCCCAAGCGTTCGGCCTCGATATAGACGAGGTTGAGGAGGTGTGGCACGCCCTCACCCCACCCTATGCGGCCCTGTTCGGCTGGGCGGAGGGACGCGGCGACCGCCCGGACCCTGCGGGCACGCCCTTCTTCCGCCCCTTCATGCTCGCCCATCCACTGGAGGACGGCACGGTCGACCTGGCCGACTATGCCGCCGAATGGAAATGGGACGGCATCCGCGTCCAGATCGTCGGCACGGGCCAGGAAACCCGCCTCTACAGCCGCGCCGGAGACGACATCACCGGCAGTTTTCCGGAAATTGCAGAGGCTTTCTCTGGCCATGCCGTGCTGGACGGCGAACTGCTGGTGAAGGGCGAGGTTCAGGGTGCGGAACAGCACGGCGGGTCCGCCGCCAGCTTCAACGCCCTGCAGCAACGCCTCGGCCGCAAGACCGTCTCGGCAAAGATGCTGGGCGACTATCCCGCCTTCGTCCGCCTCTACGACCTCTTGCTGGACGGCGAGGAGGATCTGCGCGCGCTGGGCTGGACCGAGCGCCGCGCCCGCCTGGAAGCCTTCATGACGTCACTCGATCCGGCCCGCTTCGATATCTCCGCCATCATCGACGCCCCGGATTTCGAGGCCCTGGGCGACATTCGCGCCGGCGCGCGCGAAGCCGCCATCGAGGGCGTGATGCTCAAGCGCCGGGACAGTCCCTATGTCGCGGGCCGTCGCACGGGCCTTTGGTACAAATGGAAGCGCGACCCGCTCACCGCCGACTGCGTGATGATGTACGCCCAGCGCGGTCATGGGAAACGCTCCTCCTTCTATTCCGACTATACCTTCGGTTGCTGGAATGCGGAGGGCGAACTGCTACCCGTCGGCAAGGCCTATTCGGGCTTCACAGACGAGGAGCTGAAGTGGCTGGACCGCTTCGTGCGGACCAACACAATCAAGACCTTTGGCCCGGTGCGCGAGGTAGAAAAGACGCTGGTGCTGGAAGTCGCTTTCGATTCCATCCACCAGAGCAAGCGCCACAAATCCGGCCTCGCCATGCGCTTCCCCCGCATCTCCCGCATCCGCCGCGACAAACCGGCGGCGGAGGCGGACGTGATCGAGACGCTGGAACGGATGATCAGCTAGGATATTGTCTCGGTATCGCCTCTCGCCTCCGTTCGTTTCGAGCGCAGTCGAGAAACAGGCGCGCGGTTTCTCGACTGCGCTCGAAACGAACGGCTATATTTGCCCAGCCATATGGGAGACAGAAACATGCCCTACGAAGGAAGCTGCCACTGCGGCAAGGTGACGTTCAGCGTGGACGCAGACCCGCCCTTGGAGGCCATGACCTGCAACTGCTCGCACTGTTCGCGCAAGGGCTTCGTCCTGACCTTCGTGCCCGCCGCTCAGTTCACGCTGAAAAGCGGCGCGGATGCGCTCGGCAGCTACGAGTTCTACAAACACAAGATCGATCATCAATTCTGCACCACCTGCGGCACCCAGGCTTTTGCAGCCAGCGCCATGCCGGATGGCACGGAGATGCGCGCGGTTAATCTGCGCTGCGTGCCGGAAGTCGATATCGACACGCTGAAAATCACAAAGGTCGACGGCGCAAGTTTTTGAGAGATTCCCATTTCGTGTTCCTGCGAAGGCAGGAACCCAGTTCCAGCGTTTGATCTGGGCTCCTGCCTTCGCAGGAGCACAAGAACTGGCTCAGACTAGGTCTCTGTCATCGCCCGGAACCGCCCCGGATCGACATTCCTCCCGGACAGCAGCACCGCCATCCCCTCGACCGGCGCGACCTTCCCCGCGACTACGGCCGCCAGCGCGACCGCCCCGCCTGGCTCCAGCACCAGCCCAAGCTGCGTCATCGCCAACCGCATCGCCGCGCCGATCTCCGCCTCGGTCACGCTGACGCCCACGGCGCCCCGGCCCTGCAATATCCCGAAGGTCAGCGGCGCAACCCGCACCGTCTGCAATGCATCGCAGCTTGTGAAAGGCGGATTTGGCCCGACCGGTACAATCTCTCCCGCACGGAGCGACTCGCCCATATCGGCCCAGCCCTCCGGCTCCACGGCCGTCACCTGCGCCTCCGGCAGTGCCAGCGCGCATCCGCTCGCCAGCCCGCCGCCGCCGCAGGGGATCACAAGGCGGCTTAGCGCCCCGCCCGGCATCTGCGCGCCAATCTCGATTCCCGCGCTCCCCTGCCCCTCGATCACCCAGGGATCGTCGAAGCTCGGCACCAGCACAGCGCCCTTTTCCGCCGCCAGCCGCCCCGCAATCTCCTCCCGGCTTTCGGTCATCCGGTCGTAGGTCACGACCATAGCCCCGAGCGCAATCGTCGAGGCCATTTTCGCGGCGGGCGCGTCTGCAGGCATCACAATCGTCGCCGGCACACCCAGCCGCCTCGCCGCCCAGGCAACGCCCTGCGCATGATTGCCGGAGGAGAAGGCAACGACGCCCGCCTGCCGCTCCTCATCACTCAGGTCAGACAGCCGGTGCCATGCGCCCCGTATCTTGAACGCGCCGATCGGTTGCAGGCATTCCGCCTTGCACCAGATCGTCACCCCGCCAATGTCCAGCGGCAGCAGAGGCGTCGGCGGCAGGATCGCAGCGATTTTTACCGCTGCGCGTTCCACCCCTTGCCTATCGGGGATACGCGCTACACTCTGACTTTGCGCTGTCATGTCACATCCCTATATGGGCGCTTTCGCGCGTCGCGCGGGTCAAGCATGGAGATTGGAATTGAGCAAGGTCCTTGTCATCGGTGCGGGCGGCGTCGGGTCGGTAGCGGTCCACAAGATGGCCATGAATCCTGACATTTTCAGCGACATCACCCTCGCCAGCCGTCGTGTCGCTAAGTGCGACGCCGTCGCCGAATCGGTGAAGGCGCGGACAGGAGTGGTGATCTCGACGGCGCAGGTTGACGCCGACAATGTCGAGGAAACCGCCGCTCTGATCGCGAAGGTGAAGCCGAAACTCGTCGTGAACCTCGCCCTTCCCTATCAGGACCTGTCCATCATGGACGCCTGCCTCAAGACCGGCGTGCACTATATGGACACCGCCAATTACGAGCCGCGCGACGAGGCGAAGTTCGAATATGGCTGGCAATGGGCCTATCAGGACCGTTTCAAGGAAGCAGGCCTGATGGCCCTGCTCGGCTCCGGCTTCGATCCCGGCGTCACCAGCGTTTTCGCCACCTATATCAAGAAGCATCTGCTCGACAGCATCGACACGCTCGATATTCTCGACTGCAATGGCGGCGACCATGGCCAGCATTTCGCCACCAACTTCAACCCGGAAATCAACATCCGCGAAGTCACCGCCCCCTCGCGCCACTGGGCGGACGGCGAATGGGTCGAGGGGCCTGCGCTCAGCCACAAGCAGCCCTTCCTGTTCGATCAGGTGGGTGAGAAGAACATGTACCTCATGTATCATGAGGAACTGGAGAGCCTCGCCAAATTCATGCCCGAAATCAAACGCATCCGTTTCTGGATGACCTTCGGCGACGCCTATCTCAAGCATCTGGAGGTGCTGCAGAATGTCGGCATGACCCGCATCGATCCGGTCATGTATGAAGGCCGGGAGATCATCCCGCTGCAGTTCCTGAAAGCCGTGCTGCCGGAGCCTGCGTCGCTTGGCGTCACGACGAAAGGCAAGACCAATATCGGCGACATCGCAACGGGCATGAAGGATGGCAAGCAGAAGACCGTCTATGTCTACAATGTCTGCGACCATGAGGATGCCTATGCCGAAACCGGCAACCAGGCGGTCAGCTACACCACCGGCGTCCCGGCGATGATCGGCGCTGCAATGGTGCTGACCGGCGCATGGTCGGGTGCGGGCGTGTTCAATATCGAGCAGTTCGATCCCGATCCCTTCATGGATATGCTGAACAAGCACGGCCTGCCCTGGCAGTTGAAGGAACTGGACGCGCCGCTGGATTTCTGACGGCCGCAAAAAAGCGGAACACCCAATAAGCCGTTCGCCCTGAGCGAAGTCGAAGGGTACGCCTGAGCAATAGCGAAGGCATCTCACTACGTTCGATGAAGGGCTTCGACTTCGCTCAGCCCGGACGGAGGCAATAATGGAAACCAGAGCTGGCGACCCCGGCGCATTCGCGCGCTTCGACCTGTACCGCGTCCCCTCACCCGCCTTCGTGGTCGATGAGGCGGCGATCCGCCGCAACCTCGCCGTGCTCAAAGACGTTCGCGACCGCTCCGGCGCGAAGGTGCTGGGCGCGCTCAAGGCCTTCTCCATGTGGTCGCTGGGCGGGGTAGTGGGCGAATATCTCGACGGCGTCTGCGCCTCCGGCCTCTATGAGGCGCGCCTCGCCGATGAGGAATATCGCGGCGAGATCGCCACCTATTGCGCCGGATACAAGGCGGAGGACCTGCCCGAAATCCTGCGCATTTCCGATCATGTCATCTTCAACAGCCCCGGCCAGATCGCCCGTTTCCGTCCGCAGATCGACGCCGCCCGCGCGGCGGGCCATGCGTTCGACATCGGCCTGCGCATCAACCCGCTGCATGCAGAGGGAGAGGTAGCGAAATATGACCCCTGCCAGCCGCACAGCCGCCTTGGCTTCCCGATCACGCAATTGAAGCCGGAGCATCTTGCGGGCGTATCCGGCCTGCACTTCCATTCGCTGTGCGAGCAGGACTTCGCGCCGCTCCAGCGCACCTGGGCCGCGATCGAATCGCTGATCGCCCCGCATTATGCTCAGCTCAAATGGCTGAACATGGGCGGCGGCCATCACATCACCCGCGCGGATTATCAGCGCGACGATCTTGTTGAATTTATCCGGCAAATCCGTCTCAAATCGGGACTGGAGCTTTATATCGAACCCGGCGAGGCGATGGCGCTCGACGGCGGCATCCTGGTCGGAGAGATTCTCGACGTCATCGACAACGGAATGCCCGTCGCCATCACCGACATCTCGGCCACCTGCCACATGCCGGACGTCATAGAGGCCCCTTACAGGCCCGCCATGCTGCATGAGCCTCTGGATGGCCCAGCGACCCGTCTTGGCGGCCCTTCCTGCCTCGCAGGCGATATTATCGGCGATTATCGCGTTCCCGGCACGGCCGAACCGGGCGCGCGGATCGCTTTCCTCGATCAGGCGCATTACTCGATGGTCAAGACGACCATGTTCAACGGCGTCCCCCTTCCCGGCATCTGGCTGTGGAACAGCGACACCGATGCGCTTCGGGAGGTTCGCCGCTTTGGCTATGAGGATTTCAAGCACCGCCTTTCATGACATTTTTATGACACACTATTTTTACGCAGCCGCTTTACAGGACCCCCCCTTACTCATATATCGCACGTCCGCTGCCCCATGGGACTTCCACCGCAAGGCAGCTTATTTCTGCTGAACGACACTGGAGGTCCCTTGAATTGTACGAGCATCCCAGCGCGCTGGGGGTAGCAATTGCCCTCAAACCGGCAGCACCGGTAACGCTTATTCGCCCGCAGGCAGCCGCCCGCGCCGCCCGATTCTTCGTTGAGAAGTTTCCGGGGCGCTCGCTCTATGCCGTGAAGGCCAACCCGTCGCCGGAGCTTCTCCGGACGCTCTGGGATAGCGGAATCACGCATTACGACGTCGCCTCGATCGCCGAGGTCCGACTCGTCGCCCGCACCCTGCCCGAAGCCAAGCTGTGCTTCATGCATCCGGTGAAGGCGGAAGAAGCGATCTTCGAGGCGTATCACACGCATGGCGTGCGCACCTTCTCGCTCGACACGATCGACGAGCTGGAAAAGATCATGCGCGCCACCGGCGACGCCACCGACCTGGAGTTGTGCGTCCGCATCCGCGTGTCGTCCGAATATTCGGAGCTGAGCCTCGCGTCGAAATTCGGCGCGGAGATCGGTGAGACCAAGGAATTGCTGATGGCGACCCGCCAGGCGGCCGATGCTCTGGGCATCTGCTTCCATGTCGGCAGCCAGGCGATGACGCCCCACGCCTATACCCAGGCGATCGAGCGCGTCCGCGCCGCGATTGTTGAGGCGGCGGTCACGGTCGACATCATCGATGTCGGCGGCGGCTTTCCGTCCATCTATCCGGGCATGGAGCCTCCGGCGCTGGAACTCTATTTCGACGCGATCCATCGCGGCTTCGAAAGCCTGCCGGTGTCCTATTCGTCGGAACTATGGTGCGAACCCGGCCGTGCGCTGTCGGCGGAATATTCCTCGCTGATCGTGCGTGTCGAGCGCCGCCGCGGCGACGAGCTCTACATCAATGACGGCGCTTATGGCGCGCTGTTCGACGCCGCGCACATCGGCTGGCGTTTCCCCGTTGCGCTCCTGCGCGAACAGGAGAGCGAAGCGGAGATGAAGGGCTTCAGCTTCTACGGCCCGACCTGCGACGATATGGATCATATGGTCGGCCCGTTCATGCTGCCGGACGACGTCCAAGCGGGCGATTATATCGAGATCGGCATGCTCGGCGCCTATGGCTGCGCGATGCGGACCGGCTTCAACGGCTTCTCGTCGGAAACGGTGGTCGAGCTTGACGACGAGCCGATGGCCAGCCTTTACCGCGAGGAGGTCGAAACCCCGCGCCGCGCCAATGTGGTGAAGCTGGGGCAGTAAGCGCCTTTATCCGTTCGCCCTGAGCGAAGTCGAAGGGTTCAGCCGAACGGAGTGAGGCACTTCGCTTCGCTCAGCGGAAGGCTTCGACAAGCTCAGCCCGAACGGACCAAGTGCGCCTTCTTACCGTCGGAATATCCCGGCCAGTTCCACATGGGTCGACCATCGGAACTGGCCGACCGGCTTTACGCTCTCCAGCCGGTATCCACCTTCAATCAGCGTGATAGCATCGCGCGCGAAACTTCCGGGATTACAGGAAATATAGCCGATGACCGGCACCTTGCTCCGCGCGAGCTGCGCCGCCTGCTCCCGCGCGCCCGCTCTTGGCGGGTCGAGAATGATCGCGCCGAAGCGGTTCAGCTCATCGGGAGACAAGGGCCGCCGGAACAGATCGCGATGATCCGCCGCCAGCTTCCGCCCGCTCCGCCCTGCTGAGGCCTTGAGCGCCAGCACCAGATCCCGCCCCGCTTCCGCCGCATAGACCGCCTTTCCCGCGCCCAGCGTCAGCGCAAAGGTGCCAAGCCCGCAGAACAGATCGGCAAAGGCGGCAACGCCCTCAACCGCGGGTCTTACGGCATCGGCCAGCACAGCCTCCCCATCCGCCGTCGCCTGCAGGAAGGCGTAGGGCGGAAAGGCCACAGCCACGCCGCCAAAGCTCACCGTCACTGGCTCCGGCTCCCAGCAGGCCTGCGGCCCATAATCGTCATCCAAAGTCAGCCGCGCCAGTCCATGCGCCCGCGCAAAATCCGTCAGCGCCTCCCGCGCCGCCAGCCCCTCCGCCGTCACCCCCTCCAGCAGCAGGTCAACGCCTTGATCGGTCAGGCTCATCCGCACATGCGCGGCGCTCCTCTCGGCTATCATCGACCCCAGCAACCCGCGCAGCGGCGACACCAGCGCGAACAGCCGGGGATGCAGGATGCAGCACATCTCCATGTCCACGATCCGATGGCTGCCTTCCTCGGCAAAGCCAAGCACCACACGTCTGCCCATCCGCATCGCCCGCAGCGACGCCCTGCGCCGCGTTTCGGGCGGCGAGACATGGGCGGGCAACACCGTCCCGGCGCTTACCCCCTGCCCCGCCAGCGCACCGGCAACCCGGTCGAACACATAGCGGGCATAGGCGTCATCCCGCACATGCTGGAGCTGACAACCGCCGCATTCGGGAAAATGGCGGCATGGCGGCTGCGCATGCTCCGGCCCGCGGATCAGCGCGCCATCCTCGCCTATCCGGTCGCCCGGCGCGCTCAGCGGCATATGCCGCCCATCGGCAGTCACGCCATCGCCCTTCGCGGCGATGCGCACGATCAATCCGGTATCGCTCATTGCGTTCGCGCAGCCACAGCCGCCGGAATATGCGCAATCAGATCGTCTGCGATGAAAGCCGCACCGGCACGCCGCGCCGCCTCGCCATGCAGCCAGACGGCTTCGCACGCCGCCAGAAATGGGTCGCCCGTCACAGCCAGCCGGGCCGCGCAGATCCCCGCCAGCACATCGCCGGTCCCTGCCGTCGACAACCAGGGCGAACCTCCGTGCCATACGGCGATGCGTCCATCGGCCGATGCTATCGCCGTATCCGGCCCCTTATAAACGACTACACCCCCCATGCGCCGCGCAGCCTCCCGCGCGCGATCGATCTTGTTCCCGGTAATCTCGCCGAACAAGCGGGAGAACTCCCCTTCATGCGGCGTGACGATCGTTCCGACAGGCAGCATGTCCGGGCCATCGAGCAGAGTGATCCCATCGGCATCCACCACCAACGGATGCCCCGCCGTCAATGCAGCGCTCAGCCGCTTCTTCGCCTCGTCCGATCTGCCAAGCCCCGGCCCAACAAGCACAGAGGCAATCCGCTCATCTTGCAGCGCCTTCGCCACCGCCCCTGCGTCGGGGGCAGTGACCATGATGACGGCGTTGGGCAGGCGGCTGGTCGGTTCCGGTGCCAGCTGCCGGACACAGCCGGCCCCGGCATGCGCCGCTGCGATGGCGGCGAGGATGCCCGCTCCCGCCATTGTCCCCGCCACAATATCCACCAGACCGCGCGTATATTTATGCGCATCAGGCGCAGGCTCGGCCAGATCGGGCGGCGTTAGCAGGAACGCCTTGGCGTCATTTGCCCCAATACCAATGCCGACACATATCAGCCGCGCGAAAGTCCCGGCCGCAGGCTGCAATACATGCGCCGGTTTCAACGCGCCCAGGGCAATGCAAAGATCAAAACGGGGCACAGGCGACAGCAGCGCGCCGCCATCCGCATCCACGCCGCTCGGCACATCAATGGCGTAGCTCCGCTCCGCCGCATTGACCAGGTCACCCAGTCGCTGCACGAATCCGCCGTCCAGTCCCCGCGCCAGGCCAATGCCGAACAGGGCGTCGACAATCTGCGTGGCGGGAGCGGCATCGGCGATATTCTCGACCGGCCCGGCCCACGCCTGCCGCGCTTTTTGCGAAGAGTCCGTCTTGCTCTCCCCCGTCGCCGCCACCCGGACCGGAACGCCCCGCGCCTTAAGCAGCCGCGCGATCACGAACCCGTCGCCGCCATTATTGCCCGGTCCGCACAGCACCAGCGTGTCGCGTACGCCTCCCGCGCGCCATATGACGTCCGCCGCCGCAGCGCCCGCCGTCTCCATCAGCGCATAGGGCGCAACGCCGTTAGCGAATATGGCCTGCTCGGCCGCGCGCATTTCCTCTGCCGTCAGGATCGCCGCGCCACTCAATGCGCTAGTTCCTTGGCAGCCTGCGGACCGGGCAGGAGATAGCGATCTCCTTCGACAGCAACCTCCATCTGCCCATTGCCGGCATCCGCGGTGACGGCGGCGAAGGCTCCGTCGGCGGCATCCCATACGCCCGCCACGCTGCGCAACCGCCTGAAACCGCCATCCGGTTGGCGAATGGTGAGCAATGGTCCCGCTTCGTCATGCCCGCGCTCTACGGCGCACACGGGAGCCATCTCGCTCCCCGCGCCGATGGCGCATGCGATGGCCTCACCCTCCGCCTTGCCACTCCCGTCAGCCTGACAGGCGGACAGCAACAGTAGGAGCAGGGTTTTAGATATCCGCGAATACATGGGTTTCGGCCTTGGCCCCAGGGTGCGTCACCGCCCCCTTATAGGCCGGACCGACATTCTGCGCATAGCGCCACAATGCGCCGGATTGATAGTCGTTCGTTCGGGGCGTCCATGCCTTGCGGCGCTCGGCCAGCACGGCCTCGTCCACCAGAAGGTCGATTGTGCCAGCCTCGGCGTCGATGGCGATCCGGTCGCCATTCTCGACCAGCGCGATCGGTCCGCCCTCGGCCGCTTCCGGCCCGACATGGCCGATGCAGAAGCCGCGCGTGCCGCCGGAAAAGCGCCCGTCCGTGATCAGCGCCACCTTCTCGCCCAGTCCCTGGCCGTAGAGCGCCGCCGTCGTCGCCAGCATTTCGCGCATGCCAGGTCCACCCTTGGGACCTTCATAGCGGATGACGACGACATCACCGTCGCCGATCTGCTGCGCTTCGACAGCCGCGAAGGCGTCCTCCTCGCGCTCGAAAACCTTGGCGGTGCCGGTGAATTGCAGCCTGTGCATGCCAGCAACCTTCACGATCGCGCCATTGGGCGCCAGCGATCCCTTCAGGCCCACGACACCGCCTGTAGGCGTGATCGGCGTCTTTACGTCGTAGATGACCTTCTGGTCCGGGTTCCAGGTGACCTCGTCGATATTCTCGGCCAGCGTCTTGCCGGTCACCGTCATGCAATCGCCATGCAGCATGCCATTTTGATGCATGGTTTTCATCAGCATGTAGATGCCGCCCGCCTCATACATGTCCTTGGCGACATATTGGCCGCCCGGCTTCAGGTCGGCGATATAGGGCGTGGTCTTGAATATCTCGGCAACATCGAACAGGTCGAAATCAATGCCGCATTCATGCGCCATCGCGGGCAGGTGGAGTGCGCCATTGGTCGATCCGCCGGTTGCCGCCACGATCCGCGCCGCATTCTCGAACGCTTCTCGCGTGCAGATATCGCGCGGGCGGATATTGCGGGCGATCAGTTCCATCACCTGCTTGCCGGCGGCAACCGCGATTTCTTCACGGCTCTTGTAAGGAGCTGGCGTCATATTGCTGTTTGGCAAGGACAATCCGATCGCTTCGGCGACACAGGCCATGGTGTTGGCGGTATATTGTCCACCGCATGCGCCATGACCGGGGCAGGCCGCCTTTTCGATCGCCGTGACTTCCGACAAGGGGCAGTTCCCCGCGGCGTAACGGCCCACAACTTCGAACACGTCGATGACGGTCAGGTCGCGCTCCTGATACCGCCCCGGCAGGATCGACCCACCATAGACAAAGATGGATGGCACGTTCAGACGCAGCATCGCCATCATCATGCCCGGCAGCGACTTGTCGCATCCGGCGAAGGTGACGAGCGCATCATAACAATGGCCACGCACGGAAAGCTCGACCGAGTCCGCGATGACTTCGCGGCTGACGAGCGAGCTTTTCATCCCTTGATGGCCCATGGCGATGCCGTCGGTCACGGTGATGGTGTTGAACCGGCGCGGCATGCCGCCCGCTGCATTCACGCCTTCGCGGCAGAAATCCGCCTGCATGTCCAGCGTCGTGTTGCAGGGCGCGCTGTCATTGCCCGCGGATGCGATGCCCACGAACGGCCGGGCGATTTCTTCCTCGGTCAGACCCATGGCATAATAATAGCTGCGCTGCGGCGCGCGCTCGGGCCCGACCGAAACATAACGGCTCGGCAACTTCGACTTGTCAAATCTCTGAGTCATCGGAATCCTTCTTTCGGGCGCGCTTTCCCAGAATTGCACCCGTTACGCAAGTATGTTGCGGCATTCGATCAAAATTAATTTTAATATTTCAGAGAAGCGTTGCTGACCACCTGCGTCAGACACCAGATCCTGCCGCATTTCGACGCCCAGATAAGGGATGCCATTCGCTTCCCCGTGCCGGTTCATCGTCGCATTCAAGGTCTTGCCGGAATAGGGCAATTGATCGCCGACCTTCAGCCCCGCCGCCTCCAGCATCGGGATGGCGATCCGCGCCGCCCGGTCGTCCTCATTATACAGGATGCCGATGTCCCAAGGCCGCTTCTCCTCCGGCTTGCTGGCCAGCCCCGGCGTGAAACTATGCAGGGACAGGATGAAGGGTGACGTCATGCCGCCAAGCAATCGCCCCACTTCATGATGATAGGGGTGGTGAAAACGGATCATCCGCTCGGCAAGGTCGGCGGTCCGGTTGCCTGGAATGGCATGCCCGTCGCTCATCACCGGCAACAGCCCCGGCGCGTCATCCTCGCGGTTGAGATCAATCACGAGGCGCGAGACGCCGCCCAATATCGCCGTGCAGCCAAGCCCGGCCACCAGCAGCGCGCCGACCTCCGCCACACCGATATCGATGGCGACATGCGCGTCGAGCAGAGCCGGATCGATCCCCAGGTCGATATCGCCGGGCACCTTGTTCGACGCATGGTCGCCGATGATCAAAATCTGCGTGTCGCCGCCCCGCAATATTGTGAAGGCCTCGCTCATTCGCCTCTTATCCTTGTCGCCATGATCCACCATCGGGGATGATCCGTCCCGATCCGCGCCGCCGCCTCGTCCCGCGCGGCGGCATCGGCGAACAATGCGAAGCAGGTCGCGCCGGACCCGGACATGCGCGCGAGGGAGAGACCGGCGCAGCCCTTCAGCGCGCCAATCACCTCCCCGATCTCCGGGACCAGGGCAATGGCGGGCGGCTGCAGGTCGTTGCGGCCTTCACCGGCAATCGCGTCCAGGCGTGAGGCGTCAAGCGCGCCTCTGTCTACACCGTCCCACCCCCGGAACACCGGCCCGGTGGACAGCGCGACCCCTGGGTTGACCAGCAACAGCGGCGCGCCAGCCAGCCCCGGCAAATCGCGCACATCCAGCGCCTCGCCCCTTCCCGTGCCGACCAAGGTCCGGCTGACAAGACAGGCGGGCACATCCGACCCAAGCGGATCGGCGATCGCCAGCAAGGCGTCCCGCCCCGAACCAAGGCCCCACAAACGATCCAGCAGCCGGAGCGCGGCCGCAGCGTCCGCCGACCCGCCGCCAATACCCGAAGCAATGGGCAGGTTCTTTGTCAGGCGGATATCCGCGCCATTACCCGTCCCGCTCGCCGACTTCAGCGCCAGCGCGGCCTGCACGACCAGATTGCCCGCCCCTGCCTCAAGCCCCTGCGCGAACGGCCCGTCGATGGAAAGATGGATCGCCCCGTCATCGCGCGCCGACGCCCGCAACAGGTCGCCATCCTCGGCAAAGGCGAACAGGCTTTCCAGCTCATGAAATCCATCCGGCCGCTTGTTGCGGACATGCAGCGCCAGGTTGATCTTGGCGTAGGCTTTTTCTTCAATCACGCCCGCAATCGCCTCAATAGGCCGCGTCGCGCGGATTGAGCCCCTCGCGCATCTTCTGCGCGATCCGCTCCGCATCCGGGGCATCGGCAAAGGTGCTCGCCGCGGACCAGGCATAGCGCGCCTCGAAACGCCGCCCGACCACCCAGAGCACATCGCCCAGATGCTCGTTGATGGTCACATCGTCCGGCGCGGCTTCCGCCGCTCTCTGCAATACCGGCACTGCGCCCTGCGGATCGCCCGCCTTGTACCGGCCCCAACCAAGGGAGTCCGTGATGGAGGGATCGTCCGGCTTCAACCGGCTGGCTTTTTCCAGCAGCGCCAGCGCCGCCTCGACATTCTGTCCCCGTTCGACCTGCGCATAGCCAAGATAGTTCAGCACCGCGGCTTCCTCCGGCGCAAGCGCCGCCGCCTTCTCTAGCGCCGCCTTGCCTTCCACCCACCGGCCGCCGCGCTCCAGTGCGCTGCCCTCCAGCAGATACAGGCTCCACGGCACGCCGCCCGCCGGATAGCGCGCCTTCGCCGCCCGGTAGGCGTCGACCGCGGCGTCATAATGCTTGCCGTCAGCCAGGATATTGGCGAGCCGTATCTGTTCCGCCGCCCCCGCATCGGGCCGGGCGGCGATCTGCCGGGCCAGCGCGACCGCTGTTTCCTGGTCGCCGCGCGCGACAAGGGCCGTCACCCGCACTTCCTGCGCCGCCAGATAGAAGGGGCTTTTCGCGGACACTTTTTCCGCTTCCATCAATGCGCTGTCGGGATGCCGCTGAATGACGAGCTGCCGGGCGACACCCGCGCGATATTCCGCATTCGCCGGGTCAGCGAAGCTCGCAAACCGCAGCAATACCAGTGAGATCGCGCGAGAATCCGTTGTCGAAAGATCTTCGCCCAGCCGCCCCAGCAACCGGCCAAACCCTTCCGCCGGCGTGATCGGCGGCACAGGGCGCCGCTTGCCCTGCCCTATTTCCTTCCGGACGCTTGCAACACCCGGCAATGTGGCGGGCAGCAGGGCCAGCGCCTCATTCTTCCGCCCCTGCGCCGCAAGCCGCGTCGCGAATGCCAATCGCATGCTCGCCGCAACCCCGCCGGACGTAACCAGCGCATGGCCGATAACCGGCATGGCCGCATCCGTCCGCCCTTGGGAAAGCAATTGAAGCGCCTTATGCTCATCGACATAGCGCTGGGTGAGTGCGCCCAGCCGTCCATCCGGCCCGGCCGCAGGGGCCGCATAAGGGCCGCTGGCGGTGGATATCCAGCTATCCAGGATCGGCGCGAGAAAGGCGAAATTATCCTCTTTGACCAGTCGCCGCGACAGCAGCCGCGCGGTCGCCCAATCCTTGCGGTCCAGCGCATCGACCGTCATCAGCAGCGTGCCGTCCTTCGGCAGCGCGTTGGCGCGGTCCAGAATATAGGCGGATGACAGCGCCAGCTTCTTGTCACCGCTCTCGATCGCCTGCCGGTAGGAGCGCAGCGCCACCACCTTGCTGGACGGATCATTGGCAAGCGCCTGCCGGTAGCTGCTGACGGCTAGGTCCAGCGCCCCCTCCCCATCGGCCAGCCGCGCCCGCGCATAGGCGTTCAGCGCCGGGGTATCCACGTTCGCGCCAGCCGCCACGGGGTGCAGGCTTGCAGCCAGCAGCGGCAGGACGATCGAACGTGGCGGGCGCTTACATATTGGGATAATTCGGTCCTCCGCCGCCCTCCGGCACCACCCAGTTGATGTTCTGCGTGGGGTCTTTGATGTCGCACGTCTTGCAGTGCACGCAATTCTGCGCGTTGATCTGGAATCGCGGTGCGCCTTCGTCAAGGCCCACGACCTCATAAACCCCCGCCGGGCAATAACGCTGCGCCGGTTCGTCGAATACCGGCAGGTTATAGTCGATGGGGATCGCCGGGTCCTTGAGCTGCAGGTGGACCGGCTGATCCTCCTCATGATTTGTGTTGCTCAGGAACACGGATGACAGGCGGTCGAAACTGATCTTACCGTCCGGCTTGGGATAGTCGATCTTGGCGCAATGCTCCTTGCGCCACAGCTTCTCATTGTCCGGCTTGTGCTTCAGCGTGAAGGGCAGGCCGATCTTCAGCGTGCGCATCCACATGTCGATGCCCGCGATCAGCGTGCCGATGGTGTTGCCGAACTTCGACAGCGCCGGCTCCGCATTACGAACCAGCTTCAGCTCTTCGGCGATCCAGCTCTCGCGCACCGCGCTGCCATAGGCGGTCAGCTCGTCACTCGTCCGGTCGGCCAATATGGCGGAAAAAGCCGCCTCGGCCGCCAGGATTCCCGACTTCATCGCCGTATGCGTGCCCTTGATGCGCGGCACATTGACGAAGCCCGCTGAGCAACCGATCAGCGCGCCGCCGGGGAATTCCAGCTTCGGTACGGATTGCCAGCCGCCTTCGTTGATCGCGCGCGCGCCATAGGATACGCGGCGGCCGCCCTCCAGATATTGCCGGATCGCCGGATGCTGCTTCCAGCGCTGAAATTCCTCGAACGGATAAAGGTGCGGGTTTCGGTACCCCAGCCCGACCACGAAGCCCAGAGCCACCTGCCCATTGGCCTGATGATAGAGAAAACCGCCGCCATATGCGTCCGTTAGCGGCCATCCTTGCGTATGGATGACAAGTCCGGGCTGATGCTTGTCCGGGTCGATATCCCACAATTCCTTCATGCCCAGGCCATAGACCTGCGGCTCGCAATCAGCGTCCAGCGCAAACTGGCGCTTCAATATCTTGGTCAGGTGCCCCCGCGCGCCTTCCGCGAAGAAGGTGTAGCGGGCGTGCAGCTCGAGCCCGGGCTGCCAGTCGCCCTTCTTCTCGCCATCGCGGGCAATACCCATATCGCCCGTTGCAACGCCCTTCACCGACCCGTCCTCATTATAGAGGATCTCTGCGGCGGCGAAGCCGGGGAATATCTCCACGCCCAGCCCCTCGGCCTGTTCGCCCAGCCAGCGGCACAGATTGCCCAGCGACCCGGTATAGGTGCCCTTATTGTGCATGAAGCCGGGCGTCATGATGTGCGGCATCGAAAACTGCTTGGTTTTCGTCAGAATCCAGTGCCGGTTGTCAGTCACCGGCACCTCCGCCAGCGGACAGCCCTGCTCACGCCAATCTGGGATCAGCTCGTCCAGCGCCTTGGGGTCGATCACCGCGCCCGAAAGGATATGGGCGCCGATTTCCGACCCCTTCTCCAGCACGCAGACGGACAATTCGCTGCCTGCCTCGTTCGCCAGTTGCTTCAACCGGATCGCTGCGGACAATCCGGCCGGTCCGCCGCCCACGATGACGATGTCATAGGGCATTGATTCCCGGTCGCTCATAATTCCTCCTCCTCACGACCGGCGGCATGCACGCCCCCCTGGTCAGCATGTCCGGTCATCGCACCCATCTAACGGTTTGACAGATTGGGCGATGACCATTCTTGACCCCCTCGTCAACCTCTGACCCTGTGCAGGTTATGCGGGGAATTGTGCAGAATGGACCGGCGGATGCCGCCGAGTCCCTCTTGTCGTGGTGGGCGCTCGCCGGGGTCGATCACGCCGTCAACGAACTGCCGGTCAATTGGCTCCGTCCCGCGGTTGCGCCCGCACGTGTCAGACCAGCGTCACCGGGCGGAGACGCACCTCGCGTTGATCGCCCGGACGCCCTGCCCAATGACCTGAACGCCTTCCACGCATGGCTGACCACCCACCCGTCTATCCATGAGGCTGGCTGGTCGAGCCAGCGCATCCTGCCGGCCGGCGCGCAAAACGCCGCGATCATGGTCATTTGCGATTTGCCCGATCCGGAGGATGCCGAGACGGGGACATTGCTCTCCGGCAATTGCGGCGCGCTGTTCGATGCCATGATGGCCGCAATCGGCCGGTCCCGGCAGGATATCTACCTTTCTTCCCTGTCCGTGACCCGCGCGCCCGGCGGCATTTTGCATGATCAGGACCTGGAAATGTTGGCGACCCGCATGCGCCATCACATCGCTTTGGCCGCTCCGCAGCGCCTGTTGCTGCTGGGAGAAAAGACGAACCGTGCACTATTGGCGGCGGACTCGCTCGAACGTCCGTCCGGTTTGCAGTCCGTTAACCATCCGGCGGGCACGGTGCCCGCAATAGCCAGCCGTCATCCCCGGTTTCTGCTGAAGCACCCGGAGGCAAAGGCGCAAAGCTGGCGCGCTCTGCAATATCTGATTGAGGACCTGCCTTCGTGATCCGTTCTGCTTTCGCCTGTTTGGTATCCCTGGCCGCTATATCGGTTATGCCGGTCGCTGCGGCGGCGGAAACCACCCCGGCCGGTCGCGAAAATGCCGTTCCGGCGCAGTTGAGCGAAACAGACGCCGTTCGCGCGCGGTCGATCTTCTCCGCGATTCGCGGCGGCCGCTGGACCGAGGCGAAGGCGCTGGTCGCCGCCATGGGAGAGAAAGACCCGCTCCGTCCGGTCGTCCTGTCTGAAATCTATCTCGGCAAGAATTCGCCCAGGGTGGAGCTGTTCGATCTCCTCGCCCTCCTGAACAATTCCAACTGGCTGCCGGAGGCCGACCAGCTCAGCAAGCTGGCGCAGAAGCGCGGCGCGCAGACCCTGCCGGAACTGCCGCAGGTGCAGAAGCTGCTGTGGATGGGCGCCGCCCCCCGCCGCGAATATGTCGCCTCGGTAAAGACCGATCTCGCCGCCCAGGCGCTCGGCACGCAGATCCTGCCGCTGATCAAGGCGGACAGCCCCGGCGCGGCGGAACCGCTGATCGACGCGGCCGCGCCCACGCTGACGGCCGAGGGATTGATGGAATGGCGCCAGCGGGTCGCCTGGTCCTATTATATCGGCAATGACGACACCAATGCCCGCCGTCTCGCCGCCAAGGCTTTGGAGGGCGGCGCTGGCGGCGACTGGCGCGTTCAGGCGCACTGGACCACGGGTCTCGCCGCCTGGCGTCAGAATGACTGCAAGGCGGCCGCCCCCGCCTTCGCCAATGTCGCCGCGCTTGCAGGCAATGCGGACATGCGTTCGGCCGGAGCCTATTGGGCCGCCCGCGCGTACATGACGTGCGGCGAACCGGCGAAGGTCGAAAATCTGCTGCGCACCGCCGCCCGCGCGGATGAGACATTCTACGGCCTGCTCGCCCGTGAAACACTGGGCATGCCGGTCGGCACGGCGGGCGCGGGCCGCTTCGGCGAGGCGGACTGGCGCATTCTGAAGGACAGTCCCGCCGTTCGCGCCGCCATCGCCCTGAACGAAATTGGCGAGAACGGCCTTGCCGATCAGGCGCTGCGGCGACAGGCGCAATTGGGCGGCACCACCCAATATACCGCTCTTCTCCGCCTCTCCAGCGCGCTCGACCTGCCGCAGACCCAGCTCTGGCTCGCCCATAACGGACCGGGCGGCAAGCAGGCAGCAAGCTTCGCCCGCTTCCCCGCCCCCCATTGGCGGCCGGATGGCGGCTGGCGCGTCGATCCTTCGCTGCTCTACGCCCATGCGCTGCAGGAATCCGGGTTTCGCGCCGATGCCGTCAGCCCGGCTGGCGCTGTCGGACTGATGCAGGTGCTGCCCGGCACTGCGGGCGATGTCGCCGGCGGAGCGGTGGGCGCGGCCCAGCTCTACAATCCGTCGACCAACATGGAATATGGCCAACGCTATCTGGAGCAGCTTCGCGATATGAGCGCGACCGGCGGGCTTCTGCCCAAGGTCATGGCCGCCTATAATGCCGGTCCGCTGCCGGTGTCGCGCTGGAACAGCCAGGTGAAGGATGGCGGCGACCCGCTGCTGTTCATTGAATCCCTGCCCTATTATGAAACCCGCGCCTATGTGAATATCGTGATGCGGAATTACTGGATGTATCAGATCCAGGCCAAGGGCTCCGCCGACTGCCTGACCGGCATGGCGCAGGGCATGTGGCCGAAATTCCCCGGCGCGAAGGGCACGAAACTTGTGCGCCTTGGCGCGCCAAGCGGGTTTTCCGCCGGTGCCGATTGACGAAAGCATAGCGTTTACGCCGGTACGGATCGCTGTCCTCACCGTATCGGACAGCCGGTCCCCCGCCGAGGATAAATCCGGCGACACGCTTGTCGCGCGGATAGAGGCGGCGGGCCATATCCTCGCCGCCCGCTATCTGGAGCGGGACGACAAGTCCGCCATCATCGCCCATCTGCACGCCTGGATCGACGATCCGCAGATCGACTGCATCATCACTACCGGCGGTACGGGCGTCACGGGCCGGGATGTAACGCCCGAAGCGCTCGCCGCCGTACAGGACAAGGAAATCCCCGGCTTCGGCGAACTGTTCCGCTGGCTCAGCTTTCAGAAGATCGGCACCTCCACCATCCAGTCCCGCGCCACCGCCTGTGTCGCGCGCGGCACTTATATTTTTGCCCTCCCCGGTTCGACCGGCGCAGTGAAGGACGGCTGGGACGACATATTGGTCACCCAGCTCGACAACCGCTTCCGTCCCTGCAATTTCGTCGAATTGATGCCGCGTCTGCGCGAGATATAGAGGGACAAGAACGGTTCCGGTCATTAGGCCAGCGGAGGCTGCATGAGGGCGCGTTCGCGGGACATTCCTGTCCTACATCCCCCGCTAATGCTATTTCTCCCGCTCCTTGAAACCGTAGGAAGCGCCTTCCCATGCCATTGAAAAATCGTGAATTTCCGCACGGCCAACGTGCGACTTCTGCTCTCAGCCGGCCATACAGCACCGCCTTTCCCGGCGAATTTGAAAGATACGATTGATACCCGCAACTTCCGCAACTTAGCGGGGTAGCCACCGCATTCGCCTTGCCTATTTGTTCACTTTATGTTCCAATACGGTATGGGAAGAAATGGCGGGCGCGGCGCCACGCGCAACGAAGCAAGCACGCGCTTTCAGCTTCCCATGCGGGAGGCTGACGGCGATTGGCTCGACGCGCTGGAAAGCATTGACGGCCAACCGCCCAAACTTCGCACGACGGTAACTGTCGAACATCCGCGCACCATCATCACCCGCAATGCTTCTCCCGATATCGCCTTCGATCAGTCGATCAATCCCTACAGGGGCTGCGAGCATGGCTGCATCTACTGCTTCGCTCGGCCCACGCACGCCTATCATGACCTGTCGCCAGGCATCGATTTCGAAACGAAGCTGTTTGCCAAGCCTGATGCGCCGATGCTGCTCCGCGCCGAGTTGATGAAGCCGGGGCACAGGGTCACGCCAATTGCGATGGGCACCAATACGGACCCCTATCAACCGATCGAGAAGGACTGGCGCATAGCCCGGCAGATCATTGAAATCCTGTCGGAAACCCGCCACCCGCTCTACATAACGACCAAGTCGGACCGGGTGCTGCGCGATATCGACCTGCTGGCCGACATGGCCAGGGACAATCTTGTTGGCGTCATGTTGTCCGTCACCAGCCTAGACCCCAGGGTCGCCCGCACGCTCGAACCCCGCGCTCCGCACCCGGAGCGCCGGATTGCCGCGATCGCCAGGCTTAACGAAGCTGGCATCCCCGTTTACGCCTCCATCTCTCCCGTGGTCCCCGCCATCACGGATCATGAAATGGAGGCGTTGATAGAGCGTGTGGCGCAGGCTGGCGCCAGGGACGCCTTCTTCATTCCCGTCCGGTTGCCGCATGAGGTCGCTCCCCTGTTCCGCGCATGGTTGGAGACCCATTATCCCGATCGCGCGGGCAAGGTGATGAGCATTATCAGGGATCTGCGCGGCGGACGGGATAACGACCCCAATTTCGGCAACCGGATGCGTGGCCAGGGCATATGGGCGAAATTGCTGCGCACCCGTTTCGACAAGGCCCGCCAGCGCTTCGGCCTGGGCGGTCCGCGCCTGGTCCTGCGCACCGACCTGTTCCGCCCGCCGGAGGGCGACCAGTTGCGGCTGTTCTAGACGCTACGAGGAAAGCTCCACATCCGCATATTGCGTGCGCAGGGCCGTCTTGAGCAGCTTGCCTGTCGCCGTATGTGGCAGGCTGTCGGCAAAGATCACCTTGTCCGGCAGCCACCATTTTGCAACACGGGTGGACAGATGGTCGCGCACCTGCGTCTCGCACAGTGCCGCGCCCGGCTTGGGCACGACGATCAGCAATGGCCGCTCATCCCATTTGGGATGCGGCAGGCCGATCGCCGCCGCCTCTGCCACGCCGGGGCAGCCCAGCGCCTCATTCTCCAATATGACCGAACTGATCCACTCGCCGCCGGACTTGATGACATCCTTGGCCCGGTCGGTGATCCGCATCATCCCGTCCGGCGTGATGGTGGCGACATCGCCCGTATCGAACCAGCCTTCCTCATCGACCGCCGGGCCGCTCTCATCCTGGAAATAGCGCTCGATGACCCAAGGACCCCGCACCTGCAGCCGGCCACTGCTGATCCCGTCGCGGGGCAATACATTCACGGCGTCATCAACGGTCCGCATCGACACGCCATAGGGCGCACCCCCCTGATATTCGAGCAGGTCGAGTTGCTCCTCGCGCGACAGAGCCTCGAAATTCGCGCCCTTCCGCGACACGGTGCCGATAGGCGACAGCTCAGTCATGCCCCACAAATGGCTGACGCCGATGCCCAGGTCCATCAAGCGCGACACCATGGCGCGCGGCGCCGCCGACCCGCCGATCACCACCCGCTGGAGGGGCGGCGGCGCGGTCCCGGTCGCGTCGGCATGGGCCAGCATGCCCATCCACACGGTCGGAACGGCCGCGCTGTGGGTCACCTGCTCGGCCTTCATCAGGTCGCACAGCGCTTCGGCCTCGTTCGTCGCGCTCAGCACCAATTTGCTGCCCGCCATCGCCGTGGCGAATGGTATGCCCCAGGCGCAGACATGGAACATCGGCACCACCGGCAACACCGCGCTCGCCGACCCAAGCCCCAGACAATCCGGCTGTATGCCGCCAAAGGCGTGCAACACCGCCGACCGGTGGGAAAAAAGCACGCCCTTCGGGTTTCCGGTCGTCCCACTGGTATAGCAGAGCATGCAGGGGTCGCGCTCATCCCCCTCCGCCCAGCGATAATCCCCATCTTCGGCCGCTGTCAGACGGACATATTCAAGCGGGGCTGGCCCATCGAAACAGATGAAATGCGCTATGGTCTGAAGCTGCGGCTTCAACCGGTCGACAAGCGGCGCAAGCGCTGCATCGTAGAACAGAACCCGGTCCTGCGCATGATTGGCGATATAGATGATCTGATCGTCGAACAGGCGCGGGTTGATCGTATGCAGCACCGCACCCATGCCGATCGCGCCGTACCAGGCCGCGACATGCCGGCCATGGTTCATGGCCAGCGTCGCCACCCTGTCTCCCGGCCTGATGCCAAGACGTTCCAGCGCCTGCGCCACGCGCCGCGCTTCATGTGCGACCTCCGCCCAGTTGCTCCGCTCGATCGAACCATCGGCATAGCGGCTGACCACCGGCCGCGCCCCATGTTCCTGCGCTGCATGATCGATCAGCGTCGATATGCGCAGCGCGAAGTCCTGCATCCCGCCTATCATCATCGCTCTCCTTATGGCGTGATGATGCGACTGAATGATCCGCGACTCAAGCGGCTGTTATTCGGGCTGCTGCGCGCTTATCCGGCTGCTCGCATCGGGCTGACCGACCGCATCTGGGACCGGCGGGAACGCACCCGGTATCCATCCTTGTTGACCGGCATGGTTTCGAACCGGTGGATAGCGACGCCGGGCACATTGCCTATCGCCTCCACCAGATCGGCATCGATGGTGAAGTCGTCGCCGATGAACAGGTGGGCCATGCCCCCTTCCGGCAGCGGCGCGCGCAGGAACGCCTCGCTCCTGCCGCCGCGGCTCCGCCCCATAATGGCGGCAAGCGCCTGGACAGCGCCGGCATCGTCGACATCGATCCACAACTCCATCCGGGCGGAATTGGCGATCTGGCCCAGCGCCTGCGCCAGCCGGATGGTGACGCGCGGCGTTTCCTCACCCGGCTGCCGGTCAAGCTCGACGGAAAAGAGCGCGCAATCGCCTTCTTTCCACAGCGCCTCGATCAGCTTGCAACTATCCTCATCGAAACAGCTTGCCTGGAACTGGCCGCTGGCGTCCGATAGCGTCGCCGCAACATAGCGGCCGCCGCGCCTCGTGTCGCGCCACCGCACTTCCTCGATAAGCGCCGCCATCGTCGCCATCGTCCGTCCACCGGCGTCGCTTGTCGGCTGGGCGCAGATCAGGCCATAGCTGCGCGCGCCCTTCGCCTCGGCAATGTGACGATAACGGTCCACAGGGTGCGCAGAGAAATAGAAGCCGAAAGCATCCTTCTCCTGCGCCATTTTGTCGGCGTTCGACCATGTTTGATGCGGCGGAATGCGCACATCGGCATGGGCGATCTCCTCGCCGCCGAACAAGCCGCCCTGCCCATTCTGCCGCGCCTCGGCGGCGCTCGCGGCCACCGACAGGATCGTCTCCGCCGCCGCATGGACGCCTGCGCGGTCGGCATGAATGCTCTCAAACGCGCCCGCGGCCGCCAGGCTTTCCAGTTGCCGGCGGTTCAACAGGCGCGGCTCCACCCGGTCTGCAAAATCGTCAAGACTGAGGAAGGGGCCATTGGCGTCGCGTTCGGCGACCAGCACCTCCATCGCCTTCTCGCCCACACCTTTCAGGCCGCCCAGCGCATAGCGGACAGCGAAACCCAGCCTGGGATCGCCATCCTCCGGCAGTTCCACCGCCTGAACGGAGAAATCCGCCTCGCTCACATTGATGTCGGGCGGCAGGCAGGTCAGCCCCATGCGCCGCATATCGTCGACGAACACCGTCAGCTTGTCGGTCAGATGGATGTCATACGCCATGGATGCGGCATAGAATTCCGCCGGGTAATGCGCCTTCAGCCACGCAGTATGATAAGCAAGCAAGGCGTAGGCGGCTGCGTGCGACTTGTTGAAGCCGTATCCGGCAAACTTGTCGATCAAATCGAACAGTTCGTTCGCCTTGGCCTTGGGAATCTCGCTCCGCTCGGCGCAACCCTTGACGAAGCGTTCGCGCTGCGCGTCCATTTCCGCCTTGATCTTCTTGCCCATCGCGCGGCGCAGAAGGTCTGCGTCGCCCAGCGAATATCCCGCCAGGATCTGCGCGGCCTGCATCACCTGCTCCTGATAGACGAAGATGCCGTAGGTTTCTTCCAGGATCGGCTTCAGCAGGATGTGCGGATATTCAATGCTCTCCTGCCCATTCTTGCGGCGGCCGAACATCGGGATATTGTCCATAGGACCAGGCCGGTAGAGCGACACGAGCGCGATGATGTCGCCGAAATTCGTCGGACGCACGGCGGCCAGCGTCTTGCGCATGCCCTCCGATTCCAACTGGAACACGCCGACCGTGTCGCCTCGCTGGAGAAGATCGTAAACCGCCCCATCGTCCCAGGCGAGCGTCTCCAGATCGACGGTAACGCCCCGCTTCTTGAGCAACTGAACGGCTTTCTGCAGCACCGACAGGGTTTTCAGGCCAAGGAAGTCGAATTTCACCAGCCCCGCGCCCTCGACATATTTCATGTCGAACTGGGTCACCGGCATGTCGGAGCGAGGATCGCGATACAGCGGCACCAGCTTGGACAACGGTCTGTCGCCGATCACCACGCCCGCCGCATGGGTGGAGCTGTGCCGGGGCAAACCTTCCAGCTTCATCGCATAATCGATCAGGCGGCGGACCTGCCCATCGCCCTTATATTCCTGCACGAACTCGGTCACGCCGTTCATCGTGCGCTCGAGCGTCCAGGGATCGGTCGGGTGGTTCGGCACCAGCTTGGCGAGGCGGTCGACCTGGCCATAGCTCATCTGGAGGACGCGCCCGGTATCCTTCAGCACCGCCCGCGCCTTCAGCTTACCGAATGTGATGATCTGCGCCACATGGTCGCTGCCATATTTGTTCTGGACGTAGCGGATCACCTCGCCACGCCGGGTTTCGCAGAAGTCGATGTCGAAGTCCGGCATCGACACGCGTTCCGGATTAAGGAAACGCTCGAACAGCAGGCCAAGCTGCAAGGGGTCGAGATCGGTGATCGTCAGCGCCCAGGCCACGACCGACCCCGCACCCGATCCACGCCCCGGTCCCACAGGAATATCGTTGTCTTTCGCCCATTTGATGAAGTCGGCAACGATCAGGAAGTATCCGGGGAAGCCCATCTGGATGATGATGTCGGTCTCGAACTTCAACCGGTCGAGATAGGGCTGCCGCGCTTCCTCGCCGGTAATACCCAGCTTCTCCAGCCGCGCTTCCAGCCCCGCCGCCGCATCCTCTCGAAGCTGCCGGGCCTCGCCCTCCAGATCGCCGGCAAGGCTGGGCAGGATCGGCTTGCGTTTGGGAGCCGCCACGGCGCAGCGCTGCGCGACGACCAGCGTATTGGCCAGCGCCTCCGGCAAATCCTCGAACAACCGCTTCATCTCAGCCGCCGGTTTCATCCAGGCGTCGGGAGAGCTTCTCCGGCGGTCGGCATTGTCGACATAGGCGCCGTCAGCAATGCAGAGCATCACGTCATGCGCCTCATGGAAATTCTGCTCGGCAAAGCAGGTGGGGTTCGTCGCCACCAAAGGCAGGTCGCGGGCATAGGCCATATCCAGAAGGTGCGGTTCCGCCCGCCCCTCCACCGGATCAAGCCTGCGGACAATCTCGATATAGAGGCGGCCTGGAAACAACGCCTCCAGATGGTCCGCCACGGCCTCTGCAGCGTCCGGCTGATCTTCGGCGAACAGCCGGGCCAGTGCGCCCTCGCCCCCGGCGGTCAGGGCGATCAGCCCCTCGGTCCGCCCCTCCAGATCATCCATTGAGACATGCGCCTGCTCCTCGATCGGCCGGTCGAGATGCGCCATCGACACCAGCTCGCACAGATTGTCGTATCCCCGGGCGTCCTGCGCGTAGAGCGCCAGCCAGTCGATGACGAGAGGCGCATTGGCCGGCCGCCCAGGCCGCGCGATGCCCAGCATCGCACCGACTACGGGCTGAACGCCCTCGCCCTTACACCCGTCGGAAAAGGCCATCGAGGCGTAGAGGCCGTTGCGGTCCGTAAGCGCAACCGCCGGGAAGCCCAAGGCCTTTGCCTGCTTGGCGATGGCTTTAGGCTCCATCGCGCCGTCGAGCATGGTGTAACAGGAAAATACGCGAAGCGGGACGAACGGCGCATGAGGCATGAGGCCAATCTAGCAACGCCGTCGAGTCGTGATAACCCCCCGCGCATTAACTATCCGGGGATAATCCTGCTTTTCCGACCCAAACAGGTCATTGCACTTCGCGCCTTCCCGTGGGATCAAAAGCACACAAATAGTGGGGAGAAGAAGAATGATCGAAGGCGATCCGATTTCGCGCCCGAAATCCATAATTGATCGTGCGAAAGCCATCATCCTCAAGCCAAAGGAGGAATGGCCCGTCATAGATGTCGAGTCTGCGACGATTTCCAGCCTGTTTAAGGATTATGCGCTCATTCTTGCCGCAGTCCCTGCGGTGGCCCTTCTTCTGGGCAGCCAGATCTTCGGCTTCAGCGCGCTCGGCTTCCATTATCGCCCGTCGCTGATGAGTTCGGTCAGCATGGCGGTGACGCAATATGTGTTCGCGCTGGCCGGTATTGCGTTGCTCGCGTTCATCATCGATTTCCTCGCGCCGAATTTTGGCGGGACCAGCAATCGCATTCAGGCGTTCAAGGTGGCCGTCTACTCCGCGACGGCAGGATGGCTTGCCGGGATATTCTCGCTTATTCCATCGCTTTCCCTGCTGGGCATTGTCGGCCTCTACAGCCTTTATCTGCTTTATACCGGCCTGCCCGTGCTGATGAAATCGCCGGCGGACAAGGCCCTGTCCTATACGGTCGTCACCGTCATCTGCGGCGCCGTGGTTGGCGTCGTGCTCTACACGCTGCTTGGTCTTATCATGGCGCCGTTCGCCATGATTGGCGGAGGCATCGCCGGACCGGTGGCGACACAGGAGTCGGGCACCGTAACCGTTCCTGGCATGGGCGAAATCGACCTCGACAAGATGAAGGCCGCCTCAGCGAAGATGGAGGAGGCCGCCAAGAAAATGGAGGTCGCCGCCAAGACCGGTCAGGGCGGTGCTGTCGATCCTTCGGCGCTGCAGGCGTTCCTGCCGGGCGCTATCGGCGGCTACAAGCGCACGGAAATATCCAGCGCGGGGCTTGGCGCGGGGGGGTCCCATGCGGAGGCGCGCTATGAGGCGGGCGACCGCAGCTTTCGGGTGGAAATCACTGACATGGCCGCAATGGGCGCGCTCGCGGGCATGGGCGCTGCAATGAACGTCAATTCCAGCCGTCAGACAGAGACCGGCTATGAAAGGACCCAGACCATCAACGGTCAGATCGTGACCGAAGAATGGGACAAGAGCAGCAATGACGGCAAGTTCGGCACGACGGTCGCCAATCGCTTCATGGTGGAGGCGAGTGGCACGGCCGCCAGCATCGACGAGCTGAAAGCTGCGGTTGCCGCCGTTGGCCCTGAAAAACTGGCGGCGCTGGCTAAATAATCGCCTGTATCGCGCGCTCGATCCCCTCTGGCTTAACAAGCGGGGCATAGCGATCCACCACCGCGCCGGTCCGGTCGATCAGGAATTTGGTGAAATTCCATTTGATCGCTTTTGTCCCCAGCAGGCCACGCTTCCGCTCTTTCAACCATGTAAAGAGCGGATCAGCGTTGCCGCCGTTGACATCGATTTTCGCAAACAGTGGAAAGGTGACGTCATAGGTCAGCGAGCAGAAGCTGGCGATTTCCGCCGCAGTCCCTGGCTCCTGTTCGCCAAACTGGTTGCACGGAAACCCAAGCACGGCAAAACCGCTATTCCGGTATTTCCTGTATAACGCCTCAAGGCCCGCATATTGCGGCGTAAAGCCGCACTGACTGGCGACATTGACGATAAGGAGCGCCTCACCACGAAAGTCGTTGAGGGATTGCTCCCGGCCATCAGCCGTGCGCACGGCGAAATCGTAAAGGGACATCATGCCCTTTCCTAACACTTATCTCCGCAATGATTATGGTTTTAACCATTGGACAGGGCTTGGTGTCTATAATCCTATCCATGCGGATCGCCACGATCACGAACTGGGCCTACGGAGCCACTGTTCTTCTCACCGTCATGTCCGGTGTGACGATGTTGCTGGCATCCGGCGCGGAGGACCGTGAGCGAGCCGCCGTTGAGCAACGGGCACGTTTTGACGAACTGACCTCCACCCTCCGCGACGACTCGCTGCGTATGACAGAACAGGCGCGCTCTTATGCGGTTGGCGGCAACCCCGCGCACTTGGCGGCATGGAACGGGGAAGCAGGCCGACTGAAAAATGTGGAGGAGCGCCTTTCTCACCTCAAGGATACTGGCGCGCTTCCATCCGAGCTGAGCGCCCTGCGCCTGGGGCTTCACTGGTCCGATGCATTATTGGATGAGCAGCAGGCGGCGATCAGCGCGATGGCCGCGGGCGAACCGGAAACCGCGCGTAAAATTTTGTTCAGCAATGAATATGAGCGGGAACTGGACCGCATCGATACCCAGATCAGCCGCTTCCAGTTTCTTATCGACCAGCGCACCGAAAGCGCTGTAGCCGAAGCCACCAAGGCGACGCGGATGCTGCGGTCCATGTCCGAAGTGATGGTCGGCATTACCGCTCTGCTCTTTCTTTGCGTCCTCTATTTCATCCTGAAGCAGCGTATCCTGCGCCCCGTGGTGCGGCTCAGCGATGTCGTATCCCGCCTGGCTGCTGAGGATTTCGAGGTGCCATTGCCTGAACTCGCCCAGGTGGATGAGATTGGCGATATGGCGCAGGCTATCGGCATCTTCCGCGAAAATGGCCTGGAACGGCAGAGGCTGGAGCGTGAGCGCGATACCGACCGGTCAATGCGCGACCTTCTGTCCCGCATGACCCAGCGGCTTCAGGGCTGTGGCAGCACCGAGGATCTGGTCGGTGTCGTCGCCCGTTTCGCGCCGGAAATCGCGCCGGTTTTCGCTGGCCGCCTTTATATTTTCGACGAGCGCCGGAACAGCATGACAGAGGCGTGCAACTGGCTTTCTCCACATGACTCCCGGGAAGAATTTCCTCCCAACGCCTGCTGGGCGCTTCGTCGCGGGCAAACGCACCGGCCGGAAGGCGAACTGATCGACATTCCCTGCGCCCATCTGGACGGACCGAAATATCATCGGCCGATCTGCGTGCCGCTGACGGCGCAGGGCGAGACGATGGGATTGCTCTATTTCGAGCTGCGTGACGGCGCGGACGAAGACAGCGCGAATCCGGCCGGGAAATATGTCGAGATGCTGGCGGAGAATATCAGTCTGGCCCTCGCCAATCTGCGGCTGCGCGACACTTTGCGCGATATGGCGATGGCCGATCCGCTTACTGGGCTTGGCAACCGGCGGCAGCTTGACGCCATGCTCAAGACCCAGACCATTGAGGCCGACCGTAACGGCCTTCCCCTCAGTTGCCTGATGATCGACGTGGATCATTTCAAGCGGTTCAATGACGAGCATGGACATGACGCAGGCGATGCAGTGTTGCGCGCCGTAGGCTCCGTACTCGCCAACGCGACGCGGGAAGAAGGCATGGCTTTCCGTTATGGCGGGGAAGAATTCGTGCTTCTCATGCCCGGATTTGACACCGAAACGGCCCGGAAGCGCGCGGAGAAGATCCGGCAGAAGATATTCGAACTGAAAATCGATCATCATCAGAAGTCGCTGCGGAGCGTGACAATTTCCATTGGCCTCGCCTCGACGCCGGACCATGGCCGCCCCGATGCCTTGCTCCGTACCGCCGACGCTGCCCTGCTGCGTGCCAAGGCGGAAGGACGCGACAGGGTTCTCGTCGCCAATATCCGCGACACGACGTCCGCAGCGGCCTGACGGCGAACCGTTCAGTTATCGAGCACGCCTTCGTGCAGGCGGACAATCCGGTCCATCTTCGCCGCCAGCCGCTCATTATGCGTAGCGACCAGCGCCGCTGATCCCTCGCCACGCACCAGCCGCAAAAACTCGGCCAGCACGACATCCGCTGTGCGCTCATCCAGATTGCCTGTCGGCTCGTCGGCCAGCACCAGCATGGGCTGGTTCGCCAACGCCCGCGCCACGGCGACACGTTGCTGCTCACCGCCCGATAGCTGGCTGGGCCGATGTTCCAGCCGGTGTCCCAGCCCGAGCGAAGTCAGCAGCGATTCCGCCCGCTCCCGCGCCTTCTCAGGCTCCGCATCACGGATCATCTGGGGCAGGATCACATTCTCCACCGCGTTGAAATCTGGCAGAAGGTGGTGGAACTGATAGACGAAGCCAAGCGCATCGCGCCGGACCCGCGTCCGCCCGTCATTGTCCAGCTTCGCCGCCTCCTCGCCGCCGATCAGGATCGATCCCTCAAACCCGCCTTCCAGCAAGCCCACGGCCTGCAGCAGGGTGGATTTGCCTGAGCCGGATGGGCCAAGCAGCGCCACAATCTCTCCCGGCCCGACCGACAGGTCGACGCCGCGCAGCACGTCAATGGTCACGCCGCCCTGCGTGAAACTGCGGGTCAGGCCCGTCACTTTCAGGACGTCACTCATAACGCAGCACCTGCACGGGATCGGTATTGGCGGCCTTGAACGCGGGATAGAGCGTCGCCAGGAAGCTGAAGATAAGCGCCATCAGGCAGATGATCGCTATCTCCACCGGATCGGGCTTGGACGGCAATTCGGTCAGGAACCGGACGGACGGGTCCCACAGATTCTGCCCTGTGATAAACTGGATCGCGTTCACCACCGCCTGGCGGAAGAACAGGAATATGAAACCCAGCACCATCCCGGCCACCATGCCCAGCGTGCCTATAGTGACGCCCACCGTCATGAATATCTTGATCAGGCCGCCCCGCGACGCGCCCATCGTCCGCAATATGGCGATATCCCGCGTCTTGGCGCGCACCAGCATAATGAGGGACGACAATATGTTGAACACCGCAACCAGCACGATGATGGAGAGCACGACAAACATCGCGACCCGCTCGACCGCCAGCGCCTCGAACAGCGAAGCATTCATCTGCCGCCAATCGTTTACGACGGCGCGCCCCGCGACCTTCTCGGCCAGCGGCGCCAATATCTCCTGCACCTTGTCCGGGTTGACCGTCTCGACTTCGATCATGGCCACAACATCGCCCATCAGCAGCAAGGTTTGCGCATCCTCCATCGGCATGACCACGAACGCCTTGTCATAGTCATAGACGCCGATCTCGAAGATCGCGGCGACCTCATAGCTGATCTCGCGCGGCACGGTGCCGAATGGCGTCGCCCGCCCCGCCGGATTGATGATGGTGATCCGGCTGCCCAGCGTAATGCCCAGATTCTCCGCCAGCCGGGAGCCGATGGCGACCTTGCCGCTATTGGGCGTCAGCGCGTCGAGCTTGCCGGCCAGCACCTTCATCGTGGTGTTGGAGCGGATGTCGTTGACGGTCATGCCGCGCACCAGCAACGCCTCGACCCGCCCCTGATAGGTGCCGAGCAATGGCTGCTCGATCAGGGGGGTGGCATTGGTGACGCCCGGCGTTGCCTTGGCCTCCTTCAGCACATTCCGCCAGTCGGGCAAGCGGCCATTATAGCCCTGCACCACGGCATGTCCGTTCAGGCCGACAATCTTGTCGAACAGTTCCGCACGGAACCCGTTCATGACGCTCATGACGATGATGAGCGCCGCGACGCCCAGCATCACGGCGACAAGGCTGATGCCCGCCACAAGGAAGATGAACCCTTCCCCCTTCCCTGGGAGCAGGTAGCGCTTGGCAATCATCCGTTCATAGCGCGAAAGAATCATGTCGGCGCGAGCAATCCTGTAATTTTCTACTGTCCCTCTAGGTCGGGGGGAACATGCAGGCAAGGCGATGCAGATTGTTGCGTAATAATCACAGCATGACTCCAAAATGAATCATCCCTCCACTTTGGAGATGACAGCGCCGCCGCTGCGCCATAGCACGGTTCCCGGAACACAGGCACAAACGGCCGTGGTTCAGGGAAATCGCAGTCCTGGTCCGGAGCTTGGGGGCTAATGGATCGGTTGACGCGGTACCAAGGGGGAGACGAGCAATCGTCCATTAGTGCCCGGATCGGCGACGGTCCGGGCACTTTTGCATCCAGGCGACATCTTCCTGAGCGCCGCATTCCCCAACCCTCTTGAACAGGAAAATAGCTCAACCATATCAGCATGGTCCGGTCGCCAGTTCGGGATCGGACGCATTATTGCCGGGCGCCTCATATTTTCGGGTCCGGCATCGTTCATTATGCTCATTGGAGATATGACATGCGTGGTTTTGATCTTACCCCCTACCGCCGCTCCACCGTCGGATTCGATCGTCTGTTCGACTTGATCGAAAACAGCCGCGCGGCGCAGGGCGACAATTATCCCCCTTTCAACATCGAGCGGATCAGCGAGGATCGCTATCGCGTGACTCTCGCCGTCGCGGGCTTCCGTGCCGAGGAGCTGGACATCACGGCCCAGCAGAATCTGCTGCAGGTGACCGGCCGCAAGGAGGAAAGCTCCAGCGCCGACCGCGCCAAGTTCCTGCATGTCGGCATCGCGAATCGCAGCTTTGAGCGTCGCTTCGAACTGGCCGACTTCGTTCGCGTCGACACGGCCGGTCTTTCGGATGGGCTGTTGACCATTGAACTGGTTCGTGAAGTGCCCGAGGCGATGAAGCCGAAGAAGATCGCCATCAACGGCGGTCAGGTCGTCGACATCGTGGCAAATCGCGACGCCGCCTGAATTATCTCACCGATACGCATGAAAGGGGCCGCGTCATCGCGGCCCCTTTTTCTGTGGCGGTGACGTCACGCCGCCGCGCAATGTCATCAAAGCGTCATCTTAGAGATTGACAGTCCCGATCACCCCGATGTTAACCATATTTGGAGATCGGGGACACATCTTGGCAGTTTTGAAATTTTCAGGCTCGGCCCAACCTTGGACGTCGGGGGCGGGAAAGCATTTCCGGCTGGTTTCGGGTGCCTTGGTCTGTGGATGGGCGTTCGCCAGACCCGCTTATGCGCACAGCGTTGTCGAGACTGTCATCAGCCCGTGCCGGTCCGCCTGGGAAGGGATTCCCTGCGGGATAGAACCTGGCCGGACGGGCTTTGTGCAAAATGCCGATCCAAGCCTGGTTGACCAGGGCGACAGCGATCTCACAACAGATCCGGGCAAGGCCGATCTTGACCGCAGCGACACCGCGGCGGCCCCTGCGGTTTATGGTCCGGGAGAGCCGCAGCCTCAAAAATATCCCGAAAACGCCGCGCGTTTTCGGTCCTTCGGTAGCCAGTTCCGCACGATCCGGTGGGAGGTCGCCGCCGCCGCAACCTACATGACGGTCCTCAATGTCGAGAAAATCGTCAAGGAAGGCGGCAAGAAGTTCCATTTCCAGAATGAAGGCTTTTTCGGAAAAAACACGATCAACCTCGGCCTGGACAAGTTGGCCCACGCCTATGACACCTATCTGTTCGCCGAAATTCTGCGCGCCCGCATCGACCGTAAGACGGCCGGCGAAGCGCGCGGCAGCGCAGTGACCGCAGCCCTGCTGGCTTCCGGCCTGATGCTCTATGGCGAAGTCTATGACGGGCTGAAAAAATCCAGCGGCTTTTCCTGGCAGGACGTCGTGATGAACACGAGCGGCGCAGCCTTCTCCATTATCCGCAACGAGGTTCCGGGGCTGAAGGAGAAGCTCGACTTCCGTGTGCTGGTGACGCCGAATTCGGACGTCTACACGTTCGACGGCACCCGCCATTTCCGGCAGCAGCGCTATCTTGCGGCCTTCAAACTTGCGGGCGTCGAGAAATTCAAAAAGACGCCGCTGCGCCTTGTCGAACTGCATATGGGCTATATGGCGAGCGGCTTCACCGCGCGGGAGCGGGAGCGCAGCGACCCGCTCAAGCACCGGATATTCTTCGGCATCGGCCTCAATGTCGGCGAACTGCTGTTCGGCTCGACCAGCACCCGCGCGGGCCGCGCCGCCCGCTCGGTGCTGAACTATGTGCAGGTCCCCTATACGGCCGTACATGTTCACGATTAGGGGTTAGATTTTCTCTGGATAGCTTGGCTGGATATCCACCGGGATGGATTGCATGGTCGCAACCACGGCCTGCGCTTCCGCATCCAGCTTCGCATAGCGCGTGTAGAAGGCTTTTACGCCCTCATAATCGCCATCGCCCTGCAGCTTTACGATCGCCGCGATAAGAGCGCCTAGCGCCGCCTCCATCTTGTCGTCATTGACCCGGAACCGCTTCGCGCCGCTGTCCCATGAGAAAGCGCCCTGCTCGCGCAGGAACGTATATTGCGCGGCCGCGCCCTGCCCATGCGCTTCCCCCAGGCCGAAGCGCATCGCCCGGAAAATGCCGGTGAAATAGGTCGCATAGAGTTGCGGGCGCTCCGCCGCCGGAATTTCGCCCTTCTTCATCATGAACAATATGTTCCAGGCGCCCATCACATCAGCCTTGCACTCCTCAAGGCTCGATGCCTGCTCCTTCAACTCCTGCGTGACGGTCGTCTTGCGGCCATCCTTGACGATGGTGCCCGGCCCCAGGCTGTGCGACAGCTCATGGAACAGCGTCTCATTCTCCATATAGTCCTTGGAAAGCAGGGCCGCCTGTTCGGGCACCAGCACCAGCGCGCCCATCGGCTTCAATATGCGCTCGAACTTCGCGCCCAGCACGTTGGAGAGGATGACTTTCTTCGCGCCCTTCGCCTCGCGCACCCGCTCATCATTGGGCAGGTTGAACGCGACCGTCTGTATGCCCGGAACATTCTCGCCACCGCCATGCACCTGGTCGACGACGGCGATTGGGGACTCAAAGCCGCGCTGGAAATTCTTGTAGGTCTCGGCAACCGGCAGGTTCGCCTCCATGTCGCGCAGATAATGCTTATATTTGTCGAGCGCCGCCGACGCCTTCGGGTTGCGCAGCGTCACATAAGCTTCAAACGCTGTCTTTTGCCCATAAAGCTCGTCGCGATAGCTTTCATAGGGGCCGATGGTGATTTCGATCGGCGTGTCCTTCACATCCATCCAAGCCAGTTCCGATTCGAAATAATCGTCGGTGCGGAACGCCGTGGCGCGCAGCGTCAGGAATTTCTTGAGGCTGGCGTTGGTGGTGATCGCCGCCGCCTGTTCCAACAGCTTCGCCGCAGGCTCCAGCCATTGCGCATACTGTTTCGAATAGGGGATAGCGACAAGCTTGCCGCCCTGCCGCTGCACGACCGTATAGGGGCTGAGCAGCGCGTCCTTCTCGGCCGGATGGGCAGCGATATACCCGTCCAGTTCCGTCTTGCTCAGGTCGACGGGGTAATAACCGCCCCCCGGAGGCTTGGGCTGCGTTCCCCAGAAAGGTGCGTCCTCGTTCAGCCGGTCCCATGGCCCCGCCATCAGATCGAACATGTCGAGCAGCAGCGGCTGGTCCGCTCGCCGGTTCCGCGCAATCGCGCTGCGCACCTGTGGATTGTCGGCATAATTCTGTCGGAGGTAGATATCCGACATCTTGTTCGCTGCCTGGATCAGCAGGTTCACGACCTGCCGCTCCTCGACGTTCAGATAGCTAGTGTCCGGCCGCATCTCTATGCGCGCCATTTTCGCGCGCGTGGCGCTGAGGTCATGGGCCGATTCGGTCGCGGCGACCGCCGGGGAGGCGAACGGAAGCGCGGTGGCGAGCATCAGGCTCGCTATCAGGGTAATACGCATGCGCCGATCCTATCGCCGCCATTCGGGCTGTCCAGCAAACACGATGCTGCGTCCGCAAATAGGCCGCTATCCCGGCAAACTGGACGAAAGATAAGCCGGCGCGGTGCGACCAATCCGGCCCGGCCGCGTTATGACGGCTATATTGAGAGGAGTCCGATATGAAACAAACGAAGCTCATGGCCGCCGCACTTGCCGTGGCGGTGGTGGCCCCCGGCCTCGCCCCGCAGGTCAGTTTTGCCCGCGACCGTGAATATCGCGGCGATGACCGCCGCTATGATTCCCGCTGTAAGCGGAGCAAGGGCACGACCGGACTGATCGTCGGCGGCGCGGGCGGCGCGGTGGCAGGCAGCGCGCTGGGCGGCGGGACGCTGGGCACGATTGCCGGTGGCGTGGGCGGCGCATTGCTCGGTAAGCATATCGACAAGAAGAATAACGAAAAGAACAACCGCCGGCGCAATTGCTGACGATCTGGGTAGAACATCCATTCATGCTTGGCTTGTCGAAGCCAGTCCTGAGCGCCTGCCGAAGGAACTGCCCTTACTCAAAGAGAAGGTCGGAGGTTCGGCAGGCTCAGCCCGAATGGACTTTCTAGGCCTCGTCCGTTTTCAGACGAGCCGACTATGCTTGACCGCCGCTTCGATAAAGCTGGCGAACAGCGGATGCGGATCGAATGGCTTGGACTTGAGTTCCGGGTGGAACTGCACGCCGACGAACCACGGATGATCGGGCCGTTCCACGATTTCGGGCAAGGTGCCGTCCGGCGACATGCCGGAAAACAGCAGGCCACCCTTTTCCAGAGCGTCGCGATAGCCGACATTTACCTCATACCGGTGCCGGTGCCGTTCGCTGATATCCTCGCCCTGGTAAATGCCGGCGACAACGCTGTTTCCCGCGAGCTTCGCCGGATAGGCGCCAAGCCGCATCGTACCGCCCAGATCGCCGCCGGCGGCGCGCTTCTGAAGGCCCTCAGTGCCCATCCATTCAGTGATCAGGCCGACGACCGGTTCCCTGGTGTCGCCGAACTCGGTGGTTGATGCATCCTTGATGCCCGCCGTGTTCCGCGCGCCCTCGATACAGGCCATCTGCATGCCCAGGCATATGCCGAAGAAAGGCACGTCCCGCTCCCGCGCGAAGCGGACGCTGGCGATCTTCCCCTCGCTGCCCCGCACGCCGAAGCCGCCCGGCACCAATATGCCGTGCATCGGCTCCAGGCTGGCGGCAATGTCCCCGCCCTTCTCGAACAGTTCAGCGTCGATCCATTTGATATTGACCTTCACCCGGTTGGCGAAGCCGCCATGGGTCAGCGCCTCGTGCAGCGACTTATAGGCGTCCGGCAGCCCGACATATTTGCCGACAACGCCGATCGTCACCTCCCCTTCCGGGTTGGCCTGACGGTCCATAATGTCCAGCCAACGATCCAGCACCGGCTCCGGCGACCCGTCTATGCCGAAGGCGCGCAGCACTTCTTCGTCCAGCCCTTCGGCATGATATTGGGTCGGCACTGAATAGATGCTGGGCGCGTCAAGCGCCGGGATCACCGCTTCCTTGCGGACGTTGCAGAACAGGGCGATCTTGGCCCGTTCGCTATCCGGCAAAGGCTGCTCGCACCGGCACAGCAGGATATTGGGCTGGATGCCGAGCGACGTCAGTTCGCGCACGCTATGCTGCGTCGGCTTGGTCTTCAGCTCACCGGCCGCCGCGATGTACGGCACCAGCGTCACATGGACGAAGATCGACTGCCCCCGGCCCAGATCGTTGTGGAGCTGGCGAATCGCCTCCATGAAGGGAAGGCTTTCGATGTCGCCGACTGTGCCGCCAATCTCGCACAGGACGAAATCCAGATTGTCGGTGTCCGCCATGGCGAAGGCCTTGATCTCGTCCGTGACGTGCGGGATCACCTGCACCGTCGCGCCAAGATAGTCGCCGCGGCGCTCCTTGGTGATGATCGTCTGATAGATGCGGCCCTGCGTCACATTGTCGGACTGATGCGAAGGGACGCCGGTAAACCGTTCATAATGGCCAAGGTCAAGGTCGGTTTCCGCCCCGTCATCGGTCACATAGACCTCGCCATGCTGATAGGGCGACATCGTGCCCGGATCGACATTGAGATAGGGATCGAACTTCCGGATACGCACGCGATATCCCCGCGCCTGCAGCAGAGCTGCAAGACTGGCGGCCATAAGGCCCTTGCCAAGCGAGGAGACCACGCCGCCGGTTATGAATATATACCGCGCCATGGGAATGAAGGCTTAGCCCCTAACAAAGCTGTTGGGCAAGCGCGCGAATCCGCCCGCCTGCAAAAATACTCGGAAATAGTTTTTTGATCTGGATCAGTTGGCCAGCGGAACGGTCTGATTGCCCGTCGCCGCAGGAGCCGCGCTGTTGCCGACAGACTGCGCCGCGCCTGCCAGCGGGTCCTGACCCGCCATCGGCGGAGCGCCGTTCGCCGCTGCAGGAGTCTGCGTCTTGGACAGCGAGGTGTCGATGGTGCTCGGCGCATGCTTGACCGAGGCGATGACCGCCATGACGATCGACAAGCCGACGAACAGCGTCGCCAGGATCGTCGTCGACCGGGTCAGGAAATCCGCCGCGCCGCGCGCCGACATGAAGCCGGACGGGCTGCCACCCATGCCCAGACCGCCGCCTTCCGACCGCTGCATCAGGATGACGGTGACCAGGATCGCGCCGATGATCGCCTGGACGACAAGGAGGAAGGTGAACATGCGGAAGTCAAAGCCCGGTTATGAAATGCGTTGGCGGGCACATAGCGATGATGTGGGCTGGGGGCAATGGCGGAGGGACGCGCTTATGGCTGGGGCATGTCCGCTATCGCCATTGTGGGAAGCTGCTTCGCGTCCGGCCCGGCTGGCGCTGCATCCACCGCCCAACTAATTTCCGCTCCGGCCTAATCGTTGCGGGCAATCAATGTCCGAACGGTTCGGTTGCGGCGTACGGCTTCGCTCACGGTCCATATACATAGGGATAGCGACGCCAGCGCCGGACAAAAAAGAAGGAGGAATGGATGCTGAAGATATTGACCTTTGCCCGCCGTCGCCCCGGAATGTCCCTGGAGGAGTTTGACGACTATTGGCGCAACCATCATGGTCCGCTGGTGTCGCAATATCTCGACCTGATCGGAGATGTTCGCTACGTCCAGACGCGGGTGGCTCACCCCAGGGTTTTCGACATGGTCAATGGCCCGCGAAACGCCAATCCGGGCGCCAGCCTTCCCTATGACGGCGTTGCCGAACATTGGTTTGAAAGCGAGGAAGCGCTGATTGCCGCATGGCAGTCACCCGCCGGAAAGGAAGCGCTGGCCGCGATCGCCGCCGATGAGCCGAATTTCATCGACCATAAGACCAGTTACAATTTCGTCGGCGAACAGCGGCTGGTCTATTCTTCGCCGGGCTACAGATCTCCGCTGGGCTTTGGCTGAGGGCGTCTTCGTCGCGGGCGCCCGGAAACGGCATGCCCGCGACGGAAATCCCCGGATGGAGTATCAGCCCTCCACCGGCGCGGCGTGGAGCGCCCTATAGTCCCGCTGCGCCTGCATGCCCGCATTTTCGGGCGCAGTCGTCCATGCCGGCGCGGCCGAGGGTATCGGGCAGGTGGCGTTGTCCAGTTCCAACACCGACAGGACGCGGCCGAACCCCAGATAGATGACGCTCACCATCACCAGCAGTTCGAGGATCTGGGCATTATCGAAATGCCTGCGCAGAACGGCGAAATCCGCGTCGGTGACGCTGAAATGATCGGTGGCCAGCTTGGCGGCGAACTGGACGGCCACGGCCTCTGCGGGGCTGAGTTTTTCCTGGGTTTCCGGGTCATCGATATATTCGGCGAGATCCTCGGAAATGGTGTCGGGCTGCTGGCGCGAGGCCTTGCACAACCTGCAGCCGGTGAAGGTCGCGATCCGCAGACGGACCAGCTCCTTCAACCGCGCCGGAAGGCGGGCAGGCACCCCTTCTCCATTGGCATGCCAGGGATAGTACCAGCCCATGAAGGATTGGATGAGTTCAGGCACGGGCGCGAAACCCTGCAACATGTTGACCATCATTGGGTCATGGCCATGCTCCTCGCTCATGCGCTGCAGGGAGGGCGGCAGATCTTGCGGTTCGCAGAGCGATATGCGGGCCATTCTTGTCTTCTCCTGAATTATCGAAACGCTTTAGTCGTCGTCGGAAAATTCAGGGAAAGATCCACCTTAGTCAACGCACCAATTGACAGTCATCTGCATGACTTTTCCACCAAGCGCGGAGGTTTCACGCCACTATGACCGCACAAACGGTCCCCCGGTCGGGCGGAGGCCCAGCCGGGGGACCGTGCCTCGCCTATCCGCCGAATTTGAAGCGAATCCCGCCGTTCAGCACGAACCCGTCCGTCGGCGACCACACATCCGTCGTCCAGCGGCCATCCACCGCGCGGCGCGGCAGGAGCAATGGATCATAGCGGGTCTGGCGGACGTTCAGGATATTCTCCGCGTTCAGGAACAGGCTGATCTTGCCCAGGATCAGCTCGCCCATCATCCCCATCTCGACATAGGGTTTGCTCGACTGGCGATAGGGATTGTTCTCCAGCGCCTGCCGCCCGGTATAATAGGTTTCCAGACCAATCCTGCCCTTGCCCGGCTTTTCCCATATGGCGACCAGTCCGCCGGTGTGGCGCGGCGTCAGCGGCGCGGGCTGACGCCCTGCCCCGGACAGCGCCGGTTCGGACGCATGAACATGCACATAGCTGCCGGTCAAGGTAATCTGCTGCCAGCGGTAACGGAGCAGAAGCTCCATGCCGCGCAGGCGCGTCTCTCCGGGCACATTGATCAGCCGCACGCGATCGGGCTGACCCGCCCCGGTCGAACTGAAAGGGATCAGCCGGGTGCTGTCCTGAATGTTGGAGCCGAACAGCGTCACATTCGCCTCGACTGGTCCCTTGGCATAGCCGAAGTCCACCGAAGCGCCCTTGGCGGTCTCCGCCCTCACCCCGGCAAGCGGGTCCAGCCGGGATAGCCCAGCCGCCTCTATCTCATCGACAAAGGGCGTGGGCGCATAGAAACCCCGCCCGGCCGAGGCGCGGATCTTCCAGGGTCCCGGCCGGTACAGGGCCGAGAATCGTGGACTGAACTGCGTGCCATATGCATTATGCGCATCCAGCCGCGCACTCCCGGCCAGGGTCAGATCGGGCGTCAAATCCTGCTCGACCTGACCGAATATGGCGGGGCTGGTGTAGCGGTAATCGAAGGCGGGAAAGGTCCTTGACCGGTAACGGTCGGCCTGCACGGCGACACCGCCGATCCAGCTTGTCCCCGCGCCTTTGCCCGAAAGCGACGCCTCGCCGAACAAGGTGCTGTGACGGTCATTCTCAATCACCGCGCCAGAGCCGTGCCGATGCTTCTGGGTCATCGCCGAGGCGCGGATATTCACCGTGCCCAGCCCCTCGACCGGCATCTCCGCCGTCAACCCGGCGTCATAGCGCCGCGTATCCTGGGTCTGGGGAAAGGGCATGCCGTCGGGAGTCGTGCGCCCCTTGAGGGTGCCGCCCCGCCTGCTTTCATCCATCGCGCCGAGCGTAAGAAACGCCTTTCCTCCTTCGGCCCCTTCCCAGAACAGACGCGGGCGGACGGTCCAGCGATCATAACCCGGCATGTCGATCCAGCCGTCACCGTCCAGGTCGCGGCGCGTTTGCCGGTGAACGCCGCCGGTGATCGATGCGCCCAGGCCCTCCGCGATCGGCCCGGCGACATAGGCGGTCGCATCCTGTCCGTCGCGGCTGGTGATGTTGAGCAGCGCCTCGCCCCCCAATGTGTCGGTGGGGCGGCGCGACACCAGATTGATGACACCGCCCAGCGCCGAGGGACCATAGAGCGCAGACGCCGCCCCCTTGATCACCTCCACCTGGGCAAGGTCTGTCGGCGGTATCTGCAGCAAGCCGAGCGAAGCCGCCTGCCCGTACAGCGGCAGCCCATCCGCCAGCAATTGCGTGAAGCGCCCATCCATCCCCTGAATGCGGACATTGGACGCGCCCAGCGCCGGCGAAGTCACCTGCACCCGGACGCCGCCGGTCTCGCTGAGGATCATCGCCACATTGCCGGGCTTCATCAGCATCTTCTCCTCGATCTCCTCGCGATCGAGCACGTCGACACGGATCGGCTCGTCGGCCAGCCGTCGCCCGGAACGGGTCGCCTGAACGACGATTTCGCCACTTTCTTCTTCCTCGGTGCTCTCCTCATTGGCCTGCGCCATCGCCACTTGCGGTGCGGCAAGAAACGCCAGCGCCAATGCTCCCGTAGCGGGAACAAATGATATATATTTCATATAGATATCCTGAACCGTCGCCCGTCTGGAGACAGATGCGGGCGATCGCGGGCGCCAGTGCGCCCTTCCATGCCGTCCACTGGGAACGGCGCTACCGGTTTCAGGTCAGGCGCGCGGCGGCGGCGTGCGGGGCGGCAGGGCCATGCCAGACAAAGGCGTGGCGCAATGCGCAGGCTCCACCGCAGCGATCTTCGCCCGGCTGGGCAACCGCGTTTCCGCCGTCGCCGTAAAGGCGAGGCTGGCGGAACAGCACATATGCGGCAGGGGTGCCTTGTGCGAACGGGATTCGGAATGGCAGGGCAGCGTGGCGTGCACGGCGTCCGACGACGGCGGCGTGCTCGACACCGCCGGTTCAAGCACGCTCATCTGCCCCAGCAACAGCAGCAGCGCCATCAGGATTTGGCCGATCCGGTTCACAGATGCGCCTTAGCCGCCAAATCAGCGCTGCTCAACGATTTGCTGCATCAGCCCGCAGCGGCGATCACCGGCGCGAATTTGCCTGCCGTCAGGCTCGCGCCGCCGACCAGGCCGCCGTCGACATCCGCAATGGCCATCAACTCCGCGGCATTCTCGCCGTTCATTGAGCCGCCATAGAGGATGCGCATGCCGTCCGCGTCTGCGCCGATCTTCGTTGCAAGGGCCGCGCGCAGGGCGACATGCATGGTCTCCACCGCCTCCATCGTCGGAATGCGGCCCGTGCCGATCGCCCAGATCGGCTCATAGGCGATGGCCAGCCACTCCGCCGCAGCCCCCTCCGGCAGCGAGGCCAGCAATTGCGCCGACACCACGCTCTCGGCACTGCCCGCATCGCGCACGTCCAGGCTCTCGCCCACGCACAATATGACCTTCAGCCCCTCCGCGTTGGCGGCCAGAGCCTTCGCGGCGATGTCTGCGTCAGTCTCGCCCTGGTCCATGCGCCGTTCGCTATGGCCGACAATGACCCAGCCCGCGCCCGCTTCCTTCAGCATCGCGGCGGAAACGCATCCCGTATGCGCGCCGCTCGCCTTCTGATGGCAATCCTGCCCACCGATGAAGGCGGCGCCCGACACGCCGCTTGCCGCTTCGATCAGGGTCGCGGGTACGCACAATCCTACCTCGACCGCCGGATGCTGGCCCGCCAGTTCCCCGATCGCCGCGATCTCAGGCAATTGGGCGCGCAGCCCGTTCATCTTCCAGTTGCCGACAACCAGCTTGCGCCTGCCCATGAGCCTTCTTCTCCTGCACGAGAGGGTGAATGATGGGAGCGGCGATAGCGTCTGATGCCCACATGTCCAGTAACCGCTTGATGCTTCTCCCCAAGCGGCCTAGTGGGTGACCCGTAACGATACAGCCATTTCCGGACCCCCGATGCTCAGTTTTTTCCGCCGTTTTCTTGGATCGAAGGTCGGCACATGGATCGCCCTCGGCTTCCTGGCCATCATCGGCATCGCCTTTGCGATGGGCGATATCACCGGCAACAGCCAGGGCGGCGGGATCACCAGCCTGTTCGGCGGCGCGGGAAGCAACGCCGCCAAGGTAAACGGATCGGCCCTCTCCTCCGCCGACCTGCAAAGCCGGTCGCAGCGCGTTTTCGAGCAGGAGCGCCGCAATAATCCGACATTGCAGATCGCATCCTTCCTCGCCCAGGGCGGCGTCGACCAGGTTTATGATCAGCTTGTTGCGGGCCTTTCCATCGCCGCCTTCGGCAAGAATGAGGGGATGAGCGTCAGCAAGCGGATGGTCGACGGGCAGATCGCCGCCATCCCGGCTTTCCAGGACGCATCGGGCAATTTCAGCGAAGACATCTTCCGCCGCGCTCTGGCCGGCCAGAATGTCAGCGAGAAGCTGCTGCGCGACGACATTACCCAGGAAATCATGGGCAAGCAGGTGGTGGGTCCGGCAACTCTGGGCGTCCGCCTGCCGGACAGCCTTGTCCTGCCCTATGCCTCGCTGCTGCTGGAGGCGCGCGCAGGACGCATCGCTGCGATTCCTTCCGAAGCCTTCGTACCGGCCACTGCACCCACCGATGCGCAGCTTGCCGCCTATTACAAGGCCAATGCCGGGCGCTATACGATCCCCGAACAGCGCCGCCTCCGCTATGCCGTGATCGACCTGTCGCGCTTCGCCGCCGCTGCACAGCCGAGCGACGCGGAAATCGGCAAATATTACAATGACAACAAGACCGCCTATGCCGCGACCGAGACGCGCAGCTTCGAGCAGTTGATCCTGCCGACCGAAGCCGCCGCCAAGACCGTCGCGGCGGACGTTGCGGGTGGCAAGACCCTCGCCGCGGCTGCGCAGTCGGCTGGCCTGTCCGTCTCGACCCTGACGGGCCAGACACAGGCGCAGCTTGCCGCCACCTCCTCCGCCGCCATCGCTGCCCAGGGTTTCACCGCTCCGCAGGGCGGCCTGGTCGGCCCCGTCCGCGCCCCGCTTGGCTGGAGCCTGCTGCGCGTCACCGCCATCGACCGCAAGCCTGCCCAGACGCTGGATCAGGTGCGCCCGCAAATCACCGAGACGCTGCGCGGCCAGAAAGAACAGGCTCTGCTCTCCGACTTTACCGGCAAGATCGAGGATCAGATCGGCAATGGCGCGACCTTCGACGAGGCGGTGAAGGATAATGGCCTGACTATTGAGACCACGCCGCTGCTCGTCTCCAACGGCCAGAATGTCGAGGATCAGGCATATAAGGCCAGCCCGGACGTGCTGCCGCTGTTGAAACCCGGTTTCGACATGGCCGCCGATGACGATGCGCAGATCGTGCCCATCGTTCAGGACAAGCGCTATGCCTTGCTCAAGGTGGGCGATATCGCCGCCGCCGCGCCGCCGCCGCTGGTCAAGGTTCGCGAACTGGTTGTCGCGCAATACAAACTCTCTCAGGGCGCGATCAAGGCGAAGGCGGTTGCCGAACAGATTCGCGCAAAGGTCGCCAAGGGCGCAAAGCTGGAGGAAGCGCTTGCCGCCGCCGGCGTGCCCCTGCCCCCGGTTCAGAAGGCCGCGGGCCGCCGCGCCGACCTGATGCGTGGCGACAAGGCGCCGCCTCCCCCGCTGGCGCTGATGTTCAACATGGCGAAGGGCACGATCAAGGCGCTGCCCATCGGCCAGGATCGCGGTTACTTCCTCGTCCAGCTTGACCAGGTTCAGCAGGAAGACGCCGCAGGGCAGCCGCAACTGGTGGAACAGGTGCGCGGTCAGCTCGGCAATGTCGTCGGCAATGAATATGCCCAGCAGTTCGAGAAGGCGATCGAGAAGGACCTGAAGGTCGCCCGCAACATGACCGTCGTCACCAGCGTAAAGCAGGAACTGCGCCGCGCCAATGGCGGCGGCGAGCAATAAGCCGGTCCGGGGGAATGCGCGACACCGACAGGCAGGCCATGGATCGCGCCCGCTCCGCTCTGGCGGCGGGCCGGTCCGCCTTCGTCTGGCGGCGGCAGATCGCGGACACCGACACGCCCATTTCCGCCGCGCTCAAGCTGATGGAGCAGGACCGGGGCGATTTCCTGCTGGAATCGGTGGAGGGCGGCGCAGTGCGTGGCCGCTACAGCCTGATCGGGCTTGCGCCTGACCTTGTTTTCCGCGCCGTCGGCGACAAGGCGGAGGTGAACCGCCACTGGGCCACCGATCGGGACGCTTTCGTCACCCAGCCTCAGGGCGCGCTTGCCGAACTGCGCGCGCTTGTCGCCGAATGCCGGGCGGAATTGGACCCGGACCTGCCGCCTGCCCTCTCCTGCCTTGTCGGCCATGCTGGCTATGAAACTGTCGGGCTGGTCGAGAAGCTGCCGCGCCCGGCGGAAAATCCCATCGGCGTGCCCGACATGCTGTTCGTGCGTCCAACCGTGATCCTGGTGTTCGACCGGTTGGCCGACATCCTGTTCCTGGTCGCGCCGGTCTGGGCCGATTCCACCCTTGATCCCCGGTCTGATCCCGACCGGGCGATTGCCGCCGCGCTTGACCGGATCGACGCCACCGCGGCGCGCCTGGCCGGTCCGGTGCCGGATACCGCCCCGGCCGCCGATCCCGCCGAGATCATCGTTACGCCAGTGCTGCCCGAAGGCCGCTATGGCGAGATGGTTGCGCGGGCGAAGGATTATATCGTCGCGGGCGACATATTTCAGGTCGTGCTGGCGCAGCGCTTCACCAGCCCCTTCACCCTGCCGCCGATCGCGCTCTACCGCGCGCTTCGCCGCATCAACCCCTCGCCCTTCCTCTATTATCTCGACATGCCGGGCTTCGCCCTGATCGGCTCCAGCCCGGAAATTCTGGTGCGGATGCGCGACGGAGAGGTCACGATTCGCCCGATTGCGGGCACCCGGCCGCGCGGCAAGACCGCGATCGAGGACGCCGCAAACCGGGAAAGCCTGCTCGCCGATCCCAAGGAACGCGCCGAGCATCTGATGCTGCTGGACCTGGGCCGGAATGATGTCGGCCGGGTCGCTGCCCCCGGCACGGTGAAGGTGACGGAAAGCTATACCGTCGAATTTTACAGCCACGTCATGCATATCGTCTCCAATGTGGTCGGCCGCCTCGCGCCGGGGAAGGATGCGCTGGACGCCCTGTTCGCGGGCTTCCCGGCAGGCACGGTCTCCGGCGCGCCCAAAGTCCGCGCCTGCGAGATTATCGCCGAGCTGGAGAGCGAAACGCGCGGCGCCTATGCGGGCGCGGTCGGTTATTTCGGACCAGACGGCAATATGGATAGCTGCATCGTCCTGCGCACCGCCGTATTGAAGGACGGCGTCATGCACGTCCAGGCAGGCGCCGGGATCGTCGCCGACAGCGACTCCGTCTACGAGCAGCGCGAATGTGAGGCGAAATCCGGCGCGCTCCTGGCCGCCGCCCGCGAAGCCGTCATCCTCGCACGGGAAGCGAAGTTCGGCCAATAATCCCTTGGCCTATTGCATATCGATGGATGCCAGCCAGCGGCGCATATTCGCCGCCAATATGCGCGCGCGCTCAAACGGGTCCGTGTATCGCCTTTCCCAGGTGATCGATCGCACCTCATTGCTCAGCGGAATGCCCGGCGGTAGCGCCCGATAGAAATCGCCGAGCGGCAATTGGCCCTCGCCAATGTCCAGCCGGTTATGCCGCGCCTCCTCAAGCAGCAGTTCCGGCGTGGGGTTGGCGGGGGGCGGCCCGGCGTCGCAAATCTGCGCGAAGGGCAGGATGGCGGCGGGGATACGCTTCAGATCGGCCGGCGCCCCCCCGCTCCGGGCGAGATGGATGGGATCGGGAAGGATATCGACGCCGCCCCCGGCGCGCGACACCGCGGCCAGGGCCGCATCCACATCCCGAACGGCGGTGAAAGCGCCAAATTCCAGACCCGGGCGAACCCCGGACGGCCGCGCCATTTGGGCCAGCTCCGCCAGCAGATCGGCGGCCCGGTCTCCGTCCCGTTCCATGCTGACGACGATCAGATAGGGCAGACCAATGTCGGACGCGATGTCGATCAGCCTCCGTTCACGATCGCCGACAGCCTCCCCCATTCGGATCACTTCCGCCTCCAGGGGCGCAACGCCGGTCTGGGCGAATGCGTTGCGGACCTCGCGCGTCATGGCCGGCGTCCAGCGGTCCAGATCGATATAGACGCCCGCCATATCGAACCCGGCCGCCCCGGCAGCACGCACCACATCGTCCGGCTCAAGCTCACGCACGACCTGCGCCTCAAGCCCGATCCTGTTCATGCCGTCCGCCCCTCCGATTCCTCGCCTGACATTGATCCTATGCGTGCTGTCGCGAATAAAATAAAGCAATTGCCTTATTATTTAGAAGGGCAGCGGAGCAACCATCGCTGTATCGGGCGCCGCTTGGGTTTACGCATTTACCGGCGTGCTAGCGGTGGGAAACCTACCGTCTGCCATTGGAGTTTGTAGAGATATATGCGTTGAACCCAGGGCGGCCTTGCGTTTCACAAGCCTGCGACCATAACGTCATCTATACCGGTTCAAGACCGGCATGGCGGCAATGGCTGGGCCGTCATAGCCCGTCCTTTGCCGCCCCCTCGCTTCAGCCACATTCCAAAAGAAAAACCGGCGACCCTTTCGGATCGCCGGTTCTCACCCCCGGAGTAACTGTTGCGCGTCAGCCGTTTCAGGCGACGCGCGATTCCAGTTCGATTTCCTCATCGGGATCGCGCAGCACATAGCCGCGGCCCCAGACGGTCTCGATATAATTGTCGCCGCCGCAGGCAAGAGCGAGCTTCTTGCGCAGCTTGCAGATAAACACGTCGATGATCTTGAGTTCAGGCTCATCCATACCGCCATACAGGTGGTTCAGGAACATTTCCTTGGTGAGCGTCGTGCCCTTGCGGAGCGAAAGCAGCTCCAGCATCGCATATTCTTTGCCGGTCAGGTGAACGCGGTTGGCATCGACCTCGACGGTCTTGGCGTCCAGATTGACCGCCAGCTTGCCGGTGCGGATGACCGACTGGGAATGTCCCTTGGAACGGCGCACAACGGCATGGATGCGGGCGACCAGTTCTTCGCGGTGGAAAGGCTTGGTGACATAATCGTCAGCGCCGAAGCCGAAGGAGCGGACCTTGCTGTCCATTTCGCTGACCCCCGACAGGATCAGGACCGGCGTCTGCACCTTGGAACTGCGCAGCTTCTTCAGCACGTCATAACCGTGCATGTCCGGCAGGTTCAGGTCCAGACAGATGATGTCGTAATCATACAACTTGCCCAGATCGAGGCCTTCCTCGCCAAGATCCGTGGTGTAGACGTTGAAGCCTTCCGTCGTGAGCATAAGCTCAATCGCCTTGGCAGTCGTCGGCTCGTCTTCGATCAGCAGCACGCGCATTATGCAGCCCCTTGCTTAAGAGTGCGTTGACCCAACAACGCCCCAATACCCCCATTGCGTTCCCTGCCGGGAAACCGCAGCGGCCCTATTCATTAACCAAACCATCTATGAACGCAAAAGGTTAATTTTTGCCTAAACGGCCTGAATCCACGAGTCGCGCTTTACCGAATCGCTTTTCCGGCTCTTAACCCCTGTCGAAGATTCTTTTTATTACGGCCAAAATGGGCGCAAAACCGCCATGTTTCGGAACTGCCAAAGCCATGCTGGCGGAAAGATTAACGGCGGGCGCGGCCGATCCTTAATCCTGCCCTGCAGGAAAAAAATCCCATACAGGCCATATATTTACCAATGGCAGGGACTGATTATCCGCTCCGGCGCCACGTCTCCGGATGCCTCCCCGCCTTGCGATCAACAGTCGGCGGCAATCCGCGCCGCCAGGAAATCCAGCAGTGCTTCCACGCGCGCGGGCCGCAGGCGGGACGGCGGCGTCACCAGGTGAAGGCCGATCGGAGGCGGAGTCCATTCCTGCAATATCGCCTCCAGCCTGCCGCTCGCCACGTCCTCGCCGATGATGAAGTCGGGAAGCATCGCAACGCCAAGACCGGCATGCAGCGCTGACTGCATCGCCTCGCCGCTGTTGGCCATGAAGCGGGATCGAAGCTGCACCGATACCGATTGCCCGCCCGGCCCGCTGAACCGCCATACCTCAGGCGTCTTGGCATTGGAGTAGAGCAGCCCGTCATGATGGCCGAGGTCAGAGGGGTGGGCCGGCCGGCCGCGCGCATCCAGATAAGCGGGCGACGCGACGATGAACATATGGACATCACCCAGCCGCCGGGCGCGCAATGAACTGTCCGGCATGGCGGCGACGCGCAGGGTGGCGTCCAGCCCCATCTCCACAATATCGATATGGGAATCCGACAAATGTAGGTCGACGGTGACATGGGGATGCTGCGCCATGAACTCCGCCACGATCGGCGCGACCCTCTTAAGGCCGAACGTCATCGGCGCGGCCAGCCTGACCAGCCCGGCCAGCTCCGTAATCTCCTCGCGCGCGGCCTCCTCCGCCGCCAGGCCCTCCCCGACTATCCGGGCGGCATGGTCGGCCAGGCGGCGGCCGCTCTCGGTCAGGGCCAGGCGGCGGCTGGTGCGGCTGAACAGGCTGGTGTCCAGATGCTGCTCCAGCCGGCCGACCGCCTTGGATATGGTCGCCTTGGAGACGGACAGCGCCTTGGCCGCATCGGTGAAGGACCGATGCTCGACCACGGCGGCGAACATCGCCCAGGCCTCGAAATCTGGTAAGCGCATAGGGAAACAATCCGTTTCGACATTGCCTGTTTCGGAAACGATCCTGACGCCTATCTTGTAGGAAATCAAGCGGGACAAAAGGCGTGACACCCTCGCTTTCCCCGTCGACTTAACAAGGATTTTGGCACATGATCGAGAAACGCGCTTTCGCTACGCTCGGCCACGCCGACCACGGCTGGCTCAACGCACGGCATCATTTTTCCTTTGCAAATTATCATGATCCCGCCCGCATGGGCTGGGGCGCGATCCGGGTGTGGAATGACGATGAGATCGCCGCCCGCAACGGCTTCCCGCCCCATCCGCACAGCGACATGGAGATCATCACCTATGTCCGCACCGGCGCGATCACGCATCAGGACAGCATGGGCAACAAGGGCCGCACTGCGGCCGGCGATGTCCAGGTGATGAGCGCCGGCACAGGCGTCCGTCATGCCGAATATAATCTGGAGGACGAAACGACGACGCTGTTCCAGATCTGGGTCATCCCCCGCGAACGGGGCGGTGCGCCAAGCTGGGGGGCGAAGCCTTTCCCCAAGGAGGACCGGTCCGGCAAGCTTGTCGTTCTGGCCAGCGGCTATGACAATGACAATGAGGCGCTGCGCATCCGCGCCGACGCCCGGCTGCTCGGCGGTACGCTGAAGGCCGGGGAAAGCGTCACGCATGACAGCGCCGACGGCCGTCACCTCTATCTCGTCCCCGCCACGGGGAAGGTGGAAATCGATGGCGAGGTGTTCAACGCCCGTGATGGGGCGGCGATCACTGGCGGCAAGCCGATCACCATCACCGCCATCGAGGACAGCGAAATCGTCCTCGTAGACAGCGAATAGGCCCCGACAGGCCTGGCCGCCCGCGTCGAAGCGAGTCACTTGCCTCGCTTCGCCCCCTCCCCCGCGCGGGCGGCCCCCTTTTCATCAAGCAGCAGGAGACATCTCATGGCGAAGGTTCTGGTTCTCTATTATTCCGCTTACGGCCACATCGAAACGATGGCGAACGCCGTCGCGGAAGGCGCCCGGTTGGCTGGCGCCACCGTGGATGTGAAGCGCGTGCCGGAAACCGTCCCGGAGGAAATCGCCAAGGGCGCGCATTTCAAGCTGGACCAGTCCGCCCCGGTCGCGACCGTGGCCGAACTGGCGGACTATGACGCCATCATCGTCGGCACCGGCACCCGGTTCGGCCGCATCTCCAGCCAGATGGCGGCCTTCCTCGACCAGGCGGGCGGGCTGTGGGCCAAGGGCGCGCTGAACGGCAAGATCGGCGGCGCATTCACCTCAACGGCGACCCAGCACGGCGGACAGGAAACCACTCTGTTCTCCATCATCACCAACCTGCTGCACTTTGGCATGGTGATCGTCGGGCTGGACTATGGCCATGCCGGGCAGATGGGCCATGAGGATGTGGTCGGCGGCGCGCCTTACGGCGCCACCACCATCGCCGGTGGCGACGGCAGCCGCCAGCCGAGCGAGGTCGATCTGGAGGGCGCCCGCTATCAGGGCCGCCGCGTCGCCGAGGTCGCGAACAAGGTGCACGGCTGAACCGGGACGAAACAGAATATGGGGAGGGGCCGGTTCGCCGGCCCCTTTCTATTTGGGCTGACCCAGAAAGACGGCGCGTGTCGGCCGGGTCAGGTTCAGAAGATAATAGACCAGCAGCGGAATGACCGTGGCCAGCGCCAGAATCCATGGCCGCGGCAGGTAGGACAGATAATGGATCACCGGCACATGGAGATACATAATCACCAGCGAAGCCCGGCCAAGCGCTGAAAAAGGCTTGAGCACGCCGCCACCCCAATGACTGGCGCGAAAAATAAGCAGCGAGGTGGCAATTGCGCCCGCCATAGACAGAAGCGGCCAGCCATAATCCCCCCCCTTCATATTGAGCGCAGGCAGGAAGAACAGACCCGCAATCGACAAAGGCGGCAGCAGCCACAGCATCCATCCCCGCCATCCGATGACATTGAGCGCGGCGCCGGCCCACAGCAGGAACAGCGCCATGGGCACCGTCAGTAGGCCGAGCGGCGAGACATCCGTCACCCAACCCAGCAGATAGGCGACCGCCAGCACCATGGGCGCTATGAACCACCATGCCTTGCCCAACGGATCGGGAAAGCGCGCCGCCAGCGCATTGAACAGGATACGCGCGAAGATCAGGCACGGCACGAACCAGAATACCGTGAACGGCCCCCGCAGCTTCGACCCGCCGAAGGCCAGACGTCCAAGGTCCTGTGGCCAGGTGTGGAATATGCCGCGCCCGCCCCGGCTGCCCTCTATCAGCGTGTCAACGGCGACCAGCAGCGCCAGGAAAGCGCAATAGGACAGGCCCTGCCAGACGATCTGGCTGCGGGCGAATGCCACGACCGGCTTGGGCCGGAACAAATAGCCGGACAAAAGGAAAAACAGGGGCATATGAAAGCTGTAGGTCAGCGTATGCGGCAGCCCGCGGCTCCACACATGACCGATGACGACCGCGACAATGCCTATGCCGCGGGCAACATCGACCCATTCATATCTTTGTGCGGCCGCGGCCCTTTCCCCACCCATGCCAAATGCCTATAGCAACCGCGACCCGCGTCAATTGTCCTGATGGCCGGCTTATAACCGCCGGGACCATCCCATTCATCGGAACCGCCCTTGACCCTGCTTACTGACCGCGTGCTGTTCATTGATGGGGAGGCCATCATCATCGACAAGCCTGCGGGCCTGCCGGTCGATCCGCCGCGCGATGGGGCGATGAGCCTGGAAAACCATCTGGCCTCGCTCACCTTCGGATTTCAGCGCTGGCCGCTGGCCGTCCACCGGCTTGACCGGGACACCAGCGGATGCCTGCTCCTCGCCCGCAATCCCAAGGCGCATAAGCGTTTTACTGCCGCATTCGAGGCGGGGACCGTGGAAAAGCGCTATATCGCCGTCGTCGATGGCGTGCCTGAAGGCGATGAAGGCACGATCGACCTGCCGCTGAAGAAGATCAGCAGCGCGCAGGATGGCTGGCGCATGGTGCCCGATCAGAAGGGCAAATCGGCAAAAACGCATTGGACATTGATCGCCACGCATGAGGGCCGGTCGCTCATCGCCTTCCGCCCGGAAACCGGCCGCACCCACCAGATCAGGGTCCACGCCCTGCACGGTCTGGGCGCGGGCATTATCGGCGATCCGGTCTATGGCAAGGCCGGAGCGTCTGCTTCGACGAACCCGGCACGAGGCATGCTTCTGCACAGCCGCTTCCTGTCCATTCCGCGCGGGACCAAGGCCGCTGCGGAAGCGACGGCGCCCCTCCCCGCCACCTTCGCGCAGGCCGGATTCCCCACGAAACTGATCGACGATGCCGGTCTTTGACGTCCCGGAGGATGCGCTGGAGGAGCGGTTCATTACCGCTGGCGGACCCGGCGGCCAGAATGTCAACAAGGTCGCAACGGCCGTTCAGCTACGGATCGATGTCTATCGCCTAGGCCTGCCGCCCTATGCCTTCCGCAAACTCAGGGAACTGGCCGGCTCCCGCATGACGTCCGCCGGAACATTGGTCATTCAGGCCCAGCAATTCCGCACGCAGGAAGCCAATCGCAAGGATGCGCGGGAGCGGCTGGACGCCCTTCTGGTCAGGGCGCACGAACGCGACGCGCGCCGTATCGCGACCAAGCCCGGAAAAGCGGCCAAGGCGCGGCGGGTGGACGAAAAGAAGGCGCGCAGCGGGATCAAACAAGGCCGCGGCAAGGTGCGGATGGACTGACGCACCGTCGATCCCTGCCTCACGCGGGCCCGCCCTCGTGAACGCCGAGACGCGATATGTCTTGATCCTGCATCGGCACCTGTGCAGTTGGTGGACATGGCTCGCGGCGACTTCCGTACCGATCCCCTGATCCTGCATCTGGATGACCGTTACGGTGAACCTGCTCGTCCGGCATGGACGCCGCTTTTCTATGCCCTGTTCGCCAGCGCAGTGGTCATGCTGCTCCTGGGCCTCGCGGAATGGGCGAGAATCCCCGAAGGGGCAAAGCGGGATATGGGAGCGGTCAAGGCATGCCAGCAGCATCTGCGCTATAAATTGCCGCCGGAACCAGGGCTGGAAATCGTGAGCTTTGCTGTCCAGCCTGCGAAAGACATGCTCGAACCCAGATCCGTGCTTCTCGCCTATCGCGCCCTGAATGTGAAGGGACCCGATGGACGGCCCCGCCAGGGCATGCAGCAATGTGCTTTCGCGACGGAAGCCGACGGCAATTTCCCACCCTTCAAGGAGCTTTCGCGGGCCGTATTCCGTTCCGAAGGCGAGATGCAGGCCTGGAAAGAGCAGTTTTTGCGCGGCGAAACGGTGGAGGAGCTGGAGGCCGGTCGTCCCGAATGCTGCCTGCCCCTGCGCAAGGGCAGTGGGGGCAACATCGTGACCATAGGCTGAAACCGGGGGTGACGGAGACCCATCGGCTGCTTACATAACGATGATGTTCGCTTTCGATCCAGACCGTGCCGCGCCCAAGGCCGTCTTGTATGACGATCTGTCGTCGGCAGCTTTCGCGGTTACGGAGGGGGAACGCGACGCCATCGCGAATATGGCCAACCTGTCCGCGTTGATCTGGCAATATCTGCCCGGCCTTAACTGGGCCGGCTTCTATCGCCTGATCGGGGACGAACTGGTCCTCGGGCCGTTTCAGGGAAAGTCGGCCTGTATACGGATCGCCATGGGCAAGGGCGTTTGTGGAACGGCGGCGGCGACCCGAAAGACGCAATGCGTCGCCGATGTTCACGCCTTCCCCGGCCACATCGCTTGCGATGCTGATTCCCGTTCGGAAATCGTGGTCCCGATAGTCCATGAAGGCCGGTTGATCGGCGTGCTCGATCTAGATAGCCCGGAACCCGCGCGGTTCGACGGCGAAGATGCCGCTGCTCTGGAGGCGATTGTAGAGAGAATAGCGCCACGCCTCCTCTGAATATCGCTGATCCTCGGCTCTCACATCGCCACAATCGCCGATCTTTTCTGACCTGTTTTGGGACAATATATCCGCGAAGCCGTTGGAAATGCAGGAAACCCAATGCTAAACCTTGGGTTAACCTGCTGGGCTTGCCCAGATGTCGTAGAACCGGGAGATGATGATGCGCGGCCTTCTGATTGCAGCGACAGGCGCCGGTATGCTCACCCTCGCCATGCCTGTGATGGCGGCGGGGGAGCAGCGCCCTAGACCCGCAGCCCAGAATATGGCTCCGGTTGCGCCGCACGCCACACATCGCTGGGGGCAGCGGGTGGATGGCCGCTGGCGCGGAGGACATGACGCACCCGGAGGCTGGGCGGCTTACCGCCGTCCGGCTTATGGCTTCGCACTTCCCCGCTATTGGATTCAGCCGGCCTATTATATCGCCGATTACCGCGTTTACGGCCTTCCCGTTCCCAATTATGGTTATGGCTGGTCGCGCTATTATGACGATGCGGTGCTGACCGACCAATATGGCCGGGTGTATGACAGCCGGAGCGGCATCGACTGGGACCGGTATGAAGGCGGCTATGACCCAGATACGCGGCCCGTCCACGTTGAAACGCCCGCCGCGCATCACCCCCCTCCGCCGGAAGGCCCACCACCGCCCGGCCGCGCGCCCTATGACGAGAACAGCATAGCATCCAACGAATATCCGGGGCCTGCCGAATATCGCGGACAATGGCGCGGGACCTGGCGCGGTGACGACGGCCGCGTCTACAGCGGAACCTATGAGGGCACCTATAACGGCACTGCGGATGCCGGCCCGCCGCCTTATGTCGCACCGCCCTATGCGGGTTCGCATTGGATGAACGGCGACGCATATGGTCCCAATACCCAGGTCTATTATGCCGCGCCGGGTACGACAATTGTGATCCAGCCGGGAACCACGACCACCACAACCACTACCGAGGAGGAGGTCGTTCCCCCGCGCAGGACGTGGAAGCGCTCCGGCAAAATCATTCGCTGCAACTGTTAGGAACAGGCGGCAGGATTCTGGAATTTCCCGATCTTATCGAGAATGGAGGGTTGGCCGCTCATGGGCCACCCGCCCTATTTGCGGAATATTCCGCTGGCCTCAACCGAAGGCAGGGGTGAAGGAGAGCCAGCCGCCACATCACGGATCGCGTCAGCCTGCTCATCCGGATCGAACCGGGTCCAGCCGCCACGCCCCAACCGTTCGAGCGGCCGGTAACGAATCTTATATTGCATCCGCTTCGACCCCTCGACCCAGTAGCCCAGATAGACATAGGCAAGACCGGCGTCGCGGGCGCGCAGGATATGATCCATGATGATGAAATTGCCCATGCCCGGACGGCTGGCAAGTTCCGGATCGAAGAAGCTGTAGATCATCGACAGACCGTCAGCCTGACGATCCGTCAGACAGGCGCCCACCAGACGGCCGGGCCGCCCCCCTGCCCCCGGCTCACGATATTCGATGACATGGCTATCGACGGGGGTCTGCTCGACCATGTCGGCATAGTCCATCTCATCCATCTCGGTCATGCCGCCGCCCGGATGTCGCGCGCGGAGGTAACGCTGGAGCAGCGCATATTGCTCCTCGGTCGACCATGGCTTGCAGGCGGTGACCACCAGATCGCTGTTGCGCCTTATCAGCTTGCGCTGGGTGGCGTTGGCGCGAAATTCATTGGCGACGACCCGCACGGAAACGCAGGCGGAGCAGTCGGCGCAACTCGGTCGATAGGCGACATTCTGGCTGCGGCGGAAACCGATGCGGCCCAGCGCGTCATTAAGCTCCCCGGCATGCTCGCCCGAAAGCTCGGTAAAGACCTTCCGCTCACTCCGGCCCGGCAGATAGGGGCAGGGACTGGGATTGGTTACGAAAAATCGCGGGAAACGGAATGGGGCGCTCACTGGCCTTCCCCTCCCGAACTGGCTCGAACATCTGTCACTTCCCGACTATGCCCCCCGCCCCCTGTGATGAAAAGCCCATTTACTAATAAAGCCCGATTGGATGCCCGTATCAGCCCATAGAGCGCATCCCTTAACATCATCTCATCGGCCCGCCCGTCAACGGCGCGACTCCGTCCACCCGCCAAAAAAACTCCCTCCGGCCGCCTCAATCAGCGATCTGTATAGCCTCTGTACCAGGAAACGAATTTTGGCACGCCTGCCTCTATGGGCGTGGTTGGCTGGAAGCCCAGGTCAGCGGAAATCGCACTAATGTCTGCATAGGTGGCGTGCACATCCCCCGGCTGCATGGGGAGCAGATCAACGATCGCCTCCTTGCCGCAAGCCTCCTCCAGAAGCGCGATCAGGCGCATCAGCTCCTCCGGCTTGTGATTACCGATATTATAGACGCGATGGGGGGAGCGGCTGCCTCCCGCCTTCCCCGCTCCGTCGTCCGGGGGCGGATTGTCATGAGCCGCGATAACCCCCGCGACGATATCATCGATATAGGTGAAGTCGCGCTGCATCTTGCCATGGTTGAACACGGGAATCGGGTCACCTGCGAGTATCTTCTTCGTAAAGATCCACATCGCCATGTCGGGCCGGCCCCATGGCCCATAAACTGTGAAGAAGCGCAGGCCCGTCTGCGGCGTGCGGTAGAGATGCGCATAGGTCTCGCTCATCAACTCATCCGCTTTCTTGGTCGCCGCATAGAGGGAGACGGGATGATCGGCGCGATCCTCCACCCGGAACGGCAGACTGTCATTGCCGCCATAGACCGAAGATGACGAAGCATAGACCATGTGCCGCACCTGCCGGTGGCGGGCGAGTTCAAGCATGTTGACGTGCCCGACCAGATTCGATTGCACATAGGCATGGGGATTTTCCAGCGAATAGCGCACGCCGGCCTGGGCGCCCAGATGAATGATGCTCTCGATCGCATGCCCCTCAACAGCAGCCAGCAACGCCGCATTGTCGGCAAAGTCACATGCGGTGAACGAGAACAGCCCGCCGTGAATCGCCTGCAACTGAGCGATACGATCCTGTTTCAGCCGGACCGTATAATAATCGTTCATATTGTCGAGACCAATGACGGCGCGGCCGGCCGCCATCAGGACATCCGCCACATGCATGCCGATGAAACCGGCGATACCCGTAACCAGGACCGTCATTATCGCTCCAAATCCATTAACCTTATTGCCGTAAACTGTACCAAATCCGTCCAACGGCCCTCGAGGTCACTCATAAAGTCTTTAAAAATATTGCATAAGCGAAGAAGCCTAGGCATGGTAGCGCAAATGGGGTCGCTTCCTGCAAGGCAGCGAGGATTTATATGCTATTAAGCGCCCGGAACCAGAATGCTATGGTTGATGCCGGGACACTATCTACCGGCGTCGGCAATGACGTTTTAGGTGACCATAGTGTTCAAGCCAGCGACCGTGGTCGGAGCGGGAACAAGTTTCAGACGCGGTTGGCGCTGCGGTTTGCGCTTCTGGCGAGCGAGATTGCCGCGATCATCCTGACATTCTGGGTCGCAGCCTTCATGCGTCATGGCCTCGCTGGGCTGGACCAGTGGCTGACCGTCATGAGCGTGACCCTCCCTGTCTATCTGGGCACGGCGCTCAACAGCAAGGCGTATGATCTGGAGTCGATTCGCGATTTCCGCACGAGTGCGAAACGCGCAATCATGGCATTCCTGTTTACGATTGGCACGGTGACGCTGATGGTCTTCTTCCTGAAGGTCAGCTCCGATTTCTCGCGCCTGGTCTTTGGCATGGGCACAGTGATGTGCGTGCCAATCCTGTTGGGCCTGCGCCTGTTCTACATCCGGCTGACGCGGCGTGTTATGGGAACCAACCCCTTTTCCGAATTGATTATTCGAGATGGCGTGGCGCTGCCCGAACATTATGACGCGATGGTTATCGACGCGGCCGCCCATAATCTGCAGCCGTCCACTCGCGATCCTGTGAACATCCAGCGGCTGGGCAATTTCGTTCATAATATCGACCGTGTTGTGGTCGCCTGCCCGCCGGAGCGGCGCGTGCAGTGGGCTTTTGTGCTGAAGGCGCTGGATATCGATGCAGAGCTTTGCGTGCCGGAGCTTGATGAACTTGGCGCGGTTTCCATGTGCCAATTGGGCAACAGCTCTACGATGGTTGTCTCTGCCGGGCCGATGGGCCTGCGTAGCCGACTGATGAAGCGCGGATTCGATGTTGCGCTGGTTCTTACCGTGCTGCCTTTCCTGGCAATCCCGATGGCGCTGGTGGCGCTGGCCATCAAACTCGAATCGCCCGGACCGGTCCTGTTTCGTCAGGTACGCATCGGACGCGGCAACCGCCCCTTCCACATCCTCAAATTCCGTTCGATGCGGGTCGATCTGTGCGATGCCCAAGGCAATCGCTCGGCTGGACGCGACGACGACCGGATCACGCGGGTCGGCAACTTCATCCGCAAGACCAGCATCGACGAACTGCCTCAGATTCTCAACGTCCTGATCGGCAATATGAGCATCGTTGGTCCTCGCCCGCATGCTGTAGGATCGCGGGCAGAAAACCTGCTGTTCTGGGACATCGACGACCGCTACTTCCACCGCCACGCCGTCAAGCCCGGCCTCACAGGCCTTGCACAGATCCGCGGTTTCCGGGGCGCCACCGAAGTACGCGAGGACTTGTCCAACCGGCTTCAGGCCGATCTGGAATATCGCGCGAACTGGTCGCTGCTCAATGACATCATGATCATTCTGGCGACGTTCAGAGTGCTGGTGCACCGCAACGCTTTTTAAAAAGGCATTGCGGCACCGGAATTGAGCAGCCCTGCGCCTTGCTCCTAATCTGGGTGTTAGGCGCTGATTTTATAATCGTGAGCAAGCAGCCAAGTTTGCGCAGCGGAGTAGGAACAGAATAGCGCAGCCTGCGGCGAGACAGCCGCATCACGCGCATGCGCCTTATGGAGGATGTTCTTCACGACAACTGCCGACCGGTCGCCGGGTTGATGAAGTCGCAAGGAATGCGCATTGATCCGCGCTTCGACCTCCGGTGACTGTATATCCGCACCAGTAACATCTGATAGAAAACGGATCGGACGTCCCGACGCGCGGAAGTTGGCGACTATGGGTTCGAGTTTGTCAAAAAAAGCATCAACATCGGCGATGCTCCACCGCCCCGTACCCACGGCCTTTATAATCCCAGTAGGCTCGTCAATCTTCAATTCGATCATAGCGCTTCGCTTTCGAGAGAAGATAAGCGCTAGAGCAGATATGTCAGCCGAATATTAATGGGCAGATATAACTCGGCCCTTTGCTACGAAAGTCTTAGGCAAACCATTCTTCAAGCGCGGCCGACGAAGATCAGCATTTCTCCCATCGAAACGGGAGCGTGTCTCATTACGCCACCTCAATCGGCGAGACATCATAGGAAGCTTCGCGCAGCGCTACGATCAACCGGTCAAGATGTTCACCGTCGCGCGTCTCGCATTCGACGTCGAGGCTCAAGCCTTTAACCGGCAAATTGGTGAAAATGCGCTGGTGCGCGAGTTCAAGGATATTCACCTGCTGCTCGTCGAAGATGCGCGCCACATGATAAAGCGCGCCCGGTCGATCCTGTAGCCGAATGCGCAGGCGCGCGAGGCGGCCGGATCGCGCAAGGTCGCGCAACAACACATTCGCCAATAGCCGCGTATCGATATTGCCGCCACACAGCACCAAACCGACCGTACGCCCGGCAAACATCTCACGGTGGCTGAGCATGGCGGCGAGGCCGGCCGCGCCGGCGCCCTCCACTACCGTCTTTTCTATCTGCAGGAGCAGGCTGACAGCTTGCTCCAGACTACGTTCGCTCACCAGCACAACATCATTGGCCAGCCGCTCGACAAACCTGCGAGTCAATTGACCTGGTTCCTTGACCGCGATGCCCTCGGCCAGAGTATCGCCGCTACAGGGGAGGTCAGCATCCTTGATATAGTCATACATCGACGGATAAAGTTCAGCCTGGATGCCGATCAGCCGCATGTCCGGTTTCATTGCCCGCGCGGCCGTTCCCATGCCGGAAAACAGCCCGCCGCCGCCGATCGGAATCGCCAGCGTATCGATGTCCGGCGCATCCTCCAGCATCTCCAGCGCAACCGTACCCTGCCCGGCTATGATATCCGGCTCATCAAAGGGGTGAACAAAGGTCAGGCCACGCTCAACCTCCAAGGTGCGAGCATGCGCATATGCATCATCAAAGGTTTCGCCATGCAGGACAACGGTCGCACCATGGCCTTCCGTTTGCATCACCTTCACGGTCGGCGTGGTGCGCGGCATGACGATAGTGACGGGCAGGCCAAGACGAGCGCCATGATAGGCCAGTCCCTGCGCATGATTACCCGCCGATGCTGCAATCACACCCTTGTCGCGCGCAGCATCGTCCAGAAGGAGCAGGCGATTGAGTGCGCCGCGTTCCTTGTAAGCGGCAGTGAACTGAAGATTTTCGAACTTCAGATAGACCTTTGCGCCCAGCATGTGCGACAGCGTCTTGCTCGTCAGCGTGGGCGTCCGCACGATCGCGCCGGAAATCCGGGCTCGCGCCGCCAATATGTCATCGACGGTGACGGGGAGCGGCAATGCGCTTTCGATCTTGCTGAGCGTGTTCATGGGAGTTGCCCCTAACCGATATTGCAGTGAGAGGAAACTGGCCAAGAAGGGCTGGCTCTCACGCAAAACTGGCCCTATGCGAGGGACATGGCAAAGATCGCGTTTATCGGCCTTGGCGTCATGGGGGGACCCGTCGCCGGGCATCTGGCCAAGGCCGGGCATGAGCTAAGTGTCTACAACCGTTCCATTGCCAAGGCGAAGGCATGGAATGAAGCGCATGGCGGCACCGTAGCGATTAGTCCCGCCCACGCAGCGCAGGGGGCGGATATCGTCATCAGTTGCGTGGGCAATGACGATGACCTGTCAGCAGTGACGATGGGGAAAGATGGCGCCTTCCGCAGCATGGCGTCGGGTTCCCTGTTCATTGATCACACAACTGTTTCAGCGCGCATAGCCCGGCAGTTGTTTGTCGAGGGAGAAAGCCGGGGCATTCATTGCGTCGATGCACCCGTTTCCGGTGGGCAGGCCGGTGCGGAAAATGGCCGCCTGTCCATCATGTGCGGCGGAACGGAACCGGCAGTGAACGCCGCCAGGATCGTCATGGGCTGCTACGCTGCTCGCATCGTCCATGTTGGTGCCGCAGGCGCTGGGCAGACGACCAAGATGGTCAACCAGATCTGCATTGCGGGTGTATTGCAAGGATTATCCGAAGGCTTACGGTTTGCACAGGCTGCCGAGCTGGACATGGACAAAGTGTTCGAGGCAATTTCCGGCGGTGCAGCGCAAAGCTGGCAGATGGAAAATCGCTGGAAGACGATGGCGCAGGACAGTTTCGATTTCGGCTTCGCGGTCGACTGGATGCGCAAGGACCTGGGCCTGGCGCTGGAAGAAGCGCGAACAAGCGGGGCGACGCTGCCGGTGACAGCGATGGTCGATCAATTCTACGCGGATGTTCAGGCGCTGGGCGGCGGGCGGCAGGATACCAGTTCGCTGGTGAGACGGGTTACCCGCGCATGAGGGCGGCCGGGATCATCCTGGCGGTTGCTACCCTCGCCCTTGCCATCCCGCTGCACGCCGCAGGGGTTGTGGATAATGTCAACGGCATCGCCCTCGACCGCGACGGCAAGCTGATCCACTTCGATGCCTTGATCATCGACGATCAGGGCAAGATCACCAAGCTCGTGCAAGGCAAGGTTGAGGAGCCGCGCTCGCGTGAAAAGAAGCGACGGAAGAAGGGCGACGACACGCCCCCTGCCCCCTCCTACAGCTTCCGGCTCGATGGGCAGGGCCGCACGCTGATCCCCGGGATGATCGACGCGCACGGGCATGTAATGGGGCTGGGCCTTTCGCTGCTGACGCTGGACTTGACCGATACCAAGTCGCTGGCCGAGGCGCAGGCGAAGATCGCCGCCTATGTGAAGGATAATCCGGGCCGCAAGTGGATATTGGGCGGCGGCTGGAACCAGGAGAGTTGGGGTCTGGGCCGCTTCCCCACGGCAGCGGAACTGGACGCTGTCACCGGCGATGTCCCGACATGGCTGGAACGGGTGGACGGACATGCCGGTTGGGCCAACAGCGCGGCGATGCGGGCGGCGGGCATCACCCCTGCGACCAAGGCCCCCGCCGGCGGTCGGATCGAGACGGCGGCGGGCAAACCGGCAGGCGTGTTCGTGGATGCCGCCCGCGGTCTGATCGACCGCGTGGTTCCTCCCCCCGCACCCAAGGATCGCGACCTGGCGTTTGCGAAAGCCCAATATCTGCTGCTTTCTCAAGGTATTACCGGCATTGCCGATATGGGCGCGGACCTGAACGACTGGCAGACCTATCGCCGCGCGGGCGACAGGGACAGGTTGCGCGTCCGCATCATGGTCTATGCCAAGGGCATAGAGAATATGGTTGCGATTGCCGGGGCGGAACCGACGCCTTGGCTATATGGCGACCGGCTGCGCATGGGTGGCGTCAAGCTGTTGATGGATGGCGCTCTGGGATCGCGCGGCGCATGGCTGAAAGCGGATTACAGTGATGCGCCCGGCCAGCGCGGTCTGCCGCTGATGACCGGGGCACAGCTTCGCAACAATATGAGCCGGGCGGCCATGGATGGGTTTCAGGTGGCGGTCCACGCGATTGGCGACCAGGCCAATGCCGAGGTGGTGGACGCCATCGCCGAACTGTCCGAAACCTACAGGGGCGACAGGCGCTGGCGCGTGGAACATGCCCAGATCATCGATCCGACAGACCTGCCCCGCTTTGCACAGAATGGCACTATCGCCTCCATGCAGCCCGTGCATGAAGCGTCCGACTGGCGCATGGCGATGGCGCGGATGGGCGAGGCCCGGCTGAAGGGGGCCTATGCATGGCGCACAATGCTGAACGCGCATGTCCCGCTGGCCTTCGGATCCGACGTGCCAGTCGAATCGTCCAACCCCTTCCCCGGCATATCCGTGGCGATGACGCGCGAGGACGCAAAGGGTGAACCCGCCGGCGGCTGGATGCCAGAGCAGCGGCTAACGCTCGAGGAAGCTATGGTCGCCTTTACACGCGGCGGAGCCTATGCCGGGTTTGCCGAGGACCGTTTCGGCACGCTGGCGCCAGGGGAACAAGCCGATTTCCTGATCATCGACCGGGATATCAGCACGACGCGGCCTGCAGAGATACGGAATATTCAGGTTATTGAGACATGGATCGGCGGGAAACGGGTCTATGTGAAGGGCGAGACTGCGCCTGTAGAAACACAGCCCAACGAAATAACGGGAATATCATCGCCGTGAGCGCTGTGAAGCTGCATACCAAATCAGTGGAAAAGCCATGGGGCCGGACCGATCTTCCGTCGATCTTTCCAAATCCTGAAAAGAAACAGATTGGCGAGATCTGGTTTGACGGACCGGAGGGCAGACACCCGCCCCTGTTGATCAAATATATCTTCACCAGCGAAAAACTGTCCATCCAGGTCCATCCCAATGATGCCGAAGCGAAGAAACGCGGCCTGCCGGGCGGCAAGTCCGAATGCTGGTATATATTGGATGCGGAGCCGGGTGCTGTGCTCGGCATCGGCCTGAAACGGTCCTTGAGCGCCGAGGAACTGCGCGCCGCTGCGATCGATGGGTCGATCGAAGGATTGATCGACTGGAAGACAGTCAGCAAGGGTAGCTTCTATTATATTCCGGCCGGGACGGTACATGCCATTGGCGGCGGGCTGACGCTGGTTGAGGCGCAGATCAACAATGACGTGACCTACCGCCTTTATGACTATGGGCGGCCACGCGAACTGCATCTGGACGATGGCGTGGCGGTGTCAAAGGCCGTCCCCTATCCCATGCAGGAGCAGGTGATCCCACTCGGCAGCGCCACGAGGATGCTGGAGGGGACCGACAAACCCTTTGCGCTCGACATGGCGTCATGGCCCGCAAAGGAGACCATCACCTTGGGCAATGGGCAGAGCTGGTTCATCCCCCTGACCGGCGCTGGAACGATCGAAGGCGAGCTGTGGCGGGAAGGCGAATGCTGGCTGGTCGATGGCGGTGCGCAGATCAGCGCAACATCCGACACGCAGGCGCTGGTCGCCACACTCTGACAGAATCGCCTTCTTTCTCATGAGATTGCCCCGCTGGCTGATCGTGTGCGCGCTGATAGCCTCCGGACTTGCCGGCCTAGTCGGCTACATGTTCTGGCTCGCGCAATCGATGCCGGTTGTCCGTACCGCCGATGTGATCTTGCCCTTCCCTCCGGGCACCCCTCCAACGCCGCTGCGTGTAGCCCTGATCACGGATACGCATCTGTCTGGGCCAGACAATTCCCCTGAGAGGCTGGCGCGAATCTTCGACCGGGTGAATGCGATGCGGCCGGACCTGATCCTGCTGGGCGGGGATTATGTCAGCCGCAACAAGCCCTTTTCCAAGATATACAGCAACAGCGAGATGATCGCGCCGCTTGCGCGGCTGAAAGCGCCGCTGGGCGTCGTAGCTGTGCTCGGCAATCATGAAATATCCCATTTCGATGGCAGTTCAGCGCCCAAGATCCTGACAAGCTTTCAGGAAGCCGGCATCCGCCTGCTTATGAACGAAGCAGTGCGCCGTGGGCCGCTGGTCATCGGCGGTATCCCGGACTTCTATAAGAACGGCGCGGATGTCCCGGCGACCATCGCAGCGATGCGGCGTCTGGGCGGCGCGCCGATCTTTCTATCGCATAATGTTGATGCGGTGAGGCAGCTTGGGGGATGGCGCGGACTTGTGGTAGCGGGTCATAGCCATTGCGGGCAGATTGCCCTTCCCTTCTACGGCCCCCTATTCGTGCCGCAGAAGCTGCCCTTCACTTGCGGCCGATACGACATCGATGGAAAGACGATCATCGTGTCGGGCGGCGTCGGAACCAGCAGCCTCCCACTGCGGCTTGCTGCGCCACCGGACATCTGGATAATCACTATCCGCCCTGCGAATTGATTGGCCTGCCTCGTCAGCGGGGAAGGCGTTCCGCGCAACCTATGGCGTCCAGATGCGCCCGAAGCCTGTCGAGATAGCCGGGCTGCAAGCGCGATGCACGTAGGCCGAGCGGGCGAAAAGCGCTGCGGTCGAACAGGCGAACGCTGTAGTTGGCGCAGAGACGATCCAGCGTAGAAGGCGTTAGCATCGCCAGATTCATGACCATCGGCCGTTTCATGTCGCCATGCTCCGATCGGACGAGATCGGTGGCGAACAGCCCTCCACGCGGATCGACTAGCACGACATCGGCATTGGCGGCGTGGATCATCCTGTGGCTGGCCGCGTAGGGCGCGACATAATCATGGGCGCGGTCTGTCAGAAAGGCTCCTGTCACCAGCGCCAGGACGGAAGCGAACAGAACCGGCCAGAGCGAATGTGCGCCCAGCCTGACCCAGCCATAGGCTGCCAGCAGGCAGAATGGCCCAATAAAACCGTGGGCATAGCGGAACCCCCAGCCATAACCCTGCCACAGCGCGAAGACACAGGCGGCAATGCAGCCAATGGCGAGCGGCAGCACCACGGTTTCGCCACGGACTGCCCCGCGCCACTTCATCGCCGCGACGCCAAGCACCGCCAGCGGAACCATCAGAATATTGTTCCAGGCCATGAACCGGCTGAGGTTGAAAAGCGGTTGCCATTTGTTCCCCAGGCGGCGCAACAGGCTAGCGGCCTTGTCCCCGACCCCGGCGGAAGCGCGCACATCGGCGGGCGGCCCCAGTTCATGCAATAGAAATCCCGGCCAAAGCTTTGCCCAGAGGATGACCAGCACGACAAGCGCCGCGAAATGCACCAAAAATGCCGCCCATCGCCGCCCAAGCACCATCCACAGCAGGAAAGGCGCAAGGAAGATGGGCGGGAAATGATATTGATGCAGCCCTCCCGCGACGATCGCGACGACGACTGCACAGCCATGTCCCAACCAGCCGCCGCGCAAGACCAGCGCCAGCCAGACCATGTTCAGCGCGAAATGGCCCGTCATGGCGTAGGGTGTCATCGCCGTGACCGAAAGCTGGGCGGAAGTGAATGCCAGCAGCATCGCCACCCACACTGCGTCTGGCCGGTTCGGGAACAAACGCAGGGCCACTCGCCATAGCGCGATCAGGCCGATAGCGAGCAATATCGGGCCAGCCAGATTGGGATCGCCCAGATGCCAGAACAGCGCGCGAATGGCGCTGTTCACCGGAAGATAGGCAGCAGTCCAATGGTTCTCAGCGCCGAATGGTGAAAAGAATTCAGGCATGATCGCGCGGCGATACTCCAGCCATTCGGGCGGTATCGGGCGGGAAAGCAGTCCGTCACGAAGATAGGCGGCGCCAAACTCCGCAACCTCCTCGTCGCGAGACAGCGCATAGTCCTGGAAAACCAGATAATGGCCTGCCCAGCTCCAGAGCGCGCAGATCAGGATCAATGGCAGAACAAGGCGTGCTGTAGGCAGCGGCAGCGAAACATCGGTCGATCGCGCCAAAGGAGAAAATAGCACAAGACCGGTCAGCGCCAGCAGCAGGGCCGGAAAATCCTGATCAAGGAACAGGATATGCGTGATCTGCCGCCCGTGACCGAAGGTGAAATGCAACAGGAACAGGCCGACCAGCCACAGGGTTATAGCCCCCGCCGCCATGATCAGAAAGCGGCCAGGGTCAATCGGGCGAACGGAATCAGCCGAACGGAACGTCATGCTTGCGCGTCGGCCTGCGACCGGCTGATGAAAATGCCATCCATTTCAACCAGTAGCGGGAAATGCCCCTTATTATTGGCGAAGAAGGCAGAAGGGACGAAACCACGCTGCTCCAGCCATTCGATCATATCACGGTAACCGGTTGCGCCCTGATAGAGCGAACGGACGGCAAGTTCCGTCTGAAGGCCGAACATGCGGGAAAGCGTCTCCCCCGCCCCCGCGCATACAGCGCGGTCATGGCCCTGCGTATCCATCTTCAGAAAGGGGCGGGAAAAACCGTGCGCGGACATTAGTTCGGGCAATAGTCTTTCCAACCGGCGGCATTCCATCTTCACCGTACGGGTGACCTTGTTGCGGTCCACAAAAATCTCATCCAGGCCCTCTGCAGGGCGTTCCAGGGAACTGAACTGGTCGGCGGCCATGATGTTGAAATCGGCTGTCCCGTCAAAATCCGATAGGGCCATGTTGAAGACATGCCATTTCGCATCGGATGCAGCCGCCTTGGCAAGTGCCGCGAATACCTCCGGATTGGGTTCGAAAGAGAGAATGAGGCCGGCGAAGCCCGCCTCTCGCCGCAACATCTTCGCATATTGGCCAGCATTGGCGCCGACATCCAATACACAATCTATCGCGAAGGCTGACAGGAACCGGCGCAGCGCAAGGATTTCGGGATATTGATGCACCCGGCCGGACGCAGCGAGGCGCACAGCCAGCCAGCGGCGCGAAAGCTCCGCCATGACTCTATTACTCATCGTCCCGACTTCCGCCTGATCGCCGCTTCATAAACCTTTGCCGTCCGCACTGCCACATCCTCCCAGTCGCCCAGCCGGCTGGCCAGCCCCTTCGCCCTCATACCCGCCTGCTGCCGGACTGCGCCGCTCGTGATGAGCGGTAGGAGCGCATCGGCAAGGGCGTGCGCGTTGCTCGCCTCTACCAGTGACACCGCTGGTTCGCCATCGGCGTCGGCGGGCAGGCCGCGGAACATGCCGGCATTCGATGCTACCATCGCCTTCCCATAATGCAGCGCCGAGAGAAACGCGCCGCTTGAGTCGATATTGCGATAGGGGAAGGCGATGATGTCCGCCTTGCGCAGATGGGCGTCGAGCCTCTGTTCCTTCAGAAACCCAAGGTCAAGAACGAGATCATCCTTGTGTCCGGCCTGTTCGACCGCATCCAGCAGCGGGGCGATATCCATGAAAGGTTTCCCCGCGACGGCCAGTTCGAAGCGGTGACCGGCGTTCCAGAGAGCGATGCAGGCGTCGATCAGCAGGTCAAACCCCTTGTAGGGGCGGATTGTGCCGAAAAAGAGGATCCGTGGAAGCACTGGATCGGGCACAGTGCCCAGCATCGTTACATCGGCCTGTGCAAGCCGCATTGGCGGGTGCGGCACCACATGGATGAGCGCCGGGTCGATTGACTGGCGGATCAGCGCATCTCGCGTCGGTTCGCCATGCGCAATAAGGGCGTCGAACTGATCCAGCAGAGCGCGATAGCCCCTGCCCTGCATCGCCGCCATCTTCCCGTCCCCATGATAAGGCGTGGCGTTGTGGACGGTGTGAATGAGCGCCGCCCTCCCCTGCAGGCGGCGAAGCATATGCCGGTCGGCGGCGGCGAAGGGTAGCCACTGGACATGAACGGCATCAACACTGGCCATGCGGCCGAGCGGCCCCATCATGCAGTCGAGGCTATACTCCGCCGCCTTGACAGCGCGAAATGCCCGCCCCTCCCCGGTGAAGGCGCGTAACCGCTCGCTAAGTCCGAAGAAACGGGCCCAATAGGCATAGCTCTGAGGCTTTACCGCATCGGTGGCGCGCATCCTGCGGCCAAATAATATGACGTCATGTCCTTCCCCCGCCAGCGCCGCGCAGAGGCTGTCATCATAGCGGCCCGTGAACAGCGACGGATCAACCATCGCAACTCTCATGATGCGGCTTTCATCCCATGCAACAGCCGCGCCAGCGAGATACCATGCAAGGCCGCAGTCCCCACAAAAACCAGCGTGTATATGGCCAGGAACGCGAATGAGAAGGACAAGCCGACAAGCGGCGCAACAACCACCGCCACCGGCACGCTGAGCAAAGACCCAATCAGGAACGGTATGGACTGCCGCAGAACCACCGAAAAACGGCCGAGAGATCCCTGCAGAAACACTGACACACAGATGGTGGACAAAGTGAGCATGAGCAGGATGATGAGCCCAATCTCTGTATAGGCGATCTCGATCTCTCCATTAAAGAGATGCGTGACGATGAACTGCCCCAGAATCGCAAGGGCCACGCCCGCGCCCATTGCGGCCACGGCGGCGACGCCCAGCGCCCGGAATAGCAGCTTGGCGAACTTGTCCCGCGCCTTGGCATAATAGGTGGCGGTAAGGCCGGGCATCGCAGCCTCCGTCAACGCGCGCACTACCATCGTCAAAGCTCGCGACATCTTAAAGGTGAAGTCGAACAACAGCATCGGCCTGGCGTCATGCGTCGCCATCGCGATCGTGAAATAGGGCGCATTATAGGCCATCATCTCTGAGATCGTCAGGGACATGGTGGAACCGATATCGCGCAGATAGCGCGCCTTCACATGGCGTCCACCCCGGCGGATTGCTACCCAGTGCCGCTTCTTCATACCCACGCGACGATGCAGGCGAACGCCAGCGATGCCTATCCCCAGAACTGCAAGAACGAACTGCAATGTGACGGAAAGGGTCAGATTAAAACCGACGAGCACAGCCAGCAACAATATTAGCGTCACCCCACGGCGCACCAGATCAAGCAGTTCCCAGAACAGATTATGATCGGTCGCCATCAGGCCGCGCTTAACCAGCAACAGCGGCAGGTTGATACAGGCGGACAGGAAATAGATAAAAAACAATAGCGGTAATCCGGTGGCGACCCACCCCGCCAACATCGCTCCGCCAAGCAGGAAACCCGCAACCACGACCATTGCGACCAGAAGGAAGAAAAGAAAACCGATCTCCTCCATCCGGAAATCATCGTCATCGGGATCCCCGGCCGAACGCAGCCAGTAACGGCGCAACCGCGAATAAATGATGCTGGTCAGCCCGAATTCCGCCGACACCGTGAAGTTACCGAACGCGACAAGCAACAGAAATGCCTGAAATTCCGACAGCGGCAGCGCGCGCACGAAAACATAGGTGACCGCGAATCCCCAAATCATCGTGATGCCGACATTGGCAAGCTTCGCGATCGCCAGGATGCGCGGGGATCGCTCCAGCCGGGATAGCAGACCGCTGGCAACCATCACTGCGCAATGCCTTCTGCCAACGGGGCCCCAGGCTTGCGCGCGCGAAACAGGATATCGCCAAGAGCATGGCGCGCGCGGTTGGCAGGGTCGAGATCCGCAGCGGCGATGGTTTCAACGATAAAGCCGGCGGCTGCAATCCGGTCAGCGAAATCCATTCCATATTGCCGGACATGATCCCATTGCCCGAAGCGCCGTTCCCGCTCGCGCGGAGGCATGGCATAGCTGCCATCCTCCGTCGCTTTCTCCCATAGCGGCACAATCAGCCAGGCTTCTCCGCCGGGTTTGAGTGCACGGAAGATATTGGAGAGGACCGCCGCATCATCGGGCACATGCTCCATGACGTGGCTCGCATAAAAAATATCGAACCTGTCGATGTCGGCCAACTCCATCAGGTCAACGCGGGTCGCTCCAGCAACAGTATAGCGCGATGGATCGAGGTCAGCCGGTACATATTCCGAAGCGGATTCACGAAAACGCCGGACAAGCGTGCCCTCATTGGGAGCCATGTGGAGGATCACGCCGCCATTTAACGGCAACCGGCCCGAATCGATCAGATAATTCATCAGCCGCTCGCGCGGCGACGCTCCACAACGCGGGCACCCCCAATCGGCGCAATCACCATAGCGGAAAAAGCCCACCACCGGCGCACCGCACGCCGGGCAGTCGAAGGCAGGCGCAGCGCCAAGCGCCGCGCGCAGGGCCAGCAAAGCCCTCGACACATGCTTGCCGGCCGCTTTCGCCACCCGCTTCGTCGTGATCACTTCTATCTCCGGCTGTCCCGTGCGATCGCGCTATACAATAGTCCCGGCGCTTTGCGAGGGGGATGACGCAATCACGCAACAATTGCTTCAGAAGGGCACAACCCTATCATCTGGCACCTCGTGGAAATACCACCAGAGCTATCGCGACTTGGCGGGATTCCACACGGCAAACGTGTCGCCGCGCATGGCCCGGAACACGCCCTGAAGCGTTGCCATATAGGCAATCCATATGTCTGCGATTTTGGCAAGCGGCCCCCTGCGGCTCACTAATCCCAGCAATAGCAGCAGTATGCCGATGCCAAGCGCCGCGAGGAACAGCCGGACGTCTATTCGCCAGGCGAGAGCCAAGGCGGCAGCGGTCCCGGAAAGGAGAAACACCCCGCCAAACCAGCGGACCACCTTACGAGAGGCGTATTTGAAGCGATCGATCGGTGACATCCGGCGCAGTTGGGGACGCAAATAGCTGTGCGTGTGCCATGCGCGGGCGGCGATGCGAACCTTCCTGCGGTATTCGTCGCCACGGGCCGACACTAGCCGTTCGAAGGCGATCACATCCCTTACCTTGATGAGGCGCCTGCCCGCGAACACCACGGACATGGACACGGTGAGATCATCGAGCACCGTATCGGGGAAATCCGGATATAGCGCCCGGCGAATGGAAAAAATCGAACCGTCAGCCCCCATGACATTGCCGCTGCGCGATTCGAGGTCCTTCAACCTCTCCTCCATCTTCCAGTAGGACTGGCCGACAGATGCGGTAGCGCTGTTTTTCTCCTGCAGATAGTGCAGCGAACCCAGCACCCCACCAACCTGCGCATCACCATAATAAGCGCTCAGATTGGCGATGGCTTCGGGCGCAAGCATCACATTGGCGTCAGTGAAAATGAGGATATCACCGGTCGCCAAAGCAGCAAGGCGCTTCATCCCATGCGCCTTGCCTGAACGATTGCCCCGCACGAGCGTCAACAAATCCGGCCGCGCGGCGAGTTGCCGGGCGGTGTCATCCGAAGACCCGTCATCGAAAGCAAGAATCTGAAGGTTCGGGTGAAGCGTCTTAAGCGCTTCCAGATTGGCGATCTTCTCCGGGATGACCGCCGCTTCATTATAAGCGCAAAACAGCAGTGAGGCGGAATGCCCGCTGGATGCGCCATCCACGGGACGAACCGGCAAAAGCCGAAGAATGACCGGATATATTAGAAACGGATACAGGACAGCCGCAATGCTCAGCAGCAGCACGGAGAGGAGAAATACATCCATGACCCGTGTTCACGCCCTTTGCGCGGCGCCCCTGCCGCCGGTCGTCCCATTAGTGCGATGCGCCGCAAAAGCAAGAAGCTGCCCTGTTAACATAAGCGCCTCACCTAAGGATATGTCATCCAATCCCAGGCCGCTCAGAGCTTGTCGTAATGATAATGCGCGTTGCGCTCGCCAAGCTTTGTCATGATCGCGCCTGATATGGGCGCATCGATGCCATCGAGACGATCCAGCGCGGAGCGGACAGCGCGAACGCCTGCCCCGCCAGCCTCCACGACAAACACCACCGCCTGAACCGAACGCGCAACCAGCGGAGCATCCTGCATGTCCAGCAATGGCGGGGCATCGACGACGACATGATCATATGCTTGAATAAGTTGTCCGATCAGGATCGTCATCCGGTCGCCGTTCAAAAGCTCCGCTACGCCAGGCGGTACGGGACCTGCAGGCAAAAGTGTAATGCCGCCCGACGTCGTGCGCCGCACCATCCCCTTCCAGTTATCATCGCCCGAAAGGAGATTGCTGAGGCCCCTGTCATTTTCCAGATTCATATAATTGTGCAGCACGGGGCGATGCATGTCCGCATCCACCAAAATCACTTTCTTCCCGGACCGTGACGCAGCAAGCGCCAGCCCCCACGCGCTGGTACTCTTGCCTTCATGTTCACGCGTGCTGGTGACCATGATTGCGCCGGGGGCGTCCTGTGTGCCAGCCGGGCTGAGACGGGACCATATGCGGGCATATGCTTCCGACAGGGCGGATTTGGGTTCGGCCAGAAGTTCCGCGACATCTTCGGCTTCCAATTCCCGTGTCGTGCCGAGGAGCGGGATACCCAATATCTCCTGGATATCGGAATTTTCCTCGACGCCATTGTCCGCCCGCGCCAGCATCACTGTCACTATCCCGGCCAACAGGCCACCGGACAGCAATGCAAGCAGCAGGTTGTTCAGCAGTTTGGGAGAGGAAGGCTTTTCGGGAACCTGGGCCAGATCGACGACAGACACATCATTGGCCCCGACATCAGAAACGCTAAGCTGTTTGTAGCGCTCAAGGAACCCGTCATAGAGCGCGCGATTGGTATCCGCATCGCGGCGATAGGTATCATATTGCACGGTATCGCGATTCTGCTTGTCCAGCCGCGCCTTTGACTGGCTCACTTCGCTGCGCAGGCGGTTTTCAAGCTGCGCTGCATTCCGCGCTTGGGAAGCAAAGGATGCGCTGATGCGCCTTTCTTCCCCGGCGATGCTCTCATCCAGCGCCTTGAGCTGGCGCGCCACTGCTGCAACAGCGGGGTAAGCCGGCTTGAACTTGGCGGAAAGCCGCGCATACTCAGCCGCAGCCTCCCCGCGCCTGGCGCGCAGCAGGGCCAGCGTCCGCCCACTGCTTTCGGCAGCCAGCGCGCCGCTACCGTCGCCGCTGGCCTGGCTCCCCGCGACGGCTCGCTCGACCATCGTCTTGTGCAGGGCATCGTTGAGTGCAGCGAAATCGGTCGACGCGAGTGTCTGTTCCTGTCGGGCACCATTGCGGCCATCGCTCCCCGGCGACAGCGGAATGATGCCGGACATGGATGCGTAGAGCGTGGCGTTTCGCTCGGAAAGCTCGATGCGCGTTCTTACTTCGGCCAGACGACGCTGGAGAAATTTGCGCGCGCCCGCCGTGGAGGCCATGCGCCTCTCGACGCCGGAGCTGACAAATTCCCCGATCCAGGCATTGACCACCCTGGCCGACCAGACAGGTGACCGGCTGGTGTAACTAACATCGATCAGGGACGATCCCCTGATCGGCTTCACCTCTATATTATCTTCCAGCAACTGGACCGCCAGACGCTCCCGCTCCCCCAAATTCTGTGGCGTGAAGCGAGGCTTGCCAAGCGTGGAGACCTCCGTCTTTCCGGGAGCCGACAAACCATGGGCGGCGAAGAAGTCGTCATTCTCCGCCAGTTTCATCACGCGCACGACCCGGATCGCCAAAGACTGAGCCTGAAGCAGATAATATTGGGTATTGTAGAAGTCCGTATCCTGATTCGCGTCCACCCCGCTACCCTGCGGAGGCGCGATCTTCTTCTGGTCCCGGCTTACCTCGATGCGGGAAGTCGCCGTGAACCGCGAACTCATCATCAGCGTCACCAGGGCCCCAATGACCAGTGATGTGGCGATAATGCTGAAAATAATCGCTTTTCCGCGCCATGCGGCACGGCCCAGGCGACGAAAACGCTGCATCATCACATGGCCGAAAGATATGTGCCCAGCCTCGGCGCGCGTACGGGAAGCCATCCTAGTCTCCCGCCCGGATCGCTACGACGAGCGGAGCGTCCATCAAGGACGCGGGAGCCTTTATGCCCTTGAATATCCTGCCGGTCTGGGAACTACCCACCACCACCATATCGCCGGCGAATATCTCCGGGTCAGCATAGGCGCCCCGATAAATGGCGGTCAGATTGTAAACCGCGGCCATGTCCTGATCGTTCACCTTGCGGTAGATGGCCACCCGGCCGAGGCGCGCGGCCGCCTTTGCTCCCTTCGCGGAGGCAATAGCCTTTCGCAAAGTCATCTGGCCGATCACGGGATAAAGGCCCGGTTCGTTAACCTCGCCATCGACGGCGACGACCTGACTGACCGTTTTTTGCAGGGAGACGGTAACCTGCGGATTTTTGACGAAATTCTCACGCAGCCGAGCCGCGACGATTGCGGCAAGCTGGTCCGTTGTCATGCCAGCAGCCTCTATGCTGCCGATCAACGGAAAGGCGATTGAGCCATCCGACGCCGCCTGAATTTCCTTGCCGCTCAGTTCGGGCACTTCAAAAACATCGACCAACAGCTGATCAAAGGGCCCAATCCGGTACCCCCGATCCGGCATCGAAACATCAATGCCGGGAGGAGGAGGCAGCTCGGTAAGATCCGTCAACTGCATCCGGCTATTGTGCGCCGTAAGCGAAAAGTCACTTAGAGAAGCGCAAGCACACAGCAGAACGATGCAAGGGAGGCTGATGAACTTGAGGAGCAACATCATCACCATCGTTAGGCGGTTCAGGCAAATGTTCAACCTTCAAACCTGCTCCAATGAACTTTTGTGGCAAGGACAAGGGTGACAAGGTCGGGTTTCGCGTTGAGTGATGACATGGCCAAGCATCCCGGACCTGCCAAATTCTGCTGCGGACGTAGCGTTGCTTAACCGTGTCCGACCGCAGCGGCAATGTCCTACAGGACAGGAGTTAAAACATCGAGCGTTAAGCGATTCGGCCCCGCCATAGATATTCCCAAGGCTATCAAGGATCTCATGCAGAATTCACAATATCATTCGACCAAATATCATTAAGTTTCATATCATATCAAAATTGAAAATTTTAAATCCATTTTGAATTATTACCCTTCTATCATAATTGATCACCAATTGTCATCAATTGCCTATTTGCTTCATCGAGTAACCTTGCCCTTAAACGCCAAATCAGGCCTTCTCCTGTCTCTTATGAGGAGAATTTACTATGCGTTTGACGGAGCAAAATGTGATCGAGGCCAAGGCCGGCGATTGCGCCCTTAAACTATGGGATGACGACGGACTGTACCTCCTAGTTCAGCCTAACGGCTCAAAAATTTGGCGCCTGAAATGCCATAGAGCTGGATTAAACCGCGTTCTACAGTTCGGTCGATATCCGCAGATTTCGCTTGAGGAGGCAAGGATCAGACGCGACGACGCCCTCCGAGCGATGGCGGCGGGGAGAGATATATGGCGTGAAATAAAGGAGAGCCCAGTCCAAACTTTGAAATTTGAGGCTATTGCGCGAACTTGGCATCGCGACCGGGAGCATGTTCTCAACCCCTTTTACGCGTCTCGGTTGATGCAGAGGCTCGAACTCGACATATTCCCCATGCTGGGGGGAGAAATCATCACTCGCATCACGCCCTTTCAGGTCTTGGCGACTCTTCGCAAAATTGAAGAGCGCGGCGCCCTGACGATGGCCCTGCAGCTTAAACGAACAGTGGGAAAGATTTTCCGCTACGCCATGGCCAATGGTTGGGCCGAACGCGATCCGACCGCAGGGTTTAGCGATGCATTGAAGCCGCGCCTTCGGACGCAGCATTGCCGTCATGTGAGCTTTGCTGAGTTTCCTGGCTTTTTGCGCAAGGTGGCTGCGTACGAGGATCTAGGCCGGCTCTACAAGCCTCACATCGTACGGGAAGCGCTTATACTCACAATCCTCACCTGGGCCAGAACTGCGGAAATTCGTTTTGCAACATGGGATGAGTTTGAAGATATTGACGGCCCTACGCCACTCTGGCGGCTGCCGACGGAGCGCATGAAAATGCGACAGGAACATTTAGTTCCGCTGTCACGACAGGCTGCGAATTTAGTACGGAACTTGCGACAAGAAAGCAGAAGCAAATTTCTGTTTGCTGGCCGCAGCGGTGACAGGCCAATCTCGCAAAACACCATGATCAGCGCCTGTTATCGCATGGGCTATCGCCGCGCACAAACCATACATGGTCTTCGGGGGCTTGCTTCAACATGGGCTAATGAACAGCAGCGATATAACGCAGATTGCATCGAAATGGCGCTTTCGCATCATGTAGCGGACGTGCGTGGAGCCTATAACAGTGCATTGTATCTAGAACCGCGGAGGCGCTTGTTACAGGATTGGGCGGATACGGTCGCGAGGATGGGACTGTTTCCTGCAGATGCAATGGATCCCGCCAATCTATTTCAAACCCACATTGCGACGCCTGTACGAAAAACATTGTCCTTCACCACGTCGTTCAAAGGGCAATTTTTCTGTCGCGGACATGCAGATGATGAAAGCGCTCAGCGATTGCCAAGATTGCCTGAGGCGGGAAGTTGATCATCCGCTCGATAAAGATTGGGATTGCGTTGCCATGCCGTAACGGCAGATTCTCGCCATCCTACACAGCGCACAGCAATGCGGATCTGCCGCGGGAAGGTTCCTTGCCTGACCTTTCGATACAAGGTTGCTCGACTCAAGCCCGTGCGATCCAGCACGGCCTCAACACGCAAAAAACGATCGGCTGGCATGTCGTTCATGAAGTTTACCTTGTTCATCTTGTCGATCCCGATTTCTCACGCAGGCTAGCCCTCCGACTCAGCCAGACTTGATTATGTTATGGGGAGATTTGCCCAAATCAACGGGACCGGAGGCGTGATCTGGGCACTGCGGACCTGTTATCTTTACAAAGGGTCCGGAAAGGGTCGGAAGGGTCTTCAACGGCCCGCAAAGGTCCACAACTGCCCACCATAATGGGTGCAATTTTTCTGCGCTCAGCCATGAAATCTGGAACTTCCCAGCCAACGCGAGACGTCCTGAACCATGGCCACGCCGTCCCGTCCCCTGCGGGGCCGGCCGCGCTCTACCTCCCTTTGGTCGGCCGAGCCCCGCCTGGCGGGTCTCGTCGGTGCCCGTGACGATCACTGACGGTGGCGCAGGCCTGACGGCCTGGCGCTGGCGGTCGCGCTTTGCGCGGCGTTTGGGGATCGCGGCCACCTGAGGGCCGGGAGGTGGGCGTCGCTCGCCTCTGGACCCATCACGGCGGGGCGCAACCCCTCGCTGCGCTCAGGGTCCTCCACATGCGTTCCGGCCACAGGTGCCCCCCGCCTCATGCGCTGTGTCCGCTCATCGCTCTCCTTGCCGCCCACCCCCGCCCCTCCGGCGGGCCGGTGCTGTGAAAGGCAGGAAGGTA
>NZ_MINO01000016.1 GCF_001757355.1 Sphingobium phenoxybenzoativorans
GCAGGGAGGCAGACTGGGGGCTTGGCGGAGGGCCGGGGAAGGAGGCGGGGCGGCGCGGCGCGGCGGCTCCTGCACAGCGCGCCCGCGCATGACGCCAGGGAGCTGCATGCCGCGCAAGGGGCGGGGGCGGACCTGCTGTTCGTCTCGCCGGTCTTTCCGACTCGCTCGCATCCCGGCGCACCGGCATTGGGCCGCGTCCGCTTCGCCCTGCTCGCCCGTCAGGCGCGCATTCCCGTCATTGCGTTAGGCGGCATGAACCGGCCGCGCGCCGCTTCGCTCAGATCGTCCGGAATATGGGGATGGGCGGCGATCGATGCGCTAACCCGGTAGAGAGGCGGATCAGAATTTGAAGATCGTGCCCAGATAGACGGCCTGATTGTCCTGCCGGTCATCCGTCAGCGGGGCAAGCCGCGCAGCCGGGCCGCCGCGATAGCGGATGCCTGCGGTGACGTTCAGGTTGCGGGTCAGCGAATAGGAGCTGCCCAGATCGACCGAATAGGTCTTGTCCCCGGCAAGCGTCGCCGGAGTCGCGCTCATGTCGCGCTTGGTGTCGACCAGGACATTGGTGCTGAACCGGGTCTTTTTCTGCTGCTCAAGCGCGAAGCCCTTGGCGCCGCTGCTCAATGTTTCCACAGCGACCGGATCAAGCTGCTTGCGGCCCATGCTGTCGGGCAGGGCGAACTTGCGCCAGCCGCGCGACACGTCCAGGTTGAACGCGACCGGCGTGATGCCGACGGCGGGCAGGGTGCGGGCGACATTGACGCCGCCCTTTTCGCCCGCGCGGACCAGCACGGTGATCGACCGGCGGCCGCTCATCGACCCGCTGGTCGGCGTGAAGCGGAAGCTCAGATGATTGCCGCTCAGCGCCGCCTTGGCATAGGCGGCGGCAAGGCGCGGGTCCTTGGTGGTCGGCGTGAAGGAGGAAATGCTGCCCAGCGACACCAGCGAAACGGGGTTGTCGGCGCGCATGGAAAGCAGGCTGGAGACCGAGCCGATAGCCGGGGAGAGGGCAAGGCCGAGCGCCGCGAAAGCCGCGCCACCCAATGCCATATATGTCGCCGTCCTGCCCATAGCTCTAAAAACCGAGTCTCGTCCCTGGATTCTCTTTGGGTTGGCCTTATCACCAACGCGCGGCGATTGGCTAGTGCATGGAATCGCTTTCGGGTTGGATTGTTGCATCCATCACACAGAAAATTATCGTTTATGTTGGGCGCGGAACTGGAAAGATCGCGCAGCCGGGGTGGGGATAAGGCTGGGCCGGGCTGGCGACAGGCCGATAACGGAGACGACTCCTCCGCCAAACGCGGGCTTGCCGATTGACGCGGGACCACTATAGATGCCCGTTCTGCCCCAAAAGCATCAAGGATGCGTCATGTCCCGCCGGTTCCTTTCCCGTTTCGCCATCGCCGCACTTGCCGTTGCCGCTGTCCTGCCTCTGGGCGCCTGCGGGTCCAAGCGCGAGCGGCCCAAGGCCGACTTCGCCGCGTCGAAGGTCACGCAGATCGGCGTGAACAGCTATCTGTGGCGCGCGACGCTCGAAACCCTTTCCTTCATGCCGCTGGTGCAGACCGATTCCAACGGCGGCGTCATCGTCACTGACTGGTACGCCAATCCGAACTCGCCCGGTGAGCGGATGAAGCTGACCGTCTCGATTCTCGATCAGGACCTGCGCGCGGATGCGCTCGCCGTCGCGGCCAGCCGTCAGGTGAACCAGAACGGCCAGTGGGTCGACGCCCCGGTTCAGGCCGCCACCGTGCAGAAGCTTGAGGAAATCATCCTGTCCAAGGCGCGCGACCTGCGCCGCTCGGCCATCGGCGCCGGTTGATCTGGAGGCGGCGACCGCGCCGCCCGCCCATATTGGAGTAACGCATGCAAAGCCGCTTCAACCCGCTTGAGGCCGATGCCCGCTGGCAGAAGGTCTGGGACGAGAAGCAGAGTTTCCGGGCATCCGACGACAGCGGCAAGCCCCGGTCCTATGTGCTGGAGATGTTCCCCTATCCGTCGGGGCGCATCCATATCGGCCATGTCCGCAACTATTCGATGGGCGATGTCCTCGCGCGCTTCCGCCGGATGACGGGGCATGAAGTGCTGCACCCGATGGGCTGGGACGCCTTCGGCATGCCCGCCGAAAATGCGGCGATGGAAAAGAAGGTGCATCCGGGCGACTGGACCCGCTCCAACATCGCCTCCATGCGCGCGCAGCTCAAGAAGCTTGGCTTCGCGCTCGACTGGAGCCGCGAACTGGCCACCTGCGAACCCGATTATTACGGGCAGGAACAGGCACTGTTCCTCGACCTCTATGCTGCGGGCCTCGTCTATCGCAAGGAAAGCGCGGTCAACTGGGACCCGGTCGACATGACCGTGCTCGCCAATGAGCAGGTGATCGACGGCAAGGGCTGGCGCTCCGGCGCGCCGGTCGAAAAGCGCAAGCTCAGCCAATGGTTCCTCAAGATCACCGACTTCGCCGACGAACTGCTGGACGGCCTTTCGACCCTGGACCAGTGGCCCGACAAAGTGAAGCTGATGCAGGAAAACTGGATCGGCAAGTCGATGGGCCTGCAGTTCAGCTTTGCCGTGGAGGGTCCCTCGACTGCGCTCGGGACGAACGGGGCAGGGGACACTAACCAACATCCGTTCGTGTCGAGCGAAGTCGAGACACTGATCGCGCAACGGCTGGAAGTATTCTCCACCCGCCCCGACACCATTTTCGGTGCCAGCTTCGCCGCGATCGCCGCCGATCATCCGATCGCGCTGGCGCTGGCGAAGGATAACGCCGCGCTTGCCGCCTTCGCCGACGAATGCCGCCAGACCGGCACCGCCGCCGCAGAGGTGGAAACGCAGGAGAAGAAGGGTTTCGACACCGGCCTGTCAGTCGTCCACCCCTTCGACCCAAACTGGAAGCTGCCGCTGTTCGTCGCCAATTTCGTGCTGATGGATTATGGTACCGGCGCTGTCATGGGCGTGCCCGCGCACGACCAGCGCGACCTTGATTTCGCCCGCAAATATATGCTGCCCGCCGAGCGCGTCGTCGCGGCTGATGGCGATGCGGACAAGCCGATCCATGACGAGGCCTATACCGGCCCCGGCAAACTCGTGAACTCGCGCTTCCTCGACGGCATGACCGTCGAACAGGCCAAGGCCGAGGTGATCAAGCGCGCCGAGGCGGAAGGCTGGGGGCAGGGCACCACCGTCTGGCGGCTGCGCGACTGGGGCGTCTCGCGCCAGCGTTACTGGGGCACGCCGATCCCGATCATCCATTGCGATACATGCGGCCCGGTTGGCGTGCCGAAGGCGCAACTGCCGGTCGTGCTGCCGGAGGACATCAGCTTCGACATTCCCGGCAACCCGCTGGACCGGCATCCCACCTGGAAGCATGTCGACTGCCCATCCTGCGGCAAGCCCGCCCGGCGCGAGACCGACACACTCGACACCTTCGTCGATTCAAGCTGGTACTTCATCCGCTTCGCCAGCCAGCCGTCGGACAAGCCGTTCGACCGCGCAACGGTCGAAAAATGGATGCCGGTCGGCCAGTATATCGGCGGCGTCGAACATGCGATCCTGCATCTCCTCTACGCCCGCTTCTGGACCCGCGCCTTGAAGCATATAGGCATGCTGGACATCGCCGAGCCCTTCACCGGCCTGTTCACGCAGGGCATGGTGACGCATGAGACCTACAAGGCGGGCGATGGAAGCTGGCTCTCGCCGCAGGAAGTGAAGAAGACCGGCGACGACTGGATTCATATCGAAAGCGGCCAGCCGGTCACCGCCGGCCGTGTCGAGAAGATGTCCAAGTCGAAGAAGAATGTCGTCGATCCCGATGACATCATCGACCAGTATGGCGCGGATGCGGTGCGCTGGTTCATGCTGTCCGACTCTCCGCCGGAACGCGACCTGCCCTGGACCGAAAGCGGCATCGAAGGGTCGTGGCGCTTCGTCAACCGCCTGTGGCGTCTGTTCGGTCAGATGGATGCAGCGGCGACTGGCGACGACAAGGCGGTCGACCGCAAGCTGCACCAAACGATCGACGGCGTCGCCCGCGACATCGAGGCACTGGCCTTCAACAAGGCGGTCGCGAAGATTTACGAGCTGACCAACACGGTGGAGAAGGCCGCGCCGTCCGCGTCGCGCTCCGCCGCCATCCGCACGCTTGCCCTGCTGGTCGCGCCGATGACGCCGCATCTGGCCGAGGAAGCGTGGGAATTGATGGGACAGGAAGGCCTGATCGCCGACGCTGCATGGCCCGCCGTTGATCCGGCGCTGCTGGTCGAGGATGAAGTGACCGTCGCCGTGCAGGTGATGGGCAAATTGCGCGACACCATCACCGTGCCAAAGGGGACTGCGAAGGACCAGTTGGAGGCGCTGGCGCTCGCCGCCCCGAATGTGCTTCGCACGTTGGATGGCGCGACACCGAAGAAAGTGATTGTGGTCCCGGATCGATTGGTCAATCTGGTCCTATGACGCGCCGTAACACCCTCGCTTTCACCATCGCCTTTGCGGCGCTGTTGTCGGGCTGCGGCCTGCGCCCCGTCTACAGCAATGGCAGCAACGGCGCGGTGGCGAAGGCGATCGGGCATGTCGAGGTCGCCCCGATAGAGGGCAAGGCCGGATGGCTGGTGCGCAATGCGCTCAATGACAAATTGGCGGCGATCAATGGCGGAACGGGTCCGGCCTATCGCCTGGTCATAAAGCTGGATGACAATATTCAAGGCTTCGGCGTCCGCACCGACGACACGATCACCCGCGAACGCCGCACCCTGCGCGCGCGATACCAGTTGATCGACGGCGCCACCGGAACGCAGGTTCTGGACGACACCGCCGGGTCCGATGTCGGCATCGATGTGGTCAGCAGCGAATATGCGACCATCGCCGCGGAGGATACCGGGCTGGAGCGCTTGTCGCAGACCATCGCTGATCAGATCATCTCGCGCCTCGCCCTGTTCGCGATGCAGGACAGCAAGCGGGCCGCGCCCGCCGCGCCATGAAGGCGAACCGCAGCCAGGCCGAAAAGGCGCTGGATGCACCGGGCGGCGACATCCGCCTTTTCCTCCTCTACGGTCCCGATGAAGCGGGCAGCGCGGCGCTCGCCAAGCGGCTGGAGCGCGCCATGGGGCCGGACGCGGAGCGGATCGACCTCGACGGCGCGACGCTGAAGGCGGACCCCGCCCGGCTGGCGGATGAGGCCGCCTCTTTCTCCATGTTCGGCGACAAGCGCTGGATTCGCGTGATGCCCGTGGGCGACGAGGCGCTGCCCGCGTTCGAGGCGCTGCTGGAGGCGGAGCAGGCGGGTAATCCCGTGGTCGCGCTCGGCGGCCCGCTGAAGGCCACGGCCAAGATCGTCAAGCTGGCGCAGGACAGCAGGGCGGCGATGGCCTGCATCAGCTATGTGCCGGACGGCCGCGACGCGGACCAGATCGCCATCGCCATCGCCCGCGACGGCGGCCTGCGCCTGCCGCCGGAGCTTGCCCGGCGGATCAGCGAGATTTCGGGCGGCGACCGGGCGCTGATGGCGGGCGAGATCGAAAAGCTCATCCTCTATCTGGACGCCGCGCCCGATCGCCCTGTCGAGGCGACGATGGAGGCGTTCAACGCCCTGTCAGCCAGTGCGCAGGAAGAAGATATGGGCGTGCTGGTCAACGCCGTGCTGGGCGGCGACCTGAAGGTCATGCGGCAGCAGCTTGCCGCGCTTGGCGCTGTCGGCACGAATATGGGCGCGGTCCTCCGCCCGCTGCAGAACCGCGCGATCCTGCTCGCTACGATCCGGGGGGAATATGACCGGTCCGGCCGTCTGGACGCTGCCGTGGAGTCGGCCGGAAAGGCGGTATTTTGGAAGGACAAGTCGGCGGTGCAGCGGCAGGTGAAGCTGTGGGACGCGCCCGGCATCGCCCGCGCCATCCGCCGCCTCAGCGCCGCAGAGCGTGCCAGCCGCTCCAGCCGCAATGCGGGCGACGTGCTGGTGACGCACGAACTGCTCGCCATCGCGCGGCAGGCGGCACGGGAAAGATAAAGCGCAAACGTCTAGTCATCAGGCGCTGCGGCATTGCGCGCCGGGAGAGTATCGAGACAGGATTCGTGCGCGGGCGCATCGCAGGGGGATCGACCGCCGCTTCGGACCGTTCATGCAGATTGCACGCCCGACCTTCCCCACCGCACATGGCTGAGAACGCCTGAAAGGTGCCCGCCATCGCCCCGCCATCCGCCTTTATCAACGCCATCGGGACCGCCGTTCCCGGACATGACATCCACGCCGCCTTCATCGACTGGGCGGCTGGCCGTCTGGCGGAGGAGCGCGACCGGAAACTGTTTGCCCGCATGGCGGCGCGCAGCGGCATCGGCCATCGCTGGTCGGTCCTCGCGCCCACGGCCGATGGGGGGTCGCCCATCGAACCGGGCGGCTTCTATGCGGGCGATTGGCCCGGCACGGCAGCGCGCATGCAGATGTATGAGGCGCTTGCGCCCGATCTCGCGGGACTGGCGGCGGAGGCGCTGGCCGCCAAAGCACCGCTCGACGGCATCACCCATCTCGTCGTGGCGAGCTGCACCGGCTTCGTCGCGCCGGGCATCGATCAGATCCTTGCGGAACGTCTGTCCCTCGGTCCGTCGGTGGAAAGGCTGCTCGTCGGCTATATGGGCTGTTACGCCGCCGTCGCCGCGCTGCGCAGCGCGCGCCATATCGTCCGCTCCGAACCGGAGGCGCGCGTGCTCGTCATCTGTGTGGAGCTGTCCTCGCTCCATCTGCAGGCCGTCGATGCCATCGAGCCATTACTCGCCCTGCTTCAGTTCGGCGACGGCGCGGCCGCCGCGCTGGTGACGGGCGAGGCATCCGGTCTTGCGATCGGCCAGCCCTTCGCTACTACCCTGCCGGACAGCGCAGGTCTCATCCGATGGGAAATCGGCGATCATGGCTTCGCCATGCATCTTTCCGGCGAAGTGCCCGGCGCGATCATGGCGGCGCTGGGCGATGCGCACACTCGCGCCACCCTGTTCCCGACGCCGCCCGAAGATGTCGACGCCTGGGCGGTGCATGCAGGCGGCCGGTCCATCCTCGATGCCGTCGAACATGGCCTCGGCCTCTGCCCCGATGCGCTGGCGGATAGCCGCGCAATCCTCGACGCCTTCGGTAACATGTCCTCCGCCACCCTCATGTTCGTGCTGGACCGCATGATGGCCGCGCCCCCGCGCCGGGGCATGGCGCTTGCCTTCGGCCCCGGCGTCGCGGCCGAGGGCTTCGCTTTTTCGGCGGCGTCATGATGCGAGACCTGTCCATCCGCGCGCAAGAGGAGGAGCAGATGGACGCCGCCGACCTGCCGCCCGCCGACTATGCGCAGGTGCTGGCGGGCCTAGCGCGGGTGAATGTCGCCACCCTGGCGATGCGGCCAACCCTGAATTTCCTCGCCCGCGCCGGGGCAGTGCGCGCGCCGTTCCGCCTGCTGGACGTGGGCTATGGCGACGGCGGCATGCTGCGCGCGATCTGGCGCTGGGCGCAGAAACATGGCGTCGCCTGCACCCTCACCGGCATCGATCTCAATCCCAAGAGCGAGGCGGTGGCGAAGGCGCGGCACCCGGCCGGAGCGGCGATTATATATCGCACCGGCGACTATCGGGCGCTCTCGGACGAACCGTGGGATTTCATCGTGTCGAGCCTCGTCACCCATCATATGGATGATGGCGAACGGCGGGATTTCCTGCTCTTTCAGGAGCGTTATGCCCGGCGCGGCTGGTTCGTGAACGACCTGCACCGCCACGCCTTTGCCTATCATGGCTTTCCGCTGCTTGCCCGGATGCTCTGCGTGCACCGGATCGTCCGGCAGGATGGCCAGCTTTCTATCGCGCGCAGCTTCCGTCCGCCGGAGTGGCGGGCGATGCTGGACAACACCGGCCTTGCCGAAGTCGCTCAGGTCCGCCGCATCTTTCCCTTCCGGCTGTGCGTAGAGCGCCGCCGCTGATCGCCGGCGGCGGCCCCGCCGGGGCGGCGGCGGCCATCGCCCTGGCGCGCGCGGGCGTCAGAGCGACTGTGCTGGAAAGGGGCGACGGGACGGGAGACGCCATTTGCGGCGGGTTTCTCAGTTGGGCGACATTAGATCGCCTCGGTCATCTGGGCATCGACGCGCCCGCGCTGGGCGGACATGCCGTCAGCCGTCTTGCGCTGTTCCTGGGCGGTCGCGAACATGTCCTGACCCTGCCCGGAACCGCGCTTGGCCTCTCCCGGCGGCGGCTGGATGCGGCATTGCTCGCCAGAGCGGAGACGCAGGGCGCGGAAGTGCGGCGGGGCGTCGCCATCCGCTCGGCGGAGGGCAGGGCGCTCACGTTGGTCAGCGGAGAGCGATTGTCCTGCGAAACCCTGTTCCTCGCGACCGGCAAGCATGACCTGCGCGGCCTTGCCCGGCCCAAGGATGCAGCGTCACCCGACCCGGAACTCGGATTGCGCTGCCGCCTGCCGCCCTCGTCGCAAAGCGCCCGTCTGATCGCGGACCGGATCGAGCTGCACCTGTTCGATCGGGGCTATCTGGGCCTTGTGCTGCAGGAGGATGGGTCGGCCAATGCCTGCCTCGCTATCCGCAAAAGCCGTCTGGCGGAGGCGGGGGGCGATCCCGCGACGCTGATGACCCAGCTTGCCGATGCCGCGCCCGCGCTGGCGGATCGCCTTGCCGGTTTCGATGCCGGGACGCGCTTCGACGCGATCGGCCATGTGCCCTATGGCTGGCGCGCCCGGTCGAGTGGACCCGGCATATTCCGGCTCGGCGATCAGGCCGCCGTCATTCCTTCCCTTGCGGGTGAGGGGATCGGCATAGCTCTGGCCAGCGCGGATCTGGCCATCCGCCATTGGCTTTCGCAGGGACCGGAGGGGGCGGCGGCATATCAGCGCCAGTTTGCGCGCGCGGCCCGCCGTCCGCTGGCGATGGCCGGGCTGCTGAAGGCGCTGGCCGGGCGTCCCGCCCTCGCCGCACTGCCCGCCGCATTGATCGCGTCAGTGCCCGGAGCCGCAGCGCTGATGGCGCGGCTCACCCGGATCTGACCCTTATTGCTTCTCCAGCGCGGGCATGAACTGGCCATAGCCGCCGCGCAGGAACAGCAGCGGGTGGACGTCCCGTTCCGTCGACATGGCGTTCACTTCGCCCAGCACGATGAAATGGTCGCCCGCCTCATGCACCTGATGCAGCGAGCAATCGATCCAGGCGACAACATCGTCGATGATCGGCTGGCCGTCATCGGACAGGCGGTGGCTGATATCCTCGAACTTGTCCTCGGCCTTGGACGCAAAGCGGCGGCACACCCATTCCTGATCGTCCGCCAGCACATTGACGCAGAATTTGCCGGTCTTTTCGATCTTCGGCCAACTGCTCGATCCCTTGTCCGGGAAAAAGGCCACCAGCGGCGGGTTGAGCGATACCGATGTGAAGGACCCGACCGCCATGCCGATCCGCTTGCCATCTTCCTGTACGGCGGTGACGACGCATACGCCGGTTGGATAATGGCCCAGAATGTGCCGGAACTCTTGCGGGGAAATCGACATGCAGGTCCTCTGATGCGGCTGTTATTATGTATGCGGCTGCATCAAATATGTTCGATACGCAAGTGAGAAGGGCGCAACGCTGCCTTTACAAAAGGGCGCAGATCGCCGTTCCGCCAATGTCCCGGTCCGGTACAGCGTTGATACTATAGTGGTTTTGGAAAGCTTTTTGCGCGATGGCGGCCGGGGGACTTGGTGCGGCGCAGGATGGTCGGGACATGAATATCGCCACGGGTCTCAAGCTTGGATTGCCGTTGCTGATGGCTGCGGGCCTCTGGGGCGTGAACGCGCTTTCCGCTGACGCGCCGGTGGCGACTCCGGCGAAGGCGGTGCAATCCCCGCGCGCCGCGCCCGTCCAGAAAATCGCCGCGCCGGTCAAGCCGGGCGGGGCCGCCGCCACGGCCGCGGATAATGATCCCCTTGTCGTGAAACGCATCCTGCCGATCACCGGTCCGTTCCGTCACGGCGATTATGTCTGGGATGACAAGGGCGTGCCCGCAGGTCCCATCGTCATCACGGTCGATCTGGCGGCGCAGACGCTGTCCGTGTTTCGCGGCGGCTATGAGATTGGCGCGGCGGTCATCCTCTATGGCGCGGACAATATGATGACCCCGCTCGGCACCTTCCCGATCACGCAGAAGGACGCCGATCACTGGTCCAACCTCTATGACGCGCCCATGCCCTATATGCTGCGCCTCACCGATGATGGCGTCGCCATCCACGGCAGCGACGTGGAGCTTGGCTCGGCGACGCATGGCTGCATCGGCGTGCCGACCAAATTCGCCGCGCTCCTGTTTGCGCAGGCGAAGCTTGGCGACCGGGTGATCGTCACCAACGGCAAGATGATGGACACGGGCGGCCTGAAACCAGCGGCCTGAAACCAGCGGCGTAATACGCCTACAGTCCGGACCGTTCAGGCAGACGTGCTACTGCGACCCGAAGGGCGGCGAAGTCAACGCAGGAGCCCAGTTCCGACCTAGCAGCCAGTCTCCTGCTTTCGCCGGAGCACGCCGCGTTTCAAACAGGTCAGGACGAACCTACCGCGCCAGCAACCCGCGCGCCTGCCCGGCCAGTTCCGCCAGCATCGCGACATTCGGGGCCGCCGCCTGCTTCGCCCGCTTGATGAGCGCACGGAACTGCGTGATCCGGGGCGTCTGCCGCTCCAGCCAGCTATCGATATAGGCGCTGACGTCCGTGCCGCGCGTTCCGGCGAGAAAGTCCAGCCGCACCTGCTGCATGTCCCGCGCCACGCCGGAAATCAGCAGGCGCTCCCACGGATCGCTCGGCTCCATGCGCGCGGCGGCGGACTGCACCCAGTCAATGCCCACCGCCTCGCCCAGCCGGGTGAAGGCGCGGGTGATGTCGATCTCGTCGACCTTCAGCTTCAGCGCCAGATTGGCGAGGCCGATCGCCCCGTCCATCTTGAACAGCGTCACTGACCGTTCGACCAGTTCGGCGGGCGCGCCAAGCGCTGTCAAATCATCGATGATGAAGCGGCTGCGGCGCAACGCCTCGTCGGTCAGCAGCGAATCGACCTGCGACGCCAGCTTCCCGACGCCCGGCGCCAGCGCGGCGACGCCCGCCTGCGGCAATGTGCCGGTGGGCAGGCTGCGCAGCATGTCGGCGATCTGCGCGCGCATGCCGGTCGCGATATGGCCGAACAGCGCCAGCCGCGCGCCTTCGGACATCGCCGTCGCATCGATATCGTCCCACAGCTTCCGCACGCCATAGAGCCTTTCGGCGATGACGAATGCGCTGGTCAGGTCGGACAGCGAACAACCTTCTTCCTCGGCCAGTTCGAACGGGTGGATCAGGCCGAGCCGGTTGATGATGCGGTTCGCCAGCTTCGTGGCGATGATCTCGCTCCGCAACTGGTGGTGGGCGATGGCGTCGGCTTCGCTGGCCTGCATGGCTGGCGGGAAGGCCTGGGCCAGTTCACCGCCCATGCTTTCGTCGGCGCCGATCTCGCTCTGCTCGATCGCGTCCTGCAAGGCGAGCTTGGCGGTGGACAGCAGCACCGCGAGTTCCGGCCGGGTCAGCCCCTTGCCGTCCTGCCCGCGCCGCAACAGTTGCTCGTTGGTGCCCAGCCCCTCGACCACACGATCCAGACGGCCATGCTCCTCGAACGTCTCCATCAGGCGGACATAGCTGGCCAGGTCAGTCGCGCCGCCGGACTCGGCGATGGACAGGCCCAGCGCCTGCAACCGGTTATCCTCCAGCACCAGTTCCGCCACCGCATCGGTCATGCTGACCAGCAATGCGTTGCGATCCTCGAAGCTCAGGCGGCCCTCAGTCATCTCCTTGTTCAGCGCGATCTTGATGTTCACTTCATTGTCGGAACAATCGACGCCCGCGCTATTGTCGATGAAGTCGGTGTTGATCCGGCCGCCGTCCAGCGCGAAGGCGATGCGCCCCGCCTGCGTCACGCCCAGGTTGGCGCCTTCGCCCACCACCTTGACCTTCAGATCCTCCGCATTGACGCGCAGCCGGTCATTGGCCGGGTCGCCGACATCGCCGTGGCTCTGCGCCGCCGCCTTCACATAGGTGCCGATGCCGCCGAACCACAGCAGATCGTTGGGCGACTTCAATATGGCGGAAATGACCGCGGCAGGCTCCATCTCCGTCTCGCTCGTGCCCAGTATCGCCTGGATTTCCGGCGTCAGGGTGATGCTTTTCAGGCTGCGAGGGAATACGCCGCCGCCCTTGGAGATCAGCTTCTTGTCATAATCGTCCCAGCTTGAGCGGGGCAGGGCGAACATGCGGCTGCGCTCCTTCCACGCCGCCGCCGTGTCGGGATCGGGGTCGAAGAAGATGTGGCGATGGTCGAACGCCGCCACCAGCTTGATCGCCTTGCTCAGCAGCATGCCGTTGCCGAACACGTCGCCCGACATGTCGCCGCACCCGACGACGCGCACCGGCTCCTTCTGTACGTCGATGCCCATTTCGGCGAAGTGCCGCTGGACGGAAATCCACGCGCCCTTGGCGGTGATGCCCATCGCCTTGTGGTCGTACCCGTTCGATCCGCCGGATGCGAAGGCGTCACCCAGCCAGAATTTCCGATCGAGCGCGATGGCGTTGGCGACGTCGGAGAAGGTCGCCGTGCCCTTGTCGGCGGCCACGACGAAATAGGGGTCGTCGCCGTCGCGAATGACGATATGGGCGGGATGCTTGACCTTGCCCGACACCAGATTGTCCGTGACCGACAGCAGCGCGCGGATGAATATGCGATAGCTTTCCGTGCCCTCGGCCATCCAACCGTCGCGGTCGACCTGCGGGTTGGGCAAATGTTTGGGATAGAAACCGCCTTTCGCGCCGGTCGGCACGATCACCGCGTTCTTCACCCGCTGCGCCTTCATCAGTCCCAAGACTTCGGTACGGAAATCGTCGCGCCGGTCGGACCAGCGCAGGCCGCCGCGCGCCACTGGCCCGGCGCGCAGGTGGATGCCCTCGACGCGCGGGGAATAGACCCAGATTTCGCGCCAGGGCAGCGGCGCGGGCAGGCCGGGGACCTTTGCGCTGTCCAGCTTGAACGCCAGCGCCTCGCGCCCCGCAGGCACGAAGAAATTGGTGCGCAGCGTCGCGGTGATGACGGCGCGGAACAGGCGCAGGATGCGATCCTCGTCGATCGCGGTGACCTTCTCCAGCCCCTCATTGATCGTCTCGCTGGCCTCGACGGCAAGCTTCTCGCCGTCCGTCACGCCGGAATCGTGCAGCGCGGAGAATAAAGACACCAGCGCATGGGTGATCCCGCGCTCGCGCCGCAGCGTGTCGGCGACGGTGTTCATGCCGTAGGTCAGGCCGGTCTGGCGCAGATAGCGGAACAGCGCGCGGAACAGGATCACCGCCTGCGGGTCCAGCCCGGCAGTGACGATCAGTTCGTTGAACCGGTCGTTCTCCGCCGCCCCTTCCAGCACCTGCGCAACGGCCTCCCGCACGATGTCGGCGCGCGCGATCACCGCCGCCGCGTCGCCGCCGCCCTGCAGGTCCAGGACGAAGCGCTGGATATAGCCCTGCGCTCCGCCCTCGACCGGGGTGGTGATTTCGTCGATCGCGCGGAAGCCGAAATTCTCGAACGTAGGCACGGCCTCGGACAGCGCGACCGGTTCGGAGCTGTAGAGCTTCAGGCGCAGGCGGGCCGCGCCATCTTCCGCATTGCGATACAGCCTGACGCTGCGATCATTCCCGCCCGCCAGGCGATACAGTTCGGAGATATCCAGCGCCGCTTCTTCCGGGCCTGCGCCGTTGCGGTAATTGGCGGGCAGGGCGTTGGCGTAGCGCTGGGCGAGGGCGGCTGCGCGCCCCGGTTCCTCGATGGTGGCCAGCGCGGCCTCCACGGCGGGGACCCATCCGCGCACCATTTCCTTCAACTGGCGGTCGAGCGCCTCGTCATCCGGCACGACGCCTCCGTCGCGCAGGTCCAGCGTGATGCGCAGGAGGGCCAGGCCGCCTTCCTCCAGCGCGATCGACCAGCTCAGCACCGTGGCGTTCGCGGCCTGCGCCAGCATGTGCTGCACGCTGATGCGGCGGGCGGTCGTTACTTCATCGCGCGGCAGCCAGACAAAGGCATAGAGGTGCCGGGCCAGCGCATCCGTCGCCAGCGCCAGTTTCGGGCGCGGCCGGTCGGCCAGCGACATGAAGGTCAGCGTCAGCCGCTCCAGCGCCTCGCGGTCGAAACCGATCAGCACATCGTGGGGCAGGGCGGTCAATGCGTGGACCAGCGCCTTGCCCGCATGGCCGGCGGGGTCGAACCCGGTCTTTTCCATCAGCGCCAGCAGGGCGGAGCGCAGCACGGGAATCTTGTCCGGCGCGGCGGACAGCGCCTGGCTGGTCCACATACCGGCATGGATCGACAGGGCCGTGATCTCCTTGCCCTCGCGCACCGGCAGGATGATCAGATCGACCAGCACGCTGCGATGGATGCGGGACAGCCGGTTTGACTTGATGATCAGCGGCACCCGGCCGCCCTTTTCGAACCAGTCGAACGCGGCCTCGATCGTCGCCTTGGCCAGCAATTCCTCGCCGGGCAGGGTGCAGATGCCCGCCTTGCCCTCCGCCTTGCCGTCGCGGCGGCGGATTTCATGGCCGGTCTGGGTCAGGTTCTTGGTCAGGAACCAGCGCAGCAGTGCGGCGCTTTCCTGATCCTGCAGCGCATCGGCGTCGGTGCGCATCGCTTCCTGCAGCTTGGGCCAGTCGGCCACGGCGGCGCGGACATGCGCCAGCGTCTTGGTCAGGTCCTGCTCCAGCGCACGGCGGGTTTTCGCGTCCGCCCGCTCGGCCTCGATATAGATCATCGACTCGCGGCGCGCGCCCGGCGCGTCGGCCTCCAATATCGCGGTCAATGCGCCGTCCGCGTCGCGCTCGACCGACAGGACGGGGTGGATCAGGCGGTATATGGTGATGTTGGCGGCGGCCAGCGTATTGGCGATCGAATCCACCAGAAACGGCATGTCGTCATTGATCAGCGCAATCCGCATGAAGCGTTCGCGCGCGCCTTCGCCCAGGGTTTGCAGCGCGATCGTCGGGGCGCCGGGTTTCCGCACGGCGGCGGTGTCGGAAAGGAAGGCGGCGGCGCGTTCCGTCGCGCCTTCGTCGAAACCTTCGATTTCTTCGGGGAGCGCACCCTGCGCCAGTGCGACGCGCAGCGCGTCCCTCACGGTTGCCACACCGGGTTCCGCCAGCATCGTCATTGCCTCACCTCGTTTTCGTTCGGCCTGTTGCGGCTCTCTATAGCCCCGCTCACTGGCGAGGCTCAACCTCTTTCTGGAAAGAAAGTTTCATTCTGCTGCAATAAAATAATAGCGTGCGACGATGGCGGACATCGGCGCGGGACATCAGGCGGTGGCGGCGATCACCTGCTGCGTCAGCTTCGCGCCGTCCGGCAACGCCGCGACGATGCTGACGGTGCCGTCGGCCTCCCGCCGCGCGACGACGACGGCCAGCCCGTCCGCATCGACGGGCAGCGCCGCGGGCGCGATGGCGGGCGCGACACGCAGCTTCGCGCGCGCCTCGATCGCCGGATCGGCCTTTGCCGCCGGTTCGGGGCGGCGCGATGCGCGCACGTCGCGCACCAGACCCTTGATGCCGCCAATATAGGCTTCCAGATGGTCGGCCAGGCTTCCGGCCGGCATCATCATGCCCTGCGCATAATCCAGAATCGTTGCATATTCAGTGACGCGCGTCTTGTCGTAATCCACACCAAAAATCAGCTTGATCACCGCCGTCATCGGGCTGCGCGCCTGCACCGCAATGCCGGCATCCTCCAGCATCTCGGCATAATCTTCCGGCGCGTCGCGGGTGGCGAGCGCGAAATCATGGGCAAGGCCGATGGCGCGATACAGGGCGGACCGGGTGCGCGCGTCGCTGTTGCCGGCCTCTTGCGCGAAATCGCGGGCCAGCGCCAGACGGTCGGCCAGGCCGGCATCATCGTCCAGGCTGTCGATCCGCTCATCACCGAATTCGGCCATGCGCGACGATTCGCCGGACGGGCCATCCGCCCATATGGGCCGGGTGCCGATCGACTGCGGCGCGCTGCGCAATGCCTGGTCGACTTCCTCGACCAGCGCGTCGGTCAGGTCGCGGCTGGCCATCTCTTTCCAGTTGATGACGCCGTAGATGAAATCGATCGTATCCCCATCGGAGGAGAAAGGCATCAATATGCCGCGATAGACGATTTCCGCCCCGCGCTGGTTGATGAACTCCGCCTCGAATCCGATCGGCGCGGCATTGGCCAGGATCTGCAGATAATGGTCAGTGAGTCGCGACAGCAGCGAGCGTGAGGGCACTTCGCTGATATGGTCGATATGCCCTTCAATCTCGCATTCGCGCCGCAGCGCGCCGCCCAGATAGGCAACGGCCGGGTCGTCCACGCCCACGGTGAAGTCCAGCAATACGCTGTGCGGCCCGAAATCCTCGATATCCGACGGATTCAGGTCCTCGATCGACGGCAATGCCCGGTCGCCAAGCAGCGAAGCCCAATAATTATAGGCGCGCACATGCATGCGGCGCTCGTCGCTGCCGATCTCCGGCGGCGCTTCGATCGCCGGATCCTCGACGGCGTAATCGACCTCATCATGGTCGTTGGCGATGTCGCGTCCCCGCAGAGTATCCATGTCCCGCCTTGTCCCAACTGGCTGCTTTGATGGCTTTCGGGCCGATGAATGGCATGGCGATGGTAAACATGTCGTAAATATGTGGCCGGGCCGGGCGGGCGGAGGGCATCGGCCGGGCCGCCGTTCAGGGTCATGGCCAGGGTCCTGTCCAAGGTCCTGTCTTGTCAGCGCCCGGATGTGCTGGTAAGCGCGCCGCTTCAGGCCCGGCCCACCCGGCCGGCCCGGCGCCGCTTTAGCTCAGTTGGTAGAGCATCGCATTCGTAATGCGGGGGTCACAGGTTCGAGTCCTGTAAGCGGCACCATTTTTTCGTTATAAATCAATAAGATGGTGCTCGGCGACTTTGATTTGCTGGGTATTATAAATGGTATTATAATACCCAGCTTCGTAACCTAAGTACCTGGGATTATTCATATTTCTGGATCTACTGAAGCCATAACCATCAGACGGGGCCTTAGCCTTTACAAACAGCCACTCGGCAAGGCCAAGGGCAGCCCAAACTGGTATGTCCGAGTCTACATGCCTATGAATGGCCGAAAGCTTCATACCAAAAGTGCAAAGACGTCCGATGTGAAGCTCGCCAGAAAGTTTGCCGAGGAATTCTACACCGAATGCTTCATCAAAAAGCAGGCACTCGAAGGGAAGCTACCTCGATCCATGCTTCCCCGTGCGACGCCTGAACGGAGGTTCGACAAGATAGTTGACCGGTGGCTAGCGGCTTTGGAAAAAGCTGCTGGGACAAATGAACAAGCCCGGAGAAGGTGGAAAGATTATTCCGGCGCAGCTTTAGGCGTTCATGGGTTTGCACGGTTTTTCGAAAAACGGATGTCGCTGAGATTACGACAGCCAAAATCAGAGCATTCATCCAGCATAGACACTCTACGTCAAAATATGGAGAGCTTGCTCCCACGACGATAAAGCGAAATCTCGTCGCTTTGAATGTGTCACTGAAATTTGCTTACGAGCAGCAACTCCTTTCGTCAGTGCCGCTCATGCCAAAAGTCAGAACCGAAGATCGACCTCGGGCTTGGTTCGAGTATGAGGAGTACCGGCGGCTACATATGGCGGCCCGAAACAAAGCAAGGGCGGCTAAGCAGAAGGGTGATGTGAAAAAGGCCGATCATCTAACCGAGCTATCCGATTTCATCATTTTCATGGTGCATTCGTTCCTACGGCCGAGCGAATGGAAATCGCTGCAACACAAGCATGTGAAGATGATTGAACACGGCAATAATCCGCATTTAGAACTCACCGTGCGAGGAAAAACAGGCCTCCGCAAATCGATCACAATGCAGTCGGCTGTGGACGTCTACAAACGGATCATTGGACGATCGGGCAAAGAGCCGAACGACTTTTTGTTTATGCCCTTGTATTCCAATCGAAAAACGGCAGCGACTCGTATGGCCCGCAGCTTTATGGATTTGCTGGAAGAGCTCGATATCAAGATTGATGCTAATGGTGAGAAGAGAACGACCTACAGTCTTCGGCATTCCGCTTTAATGTTCAGATTCAAATTTGGTGAGAAGCCTGACTTACTTGCTTTGGCTAAAAATGCAGGAACGAGCATCGACCAGTTGGAACGGTTTTACCTTCGAAGAGTCAATCCGGGGGACAAGATTGCAAATCTCCAAAATATCTCAAGAGTTTGAAGCGATTTAATAAGGTCAAATTTTTCGTTGTTAGAGGGTTTCGAGCTAGGATAGCGAATTCCGCCGCTATATATGCGGCTGGGTTTAACTATCTGGTTTGATTGACATTTCGGGTAAAACACAGTCCGTCTTGATCCAACGGGGCTTAAGTCTTTACAAGCAACCGGTGAGTAATCGGCGAGGTAGCCCCAACTGGTATGCCCGTGTTTATCTGCCAATGGATGGCCGATCGATTCACACGAAAAGCACGAAGACAACAGACGAGAAGCTTGCTCGCCGTTTAGCGCTAGAGTTCTACGGAGAATGTCTTGTCCAGAAAGGTGTTCGGGATGGGACGCTCCCGTTAGCTAAGGAAGCAGTCCGAAAGTCGAACCTGCGCTTCGATAGGATCGTGGATCGATGGCTTAATAAGTTGGAAGCGGAGGCGGGAGATGATCCGAGACGGGTCCGCCATTGGAAGGATTGTCGATCAACCGCTTTAGGAAAGACCGGGTTTGCCAAATATTTTGGCAAGGATGACGTAAACACCATCACACCAAATCGAATTGATCAGTTCATACTGTTCAAAAAAGCAAACAGCTCGGCGGAGAATTTAAAGCCGACGACGGTCAAAAGAAATATCGTTCTCTTGAACGTCGTACTGAAATTTGCTCACGCTGATCGATTGCTCACTTTTCTGCCGACAATGCCGAAGGTGCGGACCAAAGATAATCCGAGGCCTTGGTTTGAGCACGCCGAATATCAGCGCCTCCACAATGCTGCTCGGGACAAAGCGAAGGCAGCCAAAAATATCGGCGATTCGGAAGCTGCTGATTACTGGGACGAGTTGTCAGATTTTATCATTTTCATGGTCGGCTCTTTTCTTCGGCCCGGAGAATGGCCAGAACTCAAACATAAGCATGTGAAAATTGTCACTAGCGACCCACCGTATCTCGAACTGGACGTTATCAAGAGTAAGACGACCCAGCGAAAATCGGTGACTATGCAAACAGCTTTGTCGGCGTACAAGCGGATCGTGAAACGGAATAAGCGGTCGCCAGAAGCCTACGTTTTTAAGCCAACATATCTCAACCGCCAAACTGCGAGAGAACGAATGGCTGACGCTTTCGAGGCATTGCTGGATGATCTAGGGATGAAGGAAGATGTCTACGGAAGGAAACGCTCGACCTATAGCTTGCGCCATACCTCCCTCATGCTCCGCTTTATAAAAGGCGATAACGTCGACATTCTGGCGCTAGCAAAGAATGCCGGCACCAGTGTTGATCAGCTCGAACGATTTTATCTCAATCGGATCAACGTGGCAGATAAGATTGTCAGTATTCAAAGTCTGCGTAGAGGGGCTGCTAGGCGATACTAAGGCAAACCGCCTTGTCCGTTCGTTCCTCACTTGGATTTAGTTATGAGCAAGAAAGTTTCAAAACAAACTGGCTGCATCTTTTGCAATGGCGGTCCACTGAGCAAGGAGCATATTTGGGCGAAATGGGCTCACCAAATCATACCGAGCTCGCCCTTTTCGACGATAAAGAGTGTTTCCGGAGATATAATCTCTGAAGCGAAGAAAATAAATAAAGATCAACGCAGGCAAGGCGGCACGAAAAACATTACCACCGGCCGAATTTGCATGAAATGTAACAGTGGATGGATGTCCCGCCTTGAGAACGAAATTAAAAACACATTTTCTCCACTAATTCAGGGCCATCCAGTTAAACTGGAACGACATGACCTATCAAAAATATTCCGATACGTATGCGTTAAAGTTTGTGTGATCGATTCTAGAGATAAGCTACCAGCACTTGATAAAAATTTTGTGCAGGCAATCTATAGTGAAACTGACGCTCCCGGTCGCATACAAATATATTTGTCAAAGACCGAAACAAGTGATTGGGGAAGCGGCCTGAAATCTTATTCGACAGGGTATAAACCTGCCAGCGACGAACGGATAACCATAGCAAGCTATACCTGGGGATTGGGTAAGCTACTGATTCACATCCTATACTGTTCTTCTAAAAAGATTGAAGTCGAAGTGTGCCATCCAGGTCTGATAAATATACTAGCTCAGATTACTTCAAAAAAGGAATTGAATTGGCCTCCATCCTATGTGTTCACAGCAAACGATGCCGATTATGTTGCCCAAAGTCTAGCCATCTTGCACCGAGCCGGCTTTCCCGTGTAAGCTAAATCTTCTCAAGTATTCTATTGATTGAAGCTTAAGTGTGCTATGAATTACCAAGAGATAGCAATTATAGTTCAGTCGGCCTTCTTGGCTTTCAGTCGTTGTCGGGCTTTGTGAGCAAGTTTTGCTTGGCGCGCTAGATTTTGTGATAATCTGGACTGGCTATTGCTTTTCGCTATGTGCTTTCTCCGGCCACGTTCATTTGGGTAAGCCGACAGAAACTGCTTGAGCGGCTCATCTCGCCAAGCCTCTAGATGCAGCCGATTGACTAGCTGAGGAATCACACTTTCTGCCATCTTAGCAAATGCCCCGAAAGCATCACCAGGATAAGCATTGACGTGCAAAAAAACCTTTTCGCCTTCTATTCCGACGGTTTCTTGGACTTGAAAAGCAATATTTCCTTCTTCGGTTTTGCCTAAAAGTCTGCCGTGAGCGACAGTGTTCCGACATCGGATGATATCCCGATAGTGATCATTGCCGAAGCACTCGTCATATAGCTTAATCGCTATTTCCCCCTGTGACACCGCAAAGGATCTTGTTGCAGCCAAGCGTTGGGAAGTTGACGCTCTGCCAAGAAGAAATATAGCTTGAGCATGGGTTATTTTCGCCAAGCTACACAAATATCCAGTAACAATATCCTCTATTTCGGCACATGCCCTTATTAAACGGCCGATATTAAGCAATTCGCTATCAGACAGTGTATGGGGGGCTAGCTTCGATCCAACGGTGCTATAAATACCAACCAATAAAACCCCCATTTTAAATGCGTCTGTCACTGCCCAATCGGGCTGACATCTATGTTGTTTCCATTCAATATTTTCGTAGCCCTAAGCACGCTCTAACCGGGAAATTTCGAACATATCGCCTACCATTGTCGTCCGGTGTCGAGACAACGCCATCCTGCTCCATCATGACCATAAGTTCATAAGCTTCAAGATATGAAATCTGGAGCTCACGGTGAAGACGATTTGTCGACCCGTTGCCTGATTTGATCACGCTAACAACGGCGGATTCATACTTGGTCAGATCGATATCACGATCTCCAAAATGCCATGCCGGACACCTTATTAAAGTACCGCTTTATAACGGCTTAGAGCATGGAAAAGCTAGGAATAATCTGCATTTTCTGTTCAGTTCTATCTATTGTCATGGACAGAAGGTTTGCAGAAAGTGAACGTCGATGCATTGTTTGAGTGGATAGCCGAATATCTAGAAATGGACCCCGACCATTGGAACAAGGAGAAGGGAGAATTTCAATGGGGAACTGATCTTTGCAGGTTCAGGAAGACAGTTGATTACATTTCGATCGAAGTGGCAAATGCCGAGCATAAGGTTGATCGTTTCGATTTCCAGCCTTGGTTAAAAGATTGAACTCATCGCTAAGTTGCTCGAGCCGGCGATATCGGCCACCAAGCACCGGCACACGAAATAAATGAGGGGTCTAAAGAGCTGCGGCATGACGATAAATCGGACGCCGCCTAAGAGCGATGCCTATTATCGCAAACCCAAAGATCATAGTCAGCCATGTGGAAGGTTCGGGGACGGCAGAAACGGAAAAATTGCTGATAGCGACTCTACCCATAGCTCCACTGGCAATCCCGTCCGAAAATGAAAAAAATCCTTCTCCCGATGAGGATATATCGAGGTCGAAGTTCACATATTCGTTTAAATTCAATTGGTTAAAGATGTTCAAGCTACTGGAAACGTCAACGCCTGATTGTGTGAAATCAGCGTCGAACCCCCCAAAATGAATGCCGTCTTGATAAAATACATTGCCGCCGCCATCCATATTTTCAAATCCATTTTCTTTACCGAAGCCCCAATATTTATTGGTGATCTTTTTCGTGACATCATTGATCGTTACGTACGATTGAAACGGGTCTACGTTATTCGGGCTGTAATAATTCTCGTAATATTTGCTGACGAAGGTTTTGCCATCGGTCGAGCTCGCATAAGGTTGCGCATGCTGGTAATATATGAAGGTGAAAACAGCTTTCAGGCCATCTAGCGATTCCTCGGTCGCAAAGATTGATCCATTATTTATGCTGTCAAAGATGGTTCCAGTGAAGGTGGCTTTCGCCTTAAGTTTATAGGATGCTGGGTCTTGGGCCGCCAAAGCAGGCACCGCACCCACTAGCGCCATTACCGCAATAACCCCTCGAACCCACTGAAGCATAAATCCCCCATCCCGTTAACAATCCTTACCTACTCGGCAAGATCGGTTCGTAGAAAGGGGAAAGAGACGAGAATGGATCTATATCTGCGGAGTTGGTCCTCGGGCACACGGTCCTACGCTCCTCGCATATATTCCATCAGACTTCTCATCACATTTTCAGTTTCTGATTGTCTTGCAGCATTGGTAAAAAGTTTGAATTCAATCTGGTCTAGAGTTGCGATGTAGAAGCATCACGTCCAACCGTCGAAAGATCTGGCCGTCTTATTTTTCTTTTGCTCGGCAAGTATCATCGCATTCTTAGCGATGCTTGATTTCATAGCCTTTTTATAACTATCATACCGCAAATGCCGCTCATCGTGTTTTGCTCGAAGTAGGGCCTCACCGGCCCGTTTAACAATTCCCCGCTTGTTGACGACGCCTAGCGGCAGGGCCACGAGGCCGTTCACACTAGTGCTAGGTCCCCGGATTAACCTTGCCAACACGACCACTAAATCTCCCTCGCTTCCAGCGTCGTCACAATCAATGTCAATAATTGTAGTATTCGGTTCTGGGGTGCCCAAGCCTTGTTGGATAAACTCGAGGTCAAGAGCCGGATCTACAGGGTTGATAGATTTAAGCCGTTTTGACCCGTTCACGCCGCCATTCGCTGAAAGCCACGCAACAAACGCATTCTGCGAGGCTTCAACCCCTTGCTTTTTTGCTCTCTTCAATGCGGACAGCCATTGGCATTTTGTTACCTTGTGCTCTTTATCGAAACCCAGGAGGAGGGTGAGGAAAAGTTCTGCAGCAGTCTTTCGTGCAGGAGCCCATCTTTTGATGCCATGCGCAACTCTCATGTTTTCAACAGCCATAACAAGTGTAGCCTTGAAATGCTTCGAAGAGTCAAAAGAGTCAGAAGACTGATAAATTTGTCCCAGCATCGCCCACAGCTTTTTGGTAGCACTGCCAGCGGCACTAGCCCATTCAGAGTATAGATCACGGAGTTTTTCGATGATATCTGACGGAGGCTCTTGCTCAACAACCGTTAACGATTTTGAAATCGGTATTTCGGAAGCAACTGCGCCCTGCAGCATATTTTCGAGAGGAAAATTGTTCATAGTTTGTCTCCATATCTTACGGAGACTCTCTATTAGTACCAATTCTAAAGAAAACTACAGATATCATTTCTGAATTAAATAATCGGATACCATATTGAATTTGCAATATTAAACGCAATGCTCTCATCAAGAGGTGCCCAAATCCGTGATATTATTATCACTATTTACGAGTCTCAAGATTCAATGACTGAGCCAATCAAGTTGAGCTGCCTGCCGCATCGTGGTTTAAGAGTTGCCTAAAGGCACATCCCTACGGGCTGTTGCTTGCTATCTCATTTCAATCTCAATCTGCTTCATCGAAACGAAGATTGATTAGATATGACTTCTGCTAAGCCTTGAAACATGAACGATCAACGCTTGCAGGAGAGGACAAACCCGATTTTGGCAGGGGACATATAAGAACGTCCAGCGAGCTGAGCCTTGCTGTCAGTTACAAGGTCACGGGATCATCGGTTTTTAGAAGCTGACGCAGTTCAGCAAGAGGGAATCCCAGCCCTCCTTCAAAGCATAATAAGCAAAATCGCCTTGACGCTCTTCGATCTTCACATCGGTCATTGACCATGAAGAAGTGGCCCAACTGTTCCGTATAGTTTGTTGGAAAATTTCTAGAGGAATCCAGTCCGGCCTGCGAAACATCATGTTCAAGTGATAACGCATATGTCGAGGGCCGGACTGAAAGCCATTGGAAAATGATGGGGGGTCAGAGCGTCGGGCAACTGCTTGCCCATTCCCATCGCCTTCCAGAGTGACGGCAACTGGCAGTAATTTATGGTGACGGCGCCAATCATTTTTGCCCTTGCAGGCGATAGTGAGCCTTTTCAAAAATTGCTCTACTGCCGCTTCGTATCGATAAGGGTTTCCTCGCTCCCAGTATTTCCCGTTCCCGGAAAAATGACCGATACTCTGCTTTATGGTGGCGGTAACGACAATGTCGGGACGTAGTTCGGAATTAATCCAGGCGGCGGCTTCGGCTTGGGTGAGTTTTCTCATGATGTTTGGTCCTCGTTATCACGAGGTATTTAGTTGGATTGCGAGCCTCAAATCGCTCACTATGGCAAAAAAATCCCTTCGTTATGAAATTATAGTTTTATAACGAACCGCAGTTTTCCGCGAGTTTCCGCAAGTCTTGGAGTAGAGCTAGGAACCCCTTCGTTATGAAACTAATATATAGATATGATTTAATAATCCTAGAGACATGCCATTCTACAGCGACAAGCCAAGACGCTTAGCCAAGCCCAAATCAAGGCCATGCTGACATATCTAAGTCAGACGAAGCACCCAGTACGCAATTGCCTCATCTTTCTGTTTTCCCTACGGGCAGGGTTGAGGGCGAAAGAGATAGCGCACATTACATGGGCAATGGTGACAGATGCAGAAGGTGAAGTTTCGGACTGCATCCGCCTCACTGATATAGCCAGCAAAGGCCGGAGTGGAGGCGTTGTGCCCCTCGCTCAAGATTTGAAAAGTGCACTGCTCCAGCATCGAGCATCGGTTCAAACTTTTAACCCAGCGGATCGGATCATCAGGACAACCCGAACAAGACAGGTTTCCGCTCAAGTGATCGTGAACGCATTTGCTCGATGGTATAGAGAACTCGGATTTTTAGGCTGCTCAAGCCATTCGGGGCGACGGACTTTCATAACCCGTGCAGCCAGGAATATTGGCAGGTTTGGGGGGAGCATTCGAGATGTGCAGGCATTAGCCCGTCATCAATCGTTAGCTATGACACAACGCTATATCGAGATAGATGCTAATGCGATGAGGAAAGTAGTTGACGCTTAACAACTCTGTTCGAGAATTCGGAGCGTCAGCGAATCTCAATTCCTAGAGCGGAGAAATTGTCTTGCGGGTGGGAACCGATGACCACTGTTTCTAGTGCCTCGACAAATTTACCGATGGTTTCGTTCTCAAGAGAAAGATTGAGCACTCCTCCTCGCAGGACTTTTTCGTAGACCCCATCTGTGAGAAACAAAAGGCGATCACCCGGTAAGATGTTGGTAGTGAACTGATAGATCTCATATTCGCCCTTTGGCGAAAGAGCTGATGTTAGGACGTTCCGACGATGATAGCGTCGGGCTTGATAATCTGACAAAATTCCTCGTCGACGTAATTCCTCCACTTCTGTCTGATCTTGCGTTAGATTTTTTAATCCTGGACCTCGAATATGGTAGATTCGAGTGTCTCCTACATGCCCGATTTCTACCTTGAAGTTTTGGATGGTGACCAAAGAAAGTGTAGTTGCCATCTTGGAAAGTTGAGGCTGATGCGATGAAACCCTTTGTAGTTCAGCAACGATGTCAGAAAATAGCTTCTGGAAGTCGGCGGAATCACCAGAGAATTCTGCCGAGCACCGTATAGCGATTTCAGCCGCCTCTCCTCCCCCAGATGCCCCACCAACGCCATCAGCAATCGCAGCTACCATCGCCCCATTACCAGCAATTATGGGTGGCAAGATTCGATCTTGATTAGCAGTCCTAGGCCCTAATCCGGAAAAGGATGCCTGATCGAATTTCATTAGAGAAAGAGCGCTTGGAGGGCCGGATGCAAGTCCTCAACCTGGGCTTTGATGCCGGCCGCTAACCAGCCGAATTCTCGCTGAAAGTCGATTTTGAGAACCTCCAATTCTACAGCGATCCTTTGCCCTAATGCCTCGTCCCGATGTTTTCCGGCCATATTCATGAATTTTCGCTCAACAAACCATCGGTTATGATTGGTGCCAAGCAATAGCATTGCAATAGCGGTCTGCGCCTTCAATCCAATATCGCCGAGGTCGTAAAAAATCTGACCCTTCGATGCAAGTACGTCGCAGTAATCAAAGTCAAATTTTCCATCCCTGCAATGGTCAGCAAAAAACTTGCCCATCGCTGATAGTAGGCCCGCATCTTCCTCAGCAAGCTGAACAATATGTTCACGCCGAATCACTCGAAAAATATTTCGGACAACCTGTTCGTTTTGAAGATTGTCGTCCAAAAATCCAAAAATGTGATCCCAGTCATCCGAAGAGGGTAAATTTTCTTCGTCGGCTAAAAGCTTGACAAGCTTCTCTTCTTCATCGGAATCGAACTGAAAAACGAACGAATTTAATGCAGAGAATAATGCCTCCCGAAGTTCCGCAACATCCTTATATCTGCGGTGAGCGTTCCGCTTCGTACATTTTTCCACCACCGGCCCGACATCACCAGGTACAGTCAGTTCATCGTGTGGTAATCGTTTTGGGTTCGTAGCGAAAATATCATGGAGAATTGCACCGAACGAATAAATGTCGGAGCGTGCACTTGCTCGATGGAAATTCCCTGCGCATTCCGGGGCTTGATAGAGTGGTGTTCCCCCCGCAGCTCCAGATGGAGTTAGAGTGGAGCTAGCGTCTTCCCCGACAGCAATAAGCCCAAAATCAGAAAGAGCGTAAGTTGGCTCACCATCTTCATCCAAAAACTTGAGAACATTGTGTGGTTTTAAATCTCGGTGGAAGTATCCCCTACCGTGGATCTCTTCTAGTCCACTAAGAATATGAAAAAGAGCTACACTCGGGTTTCCGCCGAGACGTCGGTCGATTTGTAGCTCGTCGTGAAGGCTTTGCTCGGCCAGTGGCATTACAAACCAAGGAGGATCGGCCGCCAAATCGCATGCTAAGATAGGAACAACATTCTCATGAGCGATAGCGCTTTGATACTTTATCTCACGTTCAAAACGGCGCTTCATTTGCGCTGAATCTAGAGCGGGTGGTATCGATAATGTCTTACGAGCATAGCGACATTGAGCACCGTCAACGACTTCATGGACTATGCCAAAGCCGCCCCGGCCTCGCTCCTGCACTTCAACGTAGGCCATTCGGCGCAATCTCTCATCATCTACTAACCCGATTATTTTTTTGGCTTAGCTCTATGCAGCGGCTATTGCCAGCGTCGCCGAAACGAAGACCCACATGGCCAAATTGGCAGGTGATTAAGTGCGCTAACGAAAGATAGCTTTTCATCCGCATGCCTTATCGGTGACCGCCGCCAAGACAGTTTGCATTAGCTTTTCAGGGCCAATACCAATTGCTTGACTGATCTGAACAAATTCCAAGATGTCTAGACGGCGCTCAAGCAGTTCAATCTTGTTCACAAAAGAAGGTGGCTTCCCTAGCCGCCGAGCCAGTTCACGTTGAGAGATCTTCTGTGCAATCCGGGCAGCTTTGATAGCGTCTATTGCCGCTCGATAGTCGGGAGAAACAACCCATTCCCGTTGCATCGGCTAGCCCTGCTTGAACCCAAGCCGAACCTCATATAGCGCTCATGCACTGTCCCCATTTTGGGGACGTTAGTTCCGAGCAAAAATCGGAATGTTATGTGGGGGAAAGCTCATGCGGTTCATCGTAAACCTTCTTCGCATCCTCATTTATGCGTCGTGCGCCTCGATCATCGTCCTACTGACGATCTTCGCTGCTTTCATCGTCGACGGGGGAATTATCGACACTCCGTTAGGAGCGCTGGGAAACTTCGTCATTGTGTATGTCGCAATTCTGACGGTGGTGGGCCTCAGCTCGATCGCTTTGTTCATCTCACTTCATGATCGTCATGCCGAGATCGTTGTTCAGCTTAAGCAGATAGCGAATGCTCTCTCAAATTTTGATCGCACGAGGGGGACTAGCGATGTGGAGTAAGCACAATCTGCAAGGGCTAAGCTTCGTTTTGGCCTGCATCGGAATAGGTCTTGTCATATTCATTCTTTCTCGACGGCCATCGGAGCCGCCCGACGTCGGGACAGCAAACATGCCAATCATTGCCAACGCTAACGTTGATGCTGATATCGCATACAATAATGACATACCCGATGATTCCGGCTCGCAGATGCTCAATGGCAATTTATCAGAGCCTCCGTCGCCAGATACTTATCTCGGCCTCAGCTTCGATAGAGGCATTTCCGAAGTGCAGGATAGATGGACGAAAAATGTTTCGAGGTCTCAAGGCCAATGCGAATTTGCCGTTGGTGAGCGGTCAATCTTCCAGGGAGCTTGCATTATATCACATGACGACCTTGGGAACTTCGCTCTCTATGACCTAGTTGGCCGCAAAGATGCTGTCTTCATTTCCCCTACCGACAATGCAGTGCAGGGCTACTGGACAAAAAACATTCACGCTTGGCAGAGTGCGAGTTTTGCCTCTCTCGATAGCCTCGCCCCTCAAGGAGACTGCTGGGCATCGGACGAAATTAAAGTTTGTGCGACAGAAGCTGGTGATGATGAAAAGCCCTAGCTATTATAAATTATATTATAAAATCAATATATCTTTAATGTTATCAATGGCGAATTCGCATTCGTAATGCGGGGGTCACAGGTTCGAGTCCTGTAAGCGGCACCATTTTTCCAAAAGCCAGATACCTAGGCGGATGATCGTCCATCGTGGCGGCTGTTCTGTTCGACTCGCGGAGCAATGTGCCGCGGCGGCGCCACCTAAGCATGGAAATGCCCGGTCTCTGAGGGTCCGGCACCCCTCCTGCGCCCCTGCGCGCCATGGCTCCCGCCTTGCATTCTTCGCCGCAAGCGCCGTCAGGCGTCTGCCGCCTCCGCGCCGCGGCCGGTCCTTCCTCTAGCGCTCGCTAAATTCTATCCGGTCGGCGGCCGCCCCGGCCATCATGAAGCCGATGGGGCGCTCCGCCTCCTCCTGCAGATGGCCGATCAGGCTCGCCGTCCGGGCGAGCAGGGAAATGCCCTTGAGAGCCGCCAGCGGAAAGCCGACGTCCAGCATCACCGCCGGGATCGCGCCATTGACGTTGATCGGCAGCGAACGGCCCAGAATGTCCGGCAGGACGTCCCGGACGGCGTAGAGCATGGCGATATGCGGTCCCTCGACGCCATGCTCGCGCGCCAGCGCCAGCAAGCGGTTCGCGCGCGGGTCGCCCGCGGAATGTTCGGGATGGCCCATGCCCGGTATCGCCTGCCGGTTGACCCGGAGCGCCGCCACGCCCGCCCGCGCCGCCTCTGCGCTGGAAAGGCCGTCCCGCTCCATCGTTGCGATCTGGCTGGCCAGGAATTTCCCGGCGGTCTCCGCGCTGCCCAGGACGACCGATCCGCACCCCAGCAGACCGGCGGCCACCGCCCCCTGAAAAGCCTCCGGCGCGGCGGCGATCGTCATGCGCGCCACGGCGACGCTGGGTACCAGGCCATGTTCGGCGATGGCGCACAGCACGGCATTGGCGAAGAATTCCTGCGTCTCCGTCGGCGCCTGGCCGGTTACCAGCATCCAGAAATAATGGGTGAAGTCGAGCTGCCCGATCACCTCGCTCGCCAGGTCCATCCCGCGCACGGTGATGCTGGCCGCGTCGGACTTTGTGATGGAGGTATAAGCATTATCCTGTTTGCCGATGCGCATGGCGCGGTCCTTTTTCGATAATCGAAGTTGATTTCATTATGCGAATTTTCTAGAAAGCGTGTCAAGTTACTCCGGGAGAAAGAAAGTGGCGCGACCTCTGGCCAATATGAAGGTGCTTGAAATGGGTACTTTCATTACCGGACCGGCCGCCGGCATGCTGCTGGCGGATCTGGGGGCGGACGTCATAAAGGTTGAGCAGCCGGTCACCGGCGATCCCTTTCGCGCTTATAAGGGCGGTCTCTACAGCCCGCATTATCAGACCTATAATCGCAACAAGCGCAGCATCACGCTCGACACGCGCAATGCCGCCGACCTTGCCGTCCTTGACGCGCTGGTGGCGGATGCCGACGTCTTTATACAGAATTTCCGCCCCGGCGTGGCGGCAAAGCTGGGCGTTGACGCGGATAGGCTCCGGGCGCTCAACCCCCGGCTGGTCTATGCGTCGATCTCCGGCTTCGGCCCCGAAGGCCCCGACCGCGACCGTCCGGCGTTCGACACCGTGGCACAGGCGGCCAGTGGTTTCCTGCGGCTGCTCGTCAATCCGGCCAATCCGCGCGTGGTGGGACCGGCGATCGCGGACGCCATGACCGGCTTCTACACGGCATTGGGCATCGTCGCGGCGCTCAGCGAACGGCATGAAACGGGGCGCGGCCGGCTGGTTGAAACGTCGATGTTCGAATCGATGTGCCATTTCAACCTGGACGATTTCACGCATCTTTTCTCCGCCGGTCAGATCATGGGGCCTTGGAGCCGGCCGCATGTTTCGCAATCCTATGTGTTCGAATGCAGCGACGGAAAATGGCTGGCCCTTCACATGTCGTCGCCCGTGAAATTCTGGGAAAATCTGACGGATGCGGTGGGCAGGCCGGACATGCTTTCCCTCCCTGAATTCAAGGGCAGGGATGAACGCATCGCCAATTATGAAAATGTGGTCGCCCTGCTCGCGCCGCTGTTCAAGCAAAAGACGCGCGACCAATGGTGTGAGGAACTGACGCGGCGCGAAGTGCCCCATTCGTCCATGCGCACGTCGGAGGAGGCGGCCCATTCTCCCCAGGCGGAGGCGCTGGGTCTGGTGGTGGAAGACGCAAATGGACCCCAAGGTCCATTTCGGACTATACGCTTCCCGGTCAGCTTTGACGGTGAACGGACGACGGATATTGTCGCGCCGCCATTGCTCGGCGCAGACAATGACGAAATCGTAGCACCGCTGCGAAAGAACAGCCGGGACCTCCATGACGAACAAGGCCGACAAAGACCCTGAATATCTTTCCACGCTGGAGCGCGGACTAAGGGTCCTAAGAGCCTTCGACGAACATAATCCGGAAATGCGGCTGAGCGAGGTCGCCGCCAAGGCCGATCTCAGCCCTGCGGTTGCCCGGCGTTGCCTCAATACATTGGTATCGCTTGGATATGTCGGCCAATATGGCCGCAATTTCCTGTTGAAGCCGGAGGTGCTGGCCTTCGGCTCCGCCTTCATGTCGTCGATGAATATTGAGCAGGTGGTGTCGCCTTCGCTTCAGAAACTGCGCGATGACATGGGCGACAGCGCGTCCATGGCGGTGATTGCGGGGAACGACATCCTCTATCTCGCCCATGTGTCCACGCGCAGGCAGATTCGCCTGGGCGCATCCGTCGGCACCCGCTTTCCCCTCCACGCCACGTCGATGGGCAAGGCGATCCTGGCGTTCCGGCCCGACGCCGATATTGAGGATTTTCTCGCCCGGGCGGACCTGAAGGCGTTCACGCCGAACACGATCACCCGGCCGGAGGCGCTGCGCGAACGGCTCATGCAGGTGCGGTCGCAGGGCTATGATTCGACGTGCGAGGAACTGGACATGGGCATCGTCTCGCTCGCCGTTCCGATCTTCGACGCCAGCCATGTCTCGATCGCCGCCATCAACTGTTCGACCACGACGGGCCGGACCAATCAGCAGGAGATGATCGCCACGCGGCTCAATGGTTTGCGGGCCGCCGCAAACGAGATTCAGCAGGCGCTGCGACGATGGCCCGCGCTGCTCCACGCGGTGGGAGATTATCTATAGTTTTTTCGATTATCGAATTTGACTTCGCATTTCGAAAGTAATATAGACCCTCTCAATCAGATAATGATTGGGAGAGGGGCATGCTTGCTGTGGCACGTAAGGGCTTGGCGTTTCTTCTGGCGTGTAGCGCGCTGACGCCTGCCTGGGCGCAAGAGAACGCGAAGGAAGGTGTGGACGATATCGTCGTGACGGCGTTGCGGCGGGACGCGAACCTTCAGGATACGCCCGCGGCCGTGACGGCGTTTACGTCGCAGGCCATTGAGAATGCCGGGATCGACCGGGCGGCCGACTTCGTCAATCTGACGGCCAATGTGAACCTTGTGGAGACCCAGAATGCTGGAAACGCATTCGTGATCATCCGGGGCATCACCCAGGCGCGCAACAGCGAACCCTCGGTCGCGGTCGTCATAGACGGCGTGCAGCAGGTGAACCCCGCAGCCTTCAACCAGGAGCTGTTCGACATCGACCAGATCGAGGTGTTGAAGGGGCCGCAGGGCGGGCTTTACGGCCGCAACGCGATCGGCGGCGCCATCATCATCAACACCAAGCAGCCGAGCGACCAGTTTGAGGGCAAGGTGAAGCTTGGCGTGGACAATGGCTTTGGCTGGCAGGCGCGGGCCGGGATCAGCGGGCCGTTGTCGGAAAATGTGAAATTCCGCATCTCCGGCTCCTATGTCGACACCAACGGCTATCTCAGGAACAGCTTTCTCCGCGAGAAGGCCGATCCCTACAAGGACGCCGCCATTCGCGGCAATCTGCTGATCGATGCGGGCGGCGGCCTGGCCGTCGATCTGCGCGCTTCCTATGCGCGGCTTGAGGCGCAGGCGCTCTATTTCAACATCGTTTCGGACGTGAACGACACCAGCCTGCCCATTCGGGTCAATAATGCGGGGCAGAATGATCGTGACCTGATGAATATCGCCGCCAAGATCAGCTACGACACCGACAATTTCTCCGTCACGTCGATTACATCCTACGACACGGTGAAGGAGGTTCTGACCGGCGACGCATTCAACTTCCTGCCGATCCAGGAATCGCTGTTCTTCCAACTCCTGGGCTTCGACCTCAACCAGAGCCAGTATCTGAACGTCAAGGCGTTCAGCCAGGAGCTGCGCTTCCAGTCGCCGTCCAGCAGCAAGCTGTTCTGGATGTTCGGCGGCTATCTCATCGACACCAACCGGTTCATCTCGACCGGCAATATGGTGGACACGGGCAATGGCGTCTTTCCCGTCTACCGCACGCCAAGCACCAATCCGCTGAACCCGCAGGCGACCTTCCTGTCGGACAAGCAGGACAATTTCGCCTGGGCGCTGTTCGCCAATATGGGGTACGACATTCTGGAGCCGCTGCGCATCGATGCGTCGCTGCGGTACGATCATGACAAGCGGCGCAACACCACGCTGACGCCGACGGCTTTCCTGCCCAACGTCCCCGGCGCGCCGCAGGGCGCAACCGGCGACGTCCGCCGCGAGACGTTCAGCGACTGGCAGCCGAAGGTGACGCTCACCTACAAACCCGCCGACGATGTGACGCTCTATGGCGGCTATAGCCGGGGCTTCCGGTCCGGCGGGTTCAACCAGACCGGCGTTGGCGCGGTGGCGGCGGCCAACGGCATTGTCGGCGTCGGCGACGTGTTCAGGGAGGAGACGGCCGACACGTTCGAGGTCGGCTTCAAGACGCGCTTTGCCGACCGCAAGATCACGTTCAACGGCGCGGTCTATTCCACCGTGTCGAAGAACAGCTATTTCTTCGTGTTCCTGGCGGCCAACTCGACGCAGAATCTGGGCAATATTCCCAAGACGCGGCTCAAGGGCTTTGAGCTGGAGCTGAATGCGCGCCCGATGCCCGCCGTCGAGCTCAATGCCGCCGTCGGCTATACGTGGAGCGACATAAAGCAGTTCCCCGATCCCACCGTGATCGGGAATGAAGCGCCGCTGATCTCGCGCTACACCTATAATCTCGGCGCGCAGTTCACGCCCGATCTCGGCGGCGATCTGGAGGGGCTGTTCCGGGTCGACTATCGCCGCACCGGCAAGACCTGGTGGGAACCCTATAACACCACCGTCCGCAAGCCGGTCGATCTGGTCGATGTGCGCGCCGGCATAAAGACGGATGCCTGGAGCATCACGGGCTACGCCACCAACCTGTTCGACAAGAAATATAATGCGGAATTTTCGCCGGGCGGCTTCGTCTTCAAGGCGCGGCCGCGGGTCTATGGGCTGGAAGCGACCTACACATTCTAAGGAGCGGCAATGGCGAGAATATTGGTTCTCTATTATTCCAGCTACGGTCATGTCGAAACAATGGCGGAGGCGATTGCCGAGGGGGCGGGCGGCGTCGCGGGATGCGAATGCGTGGTGAAGCGGGTGCCCGAACTTGTGCCCGGCGACGTCGCGGCCGCATCGGGGATGAAGACCGATCAGTCGGCCCCCGTCGCGACCGTCGATGAATTGCCTTCCTATGACGCGATCATCTTCGGCACGCCCACGCGCTTTGGCAATATGGCGGCGCAGATGCGCAATTTCCTCGATCAGACCGGCGGCCTCTGGTTCATGCGCGCGCTCGTGGGAAAGATAGGCAGCGTGTTCGCCGCCACCGCAAGCCAGCATGGCGGGCAGGAAACGACGATCACCTCCTTCCACACCACCTTGCTGCATCATGGCATGGTCATCGTCGGACTGCCCTACAGCTTTGAGGGCAATACGGAGATGGGCGAGATCAGCGGCGGCACGCCCTATGGCGCGACGACGCTTGCGGGCGCTGACGGCAGCAGGATGCCCAGCGCGAATGAGCTTGCAGGAGCGCGTTTCCAGGGACAGCATGTCGCGGAAATCGCCAGGAAGATGTTTGGCTGATCCGGCCCGCGGATCGACGACACCCGAAGGACCCGAACGATGACCTCACCTTTGGCCAACCGATTGCATCACACCGCCTATGTCGTGAAGGACCTGGAGGCGACACGGCATTTCTACGAGGACATATTGGGTTTCCCGCTGGTCGCGACATGGTGTGAGCAGGAGGCGCTGTTCGGCTCCGTCCGCACCTATTGCCATTGCTTCTTCGGGTTGCGGGATGGCAGCGCGCTTGCATTCTTCCAGTTCGCCGATCCCAAGGATCAGGCGGAGTTCGGGCCTGACCTGCCCTCCAGCCCGTTCCGGCACATCGCCCTCAATGTCGATGCGGAGGCGCAGGCGGAGCTGGAGCAGCGGATCGCCGCCGCCGGCTTCGCGCCGCCGCGGACCTATGTGCTGGAGCATGGCTATTGCCGGTCCGTTTATGTCGTCGATCCCGACGAGATGATCCTGGAATTTACGCTCGATGCGGGACATGCGGACAAAATCAACGCCCTGCGCGCCAGCGACGCGCATGATGAGCTGAAGCGTTGGCTGGCGGGCGACCATCGGCCCAATAATGACGTGCGGCCCGACCATCTCGCCGCCGCGCATTAAGGGGCACCTGACTGTCCATGAGCTATGATCGTTTTCTGACCACGCATGTCGGCTCCCTGCCGCGCGAGGACGACCTGGTGGAGCGGATGTTCGCGCAGGAGGACGGCCAGTCCGTCGATGCCGCCGCTCTGGCGGCGCGGATCGAGCAGGCCGTGCATTTCGTCGTGACCAAGCAGGCGGAGGCCGGGATCGACGTCATCAATGATGGCGAACAATCCAAACCCAGCTACGCCACCTATATCAAGGACAGGCTGAACGGCTTCGGCGGCACCGGCAATTCCTATGTGTTCCAGGATCTGGAGGAGTTTCCCGCGGCCAAGGCGCGGATCGTCGCCGACCCCGGCCGCAAGCATCGCAAGACCCCGGCGTGCAATGCGCCGATCAGCGTCAAGGACATGACCGCCGTCGAAAAGGATGCGGCGACGCTCACCACGGCCCTTGCGCCGCATAAGGGGAAACAGGCGTTCATGAGCGCGGCGTCGCCGGGCGTCACCGCGCTGTTCTTCCGCAACGAATATTATGACAGCGACGAGGCATATCTGTTCGCCCTCGCCGACGGGATGCGCCACGAATATGAGGCTATCGCCGCAGCGGGCATCATCCTGCAGATCGATTGTCCCGATCTCGCCATGGGCCGCCATACCCAGTTCCGCGAGCTGAGCCTGTCGCAGTTCCGCGACCGCATCATGCTGAATGTAGAGGCGATCAACCGCGCGACCGCCAATATCCCGGAAAACCAACTGCGCATGCATATGTGCTGGGGCAATTATCCCGGTCCCCATCATTGCGACGTGCCGTTCCGCGACGTCATCGATCTCGTCTGGCGGGCGCGCCCGCACGCGATCCAGTTTGAGGCGGCAAATCCGCGCCACGCGCATGAATTTGCGATGTTTGAGGATGTGAAGCTTCCTGAGGGCAAGATGCTCATTCCCGGCGTCATCGAATGCCAGTCCAGCTATCTGGAACATCCCGAACTGGTGGCGCAGCGGATCGGCCGTTACGCGCATCTTGTCGGGCGGGATAATGTGATGGCCGGCATCGACTGCGGCTTTTCCATCCATGTCGGGTCGGGCGGCGTGCCCCACGAAATCGTCTGGGCGAAGCTTGCGACCCTGGCCGAAGGCGCGGCGATAGCATCCCGCCGCTTCTGGCCCTGATCAATCCTTGGCCGGAGGGCGCTGGGTTTGACGACTTTCATCCTGGTGCATGGCGCATGGCATGGCGGCTGGTGCTTTGACCGGGTTGCGGCGCTGCTCAGGGACGCCGGGCATGACGTGCTGGCGCCCGACCTGCCGGGCATGGGCGGATCGGAGGAGGAACTGGCGCGCGTCACCCTGCAGGGATGGGCGGATTTCGTGGCTGACCTGTGCCGCGCCGCGCCCTCGCAACCTGTCGTGCTTGCCGGGCACAGCCGCGGCGGGATCGTGATCAGCCAGGCGGCGGAGGCCGCGCCGGAGGCGGTCGGGGCGCTGGTCTATATCTGCGCGATGATGCTGCCGGACGGCATGTCCCGCGCGTCATTCCGGGCATCCGAACCGGCCAACGCCGCCTATGACGGCTTCGTGTCGCCCACGGCCGGCGGTCATGGCAGCCTGATCACCGGCGAGGCCCCGGAAACGCTGTTCGCGCAGCGCTCGCCTCCGGACGCAGCCGCCGCCGCGATGTCCAGGCTGGTCGCCGAACCGGAGGGACCGCGCCTGACCGCGCTGTCGCTTTCGCCCGGCCGCTGGGGTTCGATCCCGCGCACCTATGTCGAATGCACCGATGATCGCGTCATTCCCCTGGCCAGCCAGCGCCGCATGCAGGCGCTTTGCCCCGGCACCCGCCGCCTGACGCTGGCGGCGGATCATTCCCCTTTCCTGTCGCGGCCGCACGAGCTTGCCGCCTGCCTGATCGCCTCGACCCCGGAGACGCCCGGAGGCGCACCGGCCTAGGCCATGTCCGCGGCCGCAGGGGTGTCTCATTCCACCGCATCACTAATCCTTCATTAACCCCCGCAATTTAGGGTGTTTTGGAAAACATCCATCGGGGTCCGGCGTGAGCATTGCACAGACGGTAATGAAGGCGGCGAAGCTGTCGGGCGATCTTGGCCTGCGCACGCTCGATCTTCAGGCCGACATTTCAGAATTGGCGGAGCGCGTCGCCGAACAGGCGGGCACGATCGAGACGATCGGCGGCGAGGCGATCCGGCTTGCGCATGAGGGCGACAGCGTCGCGGGCGCGGCGCATGAAGCGCGGCAGCAGGCCACCGCCGCCCGCTCCGTGATCGAGGATTCCAGCCGCCAGCTTTCGGAGGCGACGGTCAATGTCGTCGACCTGATCGAACAGGTCAGCCGCATCCACGCCAGTCTCGGCAGCTTCAACGATGCGCTGAACACCGTCGCCCATGTCACCGGCGTCATCAGCGGCATCGCCAGCCAGACCAACCTGCTTGCGCTCAACGCCACGATAGAGGCGGCTCGCGCGGGCGACGCCGGGCGCGGCTTTGCCGTGGTCGCCAGCGAGGTCAAGAAACTGGCGCAGGAAACCGCCGCCGCGACCCAGACGATCGAGGAATCCATCCGCGTCCTGACCGGCGAGGCGGGCGGCATGCTCAAACGTGTCGGCCATGGCGTCGAAACCGCGAAATCCGCGCATCAGGGGACCAAGGATATAGAGGCGCTGGTCGGCCGCCTTGGCGCGCTGATGCAGGGGTTGACGGAAAACAGCGATTCCGTCGCGGACAGCATAGGCTCCATGGTGGCGTCGGTGGGGCAGATCAGGTCCGGCCTTGGCGATCTGGCGGACACATCGGCCGACAATGCGACGGGGCTTCTGCGCCTGTCCGATCGCGTGACCAGCGTCAGCGACGACACCAATATCCTGCTGCAATATCTGGCCGAGAGCGGCGTCGATATCCCGGATTCACCCTATATCCGCTTCGGGCTGACCGCGGCGGAGCAAGTGTCCCGCCATCTGGAAAGCGCGCTCGACGCCGGGCTGATCAGCGAAGCGCAGATGTTCCAGGACAGCTATGCGCCGGTTCCGGGCAGCGACCCGGAAATCTTCACCCATCCGATCCAGCCCTATATTACGGAGGCCGCCCGTCCGTTCCAGGAGGAGGCGCGCGCGCTCCCCGGCTTTTTCGGCATGACCTTCACCGACCGCAATTCCTTCGGCGCGGTCGCGATGCCGGAACGCTCGCAGCCGCAGCGCAAGGGCGACCCCATCTGGAATGCGGAATATGCGCGCGTCGGCCTGATCTTCGATTTCCCCGATACGCGCGAACAGTGTCAGATCACGCAGCCCTTCTCGCTCAAGGCGTACCGGCGCAAGGTCGCGGGCGGCGGCGTCGTCCTTTTGAAACAGGTCATCGCCTCCATCCATGTGCGCGGCCGTCACTGGGGCGTGCTGCAACTCGCCTACGCCAATCAGGGCTGATCCCTCCGGCCCTGATCCCACCGGCCCTGATCCCACCGGCCCTGACTCCTCCGGCCCCGCCCTATCCGGGCGACGGCGGGCTTGCCGCTCAGCCATTTGACACTATTTCCACCGCTGCATTGCGGAGTGGATATGGCGCGCCTTCTGATCGGAACACTCAAGGGAGCGGGGACAGCATTGCTGTTCCTGATCATCGCCTTCTGCCTGATCCTCACTATCGCGCCGCCCTTTCTCGACGTCCGCTATTATGCGGGACCGGTGAGCGGCCATTATGACGGAGACCGCTTCGCCAACCCGGACGGCGCGATCCAGCCGCCCGGCGGGGGAGACCGTCTGCGCAGCGGTTCGCCCATGCGCTGGCTGCTCGGTCCCGGCGCGCGTCCCGAATGGCCGCAAAGCGTCGCCATCGGCACGGATCGCCCGCCTGCCCGCGTCACGGCGCCGGGCGCGATGCGCGCCGTCTGGGTCGGCCATGCGACCATGCTTGTCCAGACGCAGGGCCTCAACATCCTGACTGATCCCATATGGTCGGACTATGCCACGCCCTTTCCGCCGGTCGGGCCGAAACGGGTGATGAAGCCCGGCATCGATTTCGCCGCCCTCCCCCGGATCGACCTGATCCTGATCAGCCACAATCATTATGATCATCTCGACCTGCCGACGCTGAAACGGCTCTGGGCGCGGGACCGGCCGCTGGTCGTCACCGGGCTTGGCAATGACAGCCTGCTGCGCGCCAACGGCATTGCGGCGCAGGCGCGCGACTGGGGCGGCGTTGTGCCCGTGCGTCCGGGGATCTCCGTGCATGTGACGCGCAGCCATCACTGGTCGACGCGCTGGGGGACGGACCGCTCCCGCGCGCTCTGGTCCAGCTTCGTCGTCACCCTGCCCGGCGGCAATATCTTTTTTGCGGGGGACACGGGCGCGGGCGACATGAAATGGCCGGCGGAGGCGGCCCGGCTCGGTCCCGTCCGCCTCGCCATCCTCCCCATCGGATCGTTCCGTTTCCAGCCCGGCGAGATGGCGATAGACGCGCATATCGGCCCCCGCGAAGCGGTGCAGGCGTTTGAGGGGCTGGGGGCCACAACGGCGATCCCCATCCATTGGGGCACGTTCCGCCTGTCCTATGAGGGGTGGGACACGCCGCCCCGGATGCTTGACCTGTTCCGCCGCTGCGCCGGGATTCCCCGACGCGCCTTCGCACCGGTTCGCGCGGGGCAAGCGGTGGACGTGCCGCCCTATGCCGCGCCGGTCAGGGGACGGCCGGAGGCCAGCCCGGCGCAATGCCGCGACGGATCGCCCGAACTCAATGCATTGAAATGATGCAAAGTCCGGCGTGCCGGGCATGTCCTGACTAGATGAATCTACTCTGGTGCGGAAACACAGCGTGCTCCTACGCAAGCAGGAGCCCAGTCCCAATGTCTGAACTGGACTCCTGCCTTCGCAGGAGCACATCATGCTAAGCAGGATAAATTTACGCTACGCCCCGGACTTCATCACCCCGGCGCGCATTCCCCCGTGCGCTTGCCCGCCAGCGTATAGCTGGTGCTCAGCGCCGTGTTGCCGCCCACCGTCTTTGCCATGTTCACGGTGAAGGCGATGCTGTCGGCCTTGTAATTGCCCTCGATCTGCAATTCGGACGTTCCGGCCCCGGCCTTGCAGGCCATCGACCCGACGAAGCGGCCGCCATTCATGTAGGTTTCCTTATATTTGCAGTCGGTGCCGTCATCCCCCGCCAGCGCGGTCGGATCGGCCTTGCCATCGGCCGCCACGGGCAGGCAGACGGATGTCTCGCTCTTGGTGCCGATCTTGGCGGTGTCCTCCGGCGTCGCGGTGGTCGAACTCTTATAGTCGGTGAAGGTGCGGGTCATGGCCCACTGCCCGCCTTTCAATGTGATCGGGGCATCCTCGGCGGCCTCCGGGGGCGCCTCCGCGCTGCACGCCGCCAGAAGTGCAGCCGTCATCAATAACGAAACCGTCGTTCCACGCATTGCCCTCTCCTTCTTTTATGTGCGGGACAGACGATCTACCTCCTCGACGCTGAGTTCAAGCCCGAAGATGCTTGCCAAAATGGTGCGATAATCTGCGGCGTCTTGGATCGGGCGGCTCTCCGTGACGCCCGCCCGGTGCAGGGATAGCTGCCTGTCGGTCAGGGCGGCGAATCCGTCGGGCAGGATCAGGCTGACGATCTGCATCGTCAGGAAGCGCGTGCCGGGCCGGGTGGAGGTCCAGTGGTTGGACAGCTCCAGGTCGATCCCCTCGACCGGCGCGGTGGTGAAGCTATATTGCGGCTGCCAGTCGCGCGTATCCTGGCTGCGGCCGTCCGTCGCGCCCGGATCGCCCGCCCGCTCCAGCATCCAGCCCCCGTCCCGCCGCACCAGCCGGTGCGCGGTGCCGTCCGCCATCTGGCTGGTCGCGCCATCCTCCAGCGGCATGGGCGGGGAGAAGCTGCCGCCGAACCCGGCGTCCGCGATCCATTCCCGCCCGCCGATCGTCACCAGGTTGAATGTGTGGGTCAGCGGCGGCATGCCGTCGGCCATCAGCCACACCCGCGCCAGCAGCGGCCGGGCGTCAAACCCCGCCGCCCGCAAGGCGCGCAGGAAAAGCTGGTTCTGCTCGAAACAATATCCGCCGCGCCGCCGCGTCACCAGCTTGTCGAACACAATGGCGGGGTCGATGCTGATCCCCCGGCCCAGCGGAATATCCAGATTCTCGAACGGTATGGCCAGCCGGTGCGCCCGCTGCATCGCCGCCAGTCCCGCCGCATCCGGCGCGGGCGCGGCATCCATGCCGATCCGGGCGAGATAGGCGGGAAGGTCCATGATCAGAGAATATCCTTCTATGGGGAGGGCCAGTGCTCCTGCGAAAGCAGGAGCCCAGTTCCAAGCTCTGAGCTGGGCTCCTGCTTTCGCAGGAGCACTCCTCTTTATCGGCTAACCAGAATAGCCCCGGCTACGCCTATTCCCCGCCCGCGGGACAGTCGCCGATCCGTTTGCCGCTGCTCTTCATCTTCATCGTCATGCCCATGCCGTTCGCCATGCCAGTGGAATTGACGTCGATCGCGATCGCATAATGATCGGGCATATAGGTGCCCTTCATCGCCATCTTCATCTCCGCGCCGGGCTGCTGCGGAATCTGGCAGGTCGTTGCAGCCGTGATCGTGCCGCCCGCCATCTCCATATTGGAATAGGTGCATTTGGCGTCCTTCTGCGCCGCCAGGAAATCGGCGCTCGGCTTTTCCGCCTGCTCGGGCGTGATGCAATGTTTGAAGCTGGTCTTGTGGCCGATCATCGCCTTGGCCGCATCCGGCGCGCCCGCCGGCAGGCCGGTCATCTCCACATCGGTGATTTCCTGCGTCGCCTCCCACTGGCCCGCCTGCAGCTTCACGCTGCTCATTTCCTTCGCCACATCCTCGGCGCTGATATTGCCGCCCTTTTCCGGTGATTTGCCGCAGGCGGTCAGGGTGAGGACCGCGACGGCGGCGGACATGAGGAAAGCAGCTTTCATGGGGCGATTCTCCTGACTGCGCGCCGACATTGCGAACGCGCTTCTGCGCCTCCATATCAATGCGGCATGGCGATTCAAATCCGAACCACATTGGCCGAACCAGAAACGGGCGAGGATTTTGTCCCGCACCGTCCCGCGCGCCCGGAAAAGGGGGAGGGCGGCCGTCCGTTCAAGATCGTGTCGGATTACGAACCGGCCGGCGACCAGCCTGCCGCGATCGAGGAACTGGTGCAGACCGCGCTTGGCGGGGAGCGGGATCAGGTGCTGCTCGGTGTCACCGGCTCCGGCAAGACCTTCACAATGGCGAAGGTGATCGAGGCGCTGCAGCGGCCCGCGCTCATCCTCGCCCCCAACAAGATCCTCGCCGCCCAGCTCTATGGCGAGTTCAAGAGCTTCTTCCCCGAAAACGCGGTCGAATATTTCGTCAGCTATTATGACTATTACCAGCCCGAAGCCTATGTGCCCCGGTCGGACACCTATATTGAGAAGGAAAGCTCGGTAAATGAGAGCATCGACCGGATGCGCCACTCGGCCACCCGCGCCCTGCTCGAACGCGACGATGTGATCATCGTCGCTTCCGTCTCCTGTCTCTATGGTATCGGCTCGGTCGAAACTTACTCGGCCATGACCTTCTCGATGAAGAAGGGCGGGGTGGAGGATCAGCGGGAGATCATCCGCAAGCTCGTTGCGCTCCAGTATAAGCGCAACGACGCCGGCTTTGCGCGCGGCAATTTCCGGGTGAAGGGCGACAATCTGGAGGTGTTCCCCAGCCACTATGAGGACACCGCCTGGCGCATCAGCTTCTTCGGCGACGAGATCGAGGAAATCGCCGAGTTCGATCCGCTGACCGGCAAGAAGGTCGCGACCCTCGACTATGTGAAGGTCTTTCCCAACAGCCACCACGTCACCCCCGGCCCGACGCTCAAGCAGGCGATGGAGGCCATCCGGCACGAACTGGCGGAGCGGCTGAAGGAATTGCAGGCGGAGGGCAAGCTGCTGGAGGCGCAGCGGCTGGAACAGCGCACCAATTTCGACCTGGAGATGATCGCGGCGACCGGCTCCTGCGCGGGGATCGAGAATTATTCCCGCTTCCTCACCGGCCGCCTGCCGGGCGAGCCGCCGCCGACCCTGTTCGAATATCTGCCCGAAAATGCGTTGCTCTTCGTCGACGAAAGCCATCAGACCGTGCCGCAGATCGGCGCGATGGCGCGCGGCGACCACCGGCGCAAGATCACGCTCGCCGAATATGGCTTCCGCTTGCCGAGCTGCATCGACAACCGTCCGCTGCGCTTCAACGAATGGGACGTGATGCGGCCGCAGACGGTCAGCGTCTCCGCCACGCCCGGCAAGTGGGAAATGGACCAGACCGGCGGCGTGTTCAGCGAGCAGGTGATCCGCCCCACCGGCCTCATCGACCCGCCGGTCGAGATCAAGCCGGTCGAGGATCAGGTCGACGACCTCATCAACGAGGCGCGCAAGACGGCGGCTGCGGGATACCGCACCCTCGTCACCACCCTGACCAAGCGCATGGCGGAGGACCTCACCGAATTCATGCATGAGGCGGGGCTGAAGGTCCGTTACATGCACAGCGACGTAGAGACGCTGGAGCGTATCGAGCTGATCCGCGATCTGCGGCTGGGCGTTTATGATGTGCTGGTCGGCATCAACCTGCTGCGTGAGGGGCTGGACATCCCCGAATGCGGCCTCGTCGGCATCCTCGACGCGGACAAGGAGGGGTTCCTGCGTTCCGAAACCTCGCTGATCCAGACGATCGGCCGCGCCGCGCGCAATGTCGACGGCCGCGTGATCCTCTATGCCGACCGTGTCACCGGCAGCATGGAGCGCGCCCTCAACGAAACCGGCCGCCGCCGCGAAAAGCAGGAGGCATACAACGCCGAACACGGCATCACGCCGACGACGATCAAGCGCAACATCGGCGACATCATCGCGGACGTCTCCAACAAGGACAGCGTGCTCGTCGAAACCGGCGACGAAAACCGCCCGCACATGGTCGGCCACAACCTGCGCGCCTATATCGAGGACCTCGAAAAGAAAATGCGCGCCGCCGCCGCCGACCTGGAATTCGAGGAAGCCGGCCGCCTCCGCGACGAAATCCGCAAGCTGGAAGCGGAGGAACTGGGACTGCCACAGGACCAGCAGGTCGCCGCGCCAAGGGGCCGGGCGCATGAGGGCAAGCCGGGCACGCGGAAGCTGCGGTACGGGAAGGTGCAGAAGAAGTTCGGGCGGTAAGGCTCGTCTGTTCAGGGCTTCAGTTCAAACGCGCCGTCGGAGATCGGCGGATAGATGACTGGCTTATCCCCATAACGCGCATTCAACGCGGCTTCGCGGCGGTCTTCATCGAAATCCTCTACATCGACCTCGTCGGGATATCTGAATGACACCTCGAATTTGCCGTTCTTGACTTCATATTCCATTACGGACCAGCGCATCTTTTTCTCGTTCGAGGGCTCGGCATGCCACGCGTCCCAGAGAAGTTTGGACAGCAAGCGCGACGGTCGGTAATAGCGAACGATGTTGCCCTCATCTTTGAAAACATTGGGGCTGTCCCATCGGTCGCCGATTTCTGCGTATAAATAGACGCCATCGGGATCGCCTCCAACAATCTCGGCTAATTCCAAGCCTATGTCGTTCATGAGGGGACCCAGGACATCGAATTTATCTTCCACTTTTTGGCTCCTTCGCTTCGTTCGGGAAGTTTCGATTTTTTTCTTTTCCGTCGATGCTCCATGTGATTGCAATTTCATAAGGTCGTCTTGACGCGCCTTTATAGTGCGGTTCGATGGCGACGGAGACCTTCTGTCCTTCCCGTAAAGCCTTCGCCCATACGTCTTCCATGGAGCGATAGGCTCCTCGGTTGAAGTTGGCATCCTGGGCGAAATGGTTGAAGCTGTCGCTGGGGCCGTTGAAGCGGGCAGCAATGAAATGGCCGCCATCGTCGCTGCGACGGCGATCGGGATGTCCGGCTTGTGCTTGGTTGCGACGTGATCGCGCCGCCATCGGCCCCATCGACAACTGGCCAAAAATCTTTCTCGGCCGCACAATGGCATCGATGTGAAAATCATAGCCATTTTTCGTCTCCTTTCTCCAGTTCGAATCGAGGATCTGGCTCTGCAAGGATGGCGGATTGGCTGGATCTGGCGGCAGCTTCCCGCCATGCGTGTCCATGTAATTTGACAGGGCAAGAAACTTGGCCCGGGCAGTGCGACCGGCATCCAGATAGGATTGATGCGGTAGTTTTATCCGCTGCCCGATCACCAGTGGTCTATTGATCGGATGCTTATTCAACCATGAAAGATCATATGCCGTCAGCCCTCTTCGTTGGCGGGCAATTCGCACCAGCGAATCCCCAGGCCGAACGACATAGATGGAATGGTTTTTCGGATGATCCGCCCGAAGGTGGCTGCGATCTGGAACCCAGTCCTTATCTGGGCGTGCCCAATCCGACCTCGTCACTTTCCCGTCGACATTGACCTTTGCCGAGCTGCCCGCCGGAAAATATTTCCCCTGTCCGGCGAAGGTGAAGCGACCATTCTCCTCGTCATGCCAGGGATTATATTTAACCTCTATATGGCTGGCATCGACCCTGCGACCGGTGCGCAGATAAATGCTGAACGCCGTAGGAGAAGTCCTGCGGCCCGACCCCTGATCTTGCATGATATGTCCCCCGTAGCTGGGCTATCCTCGCAATAAGAACAAATCAAGAACAAATATATCGATATCGGATCAATCGCGCTGACTGGTCCTGTTCACACCGCCACGACATCCTGATTGACGTCATGCTGCACATGCGAGATTGCTTGCGCATGCCGCATTCTTTATCCCTCGTCCGCCTCCTTCTTCTGCTTGCCTTCCTTCTGCCGCTCCCCGCACCCGCCGCCCCGCCACCCCCGCAAAAGCGGCTCGTCATCGTCGACGATGACATGATCGGCTTCAACGGTGTGCCGCTGCTCCTGCTGCAGGCGCCCGATGTGCAGGTGCTGGGCATCACCACCACCAGCGGATCGGTATGGCGCGACACGGCGACGGCTTATGCGCTGCGCACGCTGGAGATATTGGGGCGCGCTGATGTCCCCGTCCTCCCCGGTGCGGTGCTGCCGCTGCTCAACAGCGCGGAGGCGACAAAGCGGTGGGAGGGGCTTTATGGCCGCCTCGTATTCAAGGGGCCGTGGACCGACTATTGGCCGGACGGCACCATTCAGGATCATCCCGGCGCGAACGACCCGGCCCATGTGCCGGACCTGCCGATGGGCAACCCCAAAACCAGGCCGGGTAAGGAGATCGCCGCCGCCTTCCTCGTCCGCATGGTGCGCGAACATCCGGGGCAGATCACCCTGTTCGCCACTGGCCCCATGACCAACATCGCGATTGCACAGAGCCTCGACCCGACCTTCGCCGCCAATGTGAAGGAGATCGTCTATATGGGCGGCAGTCTGCTTCCGCATCAGGTGCTGGACGGCCCCTCCGCAGAGCAGTTCGCCCGCGAATTCGTCAACTCCCCCCGGCGGGAGTTCAACATCCGCTGGGACCCGGAGGCCGCCAAGATCGTCGCCCACACGCCGTGGCGCAAGATGACGATGATTCCGGTCGATCCCTCCACCGGCACGCAATGGACGCGGGAATTTCTCGACAGCCTCGCGGCCGCCAATACCCCGCTCACCGGCATGATGCGGACCGCGCTCCCTCCCGGCTTTCCCATGTGGGATGAGGTCGCCGCGATGGTCTGGCTCGCGCCGGACATCGTGACGAAGGCGGAAACGCTCTACATCGATTTCGAGACCAGCCAGACGGCGTCCTATGGCGATACCCTGTCCTGGACGGAAGCGTATCGCCCGCATCTGGGCGAACGGGCGCAGCGGGTGATCCTCTCGGTCGACCGGGCGAAGATGGAGGCGGCGATGCGCGCCCTCTACATGCGGCCGACGGATAAATAGCGGGCGATTTGCCAATGGCGCGCTTTGACCGCAGCTTCCGGGAAGCCGCCGGACACCCTCGCCTTTAGCATCGCCTTCATTGCCGAAGGACGCTGCCGAAGGAGAAGAAGCGCATGCCATATCGACCCCGCCGCCGCGATGCGGGTTTGCCGCCGCTATTGCTCATCATCCTGTGGATCAGCGTGATGCCCTTGCCCTTCATCCCGCACGGAACGCCGCTCGCATGATCGACCTGTCCGACCTCGATCGCTACGGCGCCGCCATCCTCCCCGCGTTGCTCAGCCCGCAGCAATGCGCCGACGCCATTGCCCTGTGGGATGCCGCTCCCGCGACCTTCCGCAAGGATGTGAACATGGCCCGGCACGGCTATGGGCGCGGCCATTACCGCTATTTCGCCTATCCGCTGCCTGATCCCATCACGGACCTGCGCGAACGCCTCTACGCGGCGCTTGCGCCGGTCGCGAACCGCTGGGCGGAGGCGCTGGGCCAGCCGGATATCTATCCCGCCGCCCATGCCGATTTCCTCGCTCGCGGCCATCTCACCGGGCAGGACAAGGCGACGCCGCTGCTGCTCCGCTACGAAACCGGCGACTGGAACGCGCTGCATCAGGATGTCTATGGCTCGCACATCTTCCCGCTTCAGGCCGCGATCCTGCTCTCCCGCCCCGGCGAGGATTTCACCGGCGGCGAGTTCATCCTCAGCGAACAGCGCCCCCGCATGCAGTCCCGCCCCGAAGTGGTGCCGCTCACCCAGGGTGACGCCGTGGTCTTTCCGGTTCGCGAACGCCCGGTGCAAGGGACGCGCGGCATCCACCGCGTCCAGATGCGCCACGGCGTCAGCCGCCTGCGCAGCGGTACGCGCTTCACCCTCGGCATCATCTTCCACGATGCCGCGTCCTGATTAGCCAGATACACAGCGTGCTCCTGCGAAAGCAGGAGCCCAGTCCCGCCCTCTGAACTGGGCTCCTGCTTTCGCAGGAGCACGCGCTCTCAAAAGGCCGATTGCACTCCCATCCTCTGCCCATTTCGACCAGCGTCGGCCCGCATCGACCGGCGTCGGCGGCGCGCCTTGAGGCATGCCCCGCCCGCGCGCATGCTCCGCGCGCAACAAGACGCTGCCACAAGCCAAGGGGAATGCCGCCATGCGCCGTTCGATTCTCGCCGCCCTGATGGGCGCAACGCTCAGCCTGTCCGCCGCCAGCCTTCCGGCCTTCGCCAAGGCGCCCGACTTCGCCGCCGCCGTCGCTGACAAGGGCCGCCCGGCCGACGCCATCGCCCTCGACGAAAGCCGCAAACCGGCCGAAATCCTCGCTTTCTTGGGTCTCAAATCCGGCGACAAGGCAGCCGACATCATGACCGGCTCCGGCTATTGGGCGGAAATCATGGCGAACGCCGTGGGCAAGAAGGGCAAAGTCACTGCCTTTGAACCCTCGCAATTTTACGCCAGTCCGGAGGAAATGAAGGTGTGGGACGCGCTCGGCAAGCGCCGGCCGGACATCAGCTTCGTCCGCTACCCGTTCGAGGCGTTCAGCGCGAAGCCGGACAGCTTCGACTTTACGATCATCAACCTCTCCTACCACGACCTCTACTGGGAATCGGAGAAATATAAGATACCCCGCACTGATCCGGCGGCCTTCGTAAAGACGCTCTACGCCGCGACCAAGCCCGGCGGTATCGTCGGCATCATCGACCATGCCGGCCTGCGCGGCGACACCCGAAAGACGGTGGATACGGTGCACCGCATCGACCCCGCGCAGGTGAAGGCGGACTTCACCGCCGCCGGTTTCGTGCTGGAGGCGGAAAGCCCGATCCTCGCCAATCCGGCCGACGATCACAGCAAGTTGGTGTTCGACCCCGCGATTCGCGGCAAGACGGACCGGTTCGTCTATCGTTTCAGGAAACCGAAGTGAGGTAAATTTGGCTTAGCTCCAGCGATTCCCCCATCCGTTCGTCCTGAGTAGCCACTGAGCGAAGTCGAAGTGGCGTATCGAAGGATTGGGACTTGGCGCATATGCTTCGATAATGAACAGGTGAACATGCCCCCGGCATGTTCAGGATCGTCCGGGGGACGATCCGACCTGATCATCCTTCGCCAAGCTCAGTCCCTACTCAGCACGAACGGAGTGTGAGGGAGGGAGACTGCACATCTACGCCCCAACCCCACGCCTCATCGTGGTAAACGGCGCATTCACCATTATTCAACCACTGTCGGGCAGGATCGACTCCGAAAACCCCTGATCCTGTTGGCATTGGCCTGTTGTTATTTGGGACGGGAGCCTTATCTTGGGCGCTGAAAGCGAGCGAAAGCGATAGATGAACGACGACAAGGAACCGCAGGGCAATCCCTGGATCAAGAGTGCGATGATTTGGGCAGGCGTCATCATCGCCCTGCTGCTGTTCGTGTCGATGTTCGACAACCGCTCGACCACGGCTGGCGGCGCGGCCATCGCCTATTCCGATTTCCGGCAGAAGATTCAGGATGGCCAGGTGAAGGAAGTGGCCGTCGCGCCCGACCGCATCACCGGCACCCTGTCGAATGATCAGAAGTTTCAGACGGTCCCCGTCACTGACCCGAACCTGACGACGCTGCTTGACGATTATGGCGTCAAATATAGCGGCCAGGCGGAGGAGCAGCCGAGCTTCTGGATGATCCTCATCTATCAGTCGCTACCGTTCCTGCTGATCCTGGGCATCGCCTTCTTCGTCCTGCGCCAGATGCAGAAGGGCGGCAGTTCCGGCGCGATGGGCTTCGGCAAGTCGAAAGCCAAGCTGCTGACCGAAAAGCATGGCCGCGTCACCTTCGATGACGTCGCCGGCATCGACGAAGCGCGCGAGGAGCTTCAGGAAATCGTCGAGTTCCTGAAGGACCCGACCAAATTCGCGCGCCTTGGCGGCAAGATTCCCAAGGGCGCTCTGCTGGTCGGTTCGCCCGGCACCGGCAAGACCCTGCTCGCCCGCGCGATCGCGGGTGAGGCGGGCGTGCCCTTCTTCACCATTTCCGGTTCGGACTTCGTCGAAATGTTCGTCGGCGTCGGCGCAAGCCGTGTCCGCGACATGTTCGAGCAGGCGAAGAAGAATGCGCCCTGCATCGTGTTCATCGACGAAATCGACGCGGTCGGCCGCCATCGCGGCGCAGGCCTCGGCAACGGCAATGACGAGCGCGAGCAGACGCTGAACCAGCTTCTGGTCGAAATGGACGGTTTTGAGGCCAATGAGGGCATCATAATCGTCGCCGCGACCAACCGTCCCGACGTGCTTGACCCCGCGCTGCTGCGTCCGGGCCGCTTCGACCGTCAGGTCGTCGTGCCTCGCCCGGATATCGAAGGCCGCGAGAAGATCCTCGCCGTGCACATGAAGAAGGTGCCGCTGGCCCCCGACGTCGACGCCCGCACCATTGCGCGCGGCACGCCCGGCTTCTCCGGCGCGGACCTCGCCAACCTCGTCAATGAGGCCGCGCTGATGGCCGCCCGCCGCGGCAAGCGCCTGGTCGCGATGGACGAGTTCGAGGCCGCCAAGGACAAGGTGATGATGGGCGCGGAACGCCGTTCCATGGTCATGACCGACGATGAGAAGAAGATGACCGCCTATCATGAGGCGGGTCACGCCATCGTCGCGATCCACGAGCCTGCGTCGGACCCGATCCACAAGGCGACGATCATCCCGCGCGGCCGCGCGCTTGGCATGGTCATGCGCCTGCCGGAACGCGACAATTACAGCTACCACCGTGACAAGATGTACGCGAACCTCGCCGTCTCCATGGGCGGCCGCGTCGCGGAGGAAGTGATCTTCGGCTATGACAAGGTGTCGTCCGGCGCGTCCAGCGACATCCAGTACGCCACCCGCCTCGCCCGCGACATGGTCACCCAGTGGGGCATGTCCGACAAGCTTGGCCCGCTCCAATATGAGGAGCAGCAGGGCGAGACTTTCCTCGGCTATTCGCAGAGCCAGCGCGTGCACATGTCGAACGAGACGGCGCAGGCGATCGATCACGAAATCCGCACGATCGTCGAAACCGGCTACAACCGCGCCAAGGAACTGCTCAAGAAGCATGAGGATGAGCTGCACCTGCTCGCCAACGCGATGCTGGAATATGAAACGCTGAGCGGCGAGGAAATCCGCAAGCTGCTGGAAGATGGCGAGATCACCCGCGACGACGGCACGAAGATCAAGCCCAGCAACGTGCCCGCGGCCGGCTCCTCCATCCCCAAGACCCGCCGCCGCAAGGGACCCTTCGGCGAACCGGCGGGGCAGGGGGCGTAACCCGCAGTCTCCCGGTTATGGAATGCGAAGGGGCCTCTGGAAACGGAGGCCCTTTTTCGTTCGAGTCTAGGACCCAACTCCGTTCGCCCTGGGGCGCTTAAAACGCAGCGTGCTCCTGCGAAAGCAGGAGCCCAGGCCCACGCTCCGAACTGGGCTCCTGCTTTCGCAGGAGCACGCCGACCCATAAAATGGGCAGTCCTAGCCTACCTCCCGCTCCGCCCCGTTCACCCTCTCCGTTCGTGTCGAGCGAAGTCGAGACACGGTCGCACAGCGTTTTGCCTCAAGGTTGCGCAGAGGCTTCTCGACTACGCTCGAAGCGAACGGGATGGCGGAATGCGGGCTTCGTCGGACCGTCACCCCTCCCGCTCCGCAAACGCCTTCCGCGCCGCCTCGATCTGCGCATGATAGGTTTCCGCCCATATCCACACGCCGCAGAACGCCGCGCCCAGCGTCCGGCCCAGCTCCGTCAGGCTATATTCCACCCGTGGCGGCACCACCGGATAGACGGTCCGCGCGACGAGGCCATCCCGCTCCATCTGCCGCACCGTCTTAGTCAGCATTTTCTGGCTGATGTCGCCGACATGCCGGCCAAGCTGGGTGAAGCGCAGCGTGCCATGATCCTCCAGCGCCTCCAGGATCAGCATCGTCCATTTGTCCGCGACCCGGCCGATAATCTCATCGACCAGCGCGCCGACGACCGGGTCGGTTTCCATGGGCGGCGGATGCGCGCGCCGCGCCTCGATCATGGGGTCCGGCTGGGCCTTCTTCATCCTACAGTATCCATGTGGTAAGTATCGAACTTTCGGGTGCCTACTTTCCAAAGGAGAGTGTCATATTTATCTGGGAATCACAACAGCGATCAGAAAGGTTCGAACGATGCAGATTTCCGGCAACACCATACTCATCACCGGCGGCGGCTCCGGCATTGGCCAAGCGCTGGCGGAAAAATTCCATGCCGCGGGCAATCAGGTGATCATCGCGGGCCGCAACGCCGCTAATCTGGACGCGGTGACCGCGGCCAATCCCGGCATGGCCTCCATGACCTTCGACGTGGGCGACGCCGCCTCCATTACGGCTTTCGCCGCGCAGCTCGTCGCCGCCTATCCTGCGGTCAATGTCATCATCAACAATGCGGGCATCATGCAGATCGAGGATATATTGCAGGCGCCCGCCAACCTAGCCACTACGGAGGCGACGGTCGCGACCAACCTGCTCGGCCCGATCCGCCTGACCAGCGCCCTGCTGCCGCATCTCCTGAAGCAACCGGCCGCCACCGTGATGATGGTCACGTCCGGCCTCGCTTTCGTGCCGATGGTCGCGACGCCGACCTACAGCGCCACCAAATCGGCGATCCACGCCTATGCGATGGCCCTGCGCGAACAGTTGAAGGGAACATCGACCGAAGTGGTGGAGATCATCCCGCCCTATGTCCAGACGTCCCTGACCGGCGATCACCAGGCCAATGATCCGGCCGCCATGCCGCTCACTGACTTCATCGATGAGGTGATGGCGATCCTTGCGTCCGACGCAAAGGTCCGGGAAGTGATCGTCGAACGCTGCAAGCCGCTCCGCTTCGCCGCCCAGCAAGGGAATTTCGATCAGATATTCGCCACGCTCAACGCCCCCCGCTGATCCGGGGCGGCGCGCGCCGCGAATAATCTTGCCGGAATAGTGGTTAATCGCCGTCCGTACGTTATGCTTACGTCACCGAATATATTTGGGGCGTTTCCGTCTGCGATATTCCTTTCGCAACCGCCCCGGCAGGCTTGAACCGGCATATTGAGGGGAAGCGACATGACCACCGCGCAGATTGATCGTGAAAGCAGGCAGGAACTCGAAAGCCGCGGCTATTCCCGGCGGCAGATAGGGCGCATCGCCGCGCTTCTGGGCGCGGGCGCGGTCATGACGCAGGTGGCCCGCCCCGCCTTCGCCCAGCAGTCGGCAAAGGCGATGGTCGGTGCGGTGCGCATCGGCTCCAACGAATGCTGGACCGGCCCTTTCCCCGCTGGCGTGGAGGCGGCCGCGAAGATCGCCGCCGTCGGCAACTGGTATGAGCCGGACGACGAACATGCCAAGCTGACCGCCGCCGTCGCGCAGGTGGAGGGCGTTCCGGCCGAATGCGTCATGGCCTGGCCGGGGTCGAGCGATCCGCTCAACCGCTCCGTCATCACCTTCTGCTCGCCGGAGCGCGGCCTGGTGACCGCCAACCCGACCTATGAACAAAGCTGGGCCACCGCCGCATGGCTGGGGGTAAAGCCCGATCGCGTGCCGCTGACCAAGGATTACCGCCACGATGTGAAGGCGATGCTGGCCGCCAATCCGAAGGCGGGCCTCTATTATATCTGCTCGCCCAACAACCCGACCGGCACGCTGACGCCGATCGAGGACATCGAATGGCTGATCGCCAACAAGCCCGCGGACTCGGTCGTCCTCGTCGACGAAGCCTATATCCACTTCGCCGGCACGCCCAGCGCCGCAAAGCTGGCGGGCACCCGCAACGACGTGATCGTCATGCGGACCTTCTCCAAACTGTTCGGCATGGCGGGCATGCGCCTTGGCCTCACCATCGCGCACCCCGATCTCTACAAGAAGATGATGCGCTATGACGGGCAGCAGGTCAGCTTCATGCTGCCGATGACAGCGGTCGCCTGCGGCACCGCCAGCCTGGTCCTCGCCGACCAGATCGCCGCCCGCCGCGACCAGATGAACGCCGTGCGCGAGGAAACCTTCGCCCACCTGAAAAAACGGAAAATCCCCTACATCCCCTCGCACGCGAACATGTTCATGGTCGATTGGGGCAAGGGCAAGAACCCGAAGGACATGCAGGCCAAATTCGGCGCGGAAGGCATCCAGATCGGCCGCTCCTGGGACGCCTATCCCACGATGAGCCGCGTCACCGTGGGATCTGCGGAGGACATGCAGAAGTTCCGGGTGGCGCTGGACAAGATTTTGATGGGGTGAGGACAGAAGCGCGCAGCCCCGCTATAGAACGGGGCTGCGTTCAACAGCGCTATGGGATCATGGCAATGTGATCCCGTACCGTCCATATTCTCTGTCAATACTCGGCTTTATGCGCCGGGCGATGGCAACGTCCTTGACGGATTCCGCATCCCTGTGAAGCATTTTCAGCACCGCAGCGCGCAGGAACCGGCTGTTGGCTTTTCCGGGCGAAGCAGCAAGTACAGCGTCAAGATCCGCCAACGCCTCGTTATATCGTCCGGAGCGATACCAAACCAGGGCTCGGCTATCGAGCGGACCGGTAGTATCGCTGCTCAGCTCTATCGCGCTGGTGCAGTCTTTCAGGGCAGTGTCCAGCATCACCGAATGCGTCGCCTTTATCCAGCATCGGCCATTCATGAGCGATGGTGAACCGGGTTTCTCCGCAATCAATATATCATAGAGTTTGATGGCCTCATGCACGTCGCCGAAATCGCCTATCAGGTTTGCCTTGGCCTCGCGAAAAGATGATCGGGTCTCGCCACCCAGCGCAATGCGTTGATCAAGCAGGGCAACGCCGCGGTCCAGATTGCCGAGTTCCGCCTCAAAATAGCTTACTCTTCCGATAGTTTCGCCTGATGCGGGGTCGAGAGCGCGCGCGGCCTCGGCGTCCGCCAATGCGCCTTTAACATCGCCCAGTTCGTAGGAAATGAACGCCCGCTGCAGGTATGAGCTTACGGAAGGGGCTATAGCTATCGCTCGCCCCATATCGGCAAGCGCGCCGCGCCGGTCTCCCGTTCCATTCAGAAATGCCGCCCGGCTGGTATAGCCTGTTGCCTCTTCGGGATCATCCTTGATCACCTTGTCGAAGACTGCCCGAATAGCCTTGACCTGTGTCGAGGCCGCCATTTCACTGGCTGTCAGGGTCCAGCGGCGGGCAGTGTCCACAGGTGCGACAAGACGAGGTGATCGCGCCTTGGCTGTGGCAACCGCGTCGCGTTCGGCGGGAATTTGCTTCGCCGCGATTTCTCCTCCCAGCGAATCGAAGCGCTCATCCAGCGTGACGATCCCACCGTCCATTTGCATCGAGCGGCTGAGATTGAATCCGGCCAGCCTTTCCTTCAGATTTGTTTCACCGTCTATTGCAAAGCCCCGGCCGTTGTCGGGCAGTTTCAGCCGCAGCCGGTATCGCATCCCTTGCGGTGGATTGACGGCGACCGGAATCTCCGCCCAACTGGGCTTGCTGCGATCCGGCGCAAAATCGAAGCCGCTCAGTGCGTACGCCACAGCGCGCTTGCGCCGCCGATCTTCCGTCGTCCAAGGCGTAGTGACGACGCCGTTGGCGCGCAATGTTACATCTCCACTCGCGCTGTCGGGCGTTATGGTGGCGTTCGTATATTGCCCCTCGCCGATAAACTGTTGCAGGAATTGTCGGACTGCTTCGCCCTGCTCCTTTTCGCCAAGTTGGGTTTTCGCCAATGCCATCGCCGCTGCTTGGGGGCCATGCACGATGAGTGTGGCATGGAACGCGCTTGGCAATTCCACGCTCGCGCTTTCGTCCGCATCAACGGAAAGATCGATCAACGGTCGCGCATTGGCGTGCGTCTCAATGTTCATAAGGTCTGCGCCTGCAAGGCGCACCGGCAGGACATATTGGAACGGCGGCGTATCACGGATATCGGCCATACGGGACCCGCTGCCTGTGCCGTCGAGCCAGAATGTTTCTCCGTCGATCACGGCGCGGACGAAAATATGATTGAACGCACCCGCGCTGGGCAGCCGTTCCGGGACAAAATCGCTCAGGCCGACATTGGCCAACACGGGTTCGGCCTCGATATTCATGGCGTGCAACATGGCGATCAGCAGCAGCGTCTTTGCCTTGCAATCGCCGTACCTTAGCTCCCAGGTCCGTGTCGGCTTTTGCGGGATATAGTTCCCGCCATCCATGCCGATCGCCAGATACCGGATTTTGTCCTGGACCAGTTGCAATGCGCGCTGAGCCCGGCCGATAGGCGTGGCCTCGGACGCCATGATCGCTGCAACCTCAGCGGCGACGGGACTTCCGGGCAAGATCGCATGTTCGGTCCGGTAGAGCGTTGCCATGGTTTTGGAAACGTCCGCCCAATCTGAAAAGGTCGCTAATTCGATTAAAGGCGAACGGCGAAATCGGCTTGGCGCATCTTCGGGCATTTCGGGTTGCTTGGGCGCAGGTAGCGACAGGGTCATTTCGGTATATGCCCCCTTGCGGACAGGCACGCCCTTGACCCCGTCAGCGATAATTTTCCAGCGAGGGGCGGCATTTGTCGGCCATGAAAAACGCATACGCGCAAATCCAACGCGTGCTGGCTGTGCTATGATGGGCATGATGTCCTGCACGCGACCGGCAAGCGCATCATCTTTGGCCGTAACAGTGGCGCGAAGTTGAAGCACGTCGCCTACCTGCAGCCCTTCGACCGCTATGGTGGCCGTCAATATTCCTGTAAGTTCGCGCTGTTCCAGCGCTTGTTCACGACGAAGAACAGTAAATTTCTGACCATTGGCAATCAGGTCGATTTTCTCTGCTCCGCGAAGAATTGATAGCTCGTGGATCAGAAGATCACCCTTATCAGGCGCCCATGGGATTGTCAGCGTTGCCGCCTGCGCCAGTATCTCTGGCGTAGAAATCCGGGTCGCTTGATCGACATAGGACCAGAGGCGCCCGTCTTCGATGCGATGCTGAAAGTCCAGAATGAGAAGGGGAGGCGAATCTGACGTATTAGGCGGCATTACGGCAGGAAGGACCCATGCAGGGGCCGGCTGATAAAGCGGCGTATCACTCGCCAGCGCAGAATAAGGGGCGCAGGCGGCAGCCGCCGCCAGCACCGCTGGCAATAATCGTCCCAATTTACCCCCCAAAATTCTTGAAATGCGATATTGAGGAAGGGAAACTAACTTAGCCCTAACGAATGTCGAGCAGTTCGAACCAAGACGGTTGTAATGGAACATTACTCGCCGCGCGGAAAAATATGATATGCGTTCTCTGGTTACAGGGACACAATCCGTGACCGGCCTTTCCCAACCCCCTATACCCCTCCCATGACCCCGCTCGCCGCCGCTATCCTCTCCGCGATCGCCATGACGCTCATCGTCGGCATCCGCTATCTCATCACCAGCGGCGGGTTTGCGCTGGCGACGCGCATCCGGCATCCCGGTCTCTATGCCGGCCTGCAGCCGCAAATGTGGCGGGAGGTCGGCTGGTCGCTGCTCTCCGCCGCCATTTACGGCATTCCTGCGGGCATCGTCGCCTGGGGGTGGCGGGCGCATGGCTGGACGCGCATCTACACGGACATCCACGCCTTCCCGCTCTGGTATGCGCCGCTGTCGGTGCTGCTCTATCTGCTGGCGCACGACACATGGTTCTACTGGACGCACCGCTGGATGCATGTCCCCGCGCTGTTCCGCCGCATCCACACCGTCCATCACGCCAGCCGCCCGCCGACGGCCTGGGCGGCGATGAGCTTTCACCCGTGGGAGGCGATCACCGGCGCGGTGGTCATCCCAGCGCTGGTCTTTCTCATTCCCATCCATGTCGGGGCGCTGGGCGCGGTGCTGACGATCATGACCGTCATGGGGGTCAGCAACCATATGGGGTGGGAAATGTTTCCGCGCGCGCTGGTGCATGGCCCGGCGGGGCGCTGGCTGATCACGGCCAGCCATCATCAGCGGCACCATGACCTTTACGCCTGCAATTATGGCCTGTATTTCCGCTTCTGGGACCGGCTCTGCGGAACGGACAAGGGCATAGGGACCTTTGCCGGGCAGGCCAAAAGGGCGTGAACATCATGAGGATTCTTGCGCGGATCGCTGGTCTGGGCGCTGTCGCCCTGCTGATCGGCGCGGCTCCGGCGGACCTGCCCCAGCCGCTGACCGTCGGCGTGGAGGGGCTGCGCTCGCCCCGCGGCCTGCTGCAGATTTGCCTCACGCGGTTGCCCGATCATTTCCCCGACTGCACCGGGGACCCGGACAAGCGGCACTTCAGCATTCCCGCCGCACAGGCCGCCAATATGGCGCTCGGCGATCTTCCCGCCGGCGGCTATGCGCTGGCGATCATCCATGACCAGAACAGCAATAAGAAGCTCGACACTTTCATGGGCATTCCGAAGGAAGGCGTCGGCTTTTCGGAAAATCCGCCGATCCGTTTTGGCGCGCCCAGCTTTCGCTCCGCGCGCTTCACCGTGGGCGGCGCGGCTGTGCGGCAGGACATAAGGATGAAATATTTCCTGTAACCTGCGGGCAACAGTCCGGAGGGAACCCGAAAGCTCAAGGGAACCTGCAACAGCCGTGAAACATTCTCTCGTTCGACCCTATCGAACAGGAAAATCATGACATATCTCCGCCTCCCGCTCCTTTTCGCCGCGTTCGGCGCTGCCCTCGCCGTTCCCGCACAGGCCCAGGAAGCGGAGGACCGGTCATCCCTCACCATCGGCGCAGGCGCTGCCTATGTGCCCAGCTATGACGGGTCGGACGATTATATCGCGGTCCCGGTCGCTGCGGCGCGGGGCAAGGTCAATGATTTCGCCTTTTGGACACGCGGCACCAGCCTCTATGTGGACGCGATCCCCAACACCGATCCCAATGGCTGGGACATAGAGGTGGGACCCGCCGTCAACGTCAACCTGACCCGGACCCAGCGGATCAAGGACCCGCAGGTCAGGGCGCTTGGCAAGCTGGACACAGCGATAGAGGTCGGCGGCTTCGTCGGCCTGGGCAAGACGGGCGTGATCACCAGCGACTATGACAATCTGTCCGTCCGGGTCAGTTGGATGAAGGATGTTGGCGGCGCGCACAAAAGCTACGTCATCACCCCGGCCATCGAATATATGACGCCGCTATCGACCACGACCTTCGTGGGCGTGGGCGCGTCGGCCGAATATGTCGGCAAGGGCTATGGCCGCTATTATTATGATGTCGACGCGGCGGGCAGCCTGGCGAGCGGCCTGCCGGTCTATACCGGCGCGGGCGACGATTCAGGGTTCAAGAAGGTCAGCATGAACCTGATCGCGGGGCATTCGCTGTCCGGCGATCTGCGCAAGGGTTGGGCGGTATTCGCGCTTGGCGGTTATCAGAAGATGCTGGGCGATTATAAGCGCGCGCCAATCGTCGAGATTGCGGGCAGCAGCAATCAGTGGATCGCCGCGATCGGCATTGGCTATACGTTCTGACCGCACCGGCCCGGACGGTATGACCTGAACGGGCGTGACTCGAAAGGGTGTAACTCGAAAGGACGGGAGTGCGGGATCAGTCCCGTTCGCCGCGGTCCGCCGCCAGCCAGCTTCTGGCCATGTAGGACAGCGCGAACCACAGGGCCAGCGGCGCAAGGAACAGGGCCTGTGCGCTCGTCAGGCGGCCGTTCGGGCGCTTTTCGCTCTGGCGTGACAGCGTGTTGTCCATCAAATCATCCTCCACTCAGACCGGATTTTCATTGAATCCGTGAGCGCCAAGAATGCGCCTTGCTGTACGTTCCTACAATTGCCCTAACAATTGGTTGAGGTCCCGATTCAGGACATATTTTCAGTGGCTTCTTCGGCGTCTTGGCAATGGGTGACCGGGCCTATCGCGGCAGGTGCGGCGCTTCTCCGCCCAGCCGCCTTTTATGATATCGCCCGCGCAGCAGCGCCGCCGCGACCAGGAACGGCGTCGCCAGCGCCACCGCGCCGAGCGCCAGGAAGCGCGGCGACCATCCGAACAGGCTGTGCACCCCCGACAGCGGCAGCGCCGCCAGGATCATCCCCGCGCCCAGCAGCAGCAGGCCCACCCGCCGGGGCCGCACCGCCACCATGCGCAGCTCATGCTTATACGCCTTGCGGCCGGCCTTGGTCGTCAGATCGGGATGGTTCATGGATTCTCCAAACTTCGCTGGACCTTCTGCCTGTCCATCCCTATCCTTGCAAATATTCCCCGGGGGACCCTGCATACAGGGTTGAGATATGGCGATGGGCGCCATGACCCGCTGAACCTGATCCGGTTGACACCGGCGGAGGGAGGGAGCGAGCTTTACGGGCCCGCATTCTCTCTCCGCATATTTGGAGAGACTTCATGGCCGATATCCCCGCCCGCACTGAAATGCGCGTCACCACCGGCCCGATCCGGGGTTCGCGGAAGATCCATGTCGGTCCCCGTAATGTCGCCATGCGCGAGATTCATCTGGAGCCGGGCAGCGGCGAGCCGCCGGTGCGCGTCTATGACACGTCCGGTCCTTACACCGACCCCAATGCCCGCATCGACATCATGGCCGGCCTGCCGCAACTTCGCCGCGACTGGATTCTCGGCCGGGGCGATGTCGAGGAATATGACGCCCGCGCCATCAAGCCCGAAGATAACGGCCTGAAAGGCCCCGACCGCAGCGGCGGCGTCAGCCAGTTCCCCAATGTCGTCAAGCGCCCCCTGCGCGCAAAGCCCGGCATGAACGTCAGCCAGATGCATTACGCCCGCCAGGGCATCATCACGGCGGAGATGGAATATGTCGCGGAGCGCGAGAATCTCGGCCGCGCACGGCTGAAGGATTATGTGCGCGACGGCAATGACTGGGGCGCCGCCATCCCCGATTATGTGACGCCGGAATTTGTGCGGGATGAGGTCGCGCGCGGCCGCGCCATCATCCCCAACAATATCAACCACCCGGAATCCGAGCCGATGGCGATCGGCCGCAATTTCCTGGTGAAGATCAACGCCAATATCGGCAACAGCGCCGTCGCGTCCGACGTCGCCAGTGAGGTCGACAAGATGGTCTGGTCGATCCGCTGGGGCGCGGACACGGTGATGGACCTCAGCACCGGCCGCAATATCCACGACACCCGCGAATGGATCATGCGCAACTCGCCCGTGCCGATCGGCACCGTGCCCATCTATCAGGCGCTGGAGAAGGTCGGCGGCATCGCCGAGGAACTGACCTACGAGATTTTCCGCGACACGCTGATCGAGCAGGCGGAACAGGGCGTCGATTATTTCACCATCCATGCGGGCGTGCGCCTGCCCTACATCCCGATGACGGCGAAGCGCGTCACCGGCATCGTCTCGCGCGGCGGGTCGATCATGGCGAAATGGTGCCTGTCGCACCACAAGGAGAGTTTCCTCTACGAGAATTTTGAGGACATTTGCGACATCATGAAGGCGTATGACATCGCCTTCTCGCTGGGCGACGGCCTGCGCCCCGGCTCCATCGCCGACGCCAATGACGAGGCGCAGTTCAGCGAACTCTACACGCTGGGCGAACTCACCAAGAAGGCGTGGGAGCATGATATCCAGGTGATGATCGAAGGCCCCGGCCATGTGCCGATGCACAAGATCAAGGAGAATATGGACAAGCAGCTGGAGGCGTGCGGGGAAGCGCCCTTCTACACGCTTGGGCCGCTCACCACGGACATCGCGCCGGGGTACGACCATATCACCAGCGGCATCGGCGCGGCGATGATCGGCTGGTACGGTACGGCGATGCTTTGCTACGTCACGCCCAAGGAGCATCTGGGCCTGCCCGACCGCGACGACGTGAAGGTCGGCGTGGTCACCTACAAGCTCGCCGCCCACGCCGCCGACCTAGCGAAGGGCCACCCTGCCGCAAAGGTCCGCGACGACGCCCTAAGCCGCGCCCGCTTCGAATTCCGCTGGCGCGACCAGTTCAACCTGTCGCTCGACCCCGACACGGCGGAACAATATCACGACCAGACCCTCCCCGCGGAAGGCGCAAAGACCGCCCATTTCTGCTCCATGTGCGGCCCGAAATTCTGCTCGATGAAGATCACGCAGGAAGTTCGCGACTTCGCCGCAAAGCAGAACCAGCCGGCGGATGCGTTCATCGCGGCGGAGGATGCGGAGGCGGGCATGAAGGAGATGAGCGAACTGTACGAGGCGACCGGGCGGGAGCTGTATATGGGCGCTGGTGGGAGAGAGCATGATTGATCCATCAGTATTATGCTGGCTATCCTACAGTGACCGTTGTGCAGTATGGCTTGACAAAGCGCTGGTATCTCGATTCAAACCAAAAATGTGAACCAAGTCACGCCAAAGGGGGTTATGGCATGATGAAGCTACATGGAGGTTCGCAGTGACAACGCTTGAAGAGCAATTCGCGCTCTTGATGGCCGATGTCGCGAACGCACCGTTTCGTACATCGCCTGACCTCACTAGAGGTACGTTTACACCCCAGTCACAGCGGACGCGTACGGTATACAGCGTCGGAGAGGCGATAGGACATAGGGGGACGAATGCCAAATTGGGGGCAGGTACTAACCGAGATTCAGGCTCAAGACGCTAAACTTACAAATAGTGCCCAGAGTGCTGTAGATATCGTTAGACGTCGATATCTTAGAAAGCTTTTCAAAAAAACAGGCAGAAATGTCATAGCATATTATTCGGGTTGGCTGAGCAACCCGGGTGCATTCGGTACAGATGTGAATGATGAAGATAAAGCCGCGTTTATGATGGCTATTCATGGCCTGGATAAAACTAAAGGCCTTGATCTGATCCTACATACGCCTGGTGGAGGCATTGCTGCTGCGGAATCTCTTGTTGACTACCTAAGAAGAATTTTTGGCTGTGATATTCGAGCGATAGTCCCTCATTTGGCCATGTCGGCAGGGACAATGATAGCATGTACTTGTAAATCGATCATCATGGGTAAACAGTCCAATCTTGGACCGATAGATCCTCAACTAGGAGGTCTTCCTGCCGCTGCTGTAAAAAAAGAAATCGAGCGAGCAATTGCCGAAATTCAGGCTAATCCAGAGCGCCTTCAATTTTGGCAATTCGTACTTAGCAAATATACGCCTACATTTGTTGGTCAATGCGAGCAAGCCGTCACAATGGCTGCCGAATTTGTCCGGGACCGGCTGATTGACAATATGTTGAGCGACGATCCTGAAGCACCAACAAAAGCACAGGCAATTGTGTCAGGTTTATCTGATGTTGATGACAACAAGTCCCATGCTCGGCACATTCACATAGATAAGTGCGAAGCGCTTGGCTTAAAAATAGAGCGTTTAGAGGATGATCAAGAGTTACAGGAAGCAGTACTTACGGTGCATCACTGTTTCATGCATAGCCTCAGTGTAAGCGGTGCTGCTAAAATGGTAGAAAATCAGAACGCTGCAGCTTTTATAAAACTGCCGGCATGACGCTCTAATCCGGCTTAATAATAACCTAGTTGCAATGTCCCCCACCACCGAACTCGCCATCCGCGCGCGCCGCGCCGCATTCAACCGCGCCATCGCGGAAGGCGACACTTCCGCCATTGGCCCGCTCCTCGCCCGTGATTGCGTCATGGTCACCGGTACGGACAGCGCCGTCATCGCCGGGCGCAATGCGCAGGTGAAGGTGTGGACGCGCGAGTTCGCCTCTCCGCATCGCCTGATCTACGACCGCAAACCGGACGTGATTACCGTCTCGCCGGTCGAACCCATCGCGTTGGAGCAGGGCGAATGGCAGGGCGTGGATAAAGCCACCGGTGCTCTCGCCGCATCCGGCGTCTACACCGCGAAGTGGCGCGAAACGGGCGGCCAGTGGGTTATCGAAGCGGAGATATTCGTCACGCTGGGTTGAGGCGCATCCACGCAATGTTCGGTATCGCCCAGCTTTCATCCGCCGCTATTTCAACCCATTCCCGCCACCTGCGCTAACGGTCGCTCAATCTGGTCGATTCCGGATATATCTAGCGAGGCATATCTTGTCCGGTGATGGGAAATCGCTGACATTTGGCGCGCCATAGCCGGGGGGCAGCGGAAGAATGACATTTCGAAATGCTGTGCTGGGCGTTGCCCTGATCCCGCTCGCCTGCTCCGCAGCGCCGCAAGAGAATTTCTCTGCAGAGATGCTCCGCCGGATACAGACCGCCATGCCGGACGCCCGCCTGTCTCTAAAGCAGGATGAGCCTTTGGTCATTGTGCAAAGGAAAAGTGGGGAGCGAGAGGAAGGTGAAATCAACCTGCACCGCATCCACAATTATTGCGCGCATGCGGCGGCTTCCGACTGTGAAGCCGCCAAAGCGGAGTTCGTCACCAAAATCTCCCAGAAACTCCCGGAAATGACTCCCGCAAGCCTCCGCCTGGTGGTGCGCGACCAACAGTATCTCGAATATCTGAATAATAATGGAAAGGGCGGTCCAAGCGCATGGGGCGTCTTTGAGCCGATAGGCGAGGACCTCTACGCTGTTCTGGCGTCAGATTCCGACAACGCCATCCGTATTGTCGGGAACAAGGATCTTGGCGAACTGGGTTTGACGCGCCAGCAGGCGTGGACGTTCGCGCGGAAACAAACGGAGGAACGGTTGCCGAAGATTCCTACCGCGCAACAACTCGCGGAAGCGCCCGTCGCGTTCGAGGCGGAGGAATATCTCGCAAGCCTGCTGATCGATCGGGATAGCTGGTCGCGGCTTTCCAAGGCCGTTGGTCCCGACCTCTTTGTAACTGCCGTGTCGGACCAGTTCGTTTTTGTGGCAATGCGCCCGGACGGGGCCAGCTTCGACGAATTCAAAAAGGTGGTTGCGAATGACTGCGCTGCGCAACCGCGCTGCGTTTCACCCAATATTTATCGCTTTCGTGGTGGCAAATGGATGATCGCGCGATAGCTTATCCGTCGCCCACCGCCCCCTCGATCGCCCGCAATAGCGCGTCCCGGTCCATGCCCGACCGCCCCGCTATCCCCAGCTCCTTCGCCCGCGCCATCAGCATCGCCTTGGTCGGGCTTTCGCGTTTGATGCGCGCCACCTTCTCGCGCACATCTTTGGGCTGGGCGCTGTGCTGCCGGCCCTTCGCGCCGTCCTTGCGCTTCTTGGCGGTGGAGCGCGCATATTCATCCTCGGTCAGCAGCGCGCGTATTTCTCGGGGCAGGTAGCGTTCGCCGCTTTCCCCGCTTTGCGCGCCGGACCTGGTGCCCCAATCCTCCTGCGTCCACTGGTGCAGGTCGGTTTCGTCCCGCGCGAAGCCGCTTTCCTCATATCCGCCGCCGCGCCGCTTATATTCCGCGACCGCCAGTTGCGCCTTGCGAGCGGACCATTGGCCGGGCTTGCCGCCCTTGGCCCCGGCGGTGATCTCCGCCTTCACCGCGTCCCACAGGCCGGGGTTTGTCCGCTCCGCACTTTGCGCCATGCGCGCCTCCTTCGGGTTGCTGAAGCGCCAACGGCCATCGCCCGCCGCCGTTCCGCTCTGGACTCTCCAACAATAGAACATATCATGAACATATAGCGCGATTCGGAGAGACGCCATGAACCAGCACAGCATGATGCGCGGCGGCCATAGCCACCGCTTTTTCTTCGCCTTCAAGCCCGATCCAGTCACCGCGCGGCGAACGGATATATTTGCGGAGGGCATTGCTGGCGGCGCACGGCGCATCCGGCCGGAGCATCTGCACATGACGCTCGCCATCACCCATGATTATCCCGACTATCCCCATGCGCTGGTCGAGCGCTTGCTGGCGGCGGGCGACAGCATCCGCGCCGATCCACTGACGGTGACGTTTGACAGGCTGGTGGAGGGCTACAGGTCGGTATCGCTGCGGCCCAGCCATCGCGATCCCGCTCTCATGGCCCTGCAGCGCGATATCGTCGCCACCGCGGCCACGCATGGCGCGCTGCTGCGGGAGGATTACAGCTTCGATCCGCATCAGACGCTTTGCTACCGCGACGGGCCGGTCCACCAGCGCCGCTGTCCACCGATTGCATGGGCAGTGACGGAATTGGCGCTCGTCCACAGCATCTATGGCCGGACACAGCATGCCACGCTGCGCTCATGGGCGTTGATGGGTGCGCCGCAGGGCGCCTTCGCCTTTTGACCGGCGCGCCCGCCTGTCAGCCCCTCTGCCGTCAGGCGACGCCCATCATCGGCCGGATCGCGGGCAGCAGCAGCGCCACGCAGCAGAGCGCCGCCGCCCAGGGATGGCTGATCGCCGGGAGCGCCACGCCGCGCGGCGCGATGCCGCCTGCGATCCGCGCCATCGCGGCGGACAGGCTGTTCGCCGCGTGCCGCATGCCGGCGCGGACGATCATCGCCTCCTGCGGATTGAAGCGCATCAGGCCGAGCAGCAGCGTCAACGCCAGGTCGCGTCTCTGCCCGGACAGCAGCGTCCAACCCGCCGCCTCCTGTTGGATCGGGCGTCCGGCCGGGCGCGCATTATCTTCACAATTCCGCATTGCGTTCGCCCTCCCTGTTCCGGCGTTCGTTACGCAGGCGCTATTGATGGTTAACCGGCCTGCGCGCAGGCGCTTTTCCACCAACGACATGAGGAATAGTACGAACGTATATTTACGCCGTTATGTGGGTTGCGGCGACCCTCGAACACCCTCGCATTCCTCATCGCATTTGCGCGCCGCCGGGGCGTCAGAATGCGTCCACGATCAGCTTCAGGCCAAGCCCGATCATCAGCAGATAGACGATGGTGTAGAAGCGCGGCGCGTCCAGCCTGCGGATCAGCCAGACGCCTGCGGCGGTCGACACAATGGCCAGCGGCACCAGCATTGCCGATATGCCCAGATTCTCCGTCGTGAACTCCCCCAGCGCGATATAGGCGGGCACTTTCGCCCAGTTGATGATCGCGAACAGGACGGATGTGGTGCCGACAAACTCCTCATGCGGCAATTTCTTGGGGGCTACATAGATCTGGAACGGCGGTCCTCCGGCATGGGCGACCTGGCTGGTGAATCCAGCCGCGACGCCCGCCAGCACGCCCGCCCAGTCCGGCGCATGCGCGGCGGCGACGATCCGGCCGCCCCGCTCCACCCACAGCCGCCAGACTCCGAACATCATGGAAATCAGGCCCAGCATCGCCATCATGCCGGCCACCGGCAATATCTCCGCAAAGGCCCAGCCAAGGGCGATGCCGGCCAGCGCGCCGGGCAGCATGATCGCGACGATCCGCCGGTTCCATGTCTTGCGGAACGCCCATACGCTGACGACATCCTGCACGATCAGGATCGGCAACAGCACGGCGGCCGCCTGCACCGGCGGCATGACCATGGCCAGGACCGGCGTCGCCAGCGCCCCGATCCCGGAAAATCCGCCCTTCGCCAGCCCGATGATGATGACGGCCAGGCAGGCGGCGGCGAGGACGAGAGGGTCGGAGAGCATGGCGCTGCCCTAACGGTGTTGAGATAAGGAAGCCAGTGGCGTTGGAACCGGCTTTACGGCAGGAGAATAGCATGACGGATGGACGGACACGGGTGGGGATTGGCGGCTGGACGTTCGAGCCGTGGCGCGGGACATTCTATCCCCAGGGCCTCAAGCAGAAGGATGAGCTGGCCTATGCCGCCAGCCGCCTGACCGCGATAGAGATCAACGGCACCTATTATAGCAGCTTCAAGCCGGAGAGCTTCCGCAAATGGGCCGACGCCGCGCCGGACGGCTTCGTCTTTACGGTCAAGGCGTCCCGCTTCTGCACCAACCGCCGCATGCTGGCGGACGGCGCGGAGTCCGTGCAGCGCTTCGTCAATCAGGGGCTGTCAGAACTGGGGGACAAGCTCGGCCCGATCCTGTGGCAGTTCATGGCGACCAAGAAATTCGATGCGGAGGATTTCGGCGCCTTCCTCGCCCTGCTGCCAAAGGCGGTGGACGGCGTTCCGCTCCGCCACGCGCTGGAGGTGCGGCATGAAAGCTTTCGCGACCCCGCCTTCATCGCGCTGGCGAAAGCCGCCAACGCCGCAATCGTCTATGCCGACCATGACGAATATCCCTTGATCGAGGCGGATACGGCGGACTTCACCTATGCGCGGCTGATGCGCTCTGTGGAGGATGAACCGGCGGGCTATGCCCCGGCCGCCCTGGATGACTGGGCGGCAAAGGCGCAGGCGTGGCGGAAGCGCGGAGACGCTTTTGTTTTCTTCATTTCGGGGGCCAAGGCCAGGAATCCGGCAGCCGCGATGGCGTTGATGGAGCGCGTGGCGAAGTGACCGGGGCGGGCATTTCTTGCCGCATATCCGCGCCATTCAGTTTCTTGTTTGCTGACATTCGGAAGATCGGCATGCCCACCTTATGAGTGAACATTGGACCTATGATGAGTGGGTGGCCAACACCGTTGAAAAGATCGTCAGCAGAGGTTTGGCGCTCCCGGATGAGCATAGGGGGGGATTGGCTCCGACTGCAGATTGAATTGGCTATCGGGCAGGCGCTACGGCACGGTAAATCAGGTAAGGGCGAGAGCGATCCGGTTGAGTATTAGCAGCCTGAGCACTATCGCGCATTTTCGGACTTTCGCACGCAATCTTGTGGCGCTCGAAACCCGCTCAAATGGCTTGTTTAGAAATCAGGTGAGCCACATTTCGGGCAGCTCTCAGGTAGAATGAACGGCCCTACAGCCATAGTCGTTATGAACTCGATCCCAGTGCGAATCCACACCACCTGACCGCAGGTTCTGCATCGCTCTAGGCAATAGCTTGCCAAGAGGATGAGCGCACCGATAGCATACCAAAAGCCATCGGCGCTAAACATAGAGCCTACTATGATGATGGCCAGCACAGCATGGCGACCATACATTCGTAATTTCAACTTAGTGAGCCGATCCACGAGGCATGGCTACCGGTTAGGGCCAACTTGTGCAACTGGATCAGCCCTGTTTAAAAGCCGCCAGTCCGCTCTCCGCCGAGCGCGGTCTGCACCTCAGGAGAGTTGGTGCCACCGGGCCTGAGATCCCAGCCTCCGCTGCGATGACGGCAATAAAGCGCAAGGCCACCTCTCCACCCCTTTCGTCATCCCGCACTTGATGCGGGACCTATTGGCTCTACGGCGATGTGACTGCACAAGCGCCCCGCGCTCATGGATCCCGGATCAAGTTCGGGATGACGAAATAGAGGATATGTCCGCGCACCACCCCAGTCGGACGTGAGGTCGCCGCGACATAAGGGGCGGCATTTGGCATCGCATCATCCCCGGGGCGAAATCCGCAGTCTCGGCGCGGCGCAGGGCCGCTCCGCCCGACTCGCATGGTTAATATTTTATTGCGTCAGCGATTGCGTTTGTTGCAAGTGCGAAGACGCCCTTTGCGATTGAGGGCTGGTCCACATGGGGCTAGTGGCGCCCTCCCGTAACAAAAGTTACACGAAAGGGAGCAATGCAATGCGTTACGCAGTCAATGGCGCCACCGTTCTTATGGCGCTCAGCGTTCAGGTCATCACCTTCTACGGTGTCCTGTACGCCTGAACGAACTACCCCGCCTTTTCCGCCATCGGAAAAAGCATAAAGCGAAAAAAGCCGCCCAAGGCATGGCCCGGGGCGGCATTTTTGCGCGTCGAGCCGGTTCTTGGAACCAGTCTTTTAAGGCGCATGCGCGGACAGGGCGTCAGCCCTCCGCCAGCCATCCCGCCAGCAGATAGGCGACGACGCCCACCGGGCCCAGGGCGAACAGGGTCAGCAGCACGACGGCGATCCGCACGATCAGCACATCGACGCCGGTCTTGGCGGAAAGGCCGGAGCAAACGCCCATGATCCTGGCGTTGCGGCGATCGAGGGTGAAGCTGGTCTGCATGGTCTGATCCTTCAAAATTGCCGCATCCGGCGAGATGCCGGACACTACGCAGGAGCCGTGCCAATTCTGGTTTTGCCCGGAAAATGGCCACTTTGGGCTGTGTAGCGCGCGGGAATGGCGATGCGGTTCGCTGCAGGTTAGGAAATTCCCACATCTGTTGGGGATTTTTTCGGCGATCCGTGGCGGCGCTGAAGGTTCGCAAAAGAGCGGACGCCGCCTATGCTAAGGCATGGCCATCCGACCGACCCGCCTTTTCGTTTATGGAACGCTGAGAAAAGGCGGCTCCGCGCCCCTGGCGGACAGGCTGGCGCAGGAGGCGCGCTGGCTGGGCCGGGCGGAGGCGCGGGGCGCACTGTACCGGATCGACGGCTATCCGGGGTTTGTGCCCGATGCGAATGGCGGCCCCGTGACTGGCGACCTTTTCGAGATTGATCCCGGCGGAGCGCTGCTGGCGGCGCTGGACGATTATGAGGAATGCGCCCCGCCCTGGCCCGAACCGCATGAATATCGGCGGACGGTGATAGAGGTGGAGACGGAGCATGGCCGGACGGCGGCCTGGACCTATCTCTATGCCTGGCCGGTCGAGGGGCGGGAGAGGATCGCCGGGGGCGATTTTCTCGGCTGATCCGATTGCCCCTGCGCCGTGTTGCGTTAGGGTGGGCAAAGGGGCGCCAGGAGAGACAGCATGACCGCAGACCGAATGCCTGAAAACCAACTGCCCGAAAGCCGCGCGCCCGCAGACCGACTGCCAGAAGACCAGAACTGGGTTCAAATGCTGGGTGTCGACCGCCGCAGCCTGTTGATCGGCGGCGCGTTCGCCGCCGGGTTCGCGGCTGCATGCCAGCCCGTCGCCGCGACGACCGTGCAGACGCCATCGGACGGGCTGTCGATCGAGAATGTCCATTTCACGGGCAGCGACGGGTTCGCCGTGCCCGCCTATGTGGCGCGGCCCGATCATGGCAAGCCCGCGCCGATCATCGTCGTGGTGCATGAGATATTCGGCGTCCATGAATGGATGAAGGATATGTGCCGCCGTTTCGCCAAGGCGGGCTATTATGCAGTCGCGCCGGACCTGTTCGCGCGGCAGGGCGACGCGACCAAGGTCAGCGAGGTCAAGACGCTGATGGAGACGATTGTCTCAAAGGCCCCCGATGCGCAGGTGATGGCCGATATCGATGCGGCGTTCGCCTGGGCGGGCGCGCATGGCGGCGACGGCGGAAAGCGCGGGATCACCGGCTTTTGCTGGGGCGGTCGGATCGTGTGGCTCTATGCCGCGCACAGCCAGGCGCTGGATGCGGGCGTCGCCTTCTATGGGCGGCTCACCGGCGACCCCAAGCCGCTTCAGCCCAAAAGCCCGGTCGAACTGGCCGATGCGCTCCACGCCCCCGTGCTCGGCCAATATGGCGGGCAGGACAAGGGCATTCCGGTCGGGGATGTCGATGCGATGCGGGAGAAGCTGAAGGCGGCGGGCAAGCCGGGCGCGATCACTGTCTATCCGGATGCCGGACACGGCTTCATGGCGGATTATCGCCCCAGTTACGATCCGGCCGCGGCCGCCGCGGCGTGGAAGGCGACGGCGGACTGGTTCGGCAAATATGTGAAGAAGGGCTGATAAAGGCTAAGCGCGGCCCTTCACTTCAGCATATTGAGGCCGACGAGGATCAGGACGATCGCAAGGATCGGGCGGAGATGATGTTCGCGGACGCGCGAGGCCATCAGGCTGCCGATGATGATGCCGGGGATGGAACCGATCAGCAGGGAGCCGAGCAAAGGCACGTCCACGGTGCCGAGCAGCAGATGGCCAACCCCGCTGACCAGCGTCAACGGCACGGCATGGGCGATATCGGTGCCCACGATCCGGTTGAGCGGCACGCGCGGGTAGAGGATCAGCAGCGCCGTCGCGCCGATCGCGCCCGCGCCAACCGATGTCAGCGACACGGCGGCGCCGACGATGACGCCCAGCACGACCGTCATGACCGCCGTCTGGCGTTCCGTGCGTTCCTTGAGATGCGCGCGGGACCATAGCACGATCCGGTTGCGGAACAGCAGGGCGATGCCGGTCAGGATCAGCATGACGCCCATTGCGACCGCGATCGGGTGGGCGATCGCCTGCGAAGGCTTGCCAATATAATAGAGAAGCAGGAGCATCGCGAAGGCGGCGGGCAGGCTGCCCAGCGCCAGCAGGCGCAGGATGCGCCAGTCGACCGCGCCCTGCGAGCCATGAACCAGGCTGCCGACCGTCTTGGTCACGGAGGCGTAGAGCAGGTCGGTGCCCACCGCGACGGCGGGGTGGAAGCCGAACATCAGCACCAGCAGCGGCGTCATCAGCGATCCGCCGCCGACGCCCGTCAGGCCGACCAATATGCCAACCGCAAGCCCGGCCAGCGAATACATTGGATTGATCGCGATCATGATATGCGCAGCCCGCAGCCAGCCTGGACGGATTCCGTCAAATCAGGCCCCGTCAAATCAGGCGCCCCGCATGGGGAAGGACCATAATCGGGGCGGGCGAAAGGGGCATGGCGAATCCGGCGGAAACGGGGCTGAAAAACAGCTTATGCGTAATGCCGGGGCCGCTGCCTAGAAAGCAACATTTCCTATCTCGTTTCGGTACAGAAGTTGCGCGAGGCGCGGTGGGCCGAGCCGGATGGCGGCATGCCCAGCGCAGGCGAATGCGATGAGGAATGCGACGGTGTCAGGGGTTTTTACGCGGCAAAGGCGCATATGCTAACTATTTGAAAAGGCTGCCTAAAATTCCGCGGACCAATTGCCCGGCTATGCCGCCCGATTTGCTTCTGCTGCTGCCGCCGAACACCGCCTTGCCAAGCTCGTTCGCGACCTGACGGCCGACCGACGATCCGGCGGCGCGGGTGGCGGACTGGATCGCCTTGTCAAAGGCGCTGGGCTTGGCGGCCTCGCGGGCGGCGGCGGCGTCCTCCCGCGCCTTCTCCTTGAGCGCGGCTTCCTGCTGCTTCGCCTCCAGCTTGGCCTGCACGGCGGCGGCCTTGTCCGCCTCCGCCTGCGCCTTGCTGGCCTCTGCGGCGGCGGCGGCCGCGTTGCCGCGCGCGGCGAGGATCTCCTGCGCGGATTCGCGGTTCACCGCATCATCATATTTGCCCGCGACCGGCGAGATGGACTGGATGATCGCCCGCTCCTTGGCGTCGACCGGGCCGACGCGCGAGCGGGGCGGGGCGATCAGGGTGCGCTGGACGATGCTGGGCGATCCATCCTCCTGCAACAGCGAGACCAGCGCCTCGCCGACCTTCAGTTCCGTGATCGCCGTCGCGACATTGAGGTCCGGGTTGATGCGGAACGTGTCGGCGGCGGCCTGGATCGCTTTCTGGTCGCGCGGGGTGAAGGCGCGCAGCGCGTGCTGGACGCGGTTGCCGAGCTGACCGGCGACATCCTCCGGAATGTCGATGGGATTCTGGGTGATGAAATAGACGCCGACGCCCTTCGACCGGATCAGGCGGACGACCTGCTCGATCTTGTCGAGCAGCGCCTTGGGCGCGTCGTCGAACAGCAGATGCGCCTCATCAAAGAAGAATACGAGCACCGGCTTTTCCGGGTCGCCAACTTCGGGCAGCGTTTCGAACAGCTCGGAAACCAGCCAGAGCAGGAAGGTCGCATAGAGCTTCGGGCTCTGCATCAGCTTGTCGGCGGCAAGGACGTTGATGTAGCCGCGCCCCTTCTCATCCACCTTCATGAAATCATGGATGTCGAGCGCGGGTTCGCCGAAGAAATGGCCGCCGCCCTGGCTGTCGAGCTGCAGCAACTGGCGCTGGATGGTGCCGACGCTGGCCTTGGTGACATTGCCATATTTGGCCGAGAGCATGTCGGCATTTTCAGAGCAATGGGCGAGCATCGACTGCAGGTCGCCCAGATCGAGCAGCAACAGCCCTTCCTCATCGGCATAGCGGAAGGCGATGTTGAGTACGCCTTCCTGCGTTTCGTTGAGGCCCATCAGCCGGGCGAGGAGAAGCGGCCCCATTTCGCTGACGGTGGTGCGGATCGGGTGACCCTGTTCGCCATACAGGTCCCAGAAGATCGCCGGATTATCGGCATAGCTGTAATTTTCGACGCCGATTTCCTTGGCGCGGGCGACCAGCTTGTCGGCATTTTTGGCGGTCGGCGATCCGGCCATCGACACGCCGGACAGGTCGCCCTTCACGTCGGCCAGGAATACGGGGACGCCCTGCGCGGAAAAGCTTTCGGCGATGCCCTGCAGCGTCACGGTCTTGCCGGTGCCGGTCGCGCCGGCGATCAGGCCGTGGCGGTTGGCGCGGCGCAGGTTCAGATATTGCGGCTGGCCGCCATCCTTGGTTTGACCAAGCCCGATGAAAATGCCCGTGTCCGCCATTCTGTTTCCCCCACATCCAAGACCTTCTCCCTTGATGGGAGAAGGATATGTAGCCTTATCGGCTTGCCGATTAGGCGGAGTTGGATGAGGGTGAGCGGGCCGCCGGCCCGCGCGCTTCGGCGAAGCGCATACCCCTCACCCAGCTTCGACTAGGCTGCACGCAGCCAAGTTTACGCAACCCTCTCCCGCAAGGGGAGAGGGTTTTTAGTCTTACTTACTTGTCGCGCAAACGGACGGCGATGAAGCCGGCCTGGCCGCCACGGCGCTGCACCTGAAGCAGCACGGCGTTGCGGCCGGAGGATTTGACCTGCGCAATGGCGGCGTTGAACTCCGCCTCGGTCGTGACCGGACGGTTGTTCGCCGACAGGATCACGTCGCCGCGCTGCAGGCCCTTCGCGCCTGCGTCGGTGGACTGGTCGACGCTGCTGATCACCAGTCCGCGCGTGTCGGGCGCCGCGCCGATCTGGCGCGCGATGGAGGGCGTCAGCGGCTGGACGGCGATGCCCAGCGCCTGCTGCGCCGCCGCGGCGCTGCCCTGCGGACTCTTGTCGGAGAAGTCATCGTCCGAATCGCCGCTGCCGAAATTGGCGAGCTGCTCCTCCGGCGGGCGCTGGCCGACGACGGCGGTGACCGTGGTCCGCTGGCCGCCGCGGATCAGTTCGATCGGCACCTTCTGTCCGATCGGCAGGCCGCCGACGATGTAGGACAGGGTTTCGTCCGGCGTGACTTCGCGATTATTGACCTTCACGATCACGTCGCCCGCCTTGATCCCGGCATTGGCCGCGCCCTGCTTCGGCTCGACCGACTGGACGAACTCGCCGCGATTCTTCGCAAGGCCCAGCGAGTCGGCCATATCCTCCGACAGCGGGCTGATCTGCACGCCCAGATAGCCGCGCTTGACGCTCTCGCCCTTGCGCAGCGTGTCGATGACCGGGACCGCCTGTTCGGACGGAATGGCGAAGCCGATGCCGACATTGCCGCCCGACGGCGAGAGAATCTGCGAATTGATGCCGATCACATTGCCGCGCATGTCGAACATCGGGCCGCCGGAGTTGCCCTGATTGATCGAGGCGTCGGTCTGGATGAAGCGGTCGCTGCCGCCGCCGGTGTTGCGGTGGACGGCGGAGATGATGCCGGCGGTCACGGTGCCGCTGAGCGCATAGGGGTTGCCGATCGCGACCACCCAGTCGCCGACGCGCGACTTGGTGCTGTCGCCGAACTTGACGAAGGGCAGGGCCTTCTTGGCGTCGATCTTCAGCACGGCAAGGTCGCTGGCGGTGTCGCGCCCGATCAGCTTCGCCGAATATTCCTCGCGGTTGGTGAGGGTGACGGTGATCGAGTCGACGGTAGCGCCCTCCGCGCCCGCCGAAACGACATGCGCGTTGGTGACGATGTAGCCGTCCGCCGAAATCAGGAAGCCCGAACCGAGCGACTGCGCCTGACGGGTCTGGGGCTGAGCGCCCTGACCGCCGCCGAACAGATCGCCGAAGGGGGTGCCGGCGAAGGGGTTCTGCACCTGAACGCGCTGGCGCGTGGAGATGTTGACGACAGCCGGCTGCAGCTTCTCAACCATGTCGGCGAGGCTGCCGGGCGCGCCCACGGGGGCGGCGGCCTGCATGCCTTCATTCTGCGCGGTCTGGGCGCCGAGCGGCTGGGTGGAGGTGACGGCGATGGCCGTGCCGCCCAGCAGCAAGGCCCCGGTAATGGCATATGCGTAACGCACTAATGAAAATCCTCTCTGTCAAAGGGGCGATGGAGGAAAAGGGAGCATTGAGTTGCTCCCGTCTCCCTTAACCCACATTGAATGGCGGCCGTTCCCGTCGGGCCGACCGATTCCGCCCAGACCGGGCTGCAAATGCCGCCTTTCTGCGCTTCCGGTGCTCACATACTGTAGTATGCTGCGCGCCGGTTCTCAAAATGCGCCATTTTCGCTCCGGCCTGAACAGAATATCGGCCAACCCGAAAACGTGCATGGCTTACCCGACTTCCTGCCTCACCTGCCCCTGAATTCCCTCAGGAAGTCGTTGTCCGGCGACAGGATCACCTGCGTCTGCCCGCCCGCCTGGGGCGAGAAGGTCCGGCGGTACGCCTGCATGGCGCGGTAGAAGTCGTAGAATTGCGGATCCTTGCCAAAGCTGTCGGCGTAGACCTTGGCGGCGCTGGCGTCGGCTTCGGCGCGGATGATCTGCGCCTGCTTTTCGCCCTGCGCGCGGATGGTGTTGGATTCCTGCTCGCGCGCGGTGCGCATCCGCTGGAACGCGGTGTCGAGCGGCGTGCCGTCCGGCAGGTCGGCGCGCTTGATCCGCACGTCGACGATCTCCGCGCCATATTGGCGGGCGACGCGGTTGAGGCCCTGCGCGATATTTTCCATCACCCGCCCGCGTTCCGGGCTGAGCAGCGCGGCGAAGGGCCGCTTGCCCAGTTCGTTGCGCAGCGCCGAGCCGAGAATGGGCTTGAGCGCATCGGACACGCGATCCTCGCTGCCCGCGGAGATATACATGCGCAGCGGATCGACGATGCGATACCGGGCGAAGGCGTCGACCTGCAGCCGGAGCTGATCGGTCGAGAGCACCTGCTGCCGCTCCATTTCGACCGCAAGGACGCGCTTGTCGATCCAGACGATCTGCTCGGCGAAGGGCAGGCGGGCGATGATGCCCGCGCCGGTGGTGCCGAACGCCTCGTTCGGGCGGTAGCGGTTGACGATGCGCACCGGCTCGCCGAAGCGGACGATCACCGCCTGGCGGGTTTCCGGCACGATCGACACGGTGCTGCCCAGCAGGATCAGCAGCGCGATGGCGATGAGGGCGAGGGCGATCGGGTTGCGAAGGATGAACGGCATTACTGGCCTCCCTCGCTGGCCGCGGCCGATGCGGCGGGCGCGGCGGCGGCGCGGCGCTTTAGCTCCGGCAGCGGCAGATAGGGGGTGACGTTGCCGGTTTCGACGATCGTCTTGTCCAGGCCGGGCAGGATCGCCTCCATCGTTTCATAATACATGCGGCGGCGCGTGACCTCCGGCGAGAGGCTATACTGGCTATATACCTTGTCGAAGGCGGCGGCTTCGCCCTGTGCGCGGGCGGTGAGCTGCTGCGCATAGGCGCGCGCTTCGTTGAGGTAGGTCTGCGCCGTCTGCTGCGCGGCGGATACTTCCTTGAAGCTGTCGTTGACGGCGGAGGGCGGGTCCGCCTGCTTGATCGCGACGCCCTGGATGCGGACGCCGGACTTGTAGCTGTCCAGGATCTGCTGCGTGCGCTGCTCCACCTGCTGCTCGATGGCCGAGCGCCCGGCGCCGAGCGCGTCGTCCAGCGAGACGGACGCGATCACCGATCGCATCGCCGATTCGGCGACTTCGCGGATCGTCGTGTCCGGGTCAGCGAGCTGGAACTTGTAAAGCTCCGGGTTGCGGATGTTCCAGCGTACCGAATAGGCCAGGTCGATGATGTTCTGATCGCCGGTGAGCATCAGATTCTCGCGGTCGCTTTCGGCCGATCCGATGTCGACGGTGCGGATTTCCTCCACATCCACCGTCTCCACCGATTCCAGCGGGGCGGGGAGCGTCAGGCTGATGCCCGGCGAGAGGGTGCGGCTATATTTGCCGAGCAGCGTCACGATGCCGCGCTCCTGCGGGCCGACGCGGTGGATGGAGGTCAGCGCGATCCAGACAAGGACGATCAGGCCAAGCGCGATCGGCCACAGCGCCCGGCCGCCCGGACCCTGCGGAAAGCCGCCGCCGAAACCGCCGCCAAAGCTTTCCCGGCTGCGACGGATCAGCTCGTCTATCGCCGTGGGGCCACGGCCGCCGGAGGGACCGCCGCCGCCGGGCTTTTGTGTCCACGGGTTGCGCGGGCCATCGCTTTTATCCCCGCCAGGCTCCTCGCCCCCGGAGTCGTTACCCTTGCCGCCCCACGGCCCCTGGCTCATTGCGGCGACGATTGCGGGCATCCACCCGAATAAACTGCTCATCTGGTCTCTATAGGTAGGCGCAGCGGGGAAAAACAGTCCTCTGCCGCGATTTCCCGTTGGATAGGTGGTGAAGGATGGTTTCGCAGGCGCGCGTTCCGCTCTATGGGGCCGCGCATGACCGATCTTTCCGCCATCGCCGATCGCCTCTCCTCCCTCACCATGGGCCGCACCAGCGGGCTGCGATTGCGCGAGGGCATGCTGACCCTGGTGCTGGACGTGACCGGCCTGTCCAATGACGTGCGCGAGGCGATGGAGCGCGAGGTGCGCCACGCGGTGCAGGATGCGCCGGGCGTGGACGATGTGCGGATCGCGATGACGCAGGAAAAAACCGCGCTGCGGATCATCGCCGTGGGTTCGGGCAAGGGCGGCGTCGGCAAGTCCACCCTGTCGGCGAATCTGGCGGTGGCATTGAAGCGGCTGGGGCATCGGGTCGGCTTGGTCGACGCGGACATTTATGGCCCGTCGCAGCCGCGCCTGATGGGCAGCGAGGGCGAGAAGCCGGAGGCGCAGGACAAGAAGATGTTCCCGATCCAGAGCCGCTGGGGCGTGCCGATGCTGTCGATGGGGCATCTGGTGAAACCGGGGCAGGCGATCGCGTGGCGCGGGCCGATGGCGGGCAATGCATTGAGCCAGCTTGTCGATGCGCGCTGGGACGGGATCGACACGCTGATCGTCGATCTGCCGCCTGGCACCGGCGACGTGCAGCTTTCGATGATCCAGAAGCACAAGCCCGCGGGCGCGGTGATCGTCTCCACGCCACAGGACCTGGCGTTGATCGACGCGGCGCGCGCGGTCAGCCTGTTTGAGCAGGCGGGCGTGCCGCTGATCGGGCTGGTGGAGAATATGGCGGGCTATGCCTGCCCGTCATGCGGGGAAGTGTCCGACCCCTTCGGCTCCGGCGGGGCGGAGAAAGCGGCGGGCGAGATGGGCATGCCGTTCCTGGGACGGATACCGCTGGCGATGGGCATACGCACGGCATCGGACGCGGGAGAGCCGCCTGCGGCTGGGGATGGCGCGGAGGCGGAGGCTTTCCGGGCGATTGCGGAGCAGGTGGCGGCGTGGTTGGGGAAGGGGCGGTAGTTTGCGATAGGCGCTGATCTGGGCGCTATCTTGTCAGGCTATCATCCAGTTCCCTCAGCCTTGCCTCTATCTGGGGACCGAACTGATAAATATCGGTCAGGTCCGCGATAGTGTGCCTTTCTTCATCCTTCCCGGAAAATGTACCGAAATATTTGGTGGTGACGCCATTGAAGTGCATGCGGGCAATGGATTTGCGATTATTGTCGTCCAACAAAATGGCGGCATAGGATTTCGCGTCACGAAGTATGATCCGCTTTGGATGCACCCACTTCGACGCGATGGCCTGAACAATATGAAACCCTGATATTTCTTCTGCCGTCGTTATAATTTCCGAATTGTCGGTGAGGGCCGTTTCCTCCTCGATATCAGGATCTCTTGGGGCAGAAGCGTTCAGGGCCGAGGACAGGCGTTCCGTGACCAGATCGCGAATGAAAGTGGCGATGGAGTTGGCCAGCAGCTTGGCGAAATGATCCTTGATCGCCGGCGTAAGGCGGCCTTCATGTATGCGCCGCGCCATCATGCCGACAAATTCTTCCGACGGTTCGGAAAACTCCTTCGCCAATTCGATGCGGATCAACGACTGCAGCTTAAGATTGCCTGCTTCCTGCACGATCTTGTCGATGTCGAAGGAAGATTTGGCAAATTTCTCCAGGGTTTTGACGTCGGTTGGCTTGATCGCATCCATCGTGAATGTGAAGAATGGCTTTTCATCCATCTTGTTCGGTTTTTCGATGTCCGCATAAAATTGATAAACCACGCCGTTGGTGAGGACTGCCAGACGCGCATCCGTCACGCTGAAATAACGGAAAAGTTGCCCGGCGTGATTGATGTTCAATTCAAGCGACGAAGGCTTGCATTCGACAAGAATGGTGACCTTCCCACCCTTGCATATCGCGTAATCGACCTTCTCGCCTTTCTTGGTGCCGACATCGGCGATAAACTCCGGCACAACCTCGCTGGGGTTGAAAACATCATATCCAAGAGCCTGAAGAAAGGGCATGACCAAGGCGGTTTTGGCTGCCTCCTCAGTCAGCAAAACTTCGCGATGTTCTATGGTCCGCTTCTGAAGTTCGGAAAGCCGCGTCGCCAGGTCCATGATCCTATCCCCCAATAAGACAAGAACAATGATGCCGTGTCGCCATCATCTGGTCCACGCCAATTGGAGCCATATTTGAGGGATCATATATTTCGAAAGTAAGCCGTTGTTTTTGTTTACGATGATGCAGGCTAGTTGCCACGCTTCCAGATGAAGATGCTGGCCGCACGCGCATCCTGACCACTGTCTTTTGCTGCGGCCTTTTCGTACCTATCTCCACTCATAAAGGAGAACCCCCATGCCATTGACCCGTGACGAAGATATCGCCGCCCTGCTGAACGGGGCGCGGACCATTGCGATGGTGGGGGCTTCGGACCGGCCGGACCGGCCGAGCTATGGCGTGATGCAGGTGCTGCAGGATCATGGATACCGGGTGCTGCCGGTCAATCCGCAAATCCCCGGCGAGCATATTCATGGCGAATTTGTGTGGGACCGCCTGTCCGACATCGGCGTGCCGATCGACATTGTGGACATTTTCCGGAACAGCGCGGCGGCGGGCGCGGTGGTCGATGACGCCATCGCGGCGGGCGCAATGGCGGTGTGGATGCAACTGGGCGTCGTCAACGAGGAAGCGGCGGCGCGGGCCGAGGCGGCGGGGCTGAAAGTGGTGATGGACCGCTGCCCGGCGATTGAGATACGCAGGCTGGGTCTGACGCCTGTGGGGGAGGGGTGAAGGGGGCTGGAGTTGTCCATTTTACGTGGAAGCACTCCAATCTCCGTTCGTGTCGAGCGAAGTCGAGACACTGCGCGAGACTTCTCGACTACGCTCGAAGCGAACGGAGGGGGGTAATTTGCGGAGGCCGTTCGGCTCCAAGTGACTCCCGCCACTTTAGCACCTTCCCGTTTCGCGCGGGGCCTTCTATCAGGCGGATATATGGCGCGCGCACCGGGATCGAAGGAGAGGCAGGGGATCGCGATCGACCGGCGCACGATGCTGGTCGGCGGGGGCGCCGCCGCCGGGCTGCTGGTCGCCTGGAGCCTGTGGCCGCGCGATTACAAGGCCAATGTCAATGTGTCGCCGGGCGAGCAATTGTTCGGCGCTTTCCTGAAAATCGACAAGTCCGGCGTCGTCACCGTCATCGTGCCGCAGACCGAAATGGGGCAGGGGGTCACCACCGTCCTGCCGCAGATATTGGCGGACGAGCTGGGCGCGGACTGGCGCACGGTTGCGGTGCAGCCAGCCCCGATCAGCGCGCTCTACGCCAATACGCTGCTGGTCGAGGAATGGCGCGGCAGCGACCTGACGACCATGCTGGGCGGGGTTGGCGACTGGGCGCTGAAGGAATATGCCACCCGCAACGCGATCATGCTGACCGGCGGATCGACGTCCGTCCGGATGTTCCATGACAGCTATCGCGACGCCGGGGCGGCGGCCCGCGTGCTGCTGTGCAAGGCGGCGGGCAAGCGCTGGGACGTCGCCTGGGAAAGCTGCGACATCAAGAATGGCATCGTGTCGGACGGCGGCAAGCGCCGGTTGAAGATCGGCGAGCTGGCGGCGGAGGCGAGCACGTTCGACCTGCCGGAGATATTGCCGCTGCGGCAGGACAGCGACGCGGACGGGCGGCTGGCGGGTGAAAGCGTGCCGCGGATCGACCTGCCCGCGCAGATCGACGGATCGATGACCTTCGCCGCCGACATCCGCGTGCCCGACATGCTGTACGCATCGATCCGGCAGGGGCCGGTGGGCGATGCGGCGCTCGGCAAGGTCAATGAGGCCGCCGCCGCCAAGGTGACGGGGTTCCGCAAGCTGGTGCAGCGCGACCGGTGGGTGGCGGCGGTCGCGTCCAACTGGTGGGCGGCGAACAAGGCGCTGGACCTGCTGGACCCCCTGTTCACCCTGCCGCACAGGCCGGTCGACACCGCCAGCATCGAAAAGGCGCTGGAGGACGCATTTGCGGGGAGCGGCGGACGGCGGCTGTATGAGCAGGGCGACCTGCTGCCGGTGTTCGAGGGCGCGACCATCGTCGCCAGCGAATATCAGGTCGCGCCTGCGTTGCACCTGGCGATGGAGACGATGGCGGCGACGGCGCGGGTGAAGGACGGGCTGGCGGAAGTGTGGATGGCGACGCAGGCGCCCACCTTCGCGCGGGCCGCGATCGCCGAGGCGCTGGGCTTTTCGAAGGGCGATGTGATCCTCTATCCGCTGCATGCGGGCGGATCGTTCGACCGGAAGATGGATTTCGAGGCGGGGGTGCAGGCGGCGATCATCGCGCAGGAAATGAAGCAGCCGGTGCAGCTCATGTGGTCGCGGGCGGAGGACATCATCCGCGACCTGCCCCGTGCGCCCGCCCATGCGCGCATGGCCGCGAAGCTGGGCCGCAACGGGGTGATCGAGGGCTGGCTGGCGAAGGTCGCCGCGCCCGCTGCCCTCGCCGAAACATGGGCGCGGATCGCCGATGGCGCGCTGCCCCATGACGCGGCGAAGGCGGCGTCGGGGCGCGCCGACCGGCTGGCGGTGTCCGGCATGACGACGCCCTATGCGATGAAGAATTTCGCCATCGACCATTATCCCGCCGACATCGGCCTGCCCACGGGGCGCTGGCGGTCCAACGCCAACCATTATTCGGCCTTCTTCACGGAAAGCTTCATCGACGAGCTGGCCAAGTCGGCGGGGATAGAGCCGCTGTCCTTCCGCATCCAGATGCTCGGCGGTCAGCCGCGCCTTGCCCATTGCCTCGCCACGGCGGCGGCGATGGGCGGATGGCAGGGGGGGATTGCGGGCAGCGGGCAGGGCATCGCCTGCCACGCGATGAACGGCGCCTACATCGCCGTGCTGGTGGAGGCGGGGCTGAACAATGGCAAGCTGACCGTGCCGCGCATCGTGGCGGCGGTCGATTGCGGCGATCAGATCAATC
>NZ_MINO01000017.1 GCF_001757355.1 Sphingobium phenoxybenzoativorans
CGCGCACTGCTTGCGGTCGAGGCGGCGGCACGCGCACCATTGCCTGCCATCTTCGCGGCGGCGGGCGCCATGCGCGCCCCAGCCACCACCGCGCTGCCCACGCCGGTCGCGGCAGCACCGACCGCGACAGCCGTACCGGCTGCGCCCATTGCGGCACCGGCCATTGCACCCGCGCCAAGCTGCGGCGCCCCGGACACCAGACCGGTGGCGATGCCCGGCCCGAAGATGCCGAGTGCCAGCAGGGAGAGCGAAGCCAGCATCACCACCAGCGCGTGGTCGACGGAGGGCTCATTCGACGTGACCTGGAATTCGGCGAACAGCCCCGTACCAATACCCACGATAACGGCCAGCACCAGCACCTTGATACCCGAGGAGATCACGTTGCCGAGCACCTTTTCGGCAAGGAAAGCGGTCTTGTTCCAGAGCGCGAACGGCACCAGCACGAAGCCGGCGAGCGTGGTCAGCTTGAACTCGATCAGCGTGACGAAGAGCTGCACCGCCAGCACAAAGAAGCTGATGATGACGATCAGCCAGGCGAGGAACATCACCACGATGGGCGCGATGTTGATGAACACTTCCGGGAAGCCGGCCATCTCGCTGATCTGTTGCAGGATCGGCGCAGCGGCGTCGATGCCGGTTTTGGCCAGCCGCCCCGGCTGCAGGAAGGTCGCCATGGTCAAGGTCGAACCGGAAGCCGTCAGGCCAAGGCCGGCGAAGGACCGGAACACGATGCTCGCCAGCCAGTTGAAGTTGCCGATGATGTAGGCGAAGGCGCCGACGTAGAGCACCTTGCGCAAAAGCTTGGCCATCACGTCGTCACCTTGGCCGGTGGCATGGCCCAGCGCCCAGTAGAGACCGGCCAGGGTCATGTCGATCGCCACCAGCGTCGCGGTCAGGAAAGCGACTTCACCGTGCAGTAGACCGAACCCCGAATCGATGTACGTGGAAAAGACATTGAGGAAACGGTCGATGACGGAGACGTCGTTCATGGCCGCACCCGTCAGTTGCCGTAGAAGTTCACGGACTGCGGCGTGTACGCCGTGCCGCCGCCGAGGAAGCGGCGTGTCACCTCACGCCCACGTTCGACAGCGGCGGCTTGTCGAGCCAGTTCCAGAGAAGCCGCGCGGCCCTGCGTGAGCTGGAGCTGCTGGGTCTGGATGGACTGCTTGGCTTGCAGGGCCAGGAGCTGATTGGTGGCCTGCATCGCCTGCAAGGCGCCGGTGGCCGATTGGCTCTGGTCGATCAGATCGGCCAGCACACCCTCATCCTGGTTCAGGTTCTGCGACACCTGCGCCTGCATGCGCATGGCGGTCTGCAAGCCCTGGAGCGTGTTCTGCCAGCGCTGGTGCGCGTCCTGGAACATCCGGTTGCCGCTCACGCTGGCGGCGTACTGCTCCGGGTACAGTTGCGCGAACTGCTGGTCCATGTTCTGGATGTCGAAGGCCAGCCCCCGCGCCTGGGCGATCAGTTGCCGCGTCGTGTCCAGGTTGCTCCGCAGGCGATTGACCACGTTGAACGGCAGGCTCGCAAGATTGCGAGCCTCGTTCATCAAGGACTGCGCTTCGTTCTGAAGCTGCTTGATCTGGTTGTTGATCTGCTCCAGCGTGTGCGCAGCAGTCAGGATGTTCTGGGCCAGATTCGTGGGGTCGATGACGACCCATTGCGCTTGTGCGACCGGCATGACAGCGATCAAGGCGGCAGCAGCGACGGCAAGAAGACGTTTCTTCATGGTGAGACCTCCAAAGGTTGAGAAGCAAGGAAGGACGCGGCCGACGGGGCGGACGGCAACAGGTCGGCCGCCCAATCGAGGCCACGATGGCGCAGCCAGGCGCCTACGAAGCCCGGCGTTCCGGCATTGCGCAGCACGTTGTCGATAGCGCGTTGGTCTTGGGGCGTCGAAGCGCCCGCAAAGGCGAGCGTGACCGGCCCAAGGTCCAGATCGAACAGGCGGTTGCCCAGACGCGACTGATAGTAGTAGTCGCGCTTGGGCTGGGCGGTGGCGACGATTTCGATCTGCCGGGTATTCAGCCCGAAGCCCTCGTAGATCGTGCGAATCTGCGGCTCGGTCGCCTGCGGGTTGGGCAGGAAGATGCGGCTGGCGCAGCTCTCGATGATCGCGGGCGCGATGGTCGAGTCCTTGATGTCGGCCAACGACTGCGTGGCGAAGATGACGCTGACGTTTTTCTTGCGCAGCGTCTTGAGCCACTGGCGAATGCGTGCTGCGAACACCGGGTCGTCCAGAAACAGCCAGGCTTCATCAAGGATCAGCAACGTCGGCGCGCCGTCGAAACGCTCATCGAAGCGCGCGAATAGATAGCCCAGCACGGCCAGCACCGCGGCCTTGCTGTGCATCAGTTCCTCCATCTCGAAGCACTGCACGTCGGCCGCGCCCAGGCGGTCGTGATCGGCGTCCAGCAGCTTGCCGTGCGCACCGCCGAGCACGTAGGGCGCGAGTGCCTGGCGCAGTACGTTGGATTGCAGCAGCACCGACAAGCCGGTGAACGTGCGCTGCTCTACGGGCGCGCCTGCAAGACTCACGAGCGCCGACCATATGGCCGCCTTCTCGTCCGGTCCAACTGTAATGCCCTCGTGTCGCAAGCGGCCTTCAACCCACTCGGCGGCCCAGGTGCGATAGCCTTCCCGGTCGATGCGCGCAAGTGGCTGGAACGCGATTGCACCGTCGGCGCCCAAGTCGTAATGCTCGCCGCCCAGGCCAAGAATGGTGGCGCGCATCGAGCGCCCCATGTCGAAGGCGAAGATGCGCGAGCCGGGATAGCGGCGGAACTGCATCGCCAGCGTGGCGAGCAGAACCGACTTGCCCATGCCGGTTGGCCCAGCCACCAGTGTGTGCCCCACGTCGCCGATGTGCGTCACCAGCCGGAACGGCGTGACGCCCTCGGTGCGCGTGACGATCAGCGGCGGGCCGTCGAAGTGGTCGTTCTTCTCCGGCCCGGCCCACACTGCCGATACCGGCATCAGGTGCGCGAGGTTCAGCGTCGAGACGATGGGCTGACGAACATTGGCGTAGGCATTGCCCGGCACCGACGACAGCCAGGCCTCCACGGCATTCAGCGTTTCCGGGATCGTCACGAAGCCACGGCCCTGGATGACTCGCTCCACCCTGCGCAGCTTTTCGTCGGCCGCGTCGACGTCGGCATCCAGCACGGTCACGGTTGCCGTGACGTAGCCGAAGGCGACCTGATCGCTGCCCAGCTCCTGCAAGGCCGCGTCCGCATCGGCGGACTTGTTGCTGGCATCGGTGTCGACCAGCGGGCTTTCCTGTTGGAAGATGGTTTCGCGCAGCAGCGCGAGGACGTTCTTGCGCTTGGCGAACCACTGCCGGCGCAGGCGGCCCAGTTCCTTCTCTGCCTCGGCCTTGTCCATGCACAGGAAGCGCGTGCTCCAGCGGTAGGCGAAACCGAGCCGGTTGAGGTCGTCCAGAATGCCCGGCCAGGTCGAGGTCGGGAAGCCGCGCACCGTCACCACGCGCAGGTGCTGGTCGCCCAGTATGGGCGCCAAGCCGCCGACCAGGGGCGCATCGGCCAGCAGTGCATCAAGGTGGAACGGCACTTCCGGCACGCCGACGCGGTAACGATGCGTCGAGACGGTCACGTGCAGGTAGGTCAGTGACTGGCTGTCGTCGAGCCAGGCGATCTCCGGCATCACCCCGTCCAGCAGGTCGTAGATGCGGTCGGTCTCCGCGACGAAGGCAGCCAGGCGTTCGCGCCAGTCCACGCCTTGTGTGGGCGTGTTCTCGTAGAGCATCTTGGCTGCACGGGCGCGGGACTCCTCGGGCGGCAGGTATTGCAGCGTGAGGTGATAGCCGCTCTCGAAGTGGTTGCCCGATTCTTCAAAGGTCGCGCGCCGCTCTTCGTCCACCAGCCAGGACAAGGGCTCCGGGAAATCCGAGTGTGGATAGTCCGCCGCCGGCCGGCGCTCGGCTTCGACGAACAGCGCCCAGCCAGAGCCAAGCCGGCGCAGCGCGTTGTTCAACCTTGCCGTGGTGGCGATCAACTCACCCTGCGTGGCGCTGTCCAGGTCCGGCCCACGAAAGCGTGCGGTGCGCTGGAAACTGCCATCCTTGTTGAGCACAACACCCGGCGCGACCAGGCCGGCCCAGGGCAGCCAGTCGGCAAGCAAGGGTGGGCGCTGGCGATATTCGGTGAGGTTCAGCATGGCATGGTCCTCACACGTCCAGCAGCGGTTTGTGTTTCAGGTGGGTGGCAAACACCTGCATGAACTGCGGATCGACGCGCGCACCCCACATCGCCAGCGAGTGGCCGACGATCCAAAGCACCAGGCCCGGAATCCACAGTTGCAGGCCCAGACCCACGGCGGCGGCCAGTGTGCCGTTGGCAATCGCCACGGTGCGGGGTGCGCCGCCCAGCAGGATCGGCTCGGTCAGCGAGCGATGCAGCGGAATCTCGAAACCCGGCAAGTCGTTGGCCGTGCTCATACGACGGCCCCGCCGGAGAAGCTGAAGAAGGACAGGAAGAACGAGGACGCGGCGAAGGCGATGGACAGACCGAAAACGATCTGGATCAGCTTGCGAAAGCCGCCCGATGTGTCGCCGAAGGCCAGCGCCAGGCCCGTCGAAATGATAATGATCACCGCGATGATCCGCGCCACCGGCCCCTGGATGGAGTCGAGGATGGATTGCAGCGGCCCTTCCCAGGGCATCGAGGAACCGGCCGCCTTCGCGGTGCCAGCCGTCATCAGCATCGCGGCAGCCAGCAACAGGCCGTGATGGGCGGGCTCGGCCAGACGGCGCAGGCGAGCGAAGATCGAAGCCGGATTTGCGGAAATACGGAAAGCATGGGCGTGCGTCATGGCAGTTCTCCAGAGTGGTTGAGGGATGGGGAAGAAACGACGGAACGAACGATGGAAGACTGCGGCAGCAGCTCTGGAAACGGCGTTTCTAGAACGTCCGCCAGGCGATAGCCCTTGCCGTCGAAGCCAGCGACACGGGCGATGGTCTCGATGCGGCGTTTGCGACCGCGGCCGACGATGAACACGACGACGTTCACCGCCTCGGCGATCAGTGCGCGCGGCGGGTTGACCGCGACTTCGAGAACCAACTGCTCCAGGCGCAGCAGCGCACCCAGTGCTGAGCCAGCGTGGATGGTGGCGATGCCGCCGGGGTGACCTGTTCCCCACACCTTGACGAGATCCAGTGCCTCGCCACCGCGCACTTCGCCGACGACCACGCGGTCGGGGCGCAACCGCATCGTGGCGCGCACCAGCTCGGTCATGGACACAACGCCCGCGCGCGTGCGCAGCGGCACATGGTCGCGTGCAGCGCATTGCAATTCGATGGTGTCTTCGAGCACCAGCACGCGGTCGCCGGTGACGGCGATCTCGGCGAGCAAGGCGTTCGCCAGCGTTGTCTTGCCAGTGCTGGTGCCGCCGGCGATCAGGATGTTCTGCCGCTCGCGCACTGCACGGCGCAGGAATTCGGCCTGCGCGGCGGACAGGATGCCGTCGGCCACGTAGCGATCCAGGCCGATGATGTTCACAGCCCGCTTGCGTAGCGCGAAGGCAGGTCCCGGTGCGGCGGGCGGCAGGATGCCCTCGAAACGCTCGCCCGTCTCGGGCAACTCGGCGGTCAGGAGCGGCTGGCCACGATGGACTTCCGCGCTGACGTGTGCGGCGACCAGCCGGATGATTCGCTCGCCATCCTCCTCGGATAGCTCCACGCCCAGCGGTGCGCGGCCGGAGGACAGGCGATCCACCCACAGTGACCGGTCGGGATTGAGCATGATTTCCACCACGTCCGGGTCTTCCAGCGCGGCGGCGATCACCGGCCCCATGGCCGTGCGCAGCATGCGGATGCGCCGGTCGAGCGACGTAGCGGCGAAGGACTCGGGTTGTGCGCTCATGAGGCGTGCTCCTGGGCTTCGGCCAACGCCGCCGCTTTGTCCAGCCGCACAGAATCGGGTTGAAGTTCCTCCACCACGTCGCGCACCAGACTGCGCCCACGCAACAGGTGACGGCCGAGCTGTTCGACGAACTGCTCGAAGCGAGCCTTGCCTTGGGCGCGGGCCGCTTCCTGATGCGCCTCGGGAACCGGCGTGCTGACGGTCAGGAAGTAGCGAACGAATAGCGCCAGCGTCTCGATCTCGATGTTCTGATCGCGTTCCAGTCGCTCGAACTGGCGTGACAGCCGATCCAGTCGCTTGGCAATCGCCGCCTCGCGCTGATCGCCCGCATCCGGCGACAGCCAGGACGCCAGTGCTGCCGCGACGATCGACGACTTGGACACACCTTTCTTGGCGGCCAGTTCGTCCAGACGCTTCGCGTGCTCGGGCGGAATGAACAGGTTGAGGCGGTATTGGCTCATAGCTGGATTCCGTCGTCAGGGTCGAGGGATGCCAGCCGGGCCGTGCGCTGCATGGCCGGGTCGAGCTGGCGAGGAAGCGGCAATGGCAAGTCGTCGTCATCGAGCAGCGCCAGGTCATTGCTGGCAGGCTCCTGTTCGGGGTGGTACTCGACGACTTCGGACAGCTCTGGCTGACGGCGCGGACCACCGTCATCGGCGGTGCTGGCTTCGCTGTCGGCCATGACCCCAGCGGCGGGTGCGGTTGGCACGGCGGGAATTGCCAGTTCGCTCCAGTCGTCGGGCCGTACTGGCGGCACATCCGCATAGCGATTGGCCGCAAGCGTCGGTGGCGGCAGCACGCGCTGCTTGAAATTTACGTCGGCGTAATAGCGCAGCTTCTTCGCCTTGATCGGTGCCACGCTGGACACCATAACCACGGCCTCGTCGGGTGGAAGCTGCATCACCTCGCCCGGGGTGAGCAGTGGCCGTGCCGTCTCTTGCCGCGACACCATCAAGTGCCCCAGCCACGGCGCGAGCCGGTGGCCGGCGTAGTTGCGTTGCGCGCGCAGTTCCGTGGCCGTGCCCAGCGTCTCGGAAATGCGCTTGGCCGTGCGTTCGTCGTTGGTGGCAAAAGTCACCCGGACATGGCAGTTGTCGAGGATCGAATGGTTCTGGCCATAGGCCTTGTCGATCTGGTTGAGCGACTGCGCGATCAGGAAGCTGCGAATCCCGTAGCCGGCCATGAATGCAAGCGCCGTCTCGAAGAAGTCGAGCCGGCCTAGCGCCGGAAACTCATCGAGCATCAACAGCAGCTTGTGGCGGCGCGCGATGCCGTCGCTGCCATCGAGCGACTCGGTCAGGCGCCGGCCGATCTGGTTGAGGATCAAGCGCACCAGCGGCTTGGTGCGGCTGATGTCGGACGGTGGCACGACCAAGTACAGCGATACCGGATGCTCTGCTGAAATCAGGTCGGCAATGCGCCAGTCGCAGCGCGAGGTGACTTCGGCCACCGTGGGATCACGGTACAGGCCCAGGAAGGACATGGCCGTGGACAGCACGCCCGAGCGCTCGTTGTCGCTCTTGTTGAGCACTTCGCGCGCGGCCGAGGCGACGACGGGATGCGGGGCATCACCAAGATGCCGCGTCGTCATCATCCGGTGCAGCGTCAGCTCGAATGGGTAAGCAGGATCACTGAGGAAGTTGGCGACGCCGCGCAAGGTCTTGTCCTCGCCGGCATAGAGGACATGCAGGATGGCGCCGACCAGCAGTGCGTGCGAAGTCTTTTCCCAATGGTTGCGCCGTTCCAGCGCCCCTTCGGGATCGACCAGGATGTCGGCGATGTTCTGCACGTCGCGCACTTCATGCGCGCCGCGCCGCACCTCCAGCAGCGGGTTATAGGCCGCCGACTTGGCATCGGTGGGGTTGAACAGCAGGCAGTGCGAGAAGCGCGAGCGCCAGCCGGCGGTGATGGACCAGTTCTCGCCCTTGATGTCGTGGATGACGGTGGACGCGGGCCAGGAGAGCAGCGTTGGCACTACCAGGCCGACGCCCTTGCCGGAGCGCGTCGGCGCGAAGGTCAGGACGTGTTCCGGGCCGTCGTGACGCAGATACTGGCGGTCGTGCAGGCCGACGAACACGCCGGCCGGTTGCTTCAGGCCTGCCTTGCGAATGTCATCCGCGTTCGCCCAGCGGGCCGAGCCGTAAGTCGTAACCAGGCGCGACTGGCGCGAGCGCCAGATCGACATGCCGATGGCGACGACCACCGCGAGTAACCCACTGCCGCCCGCGATGGCGCCACCAGTATCGAACACGCGCGGCGCGTAAGCATCGAAAACGAACCACCACTCGAACAGCTTCCACGGGTGGTAGATCGGCGTGCCGAGAAAATCGAACCAGGGCAAGCCAAGGCGCACTTGATAGCCAAGGGCGGCTGCTGTCCATTGTGTGGCGCCCAACACGCCGGCGATCACGATGCCGAATACCACGGCAATCTGACCGAACAGCACGTTCGTCCCTTGCATGACCTGTCCTCCGATTTCTCCTGCGCTGATTCCTTATGGAAGAAGCGGCATAAGGGCGTGCCGCAGGCATCAGGATCGGTGCCGGGTCAGTGCCGGTCAAAGACCGTTTAGAGCAGAAAGGTCGAGGAAAAAGAAAGAATGAGAGCGGTGGCAAGCCAAAGAAAAAAACCGCAAGCGCAGGCGCTTCGCGGCGTGTTGGAAAAAAAGCAGGCGAAGCGGCAAGCTTCCGACAATCAGAACTTGGGCGGCTCTTTCGGCGGAGTGTAGGGGGTGTCGCCGTCGCCATAGAACCGCTTGCGCGTGGCTTCGGCCACCCGGTTGCACAGCACGTCGCCCAGCTTGGGGCGATCCGTCTTGCACTGTTGGCGCAGTTCTTTAAGCCGGTCAGGGTTGGCCGCTAGTTTTTCCACCGTCGGAATATTTGTCTCCGAATCGGCGGCCTTCTGAGGTGCCTCGGCTTGGCCGCAAGCGGACAGGGCAGTCACGAGCAAGAACGGAATGATTTTCTTCACGGCATCAATTCCTCCGGTGGATCAGAACTACGGCCTCGGATGGGCCTGGGAGTCTCCGGCGTTTCAATTGTCTGTACCCGTTCGATGAACCGTGCAAGTTCGTCGGACGGATCACCGTCAAGACGAAGCAAGTAAGTCGTCAGCGGAGGTACACGCGACGCAAGTGGCCGCGCTACCACTCCCGGTTCACGGCTGGCGGAAATGTGCGCAGCGCCCGCCAGCCCGAGCGCGAAGCCGGCTGATACCAGCGCCATCATCAGATCGCATGTGGTAACTCGCTCTGCGATCAACGGTTCCACTTCAGCACGACGCAGCACTCGTTCTACGCTTTTGGCATAGCCTTCACACACTTGCGGATCACACAATACCAGCGGATAGCGCAACAGTTCATCCAAAGGGATACGCTTGTAGGTCAATAGAGGATGGCGAGCGGGAACCGCCACCATCAGCACATCACTCCAAGCCGGTAACGCGACGATGCCATCACCTACCTCGTCGGACTGAGCAAATCCCACGTCGTATAGATCATCGTGCAACCCTTTTATCTGCTGCGATAGCGGCACCTCGAAAAAGCGGATTTCGACCTCGGGTTCTTCCTGACGACATAACGCCAACAAAGTCGGCAAACGCGACGGTGTAATACCGTCCGACAATGCCACTCGCAATTGTCCATGGAAGCCATTAGCTGCCGCTTTTACGCTATCACGCGCTTGTTCCAAGGCGGAAAACACACGACGCACATGCACCAAGAACAATGTTCCGGCATGGGTTAGCCGCGTACTGCGGGTGGTACGTGCAAACAGCGCCACACCGAGTTCTTCCTCCAGTTCCTTGATGGCCCGCGACAGCGGCGATTGTTCAATATGCAGCTTCTCCGCCGCACGAGCAAAATGGAGTTCTTCGGCCACGGCCAGGAAATATCGAAGGTGGCGAAGCTCCATGACGATTCACATCACGTTGTTCAGACCAACCGCAAATGCAGCCGGGTCCACCTAGTCACTGAAATCACCTCAGCTTCGATTCCACGTAACGGAATAAATGAGATCGGCATTATTCCTTCCTCACACTCAAGAGGCTTATGACAACTGGGGCCACCATGTAAATCCGTCAATTGCCCGAGAGTTTCTTGATAAGGGTATTTCCGCATTTGTGTGGCTCCTCATGTTGGACTGATGATCTATTTACCGATCTGGATCTTCGGCGTCACGGACATACCGACACGCAGATTCGCCGCACCTGGTTGGTCTTGATTGATGCGAATACGCACGGGCAGGCGCTGGACGATCTTGGTGAAGTTGCCCGTGGCGTTGTGTGGTGCGACAGCCGAATAGCTGACGCCACTGGCTGGCCCCAAGCTTTCCACCGTTCCCTGCAATACAGTGTCAGGTAGTGCATCTACTTTGATGTCCACCAACTGCCCGGTTCGTACGCGCGCCAACTGCGTTTCGCGGAAGTTGGCCGCGATGTAAACGGCATCGAGCGGGATAACCGCGAGCAACGGCTTGCCAGCATTCACGAATGCGCCAACACGTACCGATTTCTGGCCGAACCAGCAGGTGCGATAATCAGGGTCGACCACCACAGCTCAAAGTAGATTCGCCTGTGAATTTCGATGGCGAGATCAGCGCACATGGCAAACGTGATAGCCGCAAGACCTGCAAGAAGTGTCGCACCTACCAGAAACAATCGACGACGCCAGCGCCCAAGGGATAACCACGGGGCTACCGCTCGAAAGCCACGGAGGGCGCCCTGTATCAGACCACGCCGTGGGCCCCATATATCCATATAACCTTTTTTAGCCTAGAAAACGCCACTTAAGGGAAGTTAATTTAGCAAAATGGGGAGCGGATAAATACATTTCATCTCCGCAAAACAAAAACATAAAGGTCAGCCGAAAAACCTATGGACGCGCAATTGGCCGAATCCGGACCACACTGATTGCGGCAATAACATTAAAAAGCCAATAACCGGCAAAGATCGTCTGTAGATAAAAAAACGAGAGACCTTTCGATCTCTCGGAAAGAGACGTTGAAATACATACAAAGACGCATTTCAGACGGAGGATTTAGTTTTAGGAGCACCTATTCTTGCCTATTCTCGAAGAGAATATTCATGTAAGAACAGTCAAGAAGGCCTCGTTTAGGACTCGATCATGATAAAAAACGGCTTTTCCCAAAGCATCTTCAGTCCAGGTAACTGTAGGATGATCGGGGTAATGGTAATCCCCATTAGCAAATACTTCAGAGCGATTTCCGGATGGATCAAAAAAGTAGATGGTTTTCCCATGAGTGAGCCCATGCCTTGTTGGGCCCAGGTCAAGCGAAGTATCGGTCATCGAAATTAAATCAGCAGCGCGAAGCACATCGTCCCAAGACTCTAGGAAAAACGCTGCGTGATGGAGCTTGCCAGGCTCAGGATGCTCTATGAAAGCCACGTCGTGAGCCTTCATGCCAAGTGAAAGAAAACCAGAAAGACGCCCCCCGGCAGAATTGACGACCTGCTCTGCCATGTCGAATCCCAATATTTTGCAAAACAGATCAATACTTCCGGCGATATTTGGACCATACAGCAGACAATGATCGAAGCGAAGAACTCGCATTCCCTTTAGGCCACGTGGCCATGCTTCGGGATTCGTGTTATTGATTCCCCACTTGCCCGTCTGCTCCTTCTCGGCATATAACTCGAAAATATGCCCCGTAGGCGAATCAAACCGAACCCGCGCCCCACATCCTTTTAATTCGCCGGCTGGAATTTCTTCTACATTACATCCAAATTCAATCAGCTCACGCTTAAGCGTACCGACCGTTGCGCTATCCAAACACTTATACCCCACAAAATCCATCCCAGCGGAATCAGTTTCCCGGAGTACAAGGGAGAAACAGTCGACTTCCGTCCAGCCTTTGAGGTAGACCCGCCCGGATTCGTCCCTCTCAACTTCAATCATGCCGAGTAGATCACGGTAATGGGCTAATGCCGCGTCCATATCCATTACTCTTAGCTGTATATGGCCTGGTCGGATTACACCTTTTCTCATTTCAGTCACCTATATATGTATCAGATCGGTTTTGGAATGAAAATTTGCTTCATTTCTTAATTCGAAGAAGTGATTCCGAGCAGATTTAAATTCTCAAATTCAATGCTCTTAAACTAAGTATTTTCGCGATTTAAAGCTGAATGCTTTACGATCCACTAGTTAGTTCTCTCAAAGAGCAAATTTTCAGGAGCAGTCGCGCGGAAACTAGGTCGCTTCTTCATCCTTGAATACCAATTACGCAATTTCGGAAACTGGTCTGGAATTGCGACCCCATATGCTTCAGCAAGCCCAAATCGCGCTGTCAGAGCACATTCGGCAATCGAATACTCTTCCGCAAAAAAATCACCATCACCTAAGGCGTTCTCCAGATATAAAATGGACTCCCAAAAAGTTTTCGTTCCGGCCTGAATTCGATTTAGATCCCAGCTACCTTCATCCTTGCTTCGCTTTTCAAAAATCACCTCTTTTAATCCGACGCCAATGACCGTGTCGCTGTATGAATTAATTAGGCGAGGAAAGACACGATCGCGAGCAATGGACGGAATTAGCTCACCCGTGATATCCGACAGATATTCCAGGATCACATTGGATTCATAAATTATGACTTCGTTATGAACAAAAACAGGAACCGTTTTTTTTGGGTTGAGTGGCTCCCATACCAGGCGTGTTTCTGGCGCATTGGAATCTACCAAATTCGCGTAAAGGCCGATTTCATTGAGCGCGATTCGTACCTTCCAACAAAACGGACACTCCGGTTTGTTGTACAGAATAATATCTGCCATAAACCAATCCCCAATCATAAGCTAAGGTGTGCTTCCTAAATCTTAGAAGCGCGCCTCTCACGCAATTCATCAATAACGAAATCAATACGGTCTTGACCCCAAAAAACTTGGTCATCAATAACAAATGTCGGCACACCAATAACCCCAAGCTCAACCGCTTCCTCTGCGTTCTTTCTGAGCTGTTCGTGGTTGAACGTACTGTGGATGGCCTCAACAAACTCATTTCTGTCGAGCCCTATACTCGCTGCCACATCAAGCAGTACGTCCTCTTGCCCAATATCGCGACCGTAGCTCCACTCTGCACGCATCATTTCAATGATATAAGGACGCAGCAGCCCCTTCTTTTCGGCCAGAAACGAACCTGCTCCCGCCAAGGTTGGGTCTGTACTTACCGGAGGCGGCACCACGGGAATACCTAGACGCCGTGCAAATCGGCCAAGATCCTGGCGCGACAGTGGCATTTTCGTCTTGGCCCGGTCCGGCGTTGAACGAAGATCCCAACCGCCTACCGGGCGCCAAAGCAAACGGCTATTAAAATCATCGAGAATTGGCCACATCTTTTTGCTGGCGAGATAGCAGTAAGGGCTTCTGAAATTAAAAAACAATTTAACATGGACAATTGCGCTCATTACCTACTCCACTAATTAATATCAATTAATAGCCTACTATTCTTATTTTGATTCTTCTCGCATGGTCACAAACTCTTCGGCGACGGTTGGATGTACGCCAATCGTAGAGTCGAAAATCGCTTTGGTTGCCCCTGCTTTTAACGCAATAGCTATTCCCTGAATGATTTCTCCCGCCTCCTGCCCTACCATGTGGACGCCCAGAACCCGATCGCTCAATCTATCAACGATAGTTTTCATGAAGATTCGTTCATTACTACCGCCTAGTGCATTTCTTAGTGGCGTGAAGTGTGATTTGAATATCGAAATGTCGCCGTATATATGTCGCGCCTGCGATTCAGTCAGACCAACTGTTCCGATGTTTGGACGCGAAAATACCGCTGTTGGGATTAAGTCGTAATTCATCGGTTGCGCTTTTTGGCCGAACAGGTGCTGCACAAGATGCGAAGCCTCAGCCAAAGCGACCGGCGTCAAAGCCTTGCGATTGATGACGTCACCGAGTGCAAAAATCGAGGATTGAGCTGTCTGGAAGTTTTCGTTCACCATGATCGCCCCATCGCTGTCTTGTTGGACAGCGGTGCTTTCCAATCCCAGATCTTCAGTTTTTGGCTTCCTCCCGGTGGCGTAGATGACTCGATCCGCGATCACTTCCTTACCGTTGTTTAGCGTTACCTTCAGTTCACCTAGGCTTGAACGTTCAACGTGAAGGATTTCGCTTGAGTAGTTAATAGAAACTTCATTTTTTTCAATTTCAGCTCCAGCCATCACGCGGATATCTTCGTCAAAACCACGCAGCAGTTTGTCACCACGGCACACTAGTTCCGTCTTTGCGCCAAGTCCGGAGAATATTCCAGCAAGCTCAACAGCAATATATCCTCCTCCAACGATGACCACGCGCTTTGGAATGTCAGAGAAATGGAATACCTCATTGGAGGTAGTGACGAACTCTCGCCCTGGAAATTCTGGTACAAAGGGCCAACTCCCTGTCGCAATCAAGATGCGTTCAGCCGTTATGTTTTTATCGGCCACCTGGACCGTATGAGGATCAAAAATCTTCGCCCGTCCTTCAATTAGGGTGCAGCCTGATCGATTGAGAATTTCTCTATAGATGTTATTCAGACGCCCGATTTCTCTGTTCTTGTTTTGTATGAGGGTGTGCCAATTGAATGTTGGGCTTGATACGCTCCATCCATAGGCAGGCGCGAGCTGAAAGGCTGCGTTGAAGTCTGATGCAAAAACCAGGATTTTCTTTGGTATGCAACCCGCGTTGACGCAAGTGCCACCTACATATAAATCCTCTGCAATCGCCACCCGGACGCCCTGAGCTGCAGATAGGCGCGCGGCACGCACACCCCCAGATCCAGCGCCAATAACGAAAAGATCATAATCGTAAGATGTCATATTGAAAGCACCGCAGGTTTTATTGTGACCTGATCGAGGATTCCGTTTCTCCGGGGAGCGAAAAATCCAATTCCGGCCCGAGGGGCACAATTCCTGTTAGATTTCGGTCACTTTTCCGCCAGTAACCATGCTTGATGTGCGTAAAATTAACCGTCTCTTGGATATGCGGATGATGGTATAAGCGGCGCGTATATTCCCAAAGAGAAGGATAGTCAATAAGGCGCCGGTGATTGCATTTGAATAACGAATAATAGACAGAATCAAATCTCACTAGAGTCGGAAACAGGCGCCAATCCGCCTCTGTGGGTTCATCGCTTATCAAGTAGCGCCTTCGCTTTAGTTGAGATTCCAGAAACTCAAGCGCATAAAAGACATCGTGATACGCCTCTTCGTATGCGCATTGACTCGTCGCAAATCCAGCCCTGTACACACCATTATTTAAATGTTGGTAAATGAATCCATTGATTTTGTCGATTTCGTTTCTATGCTGCTTAGGGTAGTAGTCTTCAGTTGACTTGGTCTGTTCATCAAATGCTGAGTTGAACATACGGATGATGTCAGCAGACTCGTTGCTTACGATGGTTCTTTGCGCTTTGTCCCACAGTATTGGTACAGTAAAACGACCTTGGTAGTCAGAATCGGCTTGGTAGTAATAGTCACTCAAATATTCCGTATTGAGCACTGAATCTTCAGTTGAACCGGGAAACGGATGAAATGACCAACCTTTCGATGTCCTTTGAGGATGGACGATGCCGAGGGATATTATTGACTCAAGGCCTTTAAGACGCAGGTAGATCAGCGTTCGATGTGCCCAAGGGCAGGTTAAGGCGACGATTAGGTGGTACCGCCCCACCTCTGCTTGAAAGCCCCCTTTGCCAGTTGGTCCCGGCGCTCCGTCTCTGGTAATCCAGTTGCGAAACGCCGAATCAGCCCTAACGAATGATCCGTCTTTATCGGGAGCTTTTTGTCCGGTCGACCAACCCATGATTATTCCTTGTCGGCTACTTAAGAGCGTTCATGTGCTCGCGGATTTTGTGTAAAGCCTGTTCGCCCTTTGCGTGAAGGTCTGCCATGGTTTCAGGCGGGAAATCGCATGCAACCGAAGTCTCGTAGGAATGGCGGGCACGACAGCGTTCAAACCAGTCGGCCACGCGAGGGCAGTCCTCATACATTTCAGTCCAGCCGAACTGAAGAATCGTTTGAAAATACGGAGCCAAACTGGCGTCGGCGAGGCTAAACGTGTCACTTACAACCCACAGATGCGCTTTCAGCATCTCTTCCATATGAAGGATCGTCTTCCGATACACATGTACTGCATCAACAACGTCGGGCGCATCCAGGCCAAACTCAACCAATCGCTTTTGGCGTTCGCGGCGAGGCTTTTCCGGAACCTTCTCAAGCAGTGCTCGCCGTTCTTCCTCTGTCTTCTCCATCAGTGCGGGCCGCATTACTAGTGGCCACTGAAGCGCACCACACGAAGGATGAAGCTTTGTGTCGACGTGCTTCATCCAGAGCCTCATGTCGGCGACTTCGTAGTGCGATTTGGGCTTCAGGCTCGGCGTCGGATGAATGTCTTCCAAGTATTCACAGATGACATTGGATTCGATTACAGGCCGTCCGTCGTGAACAAGCGTCGGCACTACGCCGAGCGGGTTCAGCTTCAAGTACTCCTCCCGAAGATTCTCTTTCTGAGACAATTCAACGTGGCGCTTAACCCATGGCAAGTCCTTCTCGGCCAGGACAATTCGGACTTTTTGGGCACATGGCGACATGGGATGCGTATAGAGCTCAAGCATGAAGACACCTTCCTTGTAACCCCTGGTAGCGGGGAATAAATGACTAGGTGGATGCATGGTATCTGCTGCATGGAAGTGCGATAATCGTCAAAGGTGGAAAATCATTTGTGAAGGAATTTCATAGATTGGCGTGGTCGCATGGAAAAATGGACTGAGATGCAAGTATTCGTTGAGTCGGTGCGCCGGGGTAGCTTCTCCGCTGCTGCACGCCATCTCAACCTGTCGCCATCGGCGGTCAGTAAGTTGGTGAGCCGCCTTGAGACACGTTTGGGCGTGCGATTGCTAAATCGAAGCACTCGGGCTATCAGTCCCACAGAAGGCGGCCGTTGTTATTTCGAGCGCTGTGTGGATATTCTTGCTGAGGTCGAGAGCGCGGAGGACTCGCTTATCGGCTTTGGCCATGTACCTGTCGGGACGCTTCGTATCAACAGCACACCTGGTTTCGCAAAGCATCTTTTGTTGCCCTTGATGCCTGAATTCCAACGTCTGTATCCTAGATTAACCGTGGAATTTCAATTGACCGGGCAGGCTATAGATCTGATCGCGGAGGATGTTGACCTTGCGATAAGACTTGGAAAGCTCAAAGATACGAGTCTTGTAGGACTGAAATTGGGGGAGAGCCGCCGTATAGTCTGTGCAAGTCCAAACTATTTAAAAGAACATGGTGAGCCGCGTTTTCCATCGGATCTTGAAGAACATAACTGCCTAAGGTTATCGACAAATGAAGCATTTAACCGTTGGAGTTTTGGGAGCGCCCGGGGAATCGAGGTCATCGAGGTAAAGGGAAACTTTGTGACCGACAATGTCGACTTACTCCACGAGTACATGCAGTTGGGTGGGGGCATCGGACGTCTATCGGCCTTCATGGTCTCGCGCGACATCGAACGCGGACAGCTTGTCCAATTGTTTCCTGAATTTAAGATAGAGCGACAACAGATCCACGCGGTCTATCCGCATCGGAAGCATATGCCGATGAAAGTGAAGATTCTTCTGGATTTTTTAACAAGCAGATTCTCGTCTTCTTTCGGTGGCGATATTGGATAGCATCGCATCCTCACGCATTCGTGGAATTACAGCCCGCGCTGCCGACCAAGTTCCCAGGACACCCCACCATTTCGCACCGTCGCAACAATCTGCTGCCCCAGCCGCTGCTCGATCACCGGCTTCCACGGCACCAGACTAAAACCCATGCCGTCGTCCAACATCGCGTAGCGCCCGCTGGCGAGCATGACGGAGCGCCTGTAGATGCCAGCCACGCGCTCCCCGTCCGCCGCTGGGCGGTGCTCCAGGCCAGTTTCCGCGACGATGTCCTTGGCGGCCTGCGCCAGCTCCCGATTGCGCAGCGCGGCCAAGAGGTTCCGCGCAAGTATCACGCGCTGCCCGCGCCGCTCGGCTAAACCCTGTTCGGCCAGGAAGTCGGCGCGCTGCTGAATCGTCTGCTTGACCTTGCCGCCAAAGCCCAGGCCGCCCAGTCCCGAGCCACCGCCGATCAACTGCTGGTCGAGCCAGGTTGCCCCGATCACACGCACCTGCCGCTCGATGGGCAGGTGCGATTTCAGCTCCACGGCCAAGCCGCCCAGGCGCCGCGCGTCATACTGGCGGCCCTGCTCGGGCAGGTCGTCCGGCACCCGCCATAGCCCCTCGGCCACGCGCTCCACGATACCGGCCCGGCGCAGGGCTTCGAGCCGGCGGACAAGGGCCGCGACAATTTCCTGTGGGTCGCGGCCCGCCTTGGCCCGGCTTTGCTCAATCGCCAGGTGATGATCGGTGCGGTACACGCCATCGCTCGCCAGAGCAACGATGCTCTTGTCGGCCGCCCGTACCTCGGCGGAACTGCGTACCTCAACCACGGCGCCGGTCGGAAAGTTCTCCAGTTCGTCGCGGGCGTTAAGCGCGACGTAGTGGGCCTTGCCGTCCACCCCATCGATGACCAGATAGCCCCGGTCGCGCAGCTCGTCGATCAGCCCCCTCGCCACCACGTGGCCGAGGATGGTTCGGCCGTCGTCGCCCGGCTCGAACACCGCCAGTTCGCGCGGCTCGCCGCTCATGGCCCGCTGCATCGTGCGGATGATGTCGCCACGCTCGCCCAGGGCGCGGAGGGTTTTTTCCGCGTCGGCATGGATGGCCCAGGTGCCCGGCCGGATCTCGTCGACCAGGCCCAGGCGCTGCAAGCGTTGCAGCCGGCCGATCAGCAGCAGGCGCTGGCGTTGCAGCCGAGGTTCGTTGAACCGTTCGATCTGCACCCGGCCATCCTCGCCAGCCTCTCGTAGCAAGGTACGGTCGAGGCTCGTCCACCGCCCCTGTTCCACCTCGTGCTTCAATGTCTGCTGGATCTCCAGCTCGGTGCGCGGCCCCAGCCATTCGGTCGCCAGTTCGGCGGCGCGATGGCGGAAGCCATCGGCGATGTAGTCGCCCGCGATGATGAGGTCTTCGCCGGTGTCATCGCGTCCACGCGCGACGATGTGCGTATGCGGGTTATCGGTGTTCCAATGGTTTACGGCCACCCAATCGAGGCCCGTGCCCAGATCGCCCTCCATGCGGCCCATCAGGTGCCGCGTGTAGGTGCGTAGGTCTTCCAGCTCGGCCCCATCCTCAGGCGAGAGGATAAAGCGGAAATGGTGCCGGTCGTCAGCGCAGCGTTCCTTGAAGGCGTCGAGGTCGGCGGCATCGGTCTGCGATCCGTAGGCTTGGCCCGGCTCGCCATCGCGGCCTACGCCATCGCGCTCGATGTAGCGCAGATGCTTGGCGAGCGACCGCGGGCTGGCTCGGCGCTGGTTGACCAGTAGCGTCTTGATGGTCACGCGCCGCGACATGGGCGTCAGCTTCGCCCCGGCGAAGCGCGCCGCAGTGTGGCCGCGCCCCAGGCGCGAGCCTGGCCGCTGGCCCGTGCCCCTCTCAGAGCCGCTGGCAACGCCAGGAAGACGCACCGACGACTTGCCGCTGCTGGCCTTGCCTGCCTGCTTGAGAACCTTGGAGACGAAGCCCTGGCCCCGCTTCTTCGGGGTGCTGGGGCGGATACGGAAATCGTCATCGCGACGGTCGCTCATGGCTGCTCTCCCTGCAAGCTCCGGCGTGTCCGGCCGTACGAAGCACGCGGACATGCCTGCATCGGCGCGGCCTTCGCTTCCTGCGCGGCACGGCGCCCACGCCGCTCCGTGCCGCGCCACCCCCATGTGCAGACTGGTTTTCGACGCGGCCCGGTGCCGCGTGCTTTTGTCTTGCCTTCCGCCTTTGCCCCTCGCTGGCGCTCCGAACGTCGGCGGCCCGGCGACGCTGCGCTGCTTGCAGCCAGCGCGCCGGCGAACGCGGCGACGGCCCTCGGCCGGGCGCGTTCGAGGCAAGACGCCCGCACGTGGGAAAGCGGCGCCGGATGTTGCGCGACGTGCGGCGCCGAATACGCAAAGTCAACGCTCGCACTGCACGCGCAACGACACGGAGACGACCAGTGAAACGACACGTCAGATGGCACGATGAGGTGCACAGAAATGGCCAGCGAATCGGCGGCCATCATGGATGTGTCTCCAGCCAGACCGGATGCGCAACACCGATCACCGTGGATGCGCTGACCGGGCCGAAATAGCGGCTGTCGAACGACGACGGATTCGTCACGCTCAACAGGAACAGCTCCCCGGATTCAAGACGGCGGCACTGCTGCCACGATGGCAGCGGTCGGCCCAGCCGGTCAGCTCGCAGCACGGCGGCCGAAGGCACGCCGTCGATGCGGACAATGCCGCCCGCGATGCACACTTCCTGCGGCGCAATCGCACCCACGCGCTTGAGCAATGGAACGCGCGTCGGCAGGTAGCCGCGCTGCGCAGCCAATGCGGCGGCCTCGGCCTGCAGCGGCACCAGCACGATACTGTTCACGGACAATGGACTTGGCAGCGAACCGGCGCGATGGTCGAGAGGTTCGACGCGATACCAGCCGACCGCCACGCTGTCGGACGGGTTGTAGATCAGGCGTGGCAACGGCCGCATGTGATCGGGCAGGAAGGATGCCCAGGCCAGCGCAGCGAGGCCGCTGACGGACAGGCCCGCCAGCGCGAGGCGAGCGCGCTGTCGCGAGCGAGGATGCGGCGTGGCACCGGATGTGGAAAGCATCGTCATGACAGCGCCCTCCCTGCCAGCCAGGCGGCGTGCCGCTTGGCTGTGTACGCCGGCAGCGATAGGCGCGCAGCGAGGCGGTTGCCGAGTGTGCGCCAGTACGCGGGTGACACGTCGGCGGGCGCGATGCCTTGCGCCTCGATGGCGTCGAGTTGCGCCAACACGGCGCGCACGGCGGGTTCACCCTCGGCGTGCAGCAGCAGGCGCGCACCGGGCAGCACACCGGGGATGCGCTGCGCCGCATCCAGCGGCGTGCAAGCCTGCATCACCATGAGCTGCCAGCGCACGGTGCCATAGTCGTTGGCGTGCCAGCGGATGCGACAAAACACGGCGCTTGGCTGGAACATCGCAACCCGCCGCCAACGGTCGAGCCGGACGGTGCGCACCGGTTCGCCGAAGCGCAGATAGATGTCGATGCGCTGTTCGATGTAGGCCAGCGAAACGCGGGTCAGTGGTGCGGTGCCGGCTCGGTTAACGAGTTCAGCGAGTGACGTTGGTGGTGCAGCCGTGGCTGGCAAGGCATGAGCGTTCACGGTGTTCTCTCCGTGGATACGTCCGGGAATTCGCGTTCCAGCAATGCGCGCAGCAGTTCGGCCACGGTCACGCCTTGCGTGAAGGCCGACACCTTGATGCGCGCACGCATCGCGGGCGTGATGTCGAGGGTCAGGCGCGCGGTGTAGAGATCGCCTTTCTGTAAGGCGTCGGCTTCGCCCTGGCGGACCCACGCCTCTGCGTGCGGGTTCGCGGGTGGCCGTACTCCTATGCCGACGCGCTTGCTGTTTATTCCAGTCATGTCGGCCACCGCAGCAGTTCGTCGACCAGCGCAGCGATCTCGCGCGCCGCGGCGCTGTCAGGTGCCGTTTCCCGGGCCAGCCGACCGGCGGCCACGCTGTCGGCGAAAACAATGCGCTGATGCACCTCCGAGCGCAGCGCGGTCAGCGGCTGGTCGGCCAATGCCTGGCGCGCTTCACGGCCAATGATGGTCGTGCTGACACGCCGATTGATGGCGAAAGCCGCGCTCAGCGCTGGCCGGAACACCTGCGCCTCGCGGATCAACGCCACCATCTCGGCAGACGCCCACAAGTCGTAGGGACTGGGCTGCACCGGAATCAGCACGCGCTCGGCCGCCAGAAGCGCCGAGCGCGCAAGCGCGGCGATACGCGGCGGGCCGTCGATGACGACGTGATCGGCCCGGCGTGCCAGCTCAGGGGCTTCCTGGTGCAGCGTTTCGCGTGCGAGGCCCACGGCGCTGAACAAGCGTGGCAAGCCCTGTTGGGCTCGCCGCTGAGTCCAGTCCAGCGCCGAGCCTTGCGGGTCGGCGTCGAGCAGAACAACTTGCTGGCCGCGCATGGCCAGCTCGCCGGCGATGTGCGTGGCGAGCGTGGTCTTGCCAACGCCGCCTTTCTGATTGAGCAAGGCGATGATCATGGCCCGGCCCTCCTGGCTGGAAAGCTGGGTTTTCTGTACTGCGCGAATCGTCGTGTGCCGTGCCGTTTGTCGTTTATCCACCGAAACGGCGCGCTGTTTTTATTAGTTAAAGAATTTAAGTTAGGGAAGTTAGAGAGACCGAAAACCCTCGCCGCTATTAAGATTTCGGCGGTTTCGCACGCCTGATAGCACGATAGGGACACGCCCGATAGCACGATACCCGGCACGCCTGATAGCACGAGGCCATTCACAGGTTTTCCCCGAGTTATCCCCGTGCCGTGCGCAGCACGGGCCGGAAGGTCAGCAATTCGACCCCGTCGTCCGGCATCCGCTCGATGCCCAGGACGTATCCCGGCATCGACTGCCGGGCCACCAGCGCGCGCAGGTCGCAGGCGAAGTCGTAGGGCTTCGCCGTGCTGCCCGATTTGCGGTGCAGGTGTTTGAAGTCGAACTGCCAGCCGCCGGGCTGCTTGCCGCCGTGCTTGCGCACCAGGCGGTACAGCCAGCGCTCGATGCCACCCGTGAGCTTGAAATAGGCCGGGTCGATGGTCAGCACCAGCGCCGCGTCCATCACGCCGACAAAGAACCAGTCCGGCAGGATCAACTCGATGCCCAGTGGCGTACAGCGGGCGTCGGCTAGTTCCTTCCATTCGTTGATCCAGGAGAAGCGATGCAAGCGCCGCCCGGTCGTCTCGCGGATGGAGGTGGCCACCGTGGTCGATTGCAGGCGATCCAAGGCTGCCTTGAGGCGTTGGTAGTCGCGCAGCGACGTACCGCGCCCGATGAAGCGCAGGATCTCGTAGGGTGTGGCGCGCATGAGCCGCGACGGGCGGATGCCCGCATCGCGCGCTTCCACGATCTGGCTGGCCGCCCAGATCAGGATGTCGGCATCCCAGATCGTGGCGATGCCGTGCTCCTGCGTTCCCTCCACGCGGATCGTCACGCCGCCAGCGCGAAAGTCGATCGGCTGGACGCGCTTCGACTTCGCCAGCGAGAAGAACGGAAAGGCCATCAAATCCTGGCTGTCGCGCGGCGCCATGTCGCCCGGCAGCGCGCGGAACAGGTCGAGTTGTTCCCGCTCCTGCGTCGATCGCTGCCCCGATGATCGGGACGGCAGCGATGCGCTGGACATGGCGATGGCCACCGGCGAAGCGCCGATCAGCGCGCACGGCTGTCAGCCGAGTGCTGCTCGGCGTATTCGGGATCGGACGTGGCCTCGAAGCTGCGCTGGTCGGCCCAGGCGTCGAGGTCGGCCACCGCATACATGACGCGACGACCGAACTTACGGAAGCGCGGGCCGCCACCGATCACGCGCTGCTTTTCCAGCGTGCGCGGCGACAGGCGCAGGTATTCAGCGGCCTCGTCGTTCGTCAGGTAGCGTTGAGGTTGCGCAGTAGCAGCGGGTTGCTGCTGCGTGGCGTGTGCGGCAGCAGGCCGCAAGGGAGCAGGTCGCATCGGGTATGCCTCCATCGGTCAGGACAGTCCAGCCGCACTGCGCGGCCAGATGGAGGCAGTCTCAAGAAAGCGATGCGTCCCGTTGAGGGTCGTTTTGCAGCGAAGGCAAAACGACCCTGCTCAAGTCATTGGAGTCGAGCCAGGTGGCGATAGCCGCCGCGCATCAGCGTCAGGCCGCGTCGCACTAGGCGGCGCACGCGGGAGCGCAGGCCGCCATCGGCATACCAGCCATGGACAACGGCATCGGTGCCGAACAGGCCTTCGGCGACTTCACGCAAGGACGCCCCTGCCAAGGTGGCGTCGAGCGCCTGCAGGGTGTGCAGTTCCTGCAGCGCCGTCGGCGCAGGCCGTGGCCGAGCTGCCGCTGCGGGCGCACCTTCAGGGGCCACGGCCAGCTTGTCCAGTTCGGCGCGGAGCATGCAATGGCCCGCGCAAGGCATGTCGCACGCGCGGATGGCGTAGACATAGGCCATGCCATCTTCTAAGCCCGGCGCCAACGTCAGACGCAGGCAGCAGCCAGGCCAGCGCGTGGCAAGCATCAGGCGTCTGCCATCGTGGACCAGGTTCTTTTGACCGGGAATGCGCCACAACTCGAATGCCACGGTATCCGGTGGCGGGTCGATGTCCGGGTGAAGCTGTGCTGCGCAGGGATGGCCGGGAAGCCAGGCGGGATGCGCATCGCGCGCATCCAAGGCCGGGTCTTCCAGCATGCGCAGACCCCAACCGTGGGCGGCGTCCGGTTTGCGGCGACGGCGCAGCCAGTCGCGGCGGTAGTCGGGATGGCGGCGCAAATACTCCCAGGCCAGTGCCAAGTCGTCCAGGTGCAGCACGTAGAGATACGCTGCAGTGGGATACCAAGGTTCGGCGCTTCGATCAGCCATGAGGCAACCTCCTGTTGGGCAGGCATCGTCGCCACAATCGGCACGCTGAAGCTAGGCCATCAAACCTCCACGCGCTATCACCTAAGAAATACACTCAAGCTGTAACGAGCGGTGTCAAGACAGATGGGCTCCGAAGTCTTGCAAGGATCGTCCGAATGCGACGGCTGCCCCGGAAAAGGGGCGCAGCGCCGGACACCCTGCCGCAAACCGCGCCGTGCATCATGCCCCTTTCGATCAGGGCCGCACCGCCGTGGCGCAAGAGTGGCGATTCAGACTGACAGTGTCATAAGCCAGACCGAAAAAGACACAATGCGCCGCAACGGCCTGTGTCTGGATGGCCTGCCGTGCCAGAGCCATGCGGTTCGATCAGTCGGGGATCGAGCCATCGATCTGCGCCAGCCGGACATACTCCGATAAGGGTCGCGATGCGTGGAAATACTGGTCGCGCAGGATGGGCCGCTGGCGCGGCCCGACGATGGTTGCCAGATCGGACAGCTTGACCGTCCCCAACTCCGGCATGCCGATGCCGAGGTCGATGAGGCCCCAGGCCGAATCACCATCGGCTGGGTCGAGCGCAGCCAGCAACCAAGTCGCGTGCGCATCCGGCGTGAACAGCCGCACCACGGGCATCGGGTCAATGCTCTGGCCAGCGGCGCGTGCCGTGCCATTGGCGAGCAATTGCGCGCGCTGGTCGGCAGTGGTGAGCAGTTGGGTCATGGTCAGGAACCCCACGGAACCGAGGATGCACGAAAGCGCATGCCATCGAATCCGCACAGGGACAGAAACGTAGAAGCGGATTTGTGGAGGTCAGGAAAGACACGGATGCGGCTCTCCGGTTCTGGCGAAATCCGCTGATGCGGATTTCTGTAAAGGCGCAAAGTCGTATGATTCACCGTCGAATGAACACTATAGATTGTAGTCCTATAGAGCGCAATCGACTGTCATCTTGGTTTTTGAGGAAACCACGGGATGGCAGCGAAAAGCTCATTGGCGAAGGCATTGAAGATGGTCAGGAAGGCACGCGGTCTGAGCCAGGAAGCATTCTCCGACGTCTCCAGCCGGACCTACCTGAGTTCGCTGGAGCGTGACCTGAAAAGCCCGACGCTCAACAAACTGGCCGAGCTGTGCGAGGTGATGGAAATCCACCCGATGACCCTGTTGGCTCTGGCATATGGTGGCGACGCCAAGGGCGTCGACCTGCTTGTGGAGCGCGTGCGCCTTGAAATTGCCGAACTGCAAGCAGCGTCGAACACGGTGTGAGCGGACCGAAGCGCAAACCACATCTACGGTCAACCCATCTCAGGCTTTCGGCATGATCAACCGCTACAGCTCCCCGTATCCGAACTACATCCATCAGCTATTCGTCACGCCATCCAAGCACCTCTACGTGCTGAAGGACGGGCGGCTGAAATGGCAAGACAAGGCCATGGAAGTGCAGCTCGACAAGGTGGAGGAAGCAGACAAAGAGCATGTCGTACACTACATCGTGGCTGACCACACCTCTGCGGCCTTCTACGCGGAACTGAGAACCAGCAAGACGCTGATAACGCCCGTTGAATTCCTGGCGCGTGCATGGGTCAAGAAGCCTGACTTCTTCTTCCATGGCCTGCCGGAACAACTGATCGTTCCAACCGCAATATCGACCAAGTATCCGGAGATCAACGGCTGGCTGCAGCAACTACACGTCGGTCTTGTTCCCCCGCCCAGTGGCTTCTATGCGGGCGTCCATCAGGTCAGGAACTGGGAAAAGGACGTGGCAAACACCATCAGCTTTCACGACTACCTGGAAAAGACGCCTTGTACGTTGGACCATCTCCGCACAAGCATCGCCCGGACGCTGCAAATGGCCAACGACAGAGAAATCAACCGGCCGGGTATTCGTATGACGCGAAAGCAACTATGGGAGATGCCGGTTGAAGGTCGGCCTCCCATCCGGGTCATGGGTTGAGCGTTTCCGCGGCGGTCACGCCGCCTGGGGCTTGCTGCGCGACCAAATGAGGTCGTGCGTGCCGTCCTCGCCTTCGATCAGGCGGGCATAGACCGTCGCCGGGAACGAAGGATCGTCGAGGGTCACGGACAGGTACTCCCGCCCGGCCTCGCTGGTCTTCTTCCACGCCGCGCCGATATCGTGACTGGCCGCCTGCAGGCGGAAGTCGGGGGCGTTCTCGCTGCTGCCCTTGTCGTTGGGAACCAGCTTGACCTTGACGTTGAGGGTCAGGGTGCGCAGCGTGCCAGTGAAGCCGTCTTTGTCTGCGGTGAAGGTGCCGATGTTGGCCATGATGATTTTTCCTTTCGGTTGAACAAGGTTCGCGCCCATCGCGTCCTTGTTGTCATCCGGCCGGCGGGGGACGGGCGGGCTGCACCGCTTGCGGTCGCAACGCAGTGGAGAACTGGAAGGCGCAAAGAATTTGTCCCGCGAGGAAGCCGCGCAGCGGCGGGGAAATTGTTTGCGTCGGACGGTTGCAGCCATGAAGCCCGAGGCGCAGCCGTGCCCTCGCCAGGATTCACAACGAGACAAGGACGCCTTGGGCCGAACCGCTCCGAAAGGAGATGGGGCCGACTCGGCTTCCCGCACGAAGGCTGCGCCGGCACGCTTGCTGACGCGGGCCAGGTCAAGCGCCCGACGACAGGCGAGAACGCCCCCGCCGCACCCCGCGGTGCTGGTCTTGAGGCGTGACGTAGAAGCTCCATAGCGAAGCTGGGCGGCTGTCGGTGAACCGTTTTCGTGATGTGACGGGCTAGAACCGCCAGCGTTGAGGAAGGCGTACATTCGTACAACCTGCCGCAGCAAGCCACGGCGTATCCGCTATGCCCTGCCTATTGCGGCGGGGCGCAGGCTTGGTCGATCCGGCGCAAGCCGGTTCGACGGTATTCGAGGGGCGCCAAGCTGCGCGCGGCGGGGATGGGCCTTGCTCCGATCCCCTGGAGGCAAGCGAAGCGCGCAGCGCTGCAGGCGCGAAGGCGTGAGGGATTGAAGCCGAATGGCCGTGACGGCAAGGACGGCACGGGGCGCAGCCCGAAAGCCCGGCGGCGCATCGCGCCGACACGCCCAGGCCGTTCCAGATTTCTAAGCAAGAAACGCGAACATGCGCCTGATGGAATCGGAATTGTCGGTGCTGCTGCGAACGATACAGGCGGCGGGCTGTGAGCCGCTGGATGATTCCGCGCACTACGCGCGCTTTGGCTTTCTGGCCCATGCGGGCCTGCAGCTACCGGGCGGGATGCCCGGCCACATCAACACCGCCGCCTGAGCAACCGTGAAGGCGGCATCGTTTTGATTCGGCTGCCGGCCTTCGACACCGGGCGCGGCCACTGCCGCGCCCGGATTTTTGCGTCCACCGAGCCCAGGGCTGAACGGCCTGGGCTCGGTGCTGATCGCGGTTATTCCTTCGTTTCGATTAGCCACCACACGGCGCGCACCAAGGCGCGGCCCGTGATGGGGTGAATGTCGGTGACGTCGGCGCGGGCCGTCCAGCCCGAGGGCTGGCGATAGCCGCGCACGTCGCCATCGCCGTGCCAACGGCGGGCGCGTACCGTGCCGGGCGCATAGATCGCCGCCATGCGCGGGCGACTGGTGGTGCTGCTGGTCATGGGCATTTCTCCTTCCGAGCGAAGCGCCCCGGACGAAACCGGGGCGCTTGCTTTTCGGCGCGGGTCAAGCGGCCAGCGCCTCGGCAGGTTCATCCGCCGCGGCTTCGGCACCCTCTGGGGCGTTCTGCTGAGGGACAGCCTCCGGCACATCCTCCTGCGGGGCTTCGACATTGAAGATGGCGGGCATCCAACCCGTGCCATCGGCCAGCCGCTCGGCTTCGCTGGCAATGTCGGCCTTCTTGAGCTTCGCCAGCCGCGTGACGCGCTCCGGTGCGTACTCGCCCACGGCTTGCAGAATCACGGCCTTCGGAACGTGCTTGAAGTAGCCTTCTGCGGTCGGCTGCCACCATGCGGCCATGTCGAGGCCCACCGCCTGCGCCAGTTCCTCGCCGGGCTGGCGCGGCGTGGCGCGAGGCGTCACTACGTCCACCGTCGAGGCGACGCACACGGCCAGCAGCTTGACCAGTTCGCCTTGCTCCATCGCCAGCAGCGCGGCGAACAGTTCGGTGCCGTCCTCGGGCAGCTTGCCAGCCCATGCCTGTTGCAGCTCGCGCAGCGCCACGGCGGCAGACGACTCCGGCCAGTCCGGGGCCATGCCTTCCAGCCGGTCTTGCACCGTGAGGCGCACGCCCAGCGGCAGGCCGTTCCCGTAGTGGCTGTCCTGCAAGATGGCCTGCACCATGCCATGCACCAGCGTGGCCAGTGCCACCTGCGGATGCCGGGCCACTTCTATTTGCAGCGCCGCCGTGCGATGCGCGCTCAAGCGCTGCGCCAGCCGGTCAGACATGGTGGTGGCTTTCGTGTCGTCTGCCGTTTCGGCTTCGTTGTCATTTGCGGCTTCACCCTCCACGAAACCTTGCCGCAGCCGTTCCAACGTGCGCAGCGCCTTGGCCTCGGCCTCGCGCAGCAGCCCGCGATGAATCACGGCCTGCCCGTTGTGGTCGATGGTGACGATGGCCCCGGCTGCGGCCTTCACGTTCGGGCTGTAGTCCTGCAAGCCATCTTCCAGCGCCTGCAATTGTTCGCCCAGGGCTTCACCTTCCTCTTGCAGTGCGTCGGCCTTTTCTTCGTCCTCCGCGTCCAGCGCGGCGTCGAGCGCTTCGCCTACCTCCTGCATCTTGGCTTGCAGCTTCTCAATGCGCTGGGCTTCGCGCTTGGTCGGTTCGCGCCGCTCCCTCGGCGCACGTTGGAAGGCGTGCAGGTCGGCATGGGTCACGCCGGGCGTGGCATCCACCCATGCCCACCCCTCGGCGCGGACAGTGGCGGCGATGCCCGCCAGCTTGTCTTGCGCCAGTCGTTCCAACAGCGCGGCATCGGTCAGATACACGCCCGCATCGCCTTCCGCGAACAGGTCGCGGCGAACGCCTCCGCCTGCCTGCTCGTAGGTACCAAGCCCGACGAAGCACACCAGCGGATGCCGGTGGGCGTCGATTTCCCGCTCGGTGAGACGTTCGCGCAGGTTTGACGGGTGGCGCTGCCACGTCGGCGAATCGTAGAACGCGCTTTCCTGCGCGGCGTGATCGTCGGTGATGGCGAGCGCCATCAACTGATCGAGCGTAACGGCATCGGCGCGGTAATCGGCCATCAGGCGCGGCGAGACGTTCGCCAGCTTCAAGCGGCGTTGTACCACCAGCGGCGTGACGGAAAAATCCGCCGCAATGTCCTCGATGGGCCGACCTTCGGCCACCAGCGCGGCGAACGCCTCGAACTGGTCTGCAGGATGCATGGCTTCGCGCTGCACGTTCTCGGTGAGGCTGGCGGTTCGCGCCGTGCCATCGGCCACCAGCAGGCAAGGCACGTCCCATTCCTTGCTGATGCGGCGCTTCTTCGCCAGCAGCTTCAACGCGGCGAGGCGACGGCCACCGGCGACCACCTCGTAATGCTCACCATCGGCGAATGCAATCACGATCAGGTTTTGCAGCAGGCCCACGCGATGGATGCTCGCGGCCAGTTCGGGAATGGACATGCGCGGGGTCTTGCGCGCGTTGCGACCCGTGGGCCGCAGCACCAGCCGCGACAGCGGAACCAGAATCAGGTTCTTGCTCAGGTCGGCGGCTTCCAGCGTGGCAGCGTGGATGGCTTGGGTTTCGGTTTGGCTGTTGGCGTTCATGGTGTATCTCCAATCGAATGAAACAAGGAATGGAGGGGAAACCGCCCCTCCGGCGGGGGAACGGGTCAGGCCTTGAGGGCGCGCATGCCATCGGCCAGCAGCCACAAGGCGCGGTTCAGACGGATGTTCTGGTCAATGCCCTGCACCGGGCGCGTGCTCTGCCTGCGGCCATTCGCGGCGCGGCCATGCAATCCGCCCTTGGTCAAGTTCTCTTGCGTGCGGTTGAACACGCTCCACAGGTCGGGGCGGCGGTCGTCGAACCGGCGCGGCATCAGGATTTGCGATTCCGTGATGGGTGCAGGCTTGTCCGGGTCGTCGTACTTGAGGGCCAGCGCAGCACGGGCGAATACTTCGGATTCGCCATCGTCCAGCGTGATGCCGCGCATCAGGTCGCGCGATTCCTTCACTTGCTCGAAGCCGCCCAACACTTGGTAAGCGCCTTCGATGACGAGCCCAGCCACGTCGCCTTTGTGGGGTACGCGCACGTCCGCCACGGTGTCGCCGCAGACAAGGCCATTGCTGCAAACGAAGCGGAACATCCCGGCCAACATCTGATAGCTGCTGGTGCCGTCGTGCGAGTTCAGCAGCACGATTTCATTTGCTTCCGCGCCGTTGATCTGGCTGGCGTGGCGCAGCCGGATCATGTGCTTGGTGTGCTCGCGCTTGCCTTCATCGCGCACGCGGGTCTGCGTCACCATGAAAGGCTGGAAGCCTTCCTTGCGCAGTTCGGTCAGCACGGCGGCGGTGGGGATGTAGCTGTACCGCTCGGAACGGCTCTCATGCGGGGCGTCCGCGAAGATGGACGGGGCCACGCGCAGGATTTTGTCATCAGACAGCGGGGCATCGCTGCGCAGCGACGGGGAACGGGAAGCGAAGCGGGATGCAAGTTGCATGGCATTTCTCCTGACAAAAAAGGGTTTGCTATTCACACCGCACACCGGATTCCAAGATTCGGAGCCCAGCCTTTCGGCTGTTCGGTGCGGTCGGCACGAGGAACCCGGTTGGCCTCGTTGCCACCGTCTTTCCTGAGTTCATCGCCCGCGACGGTCAGGAGCGCGCGGACGGGGGCCGTCAAGGAGACAAGCGCGGGGTTGGTGCGGCCCACAGGCGCAGCCGAGGACACGGCCCTGCGCGCCTTGACGGCACATGGCCGCGGGCTACAGTCGCGAACAAGGTGATGGAGTCAAGAAAGATGGCTGGACAGGCAACGGCCGGCCCTGTGTGCCGACCGCACGGCAAGCGAAGCGCGCAGGCCCGGATCTGGAAGCCGGGCCGGAGGCGTCAGCCGAGCGGAGCGAGGGAACGATGGAAGCCCGAAGGGGACGAGACACTGCAAGGTGGCTCGATGCGCAGCACGACAGCGCGACCGGTCATGTTTCCTTGGTCGGGGACGCCCTGACTTCGATGCACGATGAACACCACGCCCAGGACAGTCCTCATGCACAAGGCATCGAGGAGCTGGTTCTGCTGGGACTGTGATTGGTTTCTGGCCGATCCGGCGCAGCCAGTTAGGCGGTCTTCGAGGGGAGCCAAGCATCGCGCGGCGGGGATAGCCCGCAGGGCTTTCCCCTGGAGGCAAGCGCAGCGCGCAGCGCCGCAGGCGCGAAAGCATCGACATCGGGCGCAGCAAAATGAAAGGCGCGTCGCCCGAAAGGACGACGCGCCAGGTGGTCAGCGCGCGATCAGCTCGTCGCCGGCGAGACCATCGCCTCAAGCTGCTCAATGACGCCCGGTTCGGCAAAGACACAAGGCTGGTTGGCCTCGATCGGCACGTTGAACACCTTGGCGAACACATGACGCTTCAGGTGCGCCAAGCGGCCCGTGCGATATGCGTGCTCGGGCTTCAGGCTGCCACCCGGCGAGCCGCTGCGCTGCGGGTCGCATTCGACCAGCGCGACGAATCCATCGTCGGCCAGCTTCTGGTGTTCGGCGCACAGGCCCCAGCCCGTCGTCGTGTGGCGCTCCATGCTCGCGCGAAGGCGCTTGTCCAGCAGGATGGCGCCGGTATCGAAGGCCAGGCCGCAGACTAGGCAGACGTGTTGTTCCATTGAAACGTGTGATTTGTCGTTCATGACGATCTCCGGTTGCTCGGGCGGAATTGCCCGGAACCGTCGCCAGCACGGCGCAGCGCAAGCAGTCAGGGGTCGCAGACGGCCGCCAGGAAGCAAACGCGCAAAGCGCGCGCAGCCCTTGACGGCGAGAACGCCGTGATACGGTGAAGGGGATAGCAAGACCGTCTCACACCACTAAGCCACCAGCACAAAGGCACGGCTTGCGCACAGCTTCAGGTGAGCAACCAGTAGCTTTCTCCAGACTCCGCCAATCACCAGGCCTTCCTCGCTCCAGTCGAACTGGAAGGCTTCGCCCAGTGCGAACTTGAGCGGCACGAAGGCGCGGCTCGGCGCATTCGCCCCCACCCCAAGGCGCCAGTCCCGGATGAAGTCGGTGAGTACCGTATAGCCACCGGTGTAACCCAAGCCCCTGAGCTCAGCCAGCAGTGCCTTGGCGCTGCGACGGTCCCGCTTGGGCCTTCGCGCGTCCGCTTCAAGGGCTTGGATCAAGGTAGCCTGGTACGGCCCCAGCTTGCCCGGCGTGGATTCCCGCCGGTAAGCCGCCGAGGCCCCTTCCGGAGCTCTCAACCACTTCTTGACCGTGTTGCGCGACAAGCCCGTGCGCCGCGAAATCTCCGAACGGGACAGTCCGTCCCGGTAATACATCCGTCTGACCTTGCCCAGCATTTCCATGGTGATCACCTCGCTTCCTCTGCCTCAAAAAGAGGCAGGGAGGTTAAACACCCTGGTCAAATTTCAACCGGAATTCACCCCGATTGATGGTCAGTTTTCGGCCGGCAACAACACGCTTTGGGGTTAAAGGTGTGCTGGGCAGGAAGTACGCGGAAATGGGATCGCCGACGCAGCTTCCCGCTTTCAAAGGAGGGGCTGACCCATGTCACCATCTGGCGCTCTGCGCCTGGAGACACCAAGGGCCACAGCTTGCGCGCATGTTCCCGGCTGCGAACGTCGCGCGCGGCAATCGTGGTCTGGAAAATCCCTTTTCGAGAGAAGACAACGATCGCCTCGTCCATCCCTGTCTCTCCCTTACGGCGATACGGCCGCTAATTTCGTGGTGCCATCCAGCTTGCGGTGAATCAGCGATACCAGCGTCAGGATGTCCAGTGCGTCCTGTTCGGACATGGGCCAATTCGTCTTGGGCGCATGGGCCAGCGGATTGCGCACGGCGCCCAATAAGCCGATCAGCAGGTTGGAAAAGCCTTTCTGCTCGCTCTTTTCGGACTCGGTGGTGAGCGGTCCCAAGGCGAGAACGGGTTGCTGGCCTGCGAATGCCTTGTTCACCAAGTCCGCGCCGTCGCCGTTCAGGCCCGACAGCAGGCGAATCCGCTCCGCAACACCTTTCATTGCCTCGAACACGGCATGGAAGTAGTTTTCGTCCAGCAACTCGGCGCGGCAGTAGTTCAGCACTTCCGCGTGGACGACGCGGCTTTCTAGTGCGGCCTTGAGTCGCCCCGCGCGGGCACGCGCAGCATCGAGCGTCGTGGCCTTGTCGGCGTGCCCGACCTTGCCGTCTTCGCGTACGTAGAAGCCGGAGAAGGCAAGGACGACATTGAGTTCATCGCGCCGCCATGCAAACGTCGCAGGATCGCGAGCGTAGTTCACCGGGTTCATCGCGCGATTGATGAACATGATGAGATGGTTGCCAACCTGGTGCTGGTTCTGTGCGCCGGCCAGCGCATTGAACAACCGCTTCCACTTGGTCATGCCGGGCGACGTGTCGGCAATCTCGATTTCTTGCAGCAGACGTTCGATCTGCGTGCCGCTCAGGCCGCGCGCCCGGTATCGGCGAGCACGCGGCACGCGGCTTCAAGATGCTGTGAGCTGAAAGGGTCAATTCGCGTCGCCAATGCCTGTTTCCCTCATCAGGCCATCAGATGATGGCCTGCAGGCCCTTGTCGGCGATTACGTTGAGCAGCTTGAGCGCCGGCCCCGTAGGATGGGTTTCGCCTTGCTCCCACTTGCGCACGGTCGAGGCCGACGTGTGCAAATGAAGAGCAAACACCGGCTGGCTGAACTTCAAGTTTTCACGCAGCCGTTTGATGTCGAAAGCACTGAACTCCCGCACCGGCGGCGGGCAGATCGTGTCGAACTCGCGCATCGTTACCTTGCTGATCGCTCCCGCTTCGTGGAGCGCGGCCAGGTCGCCACGCAGGGATTCAATGATCTTGCTCACAATGCACCTCCAATAACACGCCTGACTGCAACGCCTTCGACAAGGCCTCGGCAGACAGTTCCAAGAACACCTTGCCGGCGAATTGCAGCGCCTTCTTCTCGTCCTGCGTGATGTTCGCCTTGTCGCTCTTGGGAAACCCATGCAGGAACACGTAGCGGCTGCCGATCCGGGCCGACAGCAGCGTGCGGTAGCCGCCGCTCTTGCCGCCGCCGGAGCGGGCAACCCGCTTCTTGTAGAGGAAGCCGCCCAAGTCCGCGTCAATCAGACCGCTTTCCATCTCCTGAACTGCCTTGCACAAGGCGGCATCTCGCAGCTTTTCGCCCGCCTGCCACCGTGCAAAGTCCTTTCGCTTGAGGATGCGCGTCATCTTGACCTCCAAACTATACCCGAAACGGGCATACTTTTCCAGTCCCCAGCGCGATGCACGGGCGGGGAGGGTTGCCGAGCCGATTGGCGTGACGGAGACACGGCAATCAGGGCCGACATGCCGGGGCACTGGTCGCCGATCATGCGGTTACCTCTTTGGGCTCTTGCCGCGTGCCGACGACCGACTTGCGCCGGCTGGCCACCAACTCGGCTGCCTTACGCACCGGGTCATCCTCGGTGTGGACGTAGCGCATGAACATCGCCACGGTCTTGTGCGCGGTCAGCGCCATGCCGACCTTGACGGGGATGCCGGAATTGGCAATGTCGGTTGCCGAGCGATGACGGATACCGTGGGTGCCCACCTTTGGCACGCCGGCACGCTCAAGGATGCGCCGCCATGCCGAGTAGTAGGCATGGGGGCTAAGTGCCTTGTCGTGATCCTGGATGGATGGGCAGACATAGGGCGAATTACCGTAGCGAGGCGCGTTCGTCAGCAGCCGGCGGGCTTCCTCGCTCATCGGCTTGGACATATCGCCCGTCTTGCTGTCCGGCCAGACAACCCGGCCATTGGGCAAGTCGAGCCAGTCCCACTGCAACAGCAGGATCTCTGACATGCGCGCCGCGAACTCGAATTGCAGCCGGACGGCCAACAAATAGATCGGGTGTTCCAGCCCCTCGGCCTCGGCCTTGTCCAGATAGGCGAACAGGCTGACCATCTGCTCGTCGGTGATGAGGCGGGTCGAGCCTTTCTCCGGGTACTTGGGTACATGGCGGCAAGGATTGGAACCGTCGGGCCGGTAGCCCCACAGTTCGGCCAGGTTGAGCATCTTGCGAACGAGCGACAGCACGCGGTTGGCCTGCGTGGGTGACTTCTCCATGCGCTTCATCAGCGCAGTGATGTCGTGGCGGGTAACCTCGTGGACCTTCTTGGTTCCGAAGGCTGGGATGACGAAGTTATCGATCTGGTACTGGTAGCCGGCCTGCGTACTTGGTTTGTTGTGCAGCTTGGAGTGGTCTTCCATGAACCGGCTGCACAGTTCCTTGACCGTCGGCGCCTTCCGGGCCTCGGCCTTGTCGTGACCGGGGTCGCCGCCGCGCCGGATTTCGGCTAGCCAGTCCTGCGCCAGCGACCGCGCCTGCTCGACGGTCAATTCGCCGAACTGGCCCAGCGCCGGTTTGCGGCGCACGCCGGAGTTCGTGCGGTACTGAAGCATGAATACCTTGCGGCCACTTGGTGTAACCTTGCATAAGAAGCCCGGAACAATCGTGTCCCGGAGTTCAACGTCGCAGGTCTGTGCCTGAGCCGCGTCAACAACGCTTTTGGTCAGCTTGATCTTTGCCATTTGTCGCTCCTAGAGTCCCCCGATTCCAGGAGCCGGCTAGGAGCCAGGCGAAAGAGAACCGGGGCGGTTTGCATCCCGCACCGGCATATAATCCAAGACGTTGGCTTTACGGAAAACCTGCTATAGCAAGCTGCATCCAAGCCCAGCGTTACCCCGGTGCGGACTCCATGCTCTGGCTTAAAATCCGTCCGGCCATCGATCGGCTGGTCGATGACTGGCAGGCGAAGCACGACAACGCAAAGGTTCGTCTCATCATTGCCCACTCGCATGGCCATGGCGATCATCATGCCGGGGACGACGAATTCCGCGACCGGCCCGACACGGACATTGTGGGCCTGACGCCGAAGGACGTCGCGTCATATTTCCACATCAGCGATTGGCCGCGCGACATTGCCCGCTTCGACCTGGGCGGGCGCGTTCTCGACATCATCCCTACGCCCGGTCATGAGCCTGCGCACATCATGGTCTATGACGGCCGGACGCGATTGTTGTTTTCCGGCGACATGCTCTACCCGGGAAGGCTCTACGTGCCGACCGACAAGTTCGGCGAGTTCCGCGCCAGCGCCGACCGCCTTGCCGCCTTCGCCGCCAAGCATCCGGTCCGCGCATTGCTTGGCGCGCACATTGAAATGACGACCACGCCCGGACAGGATTATCCAATGGAGGCGGCAACGCACCCGCTGGAGCATCCGCTGCCGCTCAAGCCAGAGGCGATCACCATTCTCCAGCATATGGCCGCCAAGGCCGGTCCGGCCCCGGTGATCGACCGGGCAGCCGACTTCATCGTCTATCCGGTTCCTCCCAGACCTGCCCCCTGAAGGCAACCCAGCCGCTCTCCAGGCGGATCGACCCATCCGGTCGATAGGATCGCCAGATCGTCGAGTTAAGCAAGGCTCTCTGCAGGCCATCTCGCATTCCCCTTGATCCTCCGCCGGAGGACCGCGTCGAGCGACCATTGGCCGCCACCCAGGGCGACGAGCGGCAGCATCAGTCCCGCCCAGCTCAGATGCGTCGGCCATGCGTCGGGATAGACGAATAGCTGGATGGTCAGCGTCATGGCCAACAACGCCGAGGCCGCACCCCGCGTACAGAGCCCAAGCACGAGCAGGATCGGGAAGATGTGCTCGGAATAGGTTGCTGCGTGCGCCGCAATTTCCGGCGGGATGAGCGGAAGGGCATATTCGGTACGAAACAGATCGTAGGTGCCCGGCGTGATGGTCAACACGCCTTCCACCTTCGTCCGCCCGGACAGAAAAAACACTGCCGCAATACCGAGCCGGTCGACGAGCAGTAGAAAGCTGGTTGGCAGGATGAAGCGGGCCGCGCTGCTCCCGCGGTCATAGAGATCGATAAATGATTGCATGATGTCATCCTTTTCGGACGGATGGCGTCGCACCCGTACAGCGAGCGGGCCGTACGGGCGCGCGCCACGGTCAAACCTTTGGCGTCAGCGATCCCGGCCCCTTGGGCGTCTTGATCTGCGTGCAGGTTCCTGCCTTGACGAGCTTCCACGCATCGCCCTGATAATCGGTTCTGGAGGTGCCTGCGCAGCTCGTTCCGGCGCCCGCCTTGCAATCGTTTTTGCCGGCAAGGGAAACACCGTAGCATTTCTCCATCTTGGCGGTGTCGGCCGCGTGCGAAACGGTAGCGTTGCCAGCGAAGGCCAGCGCGAGAGAGGCGGCGATGGCCGCATGTGTGGATGTCATTCCTATTCTCCAATTGAAAGGCGCGCCCTTCGCGCGGCGGCCGGTAAATGGTCCGCCGCGCGGTGACCGATGGGGGCTATGCGGTCACGATGGCCTTTTCGAAGCGCAAGGCGGCGCGGTTACAGAAAAGAATTTTCGCATCCTCGCCGGCCAGGCTGTAACCTCGGCCCCGCCTCGACCGAATGGATGACGGGAGCGCGCATGAAAGCCGGTGAGGATCAGTTGAAGCAATGGATGATCGGCGGCCTTAGTGGCGACGCCGCCGCCCACGCGTCGCTGCTTCGCGCAATCGTTCCGCTGCTGCGCGTCTTCTATCAGCGGCGTTGCGGCTCCCAGGCGGAATTTGTCGAGGACCTTGTGCAGGAAGTGCTTATCGCCGTTCATACCCGAAGGGCCACCTATGATGTGAGCCGCCCTTTTTCAGGATGGCTGTTCGCCATCGCCCGTTACAAGATGATCGACCATTTCCGCAGAAACGGCCGCACAGTCGCAATGGACGATATAGAGGATGTGGCCCTGGCGGACGATTTCGAGGCATCGAGCATCGCCCGCCTGGATGTGAACCACTTGCTCGATACGCTACCCGCGAAGCAAGCGCATGCGATCCGCGCAACCCATATCGACGGCCTTAGCGTCGCTGAGGCGGCGGACCGGGCCGGCATTGGCCAGTCCGATATCAAAGTATCAGTTCATCGCGGGATCAAGGCGCTGGCGGCGCGCATCCGGGGAGATGCGTAATGAATACTGAAGCGCTTATCGAAAGCCTGACGCAGAATGTCCCCCCCGTCCGCCGCAACGCCGTTGGCTGGCGTCTGGCGGTTGGCCTTATCGGGGGCGGGATGGTGACGATCATTGTCATCGCCCTGATGCTGGGGCTTCGCTCCGACCTCGATCTTGCAATGCGGGGTTTCAATTTCTGGATGAAATGGACCTACACCATTTCGCTCGGCACGATCGCCATATGGGCGACCGCACGGCTGGCGCGGCCTGATGGCGCACGTCCCCCGTCCCTGTGGCTTGTCGTGTTGCCATTGGCCGCGCTGGCGGGATTTGGCGCTGTCGAGTTGGCGCGTACGCCGTCCGCCGATTGGCTGGCGATGTGGCTGGGCCATAGCTGGAGGATATGTTCGCTGATGGTGCTTCTGCTGTCGGCGCCGATCTTCATCGGCTTTCTCTGGTCTTTCCGCAGGCTTGCGCCCACACGGTTGCGGGCGGCAGGCGGCACCGCCGGGCTGGCTGCGGGTGCGTGGGCGGCAACGCTCTATTGCCTCCATTGCCCCGAAGTCTCCGCGATATTTGTCCTGACATGGTATACGCTGGGCATAGTGCTGGCGGCCGGCGTCGGCGCGCTTCTGGGACCGCGCGTTTTGCGCTGGTAGGAAAATTTGCCGGACCGCGTAACCGCTGCCAGCCAAACTCCGAAATCCCAGTGCCATACATCAGGCATCCACAGGAGAATGACTATGAACAGCATCGCATCCGGCGCAGGTTACGCGGCCTCGGCCGCCCTTGTCGCCATCGCCGCCAGCGCGGCCGTCGCCCCGGCCTTTGCCGCCGATGGGGCCAAGGAAGTCCATTGCTACGGCATCAATAGCTGCAAGGGCACATCGGACTGCAAAACGGCCAAGAACGAGTGCAAAGGCCAGAATGAATGCAAAACCCAGGGCTTCAAGATTCTGACCACGAAAGCCTGCGCAGCCGCAGGCGGCACCCTTACCGAACCCAAGTGACGCGACGGGATCCGGCCGCCCTCTGGCCGGATCCCGACCTTCGGGGAACGATCCATGACCAAGCCCGAAATTTTCCGCTATGGCCTCGGCCTGCGCAAGCCGCATTATCAGGATTTTCTGGAGCGGCGGGTGCCCGTCGATTTTGTCGAGGTCATCTCTGAAAACTTCATGATCGATGGCGGCCGTCCGCTCGACATCCTGCGGCGCGTGCGCGATCGTTATCCCGTTGCCCTGCATGGCGTATCAATGTCGGTGGGATCGGCCGATGGTCTGGACCGCCGCTATCTGGCGCGGCTTAGACAGCTCGTCGATGAAATAGATCCCATCTTCGTTTCGGATCATCTGTGCTGGACGCGAATAGACGGTTTCCAGTCGCACGACCTGTTGCCTCTGCCATACACGCAGGAGGCTCTTGATTGCGTTTGCGCCAATGTCGCGCAGGCGCAGGATATGCTGGGCCGCACCATGCTGATCGAAAACCCGTCAAGCTATATCGCCTTTGCAGATTCGGAGATGACCGAATGGCAATTCCTTGATGCGTTATGCGCGCGCACAGGGTGTGAATTGCTGCTGGACGTCAACAACATAGTCGTCAGTGCAGCCAACCACGGCTTCGACGCCATCGACTATCTGCATGGCATTCCCGCTGCCCATGTCCGCCAAATACATCTTGCAGGACATAGTCAGGGCGAAGATCTGCTGGTCGATACGCATGACAGGCCCGTGCCGGAATCCGTGTGGGCGCTCTATGCCTGCGCTCTCGATCGGCTGGGTCCGGTCGCGACGATGATCGAACGTGATGACGACATCCCGCCGCTGGAAACATTGTTGATGGAACTCGACATCGCCCGCGCGGTCCAGCCATCGCGGAGGGCGGCATGAGTTTGCTCGCCATGCAGCGCAATTTTCGCGATCGCCTGCAGCAGGAGTCCCCTGCCGTTACGGACAGCTTTGGCAGTTCGGCGGCGCCGGGTCTGAGGGTATATCAGAACACCTATCGCGCTCAATTGATCGACTGCCTTGCCTCCACCTGTGAGCAGCTTCGCGCCTGGATTGGCGATGAGGCGTTCTTCGCCGCTGCGGCGACGCATATCGACCGGTCTCCGCCGCATGCATGGACGCTTGACGCCTACCCGTCCAGCTTCCCTTCGACCTTGGCGGATATCCATAGCGACAGCCCCGAAATCGCCGAATTGGCTTGGCTGGAGGTCGCGCTGGCGGATGCCTTTGTCGGACCGGACCATGATCCACTGCCGCCAAGCGCGCTCGCGGACGTGATGTGGGAGGACGCGGTTCTTCTGCTCACGCCAAACATGCGATCGCGCAGCATGGGCACGAACGCCCCGGCCATATGGTCAGCGCTGGCCGCAGCGCAGGAGCCGCCAAACGCCATAACCCTGCCCACGCCGTCCCACGTCCTCGTCTGGCGGTCCGGCTTCACATCCTGCTTCCGTATTCTGGAAGCGGACGAAGCCGCAGCGATCGACGCCATGGCCGCGGGTCAAAGTTTCGGGACCGTCTGTAACGATCTGGTTGCCCAACATGGAGAGAAGCAAGGCGTACCGCGCGCAGGAGAAATGCTTGGGCGATGGGTGAAGGATGGCCTGATTATTGGCGTGAAAGACTCCAAGCCCGGAACGATTGGCTAGTTAGTTCGCCGGAATCATGTTCCCCCAAACCAACGGGAGCGCAATCGAACCAAACCCGCGCAATCGTTCATGCCCCGCCTTTACCGCCCCGTCACCGGATGGTTTCGGCATTGTCGACCGTGATCGTCGTGCCGGTGATGTGGCGCGATTCTTCCGAGGCCAGGAACAGGACCAGATTTGCCACATCTTCTGGCTTCCCCATGCCGAGGGCGCGGTTCTGTTCAAGGCCGGGATCGTTTTCATCCAGTTCAGAGACTGCCTGCGCCGTCATCGGCGTCTCTATTCCGCCTGGCGCGATCGTATTGCACCGGATCTGATAGCGTTTCTCCTGACAATGCACGGCTATGCTGCGGGTCATGGCGATGATGCCGCCCTTGGCTCCGGCATAGGCGGGAATGGCGCTGATCCCCTTGATCCCGCCAATCGAGGCCATGTTGATGATCGAACCGCCACCGCCCTTGGTCATGAACGGAATTGCGGCCTTGCAACCCAGGAACGTGCCGTCCAGCATCACATCGACTTGCAGCTTGTAATCCGCGTAAGACATATCCTCGACAGAGCCGAAGCGCACAATTCCGGCATTGTTGACCAATATGTCCAGGCGGCCGAATGCCTTGATCGTCTCCGCTATCACTTCGGCCCAACGGCTTTCGCTGCGCACGTCATGGTTGAGATAGATCGCGCCGGGAATTTCCGCCGCGACCTTCGCGCCCAATTCATCCTGTACGTCCGTGATGACGACCTTTGCGCCCTCACGCGCCAGGACCCTGGCGTCCTCCGCGCCCAGTCCAGACGCGCCGCCGGTAATGACGGCAACCTTACCTTCAATGCGTCCCACGCTTCATTATCCTCTTTATGATTTTCGTTGGCGGGGGCGGGTCAGCGCCGCCCCTCCAGATAATCGTTGATAACCTCGTGGAAACGGCGCACTCGCGCCTCCTGCCCTGCGAGATAGCAGTCCCCAAAGGCCATGGAGCGAAGGCCGCGCTGTTGCGTTTCGGCGAGCGACAGGTCCTGCGTCAGGAAGTCGCCCTGCGCGATCGTTGCCTGATAATCGTCGAAACTGCCCAGTTCCTGACTGGCTTCCCGATAGGGACGCATGCCGTACAGGGTGGCGACCTCTTGCGCGCCCTTCACATGGGGCACCAGATACCAATAATCGAATGTCGACCAGTTCGGATCGTCTGCATCGGGTTCCGTGCGGAATACGTGCAATCCTTCGGGTGTCGCAGTCAGGGTGAGGTTTGGGAAACAGGTGTGATGCATCTGGTCCGTCAGCTCATCCTCGGTCAGTTGCTCGAAATATTCAAAGCCCCGCGCCGGCCCCAAGGCGCGACGCGCACGCTGCAGCGCCAGCCGTCCCTCCTGGGCGCGGCCTTCATAGTCTGCCGGATCAATATCCCATTCCTGCAAAAGCGACGCCCAGAGCGGCTTGACCTGCTGCGCATCGGGATAGCGGCTCGAAGGCTGCAGCTTCTCGATCATCCGGTTGTGCCCGTTGGGGTACATCTCGAATATCGTCGTCGAATAATGGTCGTCGATCATGGGCATGAACTGGGGGTGCACGACCGGGATATGATAGGCTTCATTGAAATTGTCGGAGGCGAATTTCCAATTGGTATTGACCCGCAATGTGCGCCAGACGACCCGCGTATAGTTTTCCAGGTCCCGGCCCTGAAAAAGCGTGGGAATAGGATCGAGAAAATCGAGCAGCGGTCCTGCATCGGGATCGAACGACCAGAAGATAAACCCGCCCCATGTTTCGCAGCGGAGCTCCTTTAGGCGAAGCTTTCCGCACGGGTCGCCCTGCGCAAAATCTTCCGGGTCCTGCACCCAGTCCAGCCGGCCGTCGATATTCCATTTCCACCCATGATAGGGGCAACTGAATGCGCCGCTGACAGCGCCGTCGCTCACGTTCACCAGCCGGTTCCCGCGGTGCATGCAGACGTTGAAGAATGCGCGGATGCTATCATCCTGCTGTTTCACGATCAGCACCGATTCATGGCGGAAATTGTGGACGATGAAATCGCCGGCTTCCTCCAGTTGCGAAACGCGGCCGCCGACATGCCAGACGCGTTTCCACAAATGCTCCCATTCGCGATCCGCGAAATCCTTTGACCAGTAGCGGTCGCCGGTAATCGCGTCGCCGCGCGGAGCGGGCTGCGCCGCATCGGGATGCGTGGGATAGGTCGGGCGGGTATTGGCTGTCGTGGCCATCAGGGGCCTCCTTGCAGAAGGGAAAAGCTAGCCGTGGATTTCGGCAAGCGATCCGGGCAGCGGCATCATCGCAAACATCGAATATCGGGTGCACAGCCACCCAGAGCCGGTCTTCACCGCATCGAACGTATATTGCACGTTAACCTCAACAGTGTTCCCGTCCTTGGCCCGGCCAAGGCCCACCACATAGGCCGTCATCGCCCCGCTTGCGCCGTCATAGCGGATGGGCCGGAAGTTGCTGATATAGTGGGAATGATGGCTCATATCCGCGAACACGCGATCAAAGAACGCCTTGATCTCGCCATGCCCATGCATCAGCGGCAGGCCGATCGCCGTAAAGTCGAGCACCGCGTCCGGGGTGAATAGAGACAACAGGCCAGCAACATCGTCCAGCTTGTCGACCGCATAACAATAAGCGGTCATCAGGTCCTGCAGACCTATCCGGTCTTCGAGCGGGATAGCGATCATGGCGGAACTTCTCCTCCGGTAAACGTAAGAACAAATGGAAAAAGGCCCGGCCGGAGGGTGTTCCTCCGGCCGGAACCAGTCACCAATGCACCTTAAAATCGACGCCGAACTCGCGGGGATTGCCGAGCGACGCCAAAGTGCCGATTCCGGTCAGGTTGAGTTTCTGACCATAATATTTTTCATTGAACAGGTTGCGGGACCACAGAACCACCGACCAGGCTTCGCCGTCGGGCGCCCAGCCGAGAGTGGCGTTGACCAAGTTGATCGGCGCGACCAATTCCTCCGGCTTGCCCGTGAAGGCCGTATATTTGCTGCTGGTGTAGCTATACTGGCCGGTCGCCGTGACATATCCGCCGCCCACTGGTTGCCGGATTGAAAAGCCGACGGTGGCATTCCACTTCGGCGCATTCATCAACCGGTTGCCGGCGAAACTGACCGGCACCGTGTTGCCCGTGCCGTCCAGAACGAACGTATCATAGGTGGTGTAATAGGCATCGAGATAGGCGAGCGACCCGGTCAATGTGATGCCTTCAACCGGCAGGGCGGTAATTTCCAGCTCAGCGCCCTTGGTCTTGGCGCCACCAGCATTGCGGATCGCGGCGCTGTTGGCACCGCTGGGGTAAGTCAGGTTCTGCGTGACCTGCATATTATTGTAATTATTATAGAATGCCGCCAGGTTCAGGCGCAGGTGCCGGTCCAGCAGATCGGACTTTATGCCCAGTTCAAAGGTGTCGAGATGTTCGGGGTTGAACGGCCCGATATCCTCTGCAACGGCGATGCGGCCGGTAAAGCCGCCTGATTTGAAGCCGCGGGCATAATAGCCATAAAGCAGCGTGCCCGATGTGGCCTGCCAGTCGACACCGACCTTGTAACCCACATTATTCCAGGCCTTGCTGCCATTGGCCACGATCAGAGAACCGGGGATCAACGGGTCATCAAAGGAGGAATAGCCGCCCGGTACCGTGGTAAAGGTATTCGCCGTGGTCGACGTGGCGGTCGTTTTTTCGTGGCTGTAACGCAGACCTGCCTGCAGGCGCAGCGTATCGGTCAGATCGGCATAGAATTGTGCAAAGCCCGAAATCGACCAGTTCTTCTGATGCTGGGTTTGCGGCTGCCCCAGGCCAAGAGCGAAGCCGTCAAGCTTGCCTTCCTGCTGCAGGTCATAGGCTTGCTTGAAATAGAAGCCCCCCAGGATCATCCTGATCCGGTCGGTCAGGTCGGCATGCAGGCGCAATTCCTGAGAAAATTGATGCTGTTTCGACGTGCGATGGGTTTGCAGCAATATGGCGGATACGCCGTCATCGTCGCTGTAGAGATCATTCTTATATTCGCGATAGCTGGTGATCGAAACCACGTCGCCGATGCCGGTTTTCAGATTTTGCGTGAGCGTCCCGTTATAGCTGTCCCGGTTATTGAAATTGGGCTGGTCGAGGCTCTGCCCACGCCTGAAATTGATGCCCTGATCGGTTTCGCCGGGCGTGTAAAACAGCTCGCCCGGTCCCGCGATCATCACCCCGGTCTGGGAGTCGTTGCGGCTCCGGTCATATCCGGCGATCAACGTCGCGTCATAATCGCCCACGGAATATTTCAGATATCCCCGCAACGACGTCATATCGCGCTTGCCCAAACGGCGATTATCCTGGGTATCGCGAAAGAACCCGTCCGAACCCGTGTGCAGAACGCTGACTTTACCCGCAAGATTTTCAGTGATCGGGAAATTCATCGCGGCGTTAATATCCAGGCGATTATAGTTGCCGTAGACAATCTGCGCCTCTCCACCGAATTTCCCGGTCGGTTGCTTCGTGATCACATTGACGACACCGCCCGTGGTGTTCGCGCCAAACAACGTCCCCTGCGGTCCGCGCAATATTTCCACGCGCTCGATATCGAAAAGGGAAAGCAGGGCCGCGGTATTGACGCCGACGGGCACCCCATCCACCACCACCGATACGGTCGTGCCAACATAGGGGTCGGCGTCGTTCACACCCACGCCCCGGATCGTGAAAACGGCGGAATCGGGGGAGTTGGAAAAGCTGTTGATCTGCACATTCGGTATGGCGTTCGCCAACGCCTGAATGTTGGTGACCTGCGTACGCGCGAGCGTGTCGCCACTAATGGCTGTGACCGCAATCGGCACCGTCTGCAGGTTTTGCGCACTTTTTTGCGCCGTAACGACGATATCCTCAATCTGTCCGGCGCCAGTGACAGCGTCGGCTTCGGCAGTTTGCGCAATCGCCTGCGGTATGCCGATCAGAAAGAGCGGCACGCTGCACGACAATATCGTGCGAAGGGTCCTGAATTTCCCCAACATCCTTTTTCTCCCAATTTTATATCGGCAAGCCGATTTTGCCGGCGCGATGACCGGTCGATTCAATGGCAACGGCGCACCGTTTCCATCTGGAACACGCCTTTGGCCTGTCCATATTTAGTGCAATCGCACCATTTTTGGGAAAGAGCTAGCTACCTAATGTGCTAGGTGCGCGCAGCAGGCGCTCGACGCCGCCGACCAGGAAAGTCTCAAGTTCATCATACATCCGCTCGACGGCTTCGCCGGTGCGCAATTCACCGCGACGGGCGAGAACGGAATCAATATTGACGTAGAGTGAAAGAAGGTTGGCCTCTATCAGATGATAGGCATCCAGCACCCTGGCCTCCGGCACGTCGGGGAACAGACGCCCGATCGCCGCCGCAACGCGATTGTTGAGGGGGTGAAAGACCCGGCTGTGCCGCCGCACATATTCAGGTTGATTGAAGTTCATCGTAGAAAGGCCAAGGACCCGGAGATAACGGTGGCGGCCGATATCATCCTCGCTCAGCCAGGCGCGTGAAATGGCCATCACCGCGCGCATGATGACACGCAATGTCACATCACCCGCCGCTTCCAACCGTTCAAGTTCCTCGACGGAGCGGCCATAGACGATCATCACTTCCTCGATCCTGCGATCAAGAACACCGACGAACACCTCTTCCTTTGAGGGGAAATAATATTGGAGTTGGCCCATCTGCACGCCGGCCTCATCCATAATCTGCCGCAGAGAAACACCGTCATAGCCGCGCGCAGCGAACTGACGCTCGGCAGCGTCGAGAATGGTTGTGCGGGTCCGCTCACCTTTCGACGTCAGCCGCTTGAGTGACGACGGAACGCCATCCGCAATTTTGTGCTTCGTTTTCATCAAACTCATCATGAACGGCCAACCAGCCCGACCCGGATGTCTATGATCTCCGCACCGTCAACGCAAATCGCTGTCTCCGCAGATGCGCTGAGGGGTTAACGGCCGCCGCCAGATACGGGTCGGGCCGACATCGTTGCTGATCGCGAACCGTTAAACCACCTGTCAGGGGCTGAATATCAAAACCAGAAAGACGAAGAACAAGGAGAGATGGACCGCGCCCTCCAGCATGGTCGTCCGCGTACCCGAAAATGTGAGGGTGTTGAGGATCAACGTCACGACCAGCAACACCATGTTGGCAGCCGACAGGCCAAGAATGACCGGCTGCCCCGTTAGCAAGCCTATGATCAGGACGGCTGGCACCGTTAGCCCAAGCGTGGAGGTCGCTGCGCCCAGGCACAGGTTGATCGCGCGTGTCAGTTGATTGGCCGCGACAGCTTTTAGGGCGGATATGCCCTCCGGCGTAAACACGATCATCGCAATGATGATACCGCCTAGCGCGGCGGGCGCGCCAAGCGCCGCAATGCCATGATCCAGAAGCTTGGCGAGGCTTTTGGACAATATGATGATCGGCAAGATATTGGCAAAGAGCAGGATGACGTGGGTCCTTGTCGACCCGCCTTCTGGGTGGGTGTGCGGCAAGGGCAAACCTATTTCGCCATCGGCTCCGTCATCTGTGGCAGTGAAGAAGCCCTGGTGCCTGCCAGTCTGCAACCACAGGAAAATGCCGTAGAGTCCTACCGTGAAAAGCGAGAAGAAGCCTGCCTGAACCGGGGACAGCGTTCCCGTCCCGGTAGAAGTGGTGAAATTGGGCAGGACCAGCGCAATCACCGTCAGCGGGATGATCACTGACAGATAGGCGCTGGCACCCTGCAGATTATAGCTTTGCTGGTGAAAACGCAGACCGCCGAGCAACAGGCCGAGGCCCACTACGCCATTCAGAACAATCATAAGCACGGCGAACATAGTGTCCCGGCCCAATGTCGGCACACCCTTGGTTCCGAGCATGACGGCGGCGATCAGCGCAACCTCTATAATCACGATGGACAGTGTGAGGACCAGCGTACCGAAGGGTTCACCGAGGCGTTCCGCCACTTCTTCGGCTTCGTGGACCACGCCAAAGGCTGCCCAAAGGACGACGCCCAGCAACCAGACGAACAGCGATACCGCCACCAGCGGATGGGGATTTGCAACCATGCCCGGACCGGCGATCAGGAAGATCGCAACCGTCGCCCAGGCGGCAATCAGACGAAAATGAGACAGGTTCATAGGACGGCATTAGCGCGAGGCAGCGCGTTTGTCGCCTTATGCTTCTTTCTACATCGGAGCTATAAGGTAGAAATCATAAGAAATATACAGACATATCAATTAGATAATCAGGGCTAGGCTGATGCTTCCTCCTCACGAAGCAGCAGGGTGAGTTGTTCGATTTCGGACGGCTCCAATATCCAGGTCCGGGTCTTGCGGCCCTCACGAAATGTCGGTTGCGTCAGAAGGACGCGAGCTTCGGCGCGGGCGGTCGATTTCATCATGGCGAAATGCCGCACACATTCGCGCAAGGTGGAAATGAGCGGCGCCTTCCCATCCAGATCAATCAGGGTCGCCGTCTGATCCCATATGACAGTCTTCATTTCTTGCTCCCTTCGCCATGCCGCGCCTGGACGACTTTGATTGGTGCGGCAAGCCCGATAAACAGCGGCTAATTTCAGCCCTCGCCCGCTTTGTCCACCATATCCATGAAGGTCCGAGCAGCGTCGCGTTCCTCGTCGCTTTTGAAGGCGACATCCAAGTCTGGCGCAGCGTCAAGCTTATATAACAAAGTCCACAACGCGAAGCGGCGGGCGGGGTCCTTTTCCAACCCAAAGTCCACCCTGGCGCGGTCCAGACCCGCCTCAAGGGCGGCAACCGGCAATGCCATAAGGTCTGCGCTGCCAAAATAACGGCGCAACTGGTCATCCAAATCCATGAATGAAACTATGGTCGCCGATGCTATTACAGGCAAGTCCAGCGTCAGGCCGATAACCTCCAGCCTGACAATGACCTGGCGGAATAGCGCAAGACATGCGGCTTCCCGGCGACCCGATATCTTCCTCAGGTTGACGAATACCTCTGACGCCCCACCGATCGGAGAGGAGGTCGCGTGTTCGGTCCGTTAGGAAACGCTCAGATGTTCTCGTCGAACCAGCCCGTTTCCCCACCGATCGGCATGCCAGGAGGAATGACAGGTTCTGGACGGCTTCCCTTGCTGATTTCCTGCGCCAATGCGGACTCATTGTTGAGGAGGGCGGCAATGCCATGCTGCCATGCCACATCTTCACTTTTACCCTTGGCGCGGGAAAATTGGTCAGCAATGCGGCGCAGGCGTTCGTCGAGAATGATAGCGACGTCGACAGAGGTTGCAGGCGACCGTCTGGCCTTGGCGATCGATAGAATAGTGCGCTGCGCGATCCGCCGTTCGACCGCTGTGCTATGCCGGTCGATTACGCCGCTCTGCAGCCGGTCGAACAGTTCGCCCAGACCAAGCTGTGCGGGGTCACGCGCATATTGAGCATATACACGGCTGAGACGGGAAGGCGCGAGAAGGCTCTCCAGCGTAAGCTGCGCCGCCACATCCGCTGCAACCAGAGGGTCGAACACCGACGCGCCCGCATTGGCAAATACCTCAGTATCGAATTGCGGATCAGACCGGCCATTCACGCCGGACGATAGCGCCAGTGTCAGATCCGGTCCCACCGTCAAAACATCTGCAGACAGGGTGCCGATCAGCGCGTCGAGCGCCGCACGCTGGTCGGCCGCAGCTACAGTTGTCGGCGATGGCGTGCCATCTCCGACAACGGCATAATGATAGTTGACGCCGCCCACGACCTTCCCGATAGCCGCCACAGCATAGCGATGGAACAGCCAGACCGGCACGAATTTGCGGCGCAGGTCCGACAAAGGCTCACCCGCCTTCAGAACATTGGGTCCGAAATTGGCGATCGCGATCTTTCGCACCTGAAGAATGTGAGCCAGATCGGCGGGCTGGTCTGCGCCTTCGGTCCACATATTCACCCCTGGCACCGCCAAGTCTGATGCGCGGCCATCGATATCGGTCATGTAACGGGCGCCGGATGCCGCAATCTTCGCTGCCTTGCGCGCTGCATCCTCGTCCGGATCAACGCCGGGCATAGGCTGACCATAAAGCCAATCGACCGTGAATTTGTCCCATGCGCCAATGCCGACTGCATAGGCATCTCCAAGGTCCAGCTTGCCATCGACAATTTTCACCAAGGGCGCAGGATAGTCCATTACCGACGCCCGGTCGTCCAGGCTTGCGGCAAAGTTATGGGAAAAGCCTATCGCATGACCCACCTCATGCGCGCCAAGCTGCCTTATCCGCGCAAGCGCGATCCGCACTGCATCGTTGGGGCCATTGCTGTCATTCTGCGCAGTGCCCGCCAGCGCTTCATATATGAGGATATCCTGCCGTAGCCGCAGCGACCCCAATACCACATTGCCTTTGATGAACTCGCCAGTGCGCGGGTCGATTATGCCGCCGCCATAGGACCAACTGCGGGTTTGCCGGTTCGTCCAGTTGACGACATTGTAACGCACGTCCTGCGGATCGACGCCGGGCGGCAAAATCTTGACTTGGAAAGCATCTATATAGCCGGCTGCGTCGAAAGCCTGACTCCACCAACCAACGCCCTCGGCCAATGCAGTGCGGATCGGTTCCGGCGCAGCATTGTCGATATAGAAGATGATCGGCTTCCGCACACGAGAGCGGGGAGCAGCCGGGTCAAGTTTATCCAGGCGGAAATGATTGGCGAACTGAACCATCACGGGATCGCCAAGCTTGCTCGTGAAATCATAGGCCTGCGTAGCGTGCGCGCCGGAACGTATGTCAAACTTCCGGGGCCGGAAGCCCGGCGCTGGGAGACGGATGAGAGAATGGTGGACCGTGAAACTGACCCTGCGGCCGTCCGGCGCGATGGTGTCCACTTCCTCGCCAGGCGTGTCCGACACAAAGGTCTGGATAGCCTCCATTTCGATATTGTCGGGGAAAACCTTTACAGAAGCAGGATCCGCCGCGCTCAGGCTCTCCGCCAGCTTGAACCCCTTGCCATTGCTGTTCAACGCATCGGCAAGCTTCATCGTGTCGCTGGTCAAGAAAGGCGCGATGTCGATCGTCACCGCTCCACCGGCAGCCGTCGAAACGATATCGGCCATCGCCATGGTGCTGAACGGAAAACTGCCGGTGGCGCCCTTCTGGATGTCCGCGTCGCCGATCGCCCGGTAACGCGGATTTTCGTAAGTGATCGCCATTTTCTTGCCCAACCGCCGGAAGGCCAGGATCTGGGCATCGCCTTGCATCCCCCGATCGATACGGATGGGCGCAGAGCCAAGACCAGTCTTGATCGCTGCGGTGTAGAGAAAGCGGCCGGACACGCCCTGCGCGTCGGCCGGGGGCAATGTAAGCAGGACCCGTCCGTCGGCCACGTCAGCCTTGACCGGCAACAACACGCCATCACTTGAGGTCCGCACATCGACCGGTTCCGCCTGAGCTATGCCTGCGCCAAGGCTGGCAAAAGCGATTGCAGCCCAAGATGCCGCACAAAAAGCGCGTTGTGGAAAACCCATGCGTCCCCCCAATTTGGTTGAAATAGCGATCTCACCGATGGGGGATTGTACCATATGATCCGTTGGACATCCTGTCACAATCAGGGGATTTTTGCCCAGATATTGATGAATTTCAGCGTGAAGGATGTGATTTTTGATGAATATTGATCCTCATGACCTTGATCGCACCGACCTTCGCCTGCTGCGCGAGATTGTCGAAGACGGACGTATCTCGGATGTCGCGCTCGGCGAAAAAGTCCATCTGTCGAGTACCGCCGCTGCACGTCGCCGCAAGATATTGGAAGATCGCGGAATGGTGGCCCGATATGCCGCCAAGCCAGATCTGGTCCGCCTGGGCTTCGGCATCGTGGTCCATGTGTCAATTGAGCTTGTATCCCAAACAGAACAGGTTTTGACGGAATTTGAGGATGCGGTGATCCGCTGCCCGTCGATGAGTTATTGCAGCTTTGTCTCTGGCGATACCGATTTCATGATGACGGTGCATGTACGGTCTTTCGACGACTATGACCGGGTTTATCGCAAGGAGCTGTCCACCCTGCCCCATGTCGCCAAGATACGAAGCAGCTTTGTCATGAGGCCGGTCGCGCAACGCACGGTGCCTCCCGTCCTTTTCGACGGGCTAAAATAGGTCGCGCCTTGGTTCGAATCAGACGGCTTCATTGCCAAAGCGATGCAGGATTTCTGCATCATTCTGAATTTGGTTGCTTGAATCCATCAATAGCAACCGGCTCGTTCGCCAAATTTCACGGGAAGCTGCGACCTCTGTTGTGTATCATTGGGGCGTTCCTGAGTGAGCTGTCTGGCATGCAGGCCGGCACGCGATGCAGGGACAACAGGGTTATCGTGGTGCCCGGAAAGTCGGGACCGTATCGGGGTTGCCCCAGGGGACAAGCACAATACCGCTCAAGCCAGCCCCTGGCCTGCGCGCCTGCATGGCGCGCGCCCCGTCGTTCGCCCGGAGGATAACTGACGGCCCGACACGACAAAAGGGGACCGACAATGGAAATTCCGGGAACAGCATATAATCGCCGCAGCAAGTTACGCGCTCAGCTTTTCGCCACGGCGGGATCTCTGCTTTTTACGCTGGCGACCATGCCCGCCGCAGCACAGGATATGCCTGTCGCGCCGCAGGACGCAGCACCCCAGGAGGGTGCTCCAGCGGCGGAGATTGTCGTGACCGGCACGCGCATCGTCCGTGATGGTTATAATGCACCCACGCCGGTAGCGGTTTTGAGCAAGGCGGACATCGCGGCTCAAGCGCCCGCCAATATCTCCGACTTCGTAAATCAGCTTCCATCGATCGCAGGCAGCGGCACCTCAGGAACGAATTCCGGCGCCCTTTCCAACGCGGGCGCCGGCATCAACTCCATCAGTCTGCGGGGATTGGGCGTTGGCCGCACGCTCGTCCTGGTAGACGGGCAGCGTTCCGTTGCCTCAACCGTCGGCGGCATTGTTGATATTAACACCATCCCCCAGGACCTGGTGGAACGGGTTGAGGTTGTGACTGGCGGCGCATCTGCGGCCTATGGATCGGACGCTGTCGGCGGTGTCGTCAACTTCGTGCTCGACAAGACCTTTACCGGCCTTCGCATCGGCGCTGATCAAGGCATTTCCACATATGGCGACGGGCATAACTACAAGTTCACCGGCAGCGCCGGGCTGCTACTGCTCGATAGCCGGCTGCATGTCCTCTTTAACGCCGAATATTTCCGTCAGGAGGGCGTAGATACGATCGACCGCGACTGGAATGACAGCGGCTTCTTCATGATCAACAATCCGGCCTATACCGCCACTAATGGCCAGCCACAAAGGCTGGTCGGGTCGGGCTTTGGCCCGTCCGGTTACACGACGGGCGGCCTGATCGGCGCAGGACCACTGCGCGGCACCTATTTCCAGGGTCCCGGCCAAACGGGACAGTTGACCTTTGGTACGGTGCTCAGCCCCTGGATGGTCGGTGGTGACACAGCAACTACGTTGGCGGGCCACATTGGCACCAACTCTTTGATCCCGCACGATGAGCGGTTGAATTTCTTCAACCGCACCGCTTTCGACATCACGCCAGATGTGACGGTCTTTGGCCAATTCTCATACAACCGGTCGACCAGCCGCAGCTTCTATCAGCAGACGCCCAGCACCGGCGTCACCATCCAGGCGGATAATGCTTATCTCGCAACCTATTATCCGCAGATCGCAGCGGAAATGGCCACGCGCGGGCTGGGGTCCTTTACCATGGGCACCAGCAATGCCGGTTTCCCGGTGCCAGGCAGCAACATCAAGCGTGAGGTCTACCGCTTTGTCGGCGGCGCGGAAGGCCGGTTCCAGCTATTCGACCGCAAATGGGGGTGGAATGGCTATTATCAGCATGGCGTTACCAAGGCGCATGAGGAACTGACCAACACCTGGTTCAACGCCCGCATGACTCTGGCGCAAGATGCAGTGTTTGGGCCGGGCGGCAGCATTGTCTGCCGGTCAACCCTGACCAATCCCACCAATGGTTGTGTTCCCATCAATCGCTTGGGCACCATGGGGCCTTCGGCTGAGGCCCTCGCTTACATCTACGGCGCAGCACAACCGCAGCGTGACCAGACAATTAAGCAGGATGTCGCCGCCGTCAGCGCAAACGGAGAAGTGTTCGATCTGCCAGGTGGTGCTGCTGCGGTGGCATTTGGCGCTGAATGGCGCAAGGAGCAGATCAACGGGCAGGTGGACCCTCAGTTCAATACCGGCTGGCTATACGGCAATTTCCTCGTCAATCGCGGCGAATATACGGTCAAGGAAGGCTTCCTTGAAGTCGATCTGCCGGTGATCAAGGGCCTCAACGTCAATGCCGCGGGGCGTTATACTGATTATTCGACATCAGGGTCGGTCCAGACATGGAAAATCGGTGCAACATTCGAGCCGATCCCGGACATCCGCTTGCGCGGCAACATCAGTCATGACATCCGCGCGCCCAATCTCCAGGAACTGTTCGCGGCCGGAACGGCCCGAACCAACACCGTGATCATTCCCACAGGAGCCAATGCCCCAGCCACCGGGTCGCTGCAATTCGTTCAGAACCAAGTCGGCAACCCTGCATTGAGGCCGGAAGTGGCGGATAGCTGGACATTGGGCGCTGTGTTCAAGCCCCAGTTCCTGCCGGGCTTTTCTGCATCCTTCGATTATTACTCGATCAAGATCGACAAGGCGATCGGCAACGTGACCGCTCAGGATACGGTCGATCTGTGCTATTCCGAAGGTATTTCCAGCTACTGCAACAATGTTATCTTCAGCGGGAATACGCTCACCAGCATCGTCCTGCGCCCGATCAACTTTTCCCAGCAGACGGCGGAAGGCTTCGACATCGAGGCGAGCTATCGCCTTCCGCTTTCCAATCTGTCCGAAAGCCTGCCGGGCACCTTCACCATTCATTCGATCGTCACGCATTATATCAAGAATGTCATCGACAATGGCATCAGCTTTCCGATCGACTATGCAGGCGTAAACGGTGGATCGCTGGCGGGAACCTTCTCCTCGCCGAACTGGGTCTATCGCATCAGCGCCTTCTATGAGGCCGATCCGTTTACCTTCAATCTGGTGGCGCGCGGATTTAGCGACGGCGTTTACGGCAACGACTTCGTCGAATGCACGACCGGTTGCCCGACATCGAGCACGCAATACCGGACGCTGAACACTAATCACATCAACGGCGCGACCTATTTCGATGCATCGTTGGGGTTCAAGTTCAACGCATATGGAGGCAAGGGCACGCTGACGTTCATCGTCAACAATTTGCTCAACAAGGATCCTGTGCTGGCTGCTTATGGTCCAGACGGCAACAACATCCCCGCCTACGCCCAGACCAGCCGCTCCCAATATGACGTGGTCGGCCGCGTCTTCAGGGTAGCAGCCCGCTTCCAATTCTAAGACCAGCAAGGAGGATCCTGACCATGACCCGCATAAGGAAGGCGATGGCTGCCGTCGCCCTTACAACAACGCTGTTCACTCCGCTTGCACAGGCTGCGGCGCCCAAAGCCATGAAGACTGCGGCATCCGCTGCAGTCGACGCTCAGACCAAGCAGATACAGGTGATGGTGGATCAGGTTTTCAGTTATGCGGAGCCTGGTTTCCAGGAAGTCAGGACCTCGGAATATCTGACGAAAATATTGGAGGAGAATGGCTTTACCGTGACACGGGGCGTGGCCGGCATTCCAACGGCCTTCACCGCCACCTGGGGCAGCGGCGGTCCGTTGATCGCTTTAGGCAGCGATATTGACGATGTGCTCGGTGTTTCCCAGATTCCCGGCATTCCCAATATCAAGCCCCTGGTGGAGGGAGCGCCCGGCCATGGCGAGGGGCATAATGCAGGCATGCCTCTGGTCATCGCTGCGGCGATCGCGGTTAAGAAAGTGATGGAAAAAAACAAGATTTCAGGCCGCCTGATGCTGTGGCCGGGCGTAGCCGAGGAGTTGCTGGCGACCAAAGCCTATTACGTCCGTGACGGTCTGTTCAAAGATGTCGACGCCTGTATCTTCACGCATGTCAGCAGCGAATTCGGCACTGGCTATGGCGAAATGGGCATGAACGGGATGGTGTCGGTGGAATATACTTTCCACGGCAAAACCGCCCATTCAGCAGGAATGCCATGGGAGGGCCGCAGCGCTCTGGATGGCGTGGAATTGATGGACGTCGCATGGAATTTCCGGCGCGAACATCTGCCCCTCACGCAACGGTCCCATTATGTCATCACCAATGGCGGCGGCCAGCCCAATGTGGTGCCCGACAAGGCATCGGTCTGGTATTATTTCCGGGATCGCACCTTCAAATCCATCCGGGATCTCTACAACACGGGCAACGAGATCGCAGAGGCGGCTGCAAAGGCAAGCGGAACCACGGTGACGCGCCAAACGCTGGGCTATGCCGCACCGAATTTCGGCAACAAGCCCCTGGCCGAAGCAGCCCAAGCCAATATCCAGGCGGTCGGGATGCCCAAATGGACGGCGGACGACCAGGCCTTCACCAAGGCCGTGCAGGAAACCAACAAACGCAAGGTCGAGCCTTTGCATGACAAGGTGTCCGACCTTTCCACTCCGGAAAATCGCAAGCCCTCAATGGGCGGCGGATCGGATGATGTCGGCGACATCACTTGGACAGTGCCCACCATAACCATCCGTTTTCCTTCAAACATTCCTAACATGATCGGCCATAATGTCACGGCTGCCATCGCGATGGCGACGCCGATCGCGCACAAGGGAGCAGTAGCGGGTGCGAAGGCGCTGGCCATGACGGTTTTGGACCTGATGACTACCCCCAAGCTGGTGGCTGACGCGAAAACCTATTTCCGCGACGTTCAACTGAAGACGGACAGCTATGATCCAGTGCTGACCCCGGAGGACAAGCCAGCGATCTGGCTTAATGAAAAAACGATGCGCCTGCTGCGTCCGGAGATGGAGAAATATTATTACGATCCATCGAAATACAGCAGCTACCTCGAACAGTTGGGCGTGAAATATCCCACCTTGACGCCGCAATGATCATGTCCCGGAAAGCCATAAGGATCGTATCCATGAAAAAAAGAGAGCCTTTGGGTCGCACCATCGCTCTTATCGCGGCGTTGTTTTCAACGGCTGCGCTCCCTGCTGTCGCCACCGCAGCATCGACCAAGGCCATGAAGGCCGAAGCGGTTGCCAAGGTGGCGGCGCAGGCCAAGCAAGTCCAGGTAATGGTCGATCAGGTGTTCAGCTATGCGGAGCCTGGTTTTCAGGAGATCAGAACCTCGGAATATTTGTCCAGAATATTGGAGGAGAACGGCTTTACAGTAACGCGAGGGGTTGCAGGTATCCCGACGGCCTTTACCGCCACCTGGGGTAGCGGCGGACCTCTGATCGCACTGGGCAGCGATATCGACGGGTTGCTTGGCGTCTCACAAACGCCCGGAGCGCCCGATGTGAAGCCGCTGATTGCTGGCGCTCCCGGCCATGGCGAAGGGCATAACTCCGGTATGCCGATGATGATCGCCGCCGCCATCGCGGTGAAGCAAGTGATGGAGAAGAACAAAATTCCCGGACGCCTGATGCTGTGGCCGGGTGTCGCCGAGGAATTACTGGCCACCAAGGCTTATTATGTCCGCTCCGGCATGTTCAAGGACGTTGATGCGTGCATTTTCGGCCATGTGAATACGGGCTTCGGTACCGGTTATGGCGAAATGGGCATGAACGGCATGGTATCGGTCGAATATGAGTTCAGCGGCAAGACCGCCCACTCCGCAGCCATGCCATGGGAAGGCCGGAGCGCACTTGACGCGGTCGAGTTTATGGATACCGCCTGGAATTTCCGGCGCGAACATCTTCCGCTCAGTCAGCGGTCGCATGATGTCATCACCAATGGCGGTGGCCAGCCTAATGTCGTGCCGGGCAAGGCGTCAGTCTGGTATTATTTCCGCGACAGGGAGTTTTCGTCGGTTCGCTCCCTGTATGAGACGGGCAATGAAATTGCCGACGCAGCCGCCCAGGCAACCGGGACAAGTGTCAAACGGCGCGTGCTTGGCTACGCCGCCCCCAATTTCGGGAATAAGCCGATGGCCGAGGCGGCGGACGCCAACATCCGGGCTGTCGGTATGCCGGCATGGTCAACGGCGGACCAGGCCTTCGTCAGCGCGGTACAAAAAGCCAATCATTTGAAAGCTGGGCCTCTGGCGTCCAGCGTGACGCCCTTGTCGACTCCGGAAAATCGCATGGCTGGCGGGTTTGGCGCGTCCGATGATATTGGCGATGTGATGTGGACGGTGCCGACGATTACCATCGGCTATCCCGCGAATATTCCCAATGTAATCTTTCATCACGCCACCGCCGCGATGGCAATGGCGACACCGATCGCCCATAAGGGCACTGTCGCCGGAGCCAAGGCTGTGGCGATGACGGTACTGGACCTGATGACCAGTCCGAAGCTTCTCGCTGAGGCAAAGAGCTATTTCCGCGATGTCCAATTGAAGACACAGACCTACGATCCTGTCCTGACGCCGACCGATCAACCGGCCATCGACAGGAATGAGAAGGTGATGAAGGAACTGCGCCCGGCGATGGAGAAGTTCTATTATGACCCGTCGCGATATGGCAGCTATCTGGAGCAGTTGGGTATATCTTACACTGCGGCTGGAGGCTCTGACGGCAAATGATTTCTCATATTCTGCGGTCTAACTAGAACCCGTGCTGGCATAAGCAGTTGAAAGAATGATCCCGCCGGAAATGACGGGATCATTCTTTTCTAGGAAGCGCAGATCAGAAAGTCTTGGTGATCGAAAGACCGAATGTGCGCGGTGCTCCGACCAGTCCGGTGACTGGAAAGCCGAAGAAGCTTGCCCCCACCGTGCTGGACAAGGTGTAGAATTTCTTGGTCGCGTTTCTCATGAATATACTGGCGCTCAACCCTTGGTCAGCAAGGTTGAAATCTAGAAATAGGTCAACAAGCGTATAGCCGGACTGCCGGGAGAAAGGCAGTTTGAGCACAGATTGCTCCACCGCACTGGTATAGGTGGCATCGATACGTGGCGTGACACTCAATGCGCCGGAGTGGAAGGTGTAGGCTAGCGCGCCATGCAGTTTCCATTTGGGCGCATAGGTCAACGGATTGCCGGACAGATCATATTCGCCATTCGCGTCGGCCAATGTGCCATCCGGCAAGGGTGCTCCGAGATATAGAGCCGTGAAATCCGCCGTCTTATAGTCCGTAAATTTAGTGTGCAGATAAGCGGCATCGACATTGATCTGCAAATCGTCGATCGGGCGGGCGGTCACATTTGCCTCAAGACCATAAAGCTTTGCCCGCGCAGCATTCTGGGTGCTGATCTGGTTATTCTGCGGATCGTCGGGGTTGTTGACGACGATGTTCACCTGCAGATTTGAATATTTGTAGTAGAAACCGGCGAGATTCAGGCGAAGCCGGCGGTCGAACAGGTCAGCCTTGATGCCAGCCTCGAAATCCTTGATGTCTTCGGGATCGAAGGGCGGCTGCAGGCCAGAGACGTTGAAACCGCCGCTTTTGAAACCGGTGGAATAGGAAGCATAGAGGAACAGATCGGGCGACGCCTGATAATGGATTCCAACCTTCGGATCGAAGGAAGACCAGGAATCCGCGCCAGCAATGGTTATGTCGGCGGGGCTTTGGGGAAACAGCGGGAAGCGCACATAAGGGCTGCCCAAATTAAAGCGGTTGAGCGTGGTCGCGCTACGCTTTTCATAGCTGTATCGCGCACCGACATCGATGCCGAATTTGTCCGTCACATTGATCGTATTCTGCGTAAACAGCGCATAAGCGTCGGTTTTCTGCGTGCCTCGGAAAACCGCGCCTTCCCCCAGAAAATCCGGGAACCCGAAATAGATCACATTGACGCCGCCGCGGATGCCGGCGAAATTCTTTTCGTGGAAATAATAGCCGCCGACGACCATGTCGAGAATACCGAGCTTACCGCCCAGACGAACCTCCTGCGTGTAGCTATTCGACCTGTCGATGAAGTCGGCGGGTTGGAGGCGCTCCCCCAACGTCGTTCCATCCGGACTGGCATAGGAATGGGAATCGAGATGTTTGTAAGCGGAAATCGAAGTGAGCGTCACATCGCCCAGATCATATTCCAGCGTACCGGCGATTCCATAGGCCTCCACCCGCGTATCGGGACCGGGGCCAGCATAATCGCGCGGATTGGTTGGCAAAACGCCGCCGATTGATGTTCCAAATTGCGCATGCCCTGGCGATGGCCGAAGATAATGAAAGCCGCCACTATGGTCGTCCTCCAGGAAATAATCGCCCTGGAGCATCGCGGTGAGGGTACCGTCATCATATTTCAGCTTGGCGCGCAGGGCACGGGTCTTTTCGTCATCCACATCGCCGCCCGTATTGATGTTCCTGCCATAGCCCGAACGATCATTGGTCTGGAACGCCAGGCGACACCAACCGTGTCCGATAGAGGCGCGCCGATGGCGCCCTCCGTGCGGACCGCCGAATAATTGCCCACCGTCAGGCGGCCATAGCCGTTCAGTTCATCGCCCGGATCGCGCGAAATGAGATTGACCGCTCCAGCCGTAGCGTTGCGGCCGTAGAGAGTGCCTTGCGGGCCGCTCAACACCTCGACGCGCTCAATATCGAAAAAGGAGCCCAACGCCGCTTGGACGCGCGGATTATAGACGCCATCCGTGTAGAAGGCGACGGGCGGGTCGGAACCCGGGGCTATGGAATCAACGCCAATACCGCGAATGAATATGCGCACATCGCCGCCATTGCGTGAAAAATTCACATTGGGCAGCCTGGTGGTCAATGCTTCGATATTGCCGAGTTGCTGGCTCTGTAAAGTATCGCCTGTGACTGCGCTGATGGCTATCGGCGTTGTCTGTACGGACGCGATCCGGCGCTCGGCCGTGATGATGATGTCTTCTATCCGTTGAGCCTCATCGCTTTTTTCCGGCGGCGTCGCTTGGGCTTGCGCCGTGCCCGTTAACGCCGCGATGCCCAGCAGCGATGAGCTAGCAAAACACCAAATATTCTTATGCCTCATGTCCATCTCCCAACTTATTTTTTCGGGAAAATCGTTTCATATACGCAATGACACCTGCTGATGGTCACAGCCTTGCAATCGAAAAACGTGCAAGAAATTTGTTATGGACGATTATATTTCCCGAAATTTTGTAATAATCTTCGGAGATTTTTCGACAAGAAGGCACATTTTTATGACGTGCTTACATATTTGATACTTTTCGATATGTGAAATATCCTGATAATATATTTTATAAAATTTTCGATGAACTTATCTACCTTGGCATCGATATTTCTGATGCGCCTGCGTTGGAGAAATAGACCCTAGGCAGCGAAATTCATCCGCCATGTGATGCGCAGTCCTCCTAAACCATCAAACACGAGTGAAATGTTGCAAACGATGCGAAAGATTAGGCAGCATCGGCCTTTGGAGCGCTCTCAACGTCTGTGATCAGTTCAACCAATATGATTTCAGTGTCTTCGATCGCCTTGACCGAAATAGTGGCTTCATCATGGATAGCAGCGCCGTCCCGTGGCCCTATTTCCCATCCATTCACGGCGACCCGCCCCGTCGTCGGCACAAGATACCCTCGCGTCCCACGCGCCATAGGCCGAACAAGGGTCTCACCCCCCTTCAACGCGGCATTCAAGACGCGCGCATCGGCATTGATTTTCAGGGCGTCCGTATCGGCGGGATCGCCGCTGGCCAATATGACAAATTTTCCTGCCTCTTTGCCCGTGGGGAAAGTCCTGCCGCTATATTGTGGAGATCCGCCTGATGTGCGCGGCTGGAACCATATCTGGAACAGGCGGGCCAATTCATCGTCCGCATTGACCTCCGAGTGCCGGATACCTGCGCCAGCACTGGTCACCTGAACCTCTCCGGCGGCTATACGCCCTTTGTTACCCAAAGTGTCCTGATGAGTAATCGTTCCATCACGCACATAGGTAACGATCTCCAAGTCAGAATGCGGATGCATCGGAAAGCCCGACCTAGGCGAGATCTCATCATCGCTCCACGCCAGCAATGTGCCGAAAAGCCGATTTCTGTCGTCTTTGGCGAAAGGCGTAACATCAGAAGGAAGGAAATGCACCTTGGCCTTCAGCCAACCGCGATCTCCACCGAATAGATGTGCAAAGGGGCGATGCTCGATCATAACACTCTTTCTGAATTGGATTTTGCGGCGATCAGGCCAGCGAAGACGCCGCTCTCGCAACAGTCCGAAACGTCTGGCGGGCAGAGATATTAGCTCCACAGGCAACTGATATTGCCGGTTTATGCAAAGCTGCATGACCCGCCGCAGCGCTTGTATCGATATGGACTATCTTCATACTGCAGTTCCATCTGGCACCTGCTAATTTATCGGTGCTCGCTTTGGGAACAAGACGGCACAATTTTAGCACCAAGGGCACAAGGATGTGATTACGGCGTCATCAAGCAGGCCCCCGACGTGCCGGAAGAAGATCGAAATCCTGTCGCGTATCTCGCACAAATGGAGCCTGCTCATCATCATGGAGCTGGCTGGCGGCGCAAGACGATTTAGCGAATTGAAGCGGGCGATGGACGGTGTTTCGCAAAGAATGCTGACATTGACATTGAGAGATCTGGAACGGGACGGCTTCATCAAACGCATTGTCACGCCGTCCATTCCTCCACGCGTTGACTATGAACTAACGGAGATGGGGCGGTCGCTCGCAGGACCGGTTCAAGCCCTGAGTGACTGGGCCACACAGCATTTGACGCAGATCAATTCTGCACAGCTACAATATGAACAGGTTTCATCTTAACCGCGCCTGCCTGAGGGCGATCCGGTGGAAGCCAGCCTAAAAGATTGCGTAAGTTACATTGGATAGGCGAACGATAACGCCTCCTCTATTTCGAGGCGCGCAAACATATCGATTGTTTGGAAAACTGGAGCGGGCGAAGGGATTCGAACCCTCGACCCCAACCTTGGCAAGGTTGTGCTCTACCCCTGAGCTACGCCCGCTCTGGCGGTCGCCGGGTGTGTCCTGACGACGGGTGAGGCGCGCACCTAGCATCGGAGGTCGCAGGCGGCAAGTGCTCTTTTTAGCGCGCGCGGAAACTATGCTAGAACAGCTTGCGTGACTGGTCCCAACTCCCACATAGGGCCAATATCCGCGATTCATTTTTGAGGAGAAGACCATTGGCGACCCTTGGGCTTAGCGAGACGGACAAACATTCACTCGATGCCTTTCGCCGCGATGTGATCGAACCTTCGCGCACCAGCCTGGTCATCGTCGATTTCTGGGCGGAATGGTGCGGTCCCTGCAAGCAACTGGCGCCAGTTATCGAAAAGGTCTGCGCCGATTATGCGTCGAAGGGCGTTTTGCTGGTGAAGGTCAATGTCGATGAGAATGGCTTCATCGCTAGCCAGTTCCGCGTGCAATCGATCCCGACCGTATATGCTGTGTTCCAGGGCCAGCCGGTCGCTGACCTGAGCCAAGCGCGTACAGAGGGACAGCTCAAGCAGATGCTCGACCAGATTCTGGGTCAGCTTCCGATCGAATCGCAGGAAAAGGTTCAGGCCCAGGAAATTGCCCCCGTTATTGCAGCGGCAGAGGAAGCATTGGCCGCAGGCGATGCGAATCAGGCGCTGGCGTTATTTGATCAGGTTGCATCGATCGTAGCTGACGATCCGCAGATCATATCGGGTCAGGCGCGGTCATTGATCGCCTTGGGCCAGATTGATGAGGCGCAGGCCCTTCTGGATGCGCTGCCAGTGGATATTGCCGGGGAAAGCGCCATCGAACGCGCAAGGGCCGCCTTGTCCGTTGCTCATGCCGCGAAGCCGGTCTCCGACCTTTCAGGACTGGAGGCGAAGGTAGCGGCTGACCCGGATGATCATGCCGCCCGAATGGAGCTTGCAGGGGGCCATATGGCGAATGGAGACCGGGATGCGGCCGCCGATGCTCTGCTGGAGAGCATCCGCCGCGACCGTAGCTGGAACGACGGCGCAGCGAAAGCGCAGCTATTGACCCTGCTGGAAGCTGTTGGCCTGGAAGACCCGTGGGCCGGCGCACAACGCCGGCGCCTCTCCGCGATCCTCTTTTCCTGATCTGCCGGCACATGCCCAACGCTCAGCGCATATCGATTTTTCCCTTGGCGGGCGCGCTGTTGTTTCCGGGCATGCAACTGCCATTGCATATATTCGAGCCACGCTATCGTGCATTGGTGCGTGATGCCGTAGCGAGAGACCGGCGCATCGGCATGATCCAGCCTAGGGACCAACTTCCCGTTCCTTCCCTCTATGATGTGGGATGCGTTGGACGGATTGGCGAGATCGAAGCCATGGAGGATGGGCGCTTCAACATAGTGCTCACTGGCATTGCGAGATTCCGGGTCATCCGTGAATTGGAGGTCTCAACGCCGTTCCGGCAGGTGGAAGGGCTGATTGAGCAGGAGAACGATGATGAGGCGCTCGCTCCGATCGAGCGCGCCGCCTTGGAGCAAGAGTCCCGCCGGTTCGCAGATGCCAATGGCTATTCTGTCGATTGGGCAGCCGTGGTGCGGCTGGACGATGCGTCGCTGGTAAACGGAATCGCGCAGGTGGCTCCGTTCGATGTCGCAGCGAAACAGGCACTTTTGGAAGCACCCAATTTGCGGGAACGGGCTGAACGAGCGATCCAGTTGATGCAGTTTTTCGGACGCGCCGACGATGACGGACCATCAACCCTTCAGTGAATATGCCTCGCTCTCTCGACCTTCAGTGCATGTTGGCCGGAACATTGGTATGTCCGGCAACGCGTACGCCCCTGCGACTAAGCGATACGGGAAATGAGTTGATTTCCCATGCCGCAGGCCTTGCTTTTCCGATCCGTGACGGAGTGCCTATACTACTTGTCCGGGAAGCCAGAACGCTACAAACGGCCTAGCATTACAGTTGCATATTGATTGAAACTCTGAATCAATGTGTCTCCATGGTAAGGAGGCCGTGGATGACGGGCGCATCGATCGAAACGACACTGGAGCTATGGGCGTCTTCGCTGAGGGATGTGAAGGCGCGTATGCGCGCGTTGTTCACCCAGGAACGAGTTGCAGCGTCAGCGAACCTCTTCCTGGATGGTTTGTTGGGCGACGAGCGCCGCAAGACGGGCTGGATGCGCGCTGAGGCGGCAGGAGATCCCGGGCCATGGCGACAGCAGGCCATATTGGGCCGGGGGCGCTGGGACGCGGACGGGCTGCGCGACATTGTGCGAGAGTATGTTGTCGAGAACCTCGGTACACAGGACGCCGTTCTGGTCATTGATGAGACCGGGTTCCTCAAGCAGGGCAAGGCATCCTGTGGTGTTGCGCGTCAATATACCGGCTCGGCGGGCAAGATCACGAACTGCCAGATTGGGGTGTTCGCCGCCTATGTGTCGGCACGGGGGCATGCCTTTATCGATCGCGCGCTCTATTTGCCCAAGAGTTGGACCGGCGATCCAGCGAGGCTGGCTGCCACACATGTTCCCGAGACCATCGCCTTCGCCACCAAACCGGCTTTGGCTGTCGACATGATCGGGCGCGCGCTGGCGGCAAATGTACCTTTTTCCTGGGTGGCGGCCGATGCGGTGTACGGCGTCGGGGACATTGAAGGCGCGCTGCGCCGAGCCTGCAAAGGCTATGTTCTCGGGGTCAAATCCGATCATTACTTCGGTTCATGGGCAGGCAAGCCCATGGTCGCGGGCAAAGCGGAGGAGATTGCTAGCGATCTTGCGTCTGATGCATGGCAGCGTCTGTCTGCTGGCGAGGGAACCAAGGGCGCGCGGCTTCATGACTGGGCTTACTGCGAACTTGCCGATCTCGAAGCCGATGAATATGATGAGACGAAATCGGGACTTTGGACCCGGGGCCTTCTGATCCGCCGCAATATCAGCGACGGCGATCTCGCTTTCTTCACAACCTGGTGCCCCGCCGGGACGGGCATCCAGGAACTTGTTTCCGTCGAAGGCCATCGCTGGGCAATCGAAGACAGCTTCGAAACCTCCAAGAATGAACTCGGCCTTGATCACAACGAAACCCGATCATGGCATGGCTGGTATCGCCACGTCTCGCTCGTGATGCTCGCCTTCGCCATGATGGCGGTGATCCGGTATCGCGCCAACAACGCGACGCCCCCAAAAAGACCGAGGATGCCAACAATCAGGATCTGATCCGCTGGTCGATCCAGGAAATCCGGCGGATCGCCAACAAACTGACCCAGCGGCGTATCCAGCCCGCCTACATCATCGCTTGGTCATGCTGGAGGCGAGCGCATCAGGCTGCAGCACGGCGCGCTCATATCAAGTCTAAAGTGCAACTGTAATGCTAGACCAGCTCTCCAGTGAGCAGGCGGGGAAGCGCGCCCGATTCCCCCCGCGCTTCCGCCATAAATCGGTTTTTAAGCGGTGGAAGCTTCTGCACCGCGCCAAGGCCAAAGCGTCTGATTGCCGAGGCCGTTTTGCCCGGAACGTCGAACAAGCGGACTAGACCGTCCATGGCAACGGACACACTAAGCGCATCAAGCCCCCGCCAGCGTTGATACCTTTCCAAAAGTTGCGCGTCGCCAGGGTCAAGCCCCAACCGCATTCCGTCCACAATGACCTCTGTCAACGCCGCGACGTCGCGAAAGCCCAGATTGAGGCCCTGCCCCGCGATCGGATGAATGCCGTGCGCCGCATCGCCGGCCAGGGCAAGTCGCGTGCCCGTTATCCTAGCAGCGTGATGGAAACCCAGCGGGAAACTCGCCCGCGGCGCGGCAAGGCGGATATCGCCAAGGAAACCCCCTATCCGCTTTTGCGCCTCCGCCAGCCAAGCGCGTTCGCCGAGCGCCAGCATCGCGGCGGCATGTTTTACCGGCACTGTCCATACGACCGCCGACCGCGTTCCGGGCAGCATCGGCAAAAGCGCAAAAGGTCCGCCCGGGTAAAATATTTCATATGCCGTATTGGCGTGAGGGATGTCGTGATCAATGGCCGACACCATCGCGACATGATCATAATTCCAGCGTGCAATGCGGATGCCAGCGCTTTCCCGCATAGGGCTGTTCCGGCCTTCCGCCGCGACCAGCAAGGAACTGGTAATGCGTTGCCCGCTTGCAAGGGTTATGTCGACCTCATTCAAGTCCCGCTTGATCTCGACCGCACGGTCCGGCTGATAGCGGGTTAGCGATGTTGCTTCGCGCGCCGCGGCGGCAAGCGCGATTCGAGTTTCCCGATTTTCGAACATGATGCCCATGGGGCCGTCACCTTCGGGCGGCACAAAGTCGAGCGCGCCGGGCTCCAGTCCATCGCTGACCCAGATGCGTTCTATTGGACAGCCTTTGCCCTCCAGATGCTTACCCACGCCAATGGCGCTCAACATATGCCAACTGGCGCTAGCGATCGCAGAAACACGGCCGTCGAACCCTGGGGCAAGGCCCGCTTCCGGTTCTGCCGGATCGACGACTGCACAGCGCACGCCATGGGCAGTCAGCGACAAAGCAAGGGTCAGGCCGACGAGGCCACCGCCGAGAATGATGACATCATATCGCGCCATGCGCCGTGTCTAAGCGCTACAGGCGGAATTGCAAATGGCCATCTCCGCCTGCTCAGGCCGGACTGACCCCTTCTGCATCGATAACACCATCACCCGCATCAAAGCCGGTAATTCGCACGCGCTTCTCTATATGATCGACAGGGACGCGATGGAGAACAAGGCGCCAAACCGCGCCACCGTCCGCCTTCAGAATGAAACCGCCCTCATCGCGGTGCAGCCAGCCATACAGCTCCATATGCGCGTTTGCCGCTCCCATGCGACAATATGCCTTCAGTTATAGCAGCGTTTTGCGTCTCGTTCGTCCAATGCGCCCATTCCGGCAAAGAAAACCGAGGATGAGAGAGCGATGGTAAAGAGCGCGAGAGCAATCCAGGCAAAATCACCAGCCAAAGTGGTAAAGCCGAGTATGGCCATGGCAACGGCCGTCAGGAGCGAGAGGATTGCGAACCGATACACCCTAGTTACCTTTTCATTAGGGATATTCGGCACCAAAATGCGTAACGAAGGTAAATGTTCCGTTAACGCAAAAATATCACGGATAGCGCCGGATGGGGACCGGAATATTACATATGTCGGCACCGCCGGCCGGCACATTGAAGAATTCGTCCTGCCGATTGGCTCGCGCCTTGGCGTAGGCGGCAAATGTATCAGACATGGTGTCGAGCATCTGGAAATGCGGACGTTCTTTTTCCGGCAACTCGCTTGCCAGGCGAACCGACAGGATCGGAATCGCCTTTTGCGATTCTCCATACATTCCCAGTGAATCCGTGCCTCTCGGAAGGCTGGAAAGATGTTCAGTCCCCTCTGCCAAGCGCCCGACAATAGCGATGTTGCGGTCGAGGTGGCGGGGAGCATGACCCATCACGGCGTAAAGCTCCCCGCCATTGCCCGCATCAGGAGCGAGATTCCGCCCAGCCCCTACAGTGCCGTAACAGTGCACTGGCCATAAAGCCTTGCCATCCGTCGCCACGGGCCAGCCGTTCAAAAAGCCGGTGGCGGAAGCATAGCTGTCCCTGGACGGCATGAGCGTTAAGCCGCCGGTCACTGTTTTCCGATCAATAACATAGTCCTGCGGCAGATTTTTGCGCGCATCGGCGGGCAAAGCTTTCTTCTCGCTCCTGTCGCCCCATTGCACAACATAATTATCCTGCACTCGATATATACTGGTTCCATCCCACCAATGGGCAGCAGCGAGCTTGCGGATATTCGCGACATGCGCCGGCGCAAAGCGATCAGCCAACTGAAAGATGACGCGCCGCCCGCCTTCAATCTCCATGACCAACAGATCATCGCCGGGGATGGATATCCACGCTGAGGCAGGCGCTGTCGCTACAATCTCGGAAGGCGTCGCTGCCCGGGCGGTTGCGGACGCTGTGAAAGACAGCATCAAAAGTAAGGCGGCGTATCGCATAGGCGCATCAAGCGGGAACTTACGCACAATGTAAAGCGCCCCTTGCCTAGCGCGGTGCGCCGCGATAGGGAGCCTGCCTTCCAGTGCATATGCGGAGCGGTGGCCGAGTGGTCGAAGGCGCTCGCCTGGAAAGTGAGTATACGCCAAAAGCGTATCGAGGGTTCGAATCCCTCCCGCTCCGCCACTTGACGGTCTCTCGCGAACCGCGACGGACCGTACAAAGCCTCAAAAAATACCGCCTTATCAGTAGGTTGAAAAATATTTTTCAACCGCTGTGGTTCGCGTTGGATCGCCCTAAGCCGCAGCCGCGATTGGGAACAGGATTGGGGCTGGATATCGCCCTTTATGCCTCCCAGCTGAGCGGGCGGAGGTCGTGATGGCACGCAGATTCAGCAACAAGCTCGTCGCCAAGCAGGTGAGTGCAATCAGCAAACCGGGGAAACACTCGGACGGCAACGGCCTCTATCTGCTGGTGAAGCCGAACGGCAATCGGTCCTGGGTTTTGATCTTGATTGGCGCTGGACAACGGCGGGAAATGGGTTTGGGCACGCCAGAGGCCGTCCCCCTGTCTGCGGCCCGCAAGCTGGCCGCAGAGGCGAAGGCAGCGTTTGCCGAGGGGCGCGACCCTATCGCTGAGCGGGTCGAGGCAAGGCCCAAGCCAGCACTGCCGGTTCCGGTAACACTCCCGGGTCCGAAGCGTCGCGCTCGCTCCCAAGGGGGCGTCAGATTCTGGGATTTCGCGGACAAGCTGATCGATGAAATCGAAGACGGCTTCCGCAACGACAAGCATCGCAAGCAGTGGCGAGCGACTCTGAAGACGCATGCAGCGAAGCTGTGCGACTTGGAACTCGGGTTGATCGCTACCGATGACATCGTGGCTACGCTGCAGCCGATCTGGCTGAAGGTGCCAGAAACAGCGCGACGTGTCCGTGGGCGAATCGAACGCGTGCTCGACGCGGCTCGGATAGCGGGGCATCGAAATGGAGAAAACCCGGCCCGTTGGAAGGGGCATCTCGAGTTGCTGATGCCCAAGCAGCGGAAGTCAAAGGGGCATCACGCCGCGATGCCCTACGCCAAGGTTCCGGGCTTTTACGGCAAGCTGAAACTGCGCCCAGCCATGGCCGCCCGCGCGCTGGAGTTCGTGATCCTTACGGCGGCACGAACGGGTGAAGTTATCGGGATGACGTGGGGCGAGGTTGATTTCGAGAACCGGTTGTGGACCATTCCTGCCATTCGCATGAAGGCAGAGGCAGAGCATTCGGTGCCGCTGACGGATCGCGCTATGGCAATCCTGAACGCAATAAAGCCGGAAAACCTCCTGTCTCACCAGCTGGTGTTTCCGGCTCAGCGCAACGGCAAGCTATCCAACATGGCGATGTCGATGCTGCTCCGGCGCATGGAGGCCGATGGCGTTACCGTTCACGGCTTCCGCTCCTCGTTCCGGGACTGGGCTGGAGAAGAAACCAGCTTTGAGCGCGAGACGGTGGAGATGGCGCTTGCGCACACAGTCGGCAACAAGGCCGAGCGCGCGTACCGGCGTGGGCGCGCGTTAGCAAAGCGGCGCGAGCTCATGGATGCCTGGGAGGCATTTTGCTGCGGTTGTCCACCAGAGGAACAAGCCTGTCAAAATGGCGCAGCCCTGTGCGAATCTTTTGCTTAGATATGCGACCCGGATCAGGCCGGTGCGGACATATATTCGCTCGATTGACCAATCTAGCTGCGCTAACCTCTGCGCATGGGGGACGGATATAATTTCCATCATCTCCAGGGAGAGATTCTAGCTCGCAGCCGTGCAACCGATTGGGAAACGGCCGAGCGAGAATGGTGTCTGCTGTCGATTTCGGAGGCGGACGAACCCGAGACGTGCCTTTGCAGTCACTTCCCGATCATTGAACTGTGCACGATCGCCAATCGGATCACCGGTATACAAGTCGATGTCGGCAATGTCTGCGTAAAGCGGTTCCTCGGCTTCCGGTCGGACCTGATCTTCGCCTCGATAAAGCGTATCCGGAACGACATGACGCGCAGCATCGGCGCTGATGCAGCCGTGTTGTTTCATGAACGCGGCATCATCAACGCCTGGGAGTATGGATTTCAACAGAACACCCGCGCCAAGCGCAATCTCACTGGGAAACAGATGGAAACGCGGATTTCGATCAATCGTAAGATTCTGGCCTCACTCAAACGGCGCGGTATCCAGTGAGTGAGATGACGACCGTACCGACCATCCTCAAATTGACGATCGAACGGTTTCGCGGGCTGGAGAAGCTCGAGTGGCACCCCAGCCGAGGCGTCAATCTCATCCTGGGCGGCGGCGATGTCGGAAAGACGACGATCCTAGACGCAATCGCATTGCTGCTCAGTCCCGTTAATTCCGCCACTCTCCCGGACACGGACTACTACGGGCGCGTGATTGAAGATGGATTTTCAATCACTGCCGTTCTGGGGCTGCCAGCGGGCAGCGGTATCAACGCCCAGCAGAAGCCGGCTTGGCCGTGGGTTTGGAATGGACGGGAGGCAACTGCACCCGCGCTCGAGGACGAGGCCCGTGACGAGGAAGCGGTCTATGTCGTTCGGGTCCGTGCGACCGAAGATCTCGAGCTCTATTACGAAGTCCTGCAGCCCGATGGGGGCGCCGACAGCTTCCTGGACTTGTACC
>NZ_MINO01000018.1 GCF_001757355.1 Sphingobium phenoxybenzoativorans
TGATCGGTCTAAGGGATAAGTCGCATGCGAACCGATCTTGATCATCTTCCCCCGGCCAAGGTGCGTGAGCTTGAGCGTGTTGTGCAGATCCTGTTCGAGGAGTTTGGCGATGCGCTGGCGGGGGCGACCGGCCGCAAGCGGCTGGGACGTATCGGCAAGATCATTTTGTACGGCTCCTATGCGCGAGGCGGCTGGGTGGATGAGCCGCATACCGCCAAGGGCTATCAGTCGGACTTTGATCTGCTGATCATTGTGAGCGGCAAGGAGCTGACGGACCGGGTTGCCTATTGGGCGCGGGCCGAGGAGCGTCTGAACCGGGAGCGGGCGATCACGGGCACGCTGCGCACGCCAGTGAACTTCATCGTGCACAGTCTGCAGGAGGTGAATGACGGTCTGGCGCATGGGCGGTACTTTTTCATGGACGTGGCCCGTGACGGCATCGCCCTCTATCAGGCCAATGACAGTGAGCTCCACACCCCAAAGCCCAAGACACCCGATCAGGCCCTCGCTATGGCCAAAGAATATTTTGAAGAGTGGATGCCGAGCGGTGCGGGGCTGCTCGAAACAGCACGCTTTAGTCAGGAAAATGGACGCCTAAAAGATGCAGCCTTTCTGATGCATCAGGTGGCTGAGCGGCTCTATCACTGCGTGCTCCTCGTCTGCACCTTCTATACTCCGTTATGCCGCGCGCGGCATAAGGGGCTTTATGCCGAGCGTCATACTATGCCGAGTTGGCGCAGTATAGCGCCGTTTTCCGGCGCTTTTGAGCTAATCGGCTCGGCATAGTTTCCGGCCTATTCCAGGATCATAATGGGTCGTGTCCGGTCACATTGCGAACATGGCCGAGCATGGCGCGCAGCAGGATACGAACCTCCTCTGTCGTAAAACCAGCATCATTGGGTTGAGGGTCGTCAGCGAGCGAGCGGCGGTTCCATTTGCTGTAGGGTGAGAGGACATCCGCTAACCGCTTTATCTCGGCACCTGCGTAATCAAAGCCAGTGGCGTTGGCATAAGCAAGGGATCGAGCGACGTTCAGGCCGATATGGCGAGCGCACCAGACGTCTGAAAAGCCTACATCCAGGAGATGGGACGACAGGGCAAGCTGGGCGACGATGCCAGCATGATAGAGAAAATTATGCCAATCCTGCGGCGCTTCCGGCGCGAGGGAAGACATGAACTCTTCCGCGCGTCGATAGCGGGCACGGCTGAGATTACGCCCTTCGCGTGTCCGCAGGAGTTGCGTGGGCTCGGCGCGATGGGCTTTCCGAAGCCTGACGAGTACGGCGTTGCCGATGTCGGGTGCCGAAATAACCGGTCCAGTGCGTAAGGTCTGGCGCGACGGTGTCGGGACAAGGCTGTTCATATGTACCTCCGGTCCGCATCAATGCGTGGCGCGAGAGGTATGGGCCATGCGGAACGGCCCGAACTCCCGCACGCTAGGCGCGGGAGCCGCCGGAGCTGGTAACATGCCAGTGACATGCGCCGCCGCCTTTAACCCGAAGGTCTGGACATGCGCGACTGCACCCCGGAGACCAAGGGTGTCCGAGTTGCTTCACTGGCGGGATTACCAGTCCCGGCGCCGCCTTTTGCGCAGCGCGTCGGCAAGATAACAGAGGCGAGTCCGCCCGCCAAGCCGGGCATTGGCTTGTTCAGGCTAAAGCGCGTCCAGAAATGCGAGGAGCTGGTCCTGCGGTTTAAAGCGACCGACCTTCTGTCCATTATACGGCTCGATCCTGGCCAGCGCCGCTTCCTTGAGCGCGAGGTGCGCATGAAGGTAAACGCTCAGCGAGATACTGAGTGACGAGATCTTCCCGAATATCGGCGAGATCGCAGCCCGTGGCGCCTGAGGCTTAAATATCGATGACTGACGTTAAGGCTGAAACCGCATCGCTGAAGCCACGCGACATAGAGGTGAATATGTTCGCCGAACGGGCCACGCTTTAGACCGCGCAAGATCCGGCTGCTGTTCAAATATCCATCGGCGATCATCGTCATTCCTCCGCGCACATGGTGTGCGTGAGGAGGAAACTATGCCGAGCCGATTATCTCAAAAGCCCTGGAAAACGGCGCAATACTGCACCAACTCGGCATAGTATGACGCTCGGCATAAACACCTCATGTGCACAATCTCGCCTTTCTGCGGACGCAGGCGGAGCGGATTGATCGGCGGCTGGTCCATGTCTGGCCCTCGGACAATCGCAAGGAGCGGGCGATGTTCGAGAAACTGAAGGACGCTTATGTGAAGGCCCGCTACTCCAAACATTACCGCGTCAGTGAGGAGGAGCTCAGCTGGCTTGGTACCCAGGTCGAGGAACTGGGGCGCGTGGTGCATGCTGTGTGCAGAGAAAGGATCGCAACGCTGGAAGAGGCTGCCAGGTGATCGAGCCATGACGGTCAGAGCAGCATCGTCCGGTAGCCGCCGGCAGCATGTCACCTTACATAATTGACGTATAGAACCATCGCACTTTAAGCTGCGACACACTCGACAATTTGACACTGATTTTGAGCCTTCGACCAAATGCTCAGCACATGAGCTAATCGTGGGAGTTCGGGTTCAAAAAATTCGAGATCTCACAAAAGCTCATTTATCAACGCTTAGAGGCGATTTGGAGATCGGGGGTGGGACCACAAGATTGAAGGCTTATCTCGCGGGATACTCTAAAGCATTATTATATTGCAATATTTTTAAGAGCGAGTCTCTCCGATTAACGAGACTGTAGCGAGACTCTTTAGCCTTTGTGGCAGCATCAAAAATTCAAATTACATACGACAGATTTCGCGGCGCGAATCGCCCATTGCAAAGCTGATTTTTGTGTAAATTTGTTTAGCGTAAACTGCTCTCGAAAAGTCACAAAACACGCAAATCATTCCTCACGGACGATCGATCTACCTGATGAAAAAGAGGTCTGAATTTTTACAAGCATCACAAGAATCATTGGGAACATGAGGCGCCTCAGATACGCCGATTTTTGGCGAGAGATCCCGAGCCAACGAGCCTGAATGGGGCGGTCTATAAAGGACTGTCGAACCGCTGACTGCGTTGAACAAGCGGTCAATCCACAATTTCAGACTAAGAATTTCCAGAATGACATCTCTCAGCGAGCTTGCTCTCGACGCAAGATTTTTCCATGGAGGCGACCATGGAATCAAACAGCACACCTTCCCCTATAAAACTCATCACACCACGCCGATTTGGCGATGACCGAGGCTGGTTCTCCGAAACCTACAGTGAAAAAGGTTGGGCTGAAAAAGGCGTAAGATGTCGCTTTGTGCAAGATAACCACAGTTACTCCAGACCGGCGGGCACCGTTCGCGGCATCCACTTCCAAGCACCGCCCCACGCGCAGGACAAGCTGGTGCGGTGCGTGCGCGGCAGGATCATGGATTATGCCGTTGATCTGCGCAAAGGATCGCCCACCTATGGCCAGCACGTGGCGGCCGAATTGACGGCAGATAACGGGCATCAGCTTTTCGTGCCCGTCGGATTTGGCCATGCCTTTGTCACACTCGAACCCGATGCCGAAGTCGTCTATAAAGTATCCGACATATATGCACCGGATTGCGACGGTGGCGTCTTGTGGAACTGCCCGACGATCGGGATCAACTGGCCGCTCCCTGAGGGTGGGCCAACGCTATCACCAAAGGATATGGTGCTTCCGGCGCTTGCGGATTTCGACAGCCCCTTTACCTACGATGGTCAGCCCCTGCTGCCGCTATAAAGCGGAGAGCCATAGACGGAGACTAATGTGCGTATTTTGGTGACTGGAGGGGCCGGATTTATTGGATCGGCATTGATCCGTCATATCATCAATGACACGGATCACGAGGTGCTTAACCTCGACAAATTGACCTATGCGGGCGTTTTGACGTCACTGGCTTCCGTGGACCAATCTCCACGATATCGCTTCGTTCAGGGGGACATCTGCGACGGAGAACTGGTTGCGACACTGCTGAAAGAATTTCAGCCGGACATAGTTGCGCATCTGGCCGCGGAGAGCCACGTCGACCGGTCCATAGATGGGCCTGGCGAATTCATTCAGACCAATGTGGTCGGCACATTCACCCTGCTGAATCAGGCACTGGGATATTGGCGAGGCCTCCCTGCAGACAAGCAGGATATGTTCCGTTTCCATCATATCTCAACGGACGAAGTATTCGGCTCGCTTGGTGAAGAGGGTTATTTTACCGAGGAAACCGCATACGATCCACGTTCGCCCTATTCCGCTTCAAAGGCTTCCTCCGATCATCTCGTGCGTGCGTGGGGTCATACCTATGGCCTGCCCGTTCTGGTTACCAACTGTTCGAACAATTATGGCCCCTATCACTTCCCGGAAAAGCTGATCCCGCTCATCATTATCCGGGCGCTCAACGATGAACCGCTTCCCGTTTACGGCGATGGCAGCAATGTTCGCGATTGGCTGTTCGTCGAGGATCACGCGCGCGCCCTGCGCACGGTGTTCGAAACCGGCGAGCCAGGGCAGACCTATAATGTCGGCGGCAATTCCGAACGGCGTAATATTGACGTCGTGAACGCCATATGTGCGGCACTTGATGAGCAATTGCCACGTAAAGACGGCATATCCTATGCGACGCAGATCAGTTTCGTGGCAGACCGGCCCGGACATGATCATCGCTACGCGATCGATGCAACGAAGATCGCTACCGAATTGGGATGGAAGCCCGAAGAGACATTCGAGCACGGGATTGCCAAGACAGTGGCGTGGTATCTCGAAAATCGCGACTGGTGGGGCGCTATCCTCGCCGGGCGCTACAACACTGGCCGGCTCGGCCTCGCAAAGGCAAGTTGATGCTGGACATTCTGATTACGGGCGGTACCGGGCAGGTCGGTCATGAACTTGCGCGCCAGGATTGGGGACAGGACGTAACCCTGCACCTGCCTGATCGCACAGAGCTGGACATCAGTTCGACTGCGAGTGTCACATCCTATTTCAGCCAACGCACTTTCGCCGCCGTGATCAATCCCGCTGCTTATACAGCCGTTGACAAAGCGGAAGATGATAGCGCCGCAGCATTTCTATCCAACGCGCAGGGGCCGGCCAATCTTGCTGAGGCAACCCGCAAAGCAGGCATACCGCTGGTTCATGTTTCGACCGACTATGTATTTGCTGGTGACAAGACTGGTCCATATGATGAAACGGATTCGGTCGCCCCTCTTGGTATTTATGGAGCATCAAAACTCGCTGGAGAAATTGCGGTCCGCGCCGGCAATTCTCGTTCGGTAGTCATGCGAACGGCCTGGGTGTTAAGCGCCCATCGGGGAAACTTCCTCAAGACGATGTTGCGCGTTGCAACGGCCAATCCACAGCTCCGCGTAGTCGATGACCAGGTCGGCTGCCCGACGGCCGCGAGCGACATTGCCCAGGCGCTCAAGACAATCACATTGCGGATGATTGCGGACGAACATGCTCCGGCAGGCATCTATCATTTCGTCAATGCGGGTGAAGTGAGCTGGTGCGGACTCGCCCGGGAAATCTTCGCGATGAGCAAGGCTCGCGGAGGCCCGGACGCAGACGTCCTGGCGATCACAACCACTGAATACCCCACGCCAGCAAGACGGCCGGCAAATTCCCGCCTGGCTACGCAAAAAATTTCGGCGGACTATGGCATCAACCCGCGCCCCTGGGAAAGTGCCGTGTCTGAGATCATTACAGAATTGACCGCAACGGTTCCGCAAACGGCAGAGGTTTAGCAGCTCGTGAAAGGCATTATTCTCGCCGGCGGTTCGGGTACGCGGCTGCACCCCATGACGCTTGTCACATCCAAGCAACTGATGCCGGTCTACGACAAGCCGATGATCTATTATCCGCTGACAACGCTGATGCTGGCTGGCATCCGCGAGGTACTGATCATTTCCACTCCCAGAGACTTGCCCAGTTTCGAAGCGCTTTTGGGTGACGGCTCGCAATGGGGCATGGATATTCAATATGCCGTACAACCCAGCCCGGACGGGTTGGCGCAGGCGTATATAATCGGCGCGAATTTTGTCGGCGCCTCTAATTCTGCCCTGATTCTGGGCGATAATATCTTCTACGGTCATGGCGCCACCGAGCTTTTCACACGATCACTCGAACGGGCCAATGGCGCGACGGTATTCGCCTACCACGTTACCGATCCAGAGCGATATGGTGTGGTAGAGTTCGATTCAGGAATGCGGGCCTTAACGATAGAAGAAAAGCCGGTTGCGCCGCGCTCTAATTGGGCGGTCACTGGTTTGTATTTCTACGACAATCAGGTGGTCGATATCGCCCGGAACTTGAAGCCTTCACCGCGCGGTGAACTGGAAATCACGGACGTAAATCGCACCTATCTGGAAATGGGGCAACTGTCGGTCGAAATGATGGGCCGCGGCTATGCGTGGCTGGACACTGGCACTCCCGACAGCTTGATAGAAGCCGCCGAATTTGTCCGGACACTGGAGAAGCGACAAGGTTTCAAGATCGCCTGCCCGGAAGAAATTGCATTCGAACAGGGCTTTATCGATGCAGAGCAACTCGATCGGCTCGCCGTTGCCTTGGGCAAGAGCGCCTATGGCGTATATCTCAAGACCGTAGCGCTAAGACGCGACAGCTAAACCGTTTCGTTCGCTCGGAGATCAGCTCACGGCGCGGATAGGAGCAGGCGCGGATGCCTTTGGCTGATCCGGCCAGATGCCGCGCGTGTCATAGACAATCTTGTTAAGACGCTCGGCCACAGGCACCGATTTGAAGATGTCGTGATCGACAAGAACGATCAGGATATCGCAGCTTTCAAGCGCGTCATCCAAATCGATCAATTCTGCGCCCGTGCCAATAAATTCGGCGGGAATGTCCCTGATATGGGGTTCGACCAGCTTTACTCGGCGGCCATAGCGCTTTGCCAGGCGATGAGCGACCTTGATGGCCGGGCTTTCGCGAAAATCGTCAATGTTCGCCTTAAAGGCCAGTCCCAGGCAGGCAATTGTTGCACCCGGCAGTTCATCGATCACGTCAGAGGCATGAGAGACGACATAGTCGGTTTTCCCGTCATTCACCTCACGCGCCATACGGATCATGCGCGCATTTTCCGGGTCCGAGTGGACAATGAACCAGGGGTCAACCGCGATACAATGGCCGCCCACACCCGGACCAGGCTGGAGAATATTGACGCGCGGATGCCGGTTGGCGAGCCGGATGACTTCCCATACATCGATGCCCATGCCCTCCGCGATCACGGACAATTCGTTCGCGAAGGCGATGTTGACGTCCCGGAAGCTGTTTTCGATCAGCTTTACCATCTCCGCCGATCGCGAAGTGGTGGTGACACACTGTCCACGCACAAACTGACGGTAGAAACTCAGCGCCTTTCGCGCGCAACGCGGCGTTATGCCGCCAATACAGCGATCGTTGTCGATCAGTTCGACCAGGATACGGCCGGGCAGCACCCGTTCCGGACAATAGGCGATGGCGATGTCCGCCGCATTGGGGCTGGCAGCGCCGTCGCGCGGCATACGCAGGTCCGGCCGGAGCTGCGCGAACAGGTCGCGCATTGCTTCGGTCGTCCCGACAGGGGATGTCGATTCGAGAATGACTGTATCGCCAGCCTTCAGCACCGTCGAAACGGCGCGGGCGGCTTCCAGAACATAGCTGATGTCCGGCGCGCGATTTTCGGCAACTGGCGTCGGCACCGCGATGACGAAAACGTCGCTGGCCTCTACCTGTGTCGCAGCGCGCAGGTTGCCCCGGGCAACGACGCCCTGCACCAGTCCGTCCAGATCCACTTCCTCGATATGCACTCGTCCGCTGTTGACGGTCTCAACAACCCGCGCATTATTGTCGATTCCCAGCACGTTCATCCCCGATCGGGCGATCAGCGCGGCGGTCGGCAGGCCGATATAGCCAAGGCCGATGACGGAAACCTTCAATGAGACGTCTGCGGGCATAGGAAGAGAACCTCTAAGCAGTTGGCATCGCCGCGTCCGGCAACGACGTCATCCACTTGGACGAAAAGCATGAATATTCCGTAGCCTTAGCCCGACTTTTAGATAGCCGGGCTTTTTGTGGAGTGACCGCAGACTATCCCGATTCCAGCAGCCTACTATTTCATTGCCTACTATGACCGCCCTTACTCTTGCTCGATATATAGAAATGAGAAATCAGGACCCGGAACTATTGTATAATTTTCAGCATTTTGCGTATAAAATTTGACACTTATGGAGTCACCCTCTCGACAATCAAATGTAGCCCCTCCCTCTACCCATAAATAACTACAACAATATTCATCAATTTCTGCATCATATTTAGATATTTCTACATTATTTTTCATTATATAAAATGATATAAATTCACTACTTTTCGATTTAATCAAATTTATTCTACAAAATATAAAATATTTTCCGGATTTATTAGCAATAAATATTCCAGATTCTGAATTATAATCCACACTTTTCCGAGACAATTGCTTTTTGAATATTATTATTTCTCCTGAAGATATAACGTATTCAACGTCCACACAGGCATTTAATCTCGAATTATTTTTCCTAAATATTAAATTTCCTTTTCCAGCAGTGCTGGTGATTTCCCCCATCGATATTGCGAAACCGTCGCCATCCACTTCATAAATGTTGTTCGATCCGCTCTCTTCGAACACCGCATATTGCATTAGGTGGCCACCATTTGTCGTTCGGACATAGGTGCGATTATGCTCAGGCCTATACAGGGCGCTTGTTCCGTCCGTGCCTATGGCGGAGGCGTGGGCAAATCCTCCAAGCGCCCCCACCCCAGCCACCTTGGCGCGCACAACATTGTAAGAAACTGATTTCTTTGATGAATTTGATCCTCCAAAGACCACTCCATGTCCTGCCGTATCGTGGATAGTGGCAACAATATAATTGAAAGAGGCGCCATGGATGAGCTTGACGCCATACGCATAGCATCGCTTGGCGAACACCCGAACTTCTGTGTTATCGCCAAAGCAGTCGAACGCTTCGCCAACCGTATCGGCGACCACCCTCCCCTTTGCTCCGGAAAAGCCCTGGCTTTGAATGTTCACTCCGTCGCTCTGCTCTCCGTATCTGGCCCGAGCTCTTGGCCCGAGGCGTAGCTTCTTGACCTTCACATCAAATATCAGGCCAATGGAATTGGCCTGTTCCACCCTGTTACAATCTACGCCGAAGCCGGTTAGCTGCATCCAGGGAAGGATATCGCTATCCGGCGTACAATTGCGTGCGCTCCATTGGACAGAGCCATTCACATTTGAGTCCCAGCTCAGGAGTGGAAATTCCGCTTCACTGAAATTTTCGGCAATACCAATAATTGTCACGTCATGGGACGCGCGGACCGCAACCGGGCTACATACACGAATACCATCGCTACGCTGCATCAGGTGGCGAGCCTCAAGGCGAACCTTTTTTTTGCCTTCGATATATATTCCAACCTGGTTACCCGCGAATTCTCCACTATATTCAGCTTGATCGAATTTTCCGGCAGATGTCAGCATTAGGAGAGTTCCACCTCCTACGAACCCGCCATGACTAGGTGGCCTCAGTTGCGCGCCGTAAGCAAAAATCACACCCTTCTGAAGCCAGACAAGCCTACCCGTTGCCAGCGCGTCGCGAAGGGCAGAACTGTCATCCGATATGCCATCACCCCGTGCGCCAAACGGGGCATCACGGGGATCGATGACCGCCTCCCCCTCTCTCACAAACGCCGGCCAGTCACTGAAAGCCCAGCAGTAAAACTGATGCGGTCAATGTCTGGATCATAATCTTGCAAGCGCGCTGAATCGAGAGAACCAGGCAGAGAATTTTGACGGCACTGTAGCGCGTAGTTCGCAAGCGCATTCGGAGCCATTTTCTCTGGTGATCATGAGCCTATTTTCATCGCCTGGCTCCAATTCTCGTTCCAGCATAACCATGCTATCGGAAAAAGGCAGGCGGGTTTCGATAAGGCGCAACCAAAGCTTCGAATTAACGCCTCCGATATCGACAACCAGTTTACCCCCCCTAGGCTGTATGGGGACAATGATGTCATGCTCGCTTAACGACGCTATATGACGGCCATTTACCCGAACCTTCACCCCTAACGCTGCCAAGTTCGAACCCCTGGGGAACAGGCGCTTATCTTCCCGCGGCGACGGCATATCCGAGAGCAAGAGCCAGCAATCTCCAGCTTGGCGCATACGTTCCAGAGCTGAAGCGTCACTCTTACGCTTCATGCTGGGTTCCATCCGTACACTTGGTGTCCTCAGACGCCCGACGCCTAGATTGCGCATATTGAGCCTTGAGCTCTGCTTAGCGAGATCAAAATCCGATCTCGCGTCCTGACCCTGACCGGACAGCGCGGCAATTGCAGGCCAATCTTCCCACAGATTGTCGGACGGCGGTTGCTTACATAAAATTTTGAAATCAATCCGACGGTGATCATATAAAAAGGCATAACGAATGCGATTGCCGCGGTTTATGCCCGGAGCGTGGAGCAGCCGGTGATGGATGATGATTATGTCACCTCTCCTCCCAGGCAATTCAATAGGCTCGCGTTCTGTCCAGCGCCAGAAGAGGCGCTCATATTCTGGTGTCGCCACATGATCCAGTTTCGAACCCATTGCAGGATAAATGTCCCGATGGCTGCCAGGCCAGACAAGCAGCGCGCCCTCACCTGGGTCAACATCATTAAGATAACAAAGAGAAATCAACTGCGACGGATGCGCCTCTATATGGCCTTCCTTAAATTTTCTAATGGGAACATCCGCAGGGAGTGGGAAAATCGGGTAAAGTCCTCTGACCTTCACCGGTGCCAGATCATGCCCGATTAACGCCCGGGCTATCACGCCGCCAATCGCCTGCGAATCGAACGACGCCCTGATGGCAGGCAAGTCCGGCAGAACATCAGGTTGAAATTTCAGTGCGCCTCCGCGATGTAACAGCCCTGCATCATGACAGGAATCCTTTGCCTTGCCTGTCCATGTCGAAGGATCATTGTGCCTCCAGCCGATTGGAAATAATCGCGTCGTACACGCCACCAAGTCTGCGCAGACATCTGCGTGAACAAATCCGCTTACTTGCAAATAGCCATTTCGCGCAAAAAAAAGCAGTTGTTCCGACGAAAGCATAACGCAACCCGCTCCTTAAGCAGCGTTATTTGCCGAAACGTAGACCCATAGGCTAACTTTTCAAAGCCTGATCACGCACGGCTAGACTCACGCCGTCGAATGCGCCCAACTTCCTTTAAAAGGAGACGTCCCGGCTGGGGAAAATCGCACTCAATTGTTATTCAGAGTATTCTGAACCGACAGGACCGGATAAATCAAAGAAGCAACGATATTCACGAATTTTTGAAGATCTGCGAGCGGCGCGTTGGAAATGTAGACCACATCGCCGTTGTTTATTGGGAAGCTTTGAGCAGTGAATAGCGTGGCCGGGTTCTTCAGATCGACACGATAGATCACAGGAACTTTCCCATCAGCCGTTGTCTTAACCTTCGAGGGGTCAGGCAGGTCCAACGTAGCCAAATCCTCCAGGCGAAAAATGAACACACCCTTTGCATCAGCACGGGTATCCTGAAGACCACCAACGCGGCCCAGCGCCTGAGCGAGAGATATTCCTGTTCCTTCAAACGGAACCTCCGAATTTACGCCTCCCGTGGCGCCCAACGCTGTAAAACTGTATGGCTGAAAAAGAAGGGTGATTACGTCTTCCGACTGGAGACGGATATTCTGTCGCGGATCACGTATGACCGCTTCGAGCGACATGGATTGAACCTTGGAGTTTCGCGTAAGCTGTACGGTAGTCTTGCCGACAGGTTGCTTCACGCCACCTGCCCCCGCGATCGCGTCAAGCAGCCGTTCGCCCTTCGATGTGAGGGGAAGAAGTGTGCTGGTCGCAACGTCACCGACAATAGTCACATTAGCCGCGACGTTGCGGATGACTCTAACGACGACCTGCGGTTCATGAGCCTTACCGGCCAAGCGCGCCTCAATAGCCTTTTGAATCTCCTGCGGGGTTCGGCCGGCTGCAACGATGCTGCCGACAAACGGAATGGATATCCTTCCATCCGTATCCACCATCTGCTCTGGCAAGGACGTTCCGCGAGCCACCGATGCAGAGCTCTCAGAAAGGCGCAAATCCCCTCCCATGGACCCAAACAGCGCAGCCGGCGGAGCTTCCCATATCGCGACTTCGAGCACGTCGCCACGACCAACCTGCTGCCCAACCGGAATACCATCCCCAAAAATTTCGGAAAAAGTCGCCGACCGGTTCTTCGCCATGAGACGATGTGCCACGGCATCATTGACATCGACAATTTTTATATCCGTACCGGCAACCTGCCCATAGGCTTCAGCACTGTTTACCGCACGGGAAGATGGCCCCGCCGCCGTCATCATGGCGCACCCCGAAAGGCCTTGAAGACAAACGCCGCTCAAGACTACAGCGACCAAAGCACGGAGCCCGCGAGCCCGGACACCACTTACACAAATCAGCATTGAATCGCCTAGACTGAATGACATTAACCACGTTCCGCGCGATGCTTCTGGCACCATTGGGTTGTGTGATCAACACTAACGTCACGGATGCCGCCGCTCCGTCAATTATCCTTTCCATTGCTCTAAACATCTTGCCCTAGAGCTGTGATTATGCCTTGGCCTCACCACGCGATCGGGTATAAATGAGAGCTATCAGGAGAACCTGTCGCTGGGCAATTTTTGCAGACCGCCGCCCTCGCCAGTCCTTATCCACACCATTGGGTCCGCCAGCTACCACGATGAAAATGCGTTCCTCAGGGCTCAATTGGCGCCCGCTAATCCTTCGCTCCGCAGTATTTTGTCATGCCTTTCGACAAAACCCGATGCTGTTCGTACGAGCAATCGCTTGGCGAATTCGCGGGCTAAAAGTCCGATCCCGAAATACAATATCAGCCCTCTCGGGAACCTCACGCCAAGCTTATAACCTGTGGATCGCGACGCGTGAGCAATTTTCTTATCGGCCCGCGGTTACCCCCCGCGCCAATGACAAGATTATCGTGGTCGTTGTTGCGAATGCGAATTCGTCTACAAAAGATATCGAAACCAGCATTCAATCTCTCGATGCAGCCGGTAAGCACGCATCAATTCTTGTTCACAGTGCGACCAGCCTGCCGCCAAATGGTGGAAGCATGGCACACGCTATCATAACGGACTGGACAGAACTGAAAGCTTTCTTGCCTACCAACGGATTTGCGTGGCTATGTATCATTGAAGCCGGTGACAAACTCGGCAAAGAAAGTCTGGAGATTTATCGATCGCATATCAGCCCAAACGCCAGAATAATATATGGCGACGATGACAGCACAGACGAGAACGGCAAACGGGTGTCCCCCTATTTCAAACCAGACTGGAATGCCGAACTTTTCGAGTATCAGGATTATTTGAGCTATTCATGCATCATTCGGATCGATCATACAAATGCAGCAATACTGGACGGAAAGGAAGCAGCGCCAGCTCTCATCCAGTCCGCAATAGAACAAAGCGTAACTGCACATTCTGTCGAACCAATCCATATATCACACATACTCCATCACCGAGCCAGCCGCGCCCTTGATATTTTTACAGGTACTCCTGCACTATTATCATCGGTCGAGCATGAAGAGCCACGTGTAAGCATAATAATTCCTACCAGGAACAAAAGGCATCTTTTAGAAAAATGTGTATCCGGAATTGAAGAAAGTTGCTACAGAAATAAAGAAATAATTATCGTAAATAATGACAGTGATGAAGAAGATTGCATTTCATATTTACAAAAATTGAAAGATTCTGGATTTCACGTGTTGGATTGGATCGGTAAATTCAATTTTTCCGCAATTAACAATCACGCCGCTTCAGTGGCATCTGGAGAATATCTATGCTTTCTCAACAATGACATAGAAATAACAGATATCCACTGGCTCTCCACACTGATGAGTCAAGCACAAAGGCCGGAAGTCGGTGCAGTTGGAGCACGACTGCTATATCCCGACGGAACTATACAACATGCAGGCGTCACCATTGGTCTAGGAGGCGCCGCAGGGCATGCGCATCGATACACCCCCAATGAAAGCACCGGCTATTTCGGTCGCCACAATCTGCCTCAGTTCATGCTGGCGGTAACGGCGGCTTGCATGATCGTAGAACGTTCAAAATTTCACGCGGTCGCTGGTTTTGACGAAGAGATATTCCCGGTCGCCTTCAATGATGTCGATCTTTGCATGAAACTATGGGCCCAAGGCTGGAAATCCGTTTACGAGCCCCGCGCGACACTAGTCCATCATGAATCTGTAAGCAGAGGTAGTGATATGTTGAAGAAAAATCGCGGTCGCTTTGAAAAGGAGTTGCAGTCCCTGAAAATAAAGTGGGGAACGGATGCGTTCTCGGATCCTTATCACAACAAAAATCTCAGCCCGCTTTCTGAGAAATTCGTAATAAATATTTGACATGAAAAATGATATAAACACTTGTAAAATCACAATATGTGCAGCGTCATCTGTAAATGTTATTCAAACTATATTTTCAATAAATCTCTGTATATCATCATTTAATTTTTCTAGATGTATCCTTTTTACAGATAAAATATTGACTGAAATTCCAGAATTCCTCGAAGTTATATACATACCAGAGATGAAATCGGGATCAGAATATTCGAATTTCATCGTCAATTATTTACCTGATTACATCGATACAGAATTTGTTCTTGTGGTTCAGTGGGATGGATTCATATGTCATCCCGAACTGTGGACGCCGGAATTTTTGCGTTATGACTATATTGGGGCAACCTGGCCGCAATTCCCCGATGGCGCATGCGTCGGCAATGGCGGCTTTTCTCTTCGGAGCAAACGCCTGCTGGACGCTTGCCGTGATCCGGAATTTATGTTCCGTCACCCTGAAGATGTTGCCATCTGCCGGGACAACCGCGCCTTGCTGGAAGATAAATACGACCTGCGCTTCGCGCCCGCCGAGATTGCAGAAAGCTTCTCTTTCGAGCGTTCGAGTCCATCCAATCCGACGTTCGGATTTCACGGAGCGTTCAATATGATCGAAGTCATGGGCGCCAACGCCTTTTGGGATACCTATCGAACACTGGACGACCGGAGTAGCATCTTCGTGGATTATGGCCTGATAGCGAAAGCGACTTTCAGACACGGTGCGGAAATGGGGTGGATCCGTGCAACGTGGATCCTAGCCAAATTCACCGTCGATTATGTCCGACACAAGGTCCGAAAGCGACGCGCCTTCTAGACCGTTAGATAACAGCCTAAGCCGCCGTATTTTCCCGGGCCACCGGCTCCAGTGGTCCAATCGAACGCAGATACTCATCTCTCTTGAGCAGCCATAGGTCTGCAAAGTCCACATCCGTGCACTCATCGAACCAAGGGCCGCCGTTCGTGTAGTGAATTACCTTGGGAACAAGTGCCGGGGGTGAATATTCCCCTTCCAGAAAATTCCAATCCAGGGGCAGCTCGCCAATATCTTCATCGTCCTTAATCCACTCAAAACGGTGAAGAAAGGCAGGACTAGCGCTGTTGACGACGTCCGGGGTCAACTCTTTGACGTCAGGATGACTGCAATTGATCACCATGAACGACGACCAGTTCTTCCTGGGATAGGAAGTCTGCTGTTTACCATCCATTTTCACTTCATGCGCAGGCTGGTAATCGTGTTTGACGACATAAACTGCTTTGGACGGATCAAGACCTTCAAATACCTCGCGAATATCAGCGGTGTAGAGAAAGTCACAATCGCAAAATACGATCCACCCTTCCTGCGCAGCCAAATAGGGCGCCAGAAAGCGGGTCAGCGAGAATTCCGTAGACGACATGGGGTCGAAGGGGCGAGTGTAAAGACCCAATTCCCGAACAGCCTGTTGACGGACTGGAATGACATTCAGAGCCTGACTAGCGTGCTGCAAAAGAGAGAATCTGCAAACCTGCCAAGCAATATCTTCGCGGCTGTCATAACCGACAAAAATCTTGGGGTTTCCAGTCTGAGAAACCATCAAACAGCTCCTTGATCTAATTACGCTCGGGAAACTCACTTCATTCATGCTATGGAATGGATCAATCCCGCATTCTCAATAGTGAAACTTCTTAAAAATTATCACCGCCCTAGCGTGATCCTGACACGCAAAGCCAAGCAATATAAATGTCGACGCCATCCTGAATTATTGCGTGACAATCATTCGCCAGGTGGAGGCGGCATCATCATCATAGCCTTATGGTGATGATAGGCCTCGCGATACGACGCAAATTCAATAAGATTTTTGTCTCGAAGCAGCAGAAAGCGATTGCAGTTCTCCTTTATATAGCCCTCGCTGTGAGAAACGATCACCATAGCTCTATCCCGTCGTTTCTGAAAAAGCTCGACCTTACATTTTTCTCGGAACGATGCATCGCCAACGGCCGTCACCTCATCGATCAGGTAGCAATCGAAATCGATTGTCATCGATATGGCGAAAGCAAGCCGGGCACGCATGCCTGAAGAATAGTTCGCCACAGGCTCGTTAAGGTAGACACCCAGCTCCGAAAAATCCTGAACATATGAAAGGCGCTCACTATAATCGACATTATAGATCCGGCATATGAAGCGCAGATTATCGGCGCCGGTCAATCTGGGCTGAAAACCGCCTGAGAAAGCAAGCGGCCATGATACACTCATGCTGCGACGAATTGTTCCTCCGCTGGGCTTTTCCGCTCCGCCTATAAGACGTACCAGAGTAGATTTGCCGGCACCATTACGCCCAAGCACACCTATGCGCTCACCCTTTGAAATTTTGAGATTCACATTGCTGAAAATCGTTCTGACGCCGCCATTAATCGGGTAGATTTTCGAAATGTTTTGCAATTCTATCATCATTCACCCGTATCGGAAAATCCAACTTGGCACGCCTTTGACACGCTACATGCCGCCGCGACCGTTAACCATTTGCGTACCTATGGCCGACGTCATGGGCAGGTTATGCGAAGCTGGCAACCCAAAACCCGTCAGGGCGAACACTTTCGCCGACCATCATACAAGCCGGAACCAGCAAAACTCCGAACTGGGTGATGGATTTCGCAAACGTCGACAAGGATATTGAACCAAGATTGAATGAACGCTGGCTATCTCTGATGGCGCAATGCTTTGTCGCCATAGCGTGAGCCACAACTGAGGCACGCGTTATATACTGACGGTCACGTCAAAACACCCTCTACAAAGTGCGGAATTTTTACGGGAGAGGTCCATGCGCGACGTTACCAGAGAGCATCCTTGCATCGCTTTCCCCGATCGCTCTATAGGCTGCTTTGACCCGTTACGGCGTAGAACAAGGTGTTAATAGTGCACGAGTTAGGTAAGTGACCGCCAACACCTTCAATACCGCCATCGTCGTTTTCGGCATGCATAGATCAGGAACGTCAGCCCTTACGCGCGTCCTTAGTTTGCATGGGGTAGGACTTCCCGCGCATCTCTTGCCAGCGAATGAGAAAAACGAAAAAGGATTCTGGGAATCACCAAAAATCAATGCGTTAAATAATGCCATGCTAGATCAGTTCGAGCAGAACTGGTCTAGTATCAATGATCTTCCTCCAGATCCAATGCGACACGAAGTTTTTTCGGCGTTCAAGCCGAAGGCTCGGAGAGAACTTTATGAAGAGTTTGCCGGCGCGGAAAACGTTCTTATCAAAGATCCCCGCATTTGCCGGTTGGCAGACTTCTGGCTCGATCTGCTGCAGGACACAGCGCAGCGGACGGTGAATGTTTTTACAGTGCGCAATCCTGTTGAGGTCGCTCGATCATTACGAAGTCGAAATGAATTTGATCTGGAATTCAGCTATTTGCTTTGGCTGCGCTATTATCTTGATGCGGAGTTCAGTACCCGGGCAAACAAGCGTGCATTTTTAGACTATCACACGCTACTCGATGACTGGCGCCCAACGCTGCAGCGTATATGCCATGAGCTCGATCTCACATTGAGAGCAGACGAGGCAGATGTTCGGGAGATCGACGAATTTCTTTCGCCAAACCTCCAGCATCATCGTGTCGAATATGATACGGCACTCGCAGAGATGAAGAAATTTCCGCTGGTATATCCTGCATATGAGATCCTTCATCGCGCGGGTCGTGGCAATTCGTTGGCGCCTGAGGATTTTTCTGCGCTAGATGCGATAAGAGCGTCGCTGAATCTCGTCGCGCCGTCACTTTCGCCGTTGGTTTCAGGGGCTCGGATCGAGCGGAAACGTGCTGTCGGTTTAAAAGATCAAGCGAGCGCAGCGCAAGGTGAACTAAAACGTGCGCGCGCCTCGCTGGAAAATCTTTCGGATTTACAGCGACAGGCCAAGGTGCAAGCTACAGCGCTTGTAAAATTGACAACATCCCATGAAGAAACGCTGAAGCAAGTTCAGACCATTCGTGGAGAACTTAGCAAGGCTCTTGCAAAAGCGTCTGAAGCGGCGGCGGCCTCAGCGAAACTTGAAATCGCGAACGCGCGCATTGCCGAATTCAAGAAATCGACGGAACGCCTTCAGGAAAAGCTCGCTGATGGCGAAACAAAGCAAAAACGCCTGACCAAAGACAATGAAAACAAAAAAAATGACCTAGAGGCGCTTAAAGATCGCCATCGGGCGTTGGCGTCGAAATATGACGATATAAAAATCAGGCAGGCGCAACTCAATAAAAATGCCGCGGCCGTGCAGGATGAGCTTGATCGTGCCCGCAGACAGATACAGCGAAGCTTTAATTGGCGTATCCGCAAGATTGCAGGCCGTATCATCGCCGGCGTATCCCCAAAGCAGGCATCCGTAAAAAGACTGGCTGCAAAGCGACAGGAAACGCAACTCAATACCATACGGCAGAGCGATCTTTTCGATAAAGACTGGTATCTGACCAAATATGCCGATGTCGGAAAACAGGGGGTAGATCCGGCCCTGCACTATCTAAATTACGGCTGGAGAGAAGGTCGCGACCCTAGCGCGAGTTTCAGTACCAACGACTATCTGAAGAATAATTCGGATGTGGCGGGAGCAAACATCAACCCTTTGTTACATTTCATAGAACATGGCATGGCAGAGGGCCGCGGCCCAATAATTCGCATCTCATCTCCCAAAAAAACCAATATCTCCCAAAATTTCGGGTTGGCACATTCATGTTTCCGGGGTGAGGGGTCCAGTCGAAATATCAGGCCGTGGCTTCGTTGGGCTGAGGTGGAGCATGACCTGACGCAATCTAATATTTTCCTAGCCTCCACACCGATTGGGGCCATCGAAAACGGCACAGACCCAATTACAGTAAGGCAAATACAAGAGGTTATCAGCCTTTTCCGTAATTGCTCAGGCGATATAGTCGAGGCGAATGCCCTCGCCCTCTTCGGCGAACAGGCCGCGGAGAATTTAACGCTCTGTTCGATGGAAGCACCACACCTTATCGATGCCTGGTTCAGCGACGATTTTTCCATCCGCTCAAGATGGAAAGTATCGGACAAGAGCGCATCGACTGTGATGCGCGGCTTCCAGATTTCAAACAACGGGGGCTACAAACTGGTTGGTGAAGGCCTTTTGTCGAGCGATCTGGATTGTCTCGATGCAAATCTGCTTAATCCATTCCTGCCAGTATTGTTTTTGGAAACCACGGCAGATGGCAGGTTTCGATCAATCTCTCTTCTTCCGTTCCCATCGCTGTGCCGGGGAGGACTTCATTACCCCGAACTGCTGGCGATCCACGATGAGCACAACCCTGGATCACTCGAACCTATAAATATTCTCGAACGATCTGCTCCGATGGCGGTAGAATTTGCGAGGCTGTTAGCGGGAGATATTCAGCCGTTGCTGCATGGTGTGCGGGTCGATCTGCGCGAAGCAGATGGAACTGAAGCCATATTTCAGCCGGCTACCCAGAAATGGCTTGGCCAATGCCTGAATATTGCGTTGCAAGTCGGCCCATCGGATTTGACACAGACATCGGCAGCCCGGGAATATCTCAGACAAGCGTTATCGCCATGCATGGCGGGAAATACCGCAATACGGGCAAATGCACCTTTGGTTTTGCAGATTTCTGCCGACTCAATTCCTTCGATACGTTCACTGACAGCCCCAAATGACCGCACAGTGGGGCCTTCAATGTCCTCGGGTAACCACGCCGCCGCTGCATTCATTTGCACAGGCCGCGACGCCGCATCCTCCAAAGCCGTCATAAGTTTGCCGGGAGTGGCTGTCGAGGCTCAAGATAAGCAGACACCGAGCGTTAAATTTTCCTTTCCCAGCTATGTATCCAGAGCCCGGCCGGACAGCGCGAACAACCGGTCACCCATTCCGAGTTTCCCAGCAGCCGTACGGATGCTGGGCAGGAGAGAGTTGAGCCAAGCCGAAATCATTTCGCCGCTAGCTCGCGAGATTTCGCCCCTTGCAATAGGTGCAGTTCCTCACGATGCCTTGGTGATAATTGGCAGCGAAACGGCCCTTGCCCCCGAATTGCCCGCTGTGCTGGAAACGCTTCATCTCCAAACAGGAAGCGACCGGCTGTCGATCTTCATAATCTCTGGCGACAGCGTGCCGGTATCCGAAACAGTCTCATCCGCTTGCGACGAATTTTTCAAGGGGCGCTGGCAAACAGGCACATCGACCCCCGCAAAGTGGTCAGATTTAAGCACAGAGGCCGTCATTTACATTGGCCAACCAGTTCTGTTTCACGATACCCGGACGATAGCCACGCTGGGCGCTATGCTGGAGAATGAGCATGTCATATCCGCAACATGCTCATTAATTCAAAGTAGCGAAGGCAAGGCAAATTGGAACACTTCTGTCGTCTTCAGTGGATATGTCGGCTATCAGGATTTCGGTCTTGAAGAGGCCGTTCGCCCACTCGACACAATTACGTGGCTCCCACGAAGCATATATCCTGTTGTCGATCCAGGTAGTGCCGTCTGGATGGCCAAAGCCAATCGATTGGATACGCTAACCGTAAATCCGATCACTCCGGCAAGTCCCCGCATTTCGCTTCCGCCTTCAGATGACAAAGGGCATCATCTCATCACTTCGCTCGTGACGGCAACTATCTCCAATAACCAGTGCGTAGGTCTGAACGCAGACACTATCGAAACTACTTCCTCGGCATTTGGCATGCGCATCAGGATGCTGCGCGGATGAAAATCTGTATCCTTATTCCCTCGGAGGAATATCGCGCCCAAGCGGGCGCGAGGATCCGGTACGGGCGGATGAACGATGCCTTGCGGCAGCGTGGACACACCCTTACCCTGGAAACGATCGGCCAATTTGATCCACTACAAGCCGATCATGACGTTTTCATCATGAGCAAATGTAACGACGCACAAGCAATGCTATGCGCTTTTGCACTTACTAATCGCGGCAAGCGTGTTGGAATAGATTTGTTCGACGATTATTTCAGCCAACTGTCGGACAGCCGTTTTGGACGCTTTGTGGCGTGGCTAAGTTCACTTATGGGCATGGTCGATTTCGTGCTCTGTTCAACGCCGGGCATGGCGGAAATCGCCCGTCACTGCCGGGCGTCCATCCCCCTTCATATCATGAACGACCCGGCTGATGATTTGCGGTTAGATCAGCTTGATTGGATTCTGAAACGAAAGTCGGCATATGCCAAAGAAGCGGGGGAATTGCGCATTGGATGGTTTGGCGTTGGAGACAACCCACATTTCCGGGTTGGTCTGACGGACCTGATCGCATTTTCTGGAGCGTTGGCGACTATCAACAGTTTATCATTTTCAGTTAAGCTCAATATTTTGACCAATTTGCGCGCATTGACTGCAGATGGTCTGACCCTCCTGCGACAATTGCCGCTTCCTTTCGAACTCGATGAATGGAGCGAGGATAAGGAACAGGCGATGCTTAACGAGAGCTTCGCCTGTTTTTTGCCCGTGAACGCCCAGAATTTTAGCGCAGCCAAATCTCTTAATCGCGCCGTATCAGCTCTAACCTCGGGCTGTCAGGTCATATCTCCGGGATTTCCGCTTTATGGTCGGCTCGATCCACTAATTTACTCTGATGCGCAGGATTTTTTGTCAGACCTCGCGGATTTCCGGATGCGATGCAGGCCAGAAAATTTGGAAGTTTATTCTGATCGGATGATGTCATTGGCATCGAAAGAAACTGAAGCCAGCGCTCTCTGCGAATTTCTCGAAAGTTTGCAGAGCCGATATTCAAATTCGAAAGCCAAGAGGGCCGCACTCCTACATGGCACGTCAGCAAGGGGCAATATTCATAAATTCGCTCAGCGTGCAGGCAGTTTATCCATAGCCAGCCCTTTCTGCAAAGACCGCCTCAATTTCGATGCTAGATTTCGCTATGTCGGAGTGGGGCACGAGGTGCAGTTACTGGTTGGAGAAAGTGCTGTATCCGCGCTGAGCGCTGCGATGCGCGTTCAACTGGGACCGCAGAAAAGTGTCGACGGGCAAACCTATCGGGAATTGCCGATCGCATCACAGCGCAGAACCGACTTGCCCGTCGATCATATGCCGCTCCCCATCCAGATGGCACGATATCAACCGACCATGATCAACATGATAAAACAAATCGAAACAGCATTTGGTGAAGTACGGACGTTTGTTTCAGAAATGTCCCCCCTCCCTTTCGACATAATATCCACCGAAGCTTTCTTGGAAGCGCGCGAGCAATGAGCGAGCCAAAAAGCGCAGTTTTTGTCATCAACTTGCTTCAAGATCTTAATATCTTGCGGCCGTTGATCGTAATGGCGACACGAGATTTCCGATTTGCAACCACCCTATTGATCTCAGCGCGTTTCGGCGGCCGCGATATATATGGAATTTGGCAAGCGGAAATTGATCAGCTTTGTGGCGAGACCGGTGCTTCCCAAATCATTTTCCAAGATGAGTTGACGGCTTTCAAGACTTTGACGGGCAAGTCTGGGCTGATCTTTGCCGCCAGTGAGTCAGATCTGTCCGCTCATGCAATCACGCATAACGTCCTGCGCTATGCACCTGCGGAATTTTTGCGGGTTACGCTGCAGCACGGTTTCGAATGCGTCGGCTTCAGACATAGTGACGATCATATTCGCGCCTATGGCACGACGATCTCCTTCGGGGCGGATATCGTATGCGCATGGTACGATGGCCCTGGCCTGACCGCAATGTCGCCATCTCAAAGGAATAAATTACATGTCACCGGGCCGACCGCCGTGCTGCAGACCCCGACCGGCCATATTTCAAAAGCGGATGATGCACCCGGTCTGATCTGTGAAAACCTGCATTCTGTGCGCCTGAATATCGCAGGAGATTTCAAAACGCAGTTCGTCGATACTTTTGAGGATTTTTGCAAACAACTGGCGAAAGAGCAGCGAACAGTCACTTTGCGGCCTCATCCCGGTGGCCAATATATGCTAAAGAATAATGTCGCGCTTCCCGCTAATGCCACGATCAATAACGCGCCAATGTATAAGCTTGACCTACGGCAGTTCGGTTATGGAATATCTGCTCCGTCATCCGTCCTGATCGACATGCTGCTCGCGGACATTCCCACCGCCGTATGGAAAGATGGCGAAGGCGTAATGGATTCTGCCGCTTATGACGGCCTGACTGAAATATCATCCGCTGGCGAGTGGATGGAGTTCAGCCGGGAAGCCATTTCACGGCCGGACCATTTTCGCGACTTGCAGAAGCGGTTTCTAGAGCGGCAGCAGATGCCGATAGATCCGGCTGAAGTATATTCCCGATTTGCCAAACTCTTTCAGACAGCAAGGCGCTTGCCGCAGGCTGTGCGGCAGAAGCCATCTACAGAGAGGCAGGAACGTGTCTTTTTCGTCGCTAATGCCTACATACCGACGCTACAATTAAGCTTCGTCAAGCCCCTCACCTCCCTTGTGGAAAGCGGGGCATTCGCGACGGAATACCTGACAGAGCAAATGATGCGCGAGAAACGCGCCGCCGAACCCGCGGTCGACATGGATGCCTGGGTCAGCGATTCGCTTGATCGTTTTGATCCGAGCATTGTCATTTTCTGCCGCTACAGTGGACCGCATTACAAGGCCATCCTAGATTGGGCGTCAGACAATGGGGTTCCTGTAATCTATCACGTCGATGATGATCTCTTAAAAATCCCTCGCGAATTGGGTGAAGAGAAATATAAATTTCATAATGATCCCAAGCGCTTGGAATCTGTGCTCACATCCATGAACGGCGCAGATATTGTGTATTGTTCCACAAAAAACCTGCGGGAGAGATTTTCCAGTCGTTTGGAGCATAGCAATCTGGTTACAGGGCAAATCTATTGCTCTTCTTCGATCCTCAATTCGTCAGAAAACCGTCCTACCCGAACGGTTGGGTACATGGGCTTTGATCACGCTCATGATCTTGAGTTGGTTCTTCCTGCCCTCGTAGAATTTTTGCGCAGGAATCGCCACGTGCAGTTCGAGCTTTTCGGGTCAATACCCAAGCCAGCCGTCCTGGACGAGTTCGGTGACCGGATCGTTACCATTCCCCCCGTCCGGGATTATGCCGAATTCTTGAAGCTTTTCGCCGCGCGGAACTGGGATATTGGCATTTGCCCACTGGCGCATACCGAGTTCAATCTCGTGAAGGCAAACACCAAATGGGTGGAGTATAGCGCCTCCGGCATTGCGGTGATCGCAAGCGCAGGCACTGTATATGATGATTGTTGCAGCGACGGCTGCGGCGTTCTGGCGCAGACGGATGAAGATTGGCTTGAAGCATTGACCCTCCTTGCCAATGATGCGGATGAACGGTTCGCCCAGGTAGCCAGAGCCCAGCAGAAGATTGCAGAACATTACAGCGTCGATGCTCTTCGGGAACAAGTTTTGGGCATAATACATCAAGCCCGTATTGCAGCTTCCAAGCGGCCCTGAACAGGTTCAACAAAAGGAATAAATAGTGTCCAAACCAGTCTCGGTAAGCAAGGATATCGTGTTTGCCAACGACCGCCCCTTCGTATTGATCGGCGGAATGAATGTGATTGAGGACCGCGATCTCGTCTTGGATGTGGCAGGCCAGTATGTGGAAATTACCCGCAAACTGAACATCCCCTATGTTTTCAAGGCGTCGTTTGACAAGGCCAACCGTTCCTCGATCCATTCCTTCCGAGGCCCTGGCCTTGCTGAGGGCCTGAAAATCTTGAGTGAAGTGAAATCCCAATACGGCGTGCCCATATTGACCGATGTCCATGAGCCTTACCAGGCGGCTCCAGCCGCGGAGATCGCTGACATAATTCAATTACCGGCATTTCTAGCCAGACAAACCGATTTGGTTTCAGCCATAGCCAAAACCAACGCCGTGGTGAATGTCAAGAAGCCTCAATTTCTGGCGCCGGAAGAGATGCGGCATATCATCACCAAGTTTGAGGAATGCGGGAACGACCGAGTCATCTTGTGTGAACGAGGCAGCTCTTTTGGCTATAACAATCTGGTGGTCGACATGCTGGGCATGGACCTGATGAAGAACATGGCGCCGGTGGTTTTCGATGCTACCCATGCGCTCCAGAAGCCCGGAGGACGCAGCGACAGTGCTGACGGGCGCCGCGCCCAGGCAGCAGCACTGTCGCGAAGTGGGATCGCACTGGGCATTGCCGGACTGTTTCTCGAAGCGCATCCTGACCCTGACAAGGCCAAGTGCGACGGCCCCTGCGCTTTGCCGCTCAACGCTCTGGAATCCTACCTTACCCAAATTAAGGCGGTTGATGATCTTGTGAAATCTCTTCCCGTCCTAATCACCGGATGAGGGCGGATTTGATGACGCCAAACTCAAGATTGCTACGGCATGGAGTATCCAGATGAGTCAGCCCCGAATTGTTATGTTTGGCGACAGCCATGTCGATGCTGTAAAAAGGGCGATAAAGCTACGTCGCATGGCTCGGAAAGATTCGGGGATTGAAGCATTCAGACTTTCAAAGATCAAAAATGACAAGATTGTTGGCGATATTGATTTTGAGGAAGCCATTAAGCTCATCGGAACGCTCACCAAAGATGATGCGGTAATATCCCTAATCGGCGGCAATCAACACGCCGTCCTAAGCACCGTTCAACACCCCAAACCTTTCAAGGTTTATGGACCCGCTGAGGAAGCCACCATAATTTCCAGAGGGGAACAAATAATACCTTCGCGCGCTGTCCGCTCCTTTCTGCAATCCGGTGTTAGCGGTCGGGACGGCGCCCTGATTAAAGAGCTAAAATCGGCAACCCCAGCGCGCGTTTTTCATATCATTCCACCACCACCCAAAGAAAATAACGATCATATCAAACGTCATCACGAAACCCATTTTTCTGACCTTGATATCGTCTCGCTCGGCGTTTCCCCTCCCGACCTGCGCTATAAGATTTGGGCATTACAAGCAGATGTTCTCAAACAACTTTGTTCGGAATGGGATGTTGAAATAGTTTCCCCGCCCTCGCTTGCACTAACCCACACGGGCTTTCTTGATCCGGCGTATTACGCCAATGATGCTACGCATGCCAATTCGGACTATGGCGAGCTGATCTTACAAACCATTGAGACTGTCGTGCAGACAAAGTCCGGCAAGAGAGTAAATTAGCGATGGTTGATCATCCATATAAAACCTTACCCGACAAAGCCTTCTGGCGAAGAGCTGTAGCAGCGCCAGATATTCGGGATGTCGATCCGGTTGGGGTCTTTGATGTCAAAATTAAGCCAAAGACAAAAGTCGCGACCGCCGGAAGTTGTTTTGCGCAACATATAGCGCGATATCTCAAAAAATCCGGATTCTCATACTATGTTGCGGAGAAGGGGCATCCCGTACTTCCTGAAGCTATCAAAGAGATAAACAATTACGGACTGTTTTCGGCTCGATACGGCAATATCTACACTGCACGCCAATTATTGCAGTTGTTCAAGCGTGCATACGGGCTATTTGAACCACGGGAAGATGTTTGGATTGAAGCGCCGGATGTGGTTCTGGACCCTTTCCGTCCTACAACCCAACCTGGAGGCTTTGTTTCCGAAGCGGAAATGAGAGCGGATCGTAGCCAGCATCTCGCCGCAGTACGATCGATGTTTGAAACAATGGACGTCTTCGTCTTCACGCTCGGGCTAACCGAATGTTGGAGATCAAAGACAGACGGCGCGGTATTTCCCATCTGCCCAGGCGTAGAAGGCGGCAAGTTTAATCCGTCCCAGCATGAATTCTACAACCAGACCGTCGAAGATGTCATCTCTGATATGTCGGAATTCATTGAGGCGTTAAAAAAGATCAATCGCTCCGCCCAAATCATTCTTACGGTATCGCCTGTTCCTCTAATGGCGACTGCCGAATTAGGCAGCCACGTCCTGTCGGCTACTACTTATTCTAAATCCGTGCTCCGCGTGTCCGCAGAGTCTTTACGGAAACGTTTTACCCATGTGCATTATTTCCCTTCTTTCGAGATTATCACTGGAGCATATAATCGCGGTGGATATTACGCCCCAGACCTTCGAAATGTGCTCGAAGACGGGGTGGCGCATGTAATGGGTCTATTTATGAAGCATGCCGCAGGCGCGGTATCCCCCCAACAGACGGTTCAAAGAAACCAAACCAAGGATGCCGACGATTATTTGGCGCGTGCGGGGCATCTGGTCGAAGTGGAATGCGATGAAACAGCTTTGGACCCAGACAAAAGCTGAAATTTCGCCTGTCACCATAATAACAATCCTACCAAGGTTACTAAGGTATGAAGAAAAATCTGCTGATCACCGGCGGTGCCGGTTTTATTGGCTCTCATCTGACCAACTTTGCGAGAGAAGCGGGGCATTCTGTTAGGATCCTCGACAATCTGTCGCCACAGATTCATGGAGCAGATGCAGTTTTCCATGCCCCAGAAGGAGTGGAGTTCGTCAGAGGCGATATTACCTCTCGCGACAATATCGAGGCATGCCTTGAGGGCATCGACACTATCGTCCATCTTGCCGCAGAAACCGGTACTGGCCAGTCCATGTATCAGATCCAGCATTATTACGATGTCAATGTTCAGGGCACGGCCCTGCTTTTCGATATCCTGGCGAACCAGCCCCATGGCGTAAGCAAAGTCATACTGGCGTCCAGCCGTTCCGTATATGGCGAAGGCGCCTATTTATGTCACAATTGCGATACGGAGGGAGCTCGCCGGTTCCCGTCCCCCCGGTCGCCCAAGCAATTGGCTGCCCATGTCTGGGAGCCTGTTTGCCCGGTATGCAACGGCCCTGTTTCGGCGACCGCCACGCGAGAGGATGATGGACTGGCCCCTGCTTCAATTTACGCGGCCAGCAAACTTGCGCAAGAAGACCTCGTCAAAGTCGGCTGTACTGCGCTGGGCATGGGATATGCGATTTTGCGTTTCCAGAACGTGTTTGGCGAAGGACAGTCCCTCAACAACCCTTACACAGGCATCCTGTCAATTTTCTCCACCCGCATCAGGCTTGGCTTGCCACTTCCCATTTTCGAGGATGGAGCCGAAACGAGAGATTTCGTTCATGTCGAGGATGTGGCGAAAGCGGTATTGCGCAGCGCCGAGCAGGAGAGTTTCGTAAGCGGCACCATGAACGTGGGAATGGGCAACCCGACGCCAATAATGGAGGTCGCGCGTTTGCTTTGCCAATCGATGGATTCACCGATCGAGCCACATGTCACCGCGCAATATCGTGTAGGCGACATCCGGCACAACTATGCCGATATAGGAAATCTCGAGAAAAACCTCCTCTTCACGCCGGCAATATCGCTGGAAGCAGGTCTGAAGAGATTTTGCGAGTGGGTTGCCAGTCAGCCCATACCGCAGGATTATCTGGACAAGGCGAATGCGGAGTTGAAAGAACGCAATCTTATGGGTTGAGGAGAGCGCTTACCAACTTAATGGAGTTCCATGGCTGATCTATCTGAACTGTCGGAAACGGATCTTGCTGCCGCTGTCGAGCTTTCAGTATCGTCAGCGAACGGTTCACGGATGATCGAATTGGGCGGCGAGTATGAACGCCGATGCATCTATGATGCTGCTTGGAAACTGCTGGCCGATGGAACAGATTTGCTCCGGCCTTCCAAGCTACCGCTGTGGACAGGACAGCCGTTGAAAGGCAAGCGCCTGGTTGTCAGGCGTAAGCTCCGTCATCTGGGAGCTGAGCTGCGCATGGCGCGGTTTGCGAATAGAGCATCAGAAAGCGGTGTCGATGTTACAATCGCTACCGAAAATAGGCTAGTCTCCTTATTTCGCCGCAGCTTTCCGTCTCTCCGTGTGGTCGACCTTGCCACTCTGGAAGCATGGATGGATGCCGACTATGAAGCCTCCTATGAACGTATGGCGGAATATTTCGGACGGACTGCTGGAGAAATTAGACACAGCTTTACACCATTGATACCAGCACCCGGTCCCACGCCTTGGGTGGACGATCACTGTATTGGTATATCCTGGTTCTCCAAAAGCACGCGAAAGCCGCAACCGACGATTACCGAATGGTCTGAAGTGTTCGCGCATACGGACGCAAGGCTTGTATCCCTGCAATATGATGAAGATTCCGCGGGGATTGCGGAACTGTCAAAGCGGATTGGCCGCGAGATCGCACCGTCTATGCCTATCGATCAAATGACAAATATAGATGATTTTTCTCGCCAGGTTGCAAGAACTGCGGGCGTATTCACAATCAGCAATACCACCGCCCACATGGCCGGTATGCTAGGCATACCATGTGCAGTTGCCGTGGATGACATGAACCATCTCACCTGGCCTACGGAAGGCTCATCCACCCCTTTCTATCCAAATCTCGCCGTCGTCCGGCAAAAAGGCCGTCCATGGCCAGCCGTGCTGAAGGAAGCGTCAAGCGCATTATTCGGGTTGATCAGGGAAGAGATATCGGGAATTGCAGTTCCAACTGACAATGGAGAATTAAAATGCTGATCTCCGACGAGTATCGCACTCTAAACTCTAGTTTGCACGCTGGCGGTTCCTATGGCCGGAAAGGCGACAAGTGGACCGCCAAGGTTTCCGAGCTTATTGATTGCTTCGAGCCGACAACGATCCTGGATTATGGATGTGGCCAGGGCGCTCTCGGAAAAGCGCTTAATCGAGACATCAGCGAATATGATCCAGCCATTCCAGAAAAATCTGCGCTTCCAGAGCCTGCGGACATGGTCGTTTGTACCGACGTTCTGGAACATATCGAGCCAGTATGCTTAGACGATGTGCTCGATCATCTAAGAGATTTGACCAAATCCGTGCTGTTCGCTGTAATTTCCACCCGACCCGCCGCCAAATTCCTGGCCGACGGGCGGAATGCCCACCTTATCGTCGAGGGCGAAGCTTTTTGGACTGAGCATCTAGAAAAGCGCTTTTTGATCGATCAAATCCAGGATCACGGAAAAGAATTCTCGGCTGTCCTGCGCGCAAAAAATATATGAAAGGGATTTCTTACGTGTAATCTGCCGTATGAAGGATGATCTTTACTACAGGAACTAAGTATTTTTTGTGCTAAGAAGACAGTTTACCGTCAACATGATCGTAAATAATCTCTTCCAGCTTGCCAGAAGAACGGAGATCATGAACAAGGTCATGATCACTCTCTTCGAAACGAAAGAGCCTGACGTTAGGATAATGTGCAATCTCACTGCAGTAAGCCAAATCCTGAGAGTTTTTCGCTCCTGTAAATAAATTAACGTCTGCTTCTGGATTGTTTTTCATATACTCCAGAACAGCCATAGATTTTACGTCTCTTGCCTCTCGCATGGCCGCATACTCGTCTTGCCAGCGTTTTTCGCGAATTTCGTCACAAAATTGTGCGTCGAAGCGCGTTTGAGCACTAAAGGCTAAGATAGAAGACCCTTCTGAGAGTAGTCCAAATATCAGCGCCGCATATCCACCCATGGAGTTTCCAAGGAAAATCGTCTTCCGGAACTTCTTGGATATCGATTGAATATATTGCACAGATGAATCAAAATCATCTTGCCCCTCTACTCCTCCAAAATACCAGTCATTCTTCTTCGCCTTGAAATAATAAACAGAACATGGCACATTCCGCATCCGTTTCATGCGCAAAATAGTATTCATAAATGCGTAGGATGGCTCAGTACGATTGGCATTAGTTCTCGAACCAAAAGTGAGCAAAGCGACCTCTGCGCCCTCACATTCGTCAACGGCTGCCATTCTTTACTTCCGCAAAAATGCGCTTGACGTGCGCCGGTTGAAAATCCGGAATTAATGCTGATGCCGCTTCAAAATTCTCAGCGCCAGCGTCGATAGCCTCTCTAACACGCTGTCTTAGAACATCTTTTTGCGATGGAGTGAGTATATAATTGGTTTTTTCTCGTCTTTCCAAGCCTTCAGGCCATTTGCTGTAATAATAGACAGCAATGCTTTTTCGAGAAACTCCCTCGGGACAAGCCAGAGGTATTGGATGTCCGTGAAAAGAAATTTCACTAGTCTCGAATAATACCGCACGATTAAATTTCGGGAATATTTTTGCTTCACAAGCGCTTACATCATTATTCCATAGTTCTAAGCCACCCTCCCACTCATCCTTCCACTCACTATTAACGTAGAAAATGAGATTGAGCCGCCGATGGGTATCGTCCTTGGGATGGAAATTAAAATCCGTATGGATATTGAGAAAACCTCCGGCAACCGAACTGTGCAAACCGCCTCCCTTCAGTTCATGATCAGCCAGTACCGGCATAATATCAGTGAGTGCCGAAAGATAGGCTATGAAGCGCTCGGAGTTAATCTGATTAAAAAATTCGACCTGCTCAGCAGTCATCACATTTAGATTTGGAGTTCCCGTTTTTTTCAGAACATTCCGGTGAGATTTGGTCGTCGTATGATCCTTGTGAGAAAGAGCGATTTCAAATCCCCCTTCGATCAACTTTGTGAACTCCGGTTCAAGAAAATTTTCCATCACCACATAACGGAATGGCTTACTGGTGCTAAACTGCTCTCGATATTCGGCGAGACTAGTATCAAGCCGTTGCCAATCAATCATCTAAATCGCATCCTGTCTGGCTATGTCGTACCGCAAATCTAACATTCCACAACATCATGTGCAAATCGCACACTCCCCTCTACGATCATCGTTGCAAAAATTATCCATGCCCAGCGTTAGGGGTCGTCATTCCTCGCTAACAGGATCTCCCACCTGGCGGGCTTGATTAATTGCAAGAAACGTCAGGATGATGTTAAATAGGAGTAAATAGCCCATATCGTAATGCGCATGCATTTTTGATCCGAAATACCCTTCACGCAAATATTCGATGGCGTTCAGCATGGGTAGATAGAGAACTATTTCCCGCATGCGCTCAGGCAGAGCATCGGCAATGAACGCCGCCCCAGATAAAGGGAAAATCAGATAGGAAAATGGTGCCCACAGCTTCTCGACCACATCGAATGACTCCGATAGCGCGCCTAGAAACATAGCCAAGGATGCCCCGAACCACCCCAGCAGAAGCCAGCCGCCCAGCACCTGAAGCGCATCTTCAGGAGGCAAAAGCCAGTCGATCGTCCAGAACAATACGCCCAAAACAACAAAGCTCGTCGAAGCCGCGATATTCTCCATCAAGATACGCGCCAAATAGACGTCGATAATCTTGACTTGCCGATGGAAGAGTAACGAAGCGTTCGGTCGCAACGCCTTAATACACCGTCCAGGCATGTTACGCCAAACCAGCACTGACGAATAGCCGGTCAGAGCAAAGGCAACGATAGGGATGTCAGATCCATGGACCGATCGAGTTGCTGTCCATAGCGCGGTGATTGCCAGAGTGAACAGCATAGGTTCAACGAACAGCCAAAGGAATCCGATATTATTACGCCCGTACCGCGTGATAACTTCCCGCATCAGCAAGGCACCAATCACCCGCTGCTGCACTCGCCAACTTCTCGAGAGATTTCGCCATTCCGCCAGACCGCGAGATTCACTCTCCATGTTCTTTGATACCCGCAAACAGCATCTTCAGGATTCCCCACAACACGAGCCCTAAAGCAAACGTGCCCAATACACCCCTCATCCTTCGCGGTTCTAGCGGCTCGTCGGGATAATTTGGCTGAACCACTCGTTCTACATAGGCCTGCTTTCTGCGGGCTTCATTGTTAGCCTCCTCTAATGATGCCATTGCAGAAGCAAGTTGCTTGTCAGCAAATTGGCTCTCGAGCAAAAGCCGCTGATATTGCCCAGCACTGGCTGTCAAAGACTTTCGATCCCCGACAACCTTGCCAAGCTCCTTGTCAATTTCGTGTTGCAAGCTGCCGATACGCGCCTGCAAAACCGGAATCTGGGGATTTTGAGGAGTAAAATGAAGAAACTGAGACAGTTCCGCACGGGTGGTGATCAGTTCGTCCTGAATCTTCGAAATCATCTGTAGCTGAACCGCTGCCTGCTTTTCCGGATCGACCACGCCTTCCCGGCTACGAAAATCGGCCAAGGCGACCGAGGCAACCTCAGATCGCTTCTTTGCGTTGCCCACCTCGGTATTTGCATACTGAATCAGATCGGCGCGGCCGCGCTGGTTAAGACGATTGACCATCGCTTCGGACCGTTCGAGCAAGAGCTTATTGATGTCGTAAGCATCACGAGCCGAATATGCACGCACAGTCATCGTCGTTATCGACGACGTTGTTTCATGCTCGACCAAAACTTTACCAACATAATATTTGAAGAGAGATTCAAAGGAATGATCCACTCCAAATGGATCAAAACGATCGAATATCGATATATCATCCCTGCTGTAGGCGCGGCTCACAAGCCCATTTTTATTTAAGTCCGCAAGTGCATCCCTAGAGGCCGCGTAGGCTTGGGTTGCAAATATCTCATCACCAGCATTAGTGAATCCGGCACTTTTCAGCAAAATGCCCAATCCCGTCGATGATGGCTTATCCGGGCTGCGGACAACAAACTGCGACTCCGAAATGTAAACATCCGAAGCAAAAAGACCGAAATACAACATTGCCAGAAATGTTGGGACGATCACGATAGCAATAAAAAGTTTGCTCAGATTCTTTATTTTACCAATGATCGTCGAAATCATGCTATTCCTACACTTCATATTATAATGTCAGGATTTGATTGTGATAAAATATAACCGGAAGACAACCAAGTATACTGACATCTTAATTCGATTGCTCGGCCTCATACTGGCACATAGCGCGCGATGGCCCGTCAACCAGGCCAATGATTCAACTAGCCATTAAGCCCGCCTCAACCGCTCAAACATATGCCCCGACAACCGGAACAAAGACGATATGCGTCGTCTTAAACCGTTCCGTTAACCCTAATATACTGCTCAGCGGGAGATGCACGTTAAATGATGGCTTTCTAGCGGTAGTACGCCTGGCGCATCAGAACAAGCCGACCATACCCAGGGAATTATCTTGCATCGCCCGCGCTGCAACGGCAAAAAACACCGCTCTCTGATGTTGGGTTAAACTTATGGGCCCATCGCTACAGCAGGAATTCTATTATCTCCATGTTTACGATATCGGGAGCAGTTGCCCGACCCGACATCCTGCTTGACCTGAGCCGACTGATATGGCGCGCTTCGCGAGGGCGCCTGCCTACAGGTATCGACAGAGTGTGCCTCGCCTACGCTGAACATTACGCTGAGTGTGCCCAAGCAGTTGTGCAGTGGAAAGCGGCACGTCGCATTTTGCCTCCAAAAACGTCCGCTGAACTTTTCACACTATTGCTGACGGAAACACGAAATCTTCGCATCGAACTGGCCAAGCTCGCCGCTCGGCATTTCCCGTATTTGATCCAACCACAATCCGGCAACGGCCGACTTTACCTCAACATTGGCCATTCAGGATTGGATCAGCCGGCCCTGATGGAATGGGTAGCAAAAACGGACGTCCGCCCCATCTTCATGATCCACGACCTGATCCCGATCACGCACCCCGAATATTGCCGCCCCGGTAGCGCGAAAAAGCATGAGAAACGCGTTGATACGATGCTGCGGTCCGGCGCGGGAATTATAGGGAATTCGCAGGCGACGCTGGATGAGATAGCCAATTACGCCCTGCATCGCGGATTGCCACTGCCCCCCATGCTCAACGCCTGGCTGGGCGCGACTCCTTTATCGGCTTCTGACAAGAAGCCGCCGGAAGCAGCCAAACCGTTCTTCGTTACATTAGGTACCATTGAAGGCCGCAAGAACCACTTAATCCTGCTGAAGCTGTGGCGGACATTGATAGCCAAGCATGGCCCGTCTACGCCAAGCCTTGTTGTGATAGGCCAGCGCGGATGGGAAAATGATGCGGCATGCGCCCTGCTCGATTCCGATGAGGCGCTACGCGGTCACGTTATCGAACTCCCCCGATGCACCGATACTGAACTCGCGCATTATCTGCGAGATGCGAGGGCACTGCTCTTCCCTTCATTCGCAGAAGGTTACGGAATGCCCCTCGTTGAGGCACTCGGTGTAGGCACACCCGTAATCGCTAGCAATCTTGCCGTATTTCATGAACTTGCCGGCGATATCCCCGAATATCTTGCACCCGATGACATGATGGGATGGCAATCGATCATCGAGCAATATTCGCGACCAAGCAGCGCCGAACGATCGGCCCAGCTTTCCCGAATGACGGGATATGCAATGCCAACCTGGAATCAGCATTTTGCCAAAGTTGACAACTGGCTAAGTCGCTTATGAAAATAACGCCGAGAGCTTTAGGCGACTTCCTGTAACTCAACCTTTCGCAGCGAATGCAGTGGATCGTGGAAAAGCCGGTCAATGACGCCATCCACCAGAGCATCAACCGCTGACTGGCTGGCCACTCCTCCGCGTATCAGGCAACGGGCATAAAGCACCCGCTTGAACGCGTCATAAACGTCCGCGTTGGGCCGTTGGGGCGCTATCCAGAATCGGTCGATATGGCCTTCGTGCGTAATGCCGGGGACATTGTAGATAGCGTCACCCAATACCAAAACCGGCGTTCCCGACGCCAGCGCCAGGGTTCCCGATGTGCTGTTCACACATACCATGCCTCGCGATTTTGAAGAAAGTTCCGCCAGATCGCACACGTCGACATGCAAAATCCGTTCTGACATGCCTAATGCACGCGCCTTGGCTAGCACGAAACCGCGCCAGTTGAAGAAGCTGCTGTCGAGTGGATGCTCCTTGACGACGAGAAAAGCATCCTTGGGCGCATAGCGCGCAAAGCTGACCATGATATATTCCGCCGCCGCCTGCATCGTGTCGAAAGGGGAATGGATGCGAATCTGATAATCCGCGCTCAGTTGCAACGGCAGGATAAAATAGGGTTTGCCTTGAATCTGGGCCAATGAAGCTGCCGTTTGTCGCGCGCGGCGTCTCTGCAAGGCAAAACGCTTAAGCCAGCCAACCCCCTCGACGATCGGCGATTCCGGCCGATGGGACTTATAGGTCAGGAAGCGGAAACGCCCCAGAGCAACATTGGTATAATAATGCAGCCCATCCCTGGCACGCCTCTGAAAACTCGCTGTAACGGGTGGCAGCTTGGGCAATGGCGGAAGGCTACGCGCCTGAGTCATGAACCAGCGAGCATCGCGGGAAAGTGTGGAATGACCGTTCACACCATCCGGCTCGAACGTCATCCAGTCAGGACGTATATAGCCTTCCTCAAGAACATGGATGTTGAGGCCACGAAGCTTTGCCATTCCCCGTGCCGTGATATGCATCGGTCGGCAGTCGCCGAAAAGGATCAGGTCCGTAATCTCATTATCTCGCAGATAGCGATCGATGAACAAGGACCAGCGTGAGGGCAGTCCGCGATAGTCAATCGCCTCACCAGGCCAATCCTTCTTGTCCCCCCCGTTCAGATTAATGCGGTGCACACCACAGCCCAGCGCAAGTAATTCTTGCCCTAACATCCAGAAAACAGGTCCTGCAGGACCCTGAAGAAAAAGGAAATTACGCTGGCGGAGCAGGCCGGGCTTCATATAGTTATTCCCATTTTGGACAGTTTCTGCCTCGCGCTTCCTTGCAAACGTCTTAACGAGACGATTGCCCAATTTTCCTTGCGTACTCCGGCTGCCAACCTTTTCACAAGCACTTCTGGTGGGCATGGCAACGAAGTTATAGGGTCCAGATATCGCGGATATAGCAACAACACCGCCGCCACTAACTCGACGACGTTGCGGTGAGCCGTTCTCCGTGTGGGAATAACGCCCAGATCGGTCGTAAGTCCCCAGCCAGCATAGAAGGGCATGCCATGCGTCACGACATCTTTGCCCCGGATCAGAGCTTCAAATCCGGCCAGGGAGGTGATGACGTGAACGCCATCGACCATGTCCAGCAGCGCTGAGATGGAGGCGTCTCGAACGATATCGTCCGCGAACGACAATATCTGTTCATCGGCCACATACCCCTTGCGATGCCCTGCCTCTACATCGGGATGGGGCTTGTAAATGATATAGGCATCGGGTTCCTGCGCACGGGCACGCTTCAACAGGTCAAGATTGCCAGCCACCTCCCCGCCGCCGCATATGACCGAGCGATCATCCTCGACTTGCCCCGTTACCAGAACATGCCGCCGTTCACCCGCCGGCCGGGCTATCGATTGACCACCAGCGCCATATTTGCTGACACCGGATTCGACGATCTGCCGGCGCAAAGCCTCCGCCCTGTCCAGAATCGCTGGCGGAAAGTTTCCGGCCTGCAACAGATTTTCCAGATCACTTGGCTGTGCCGGATCAAAATGCACTCCGACCTTGTCCACCACAATGGAAAGAGGCGGCACGCAGTCTGCACCCAGCCCGGCAGACCGGATGAACCCGTCCTCCACTTCATGTAAATCACAGCCCTGCTGCTCAACCTCATCGAGGAAGCGCTTCGAAACCCTCGATTTCCAGATGGCGATCGACTTGCCCCGCGGAATGGACTTCGTCGCCGACTCGCTGCCCCCCATGAAACGAACGGGTTCCGAGCCTCCCCATAACAGAGGTTCGACCACGGTTTTTTTCCAGTGCGCAAACCCGGCAGCAGCGCCGATCGACCGATTGGAATCGATCAAGCCCCGCCAGAATTTGAGTAATTCTATTGTAGACAGAAAATCGCTGGGCGCTCCGGTAAACGGATCGATATAATCGATATCCGCGACTCTACGACGCACGGCCGTCCTGAAGAATTCAGCTAAGCGCTCTTGATTGATTGAATCTCCATCACCCGAAAAGGTGGATGCCCGGACCCCGGCGATACGCGCCAGCAACAGATTTTCATCTGCGGGATCGAACAACATTTGCCCGGCCTGCGCAAACAAGTGCCATGGATCACAGCATTCTGTGAGGACAACAGCCGGTGAAGCCACTTCGCTTGCCCACGCTGCCAAATGCGGAGGCAGCCATAACACCAGCCTATGCAGATGACCGTCACGCTCCATCCGCTCCAACATCTTGACCGCCTGATCGGTCGTAGCTGGCCGCACAATGAAGGGATTCGGGATCTCCAGTTGGGGGTGAGCCCCCCAGAAAGTACCGCCAACCCGCGCCTCACGCAGGGCGTCCATGCTGTCTCGGATGTCGATGTCGGCACATTCTTGCGAACCGGCATCTGGGGATAGCCGGCTCACTACCGCATTGGCTGCGCCGGGAAATGGCGGCGCGCGTAAAATTGGCGCGATACCCTGTCCTGAAGCTTGGAAATTCAGCGTTTCAGTCGCCATTACGCCAGCTTCCAGATAACAGCCTCCAGCGCGGTTCTATTGAATTTCCCTCTCCAAGCATAGCGGAGGCTTATTTTATTTTCCGGGCCGCTAGAATGGTCTCGATCGGTTCCAGATCGCTGGGATTGTTCAACTCTATCGCATCCCAGCTTGGCGGATCGCATTGCACCACCGCGACGGGGATGCCCGCATGGAGAAAGCGCAGCTGCTCCAGCCCTTCCAGTTCTTCAAGCAACGTGGAGGGCGAATTTACATAACGTTCCAGAGCCGGCCGCCGATATGCGTAAAGCCCCAAATGCATCAGGATCGGCGGCTTATTTTCCGCGTCGCTCCCAGGCAGGATATGCGGAATGACCCGCTTCGAGAAATAAAGGGCTTCGCTCTGCGCATTAACAACGACTGTGGTGCCGCCACTCCGTCCCGCGGCCTGATCGGTCAAAAGATGCTGATAAGCACTGGGAGAACAGCGGACTGCCACTGTAGCAACCTGACATCTAGGATTTGCCGTCATATGCTCAATCAACGCCCTGACCAGTTCAGGCGGCGTCAGCAATGCGTCTCCCTGAAAATTTATGACAACATCATGTTCAGCCGGAATATCGGCAATCGCGGCTGCGACACGCTCGGTGCCGTTCGCACATGACTCCGGTGTCATGATCACCCGACCGCCGAAGACTGTTGCCGCCTCTGCGATACGGTCGTCATCGGTCGCCACATAGACCGGCAATCCGGGTGCTATACCACTCGCAGCCTCAAAGCTGCGTTGGATCAATGGCTTCGCAACACCCGTTACGCCCTTGATTTCGGCAAGCGGTTTCCCTGGATAACGCGACGACTTGTACCGCGCCGGAATGACGATCGCCACACCGGCGAAATTTTGCTCGCGCATATTGTCAGCAGCCCAGCGATCAAATCGAAGCTATGTCATGGATATGGATAACTCCGGCCGGTTTACGCGGATCATCCGCCCGCATCACGAATACCACCGTTATTTTCGCCTCGGACATCAAGGCAAGTGTTTCCTCTATTCTTGTACCGCTTGCCACGGTTTTGGGAGAAGCGGTCATAATCTCGCCAGCGGTGGCGATCAGCATCTTATCGAATGAACGGCGCAAATCGCCATCCGTAATGATCCCGACCAGATTGCCTTCACCATCCACGACGCCCGCAACTCCTTTCCCCGTCGAGGTCATCTCCAGAACGACATCACGCATACCTGTGGTGGGCGTGACCAGCGGCAGCGTTCCGGTTTTGCGAAGCATGGAATCAACCGGTAGCAGTCTCCACCCAATCGACCCCCCGGGATGCCACTGCATCAATTCCGTCCTAGATATGCCACGCTCACGCATGGCAGCGATGGCCAAGGCATCACCAACCGCCAGCATCATCGTGGTAGAAGTGGTTGGCGCTATAAGTTCGGGGCAAGCCTCTGGAATTTTCGGCAGAAGAATTCGGAAGTCCGCTTCCCGCATCAAAAGGGAATCTGCGTCGGAGGCAATTCCGATCATCGGGGCGTTGAGGTTCTTCACATAGGCAATAAGGGGCCGAAGTTCCGATGTTGCGCCAGAGTTTGACAGGATCAGCATGGTATCGGTCGGCTTCAGGAGGCCGAGATCTCCATGCGACGCCTCCGCAGGATGCACAAAGAATGCTGGCGAACCCGTAGCTGACAGGGTCGCCGCTATCTTTCGGCCAATATGCCCGGACTTACCCATCCCGGAGACGATGACACGTCCCTGCGTACTGACAATTTTCGAAACCGCACGGCTAAAATCATCATCCAGCTGATCCGCCAACTGAAGCAGCCCTTCAGCCTCCTGGCGAATTACCGCCAAACCATGATCTTTTGTCTGGGAAATATTAGTCATTAGCATATTGAAAAACCACTGCTACTGTGAACCCTGAAGAAACTCGACGGTCTCTAGAAAACCTTTACAAGCTTGAAGCGCAATTTGTCGAGTATGTCGTTAACTATATTTTCTATTTACCGGACAGCTCGCACGCTTTAACTCCGGAGTAAAATATTCTTCATTCACTTCCCGGCACTTTCGATCCTGCATCGTGCCAGGGGGCACCGAATATTTTTGGAAACTGGTCCTTCGCAGCCCATATCCAAGGAATGCGCCTCTCCGCTATGCCCCGTGAGGAAAGAGGATCAAACCCTGTCCAGGGGTAAAAAGGATTGCGCCGGCTGTACGCCCAGATCTCGACTCTTCGTGTCGGTTTTGATGCATGGCCACGCGCATGAAAGCCGAAAGTATCGGCAATAACCAGAGTGTTCGCCTTGACCCCCAGGGTCTTTGGCTCCGGCAATTTAAGCCCGGCCAATTCCGATTCCAGTATGCGCATGGACCCTCTGGCAGACAGGCGATCAACACCCTCCGGAGCAGCGATGCTGCGCGCCTGTTCCCAGGCAAGTCGCTCAGCCGTCAATTTATGAGACCCCGGCACATAGCGGAAAGCCCCCGCATCCTCCGCCACATCCTCAAGAAAATACCAGGCCTTCATCGTGGGATGAAAGGTATCGGCATGGAATGTGGTTTGGGGGTCAGGGTCGGCTTTGGCCCGATGCGTCAATATCGTCTGGATGTAATATAAAGGTTCGGATGCTGAGCTGGCAACATAGCGAACCAGGCTCCGCCAGCGACTGGCCGACGTCAACGCCCGCAACTGCGGCACACTCTCCAGATATTCAGGATCGATCGCAATCCGCCTTGTTATTGTATCGCCCTGCAACATTTCGCGCGCCGGGGCACGCGTTGACAGGACAGCATCCCTCAAAGCCGCGAACTCATCGCCAGGAAGATAATTATCAATTCTTATGAAGCCATTTGCAGCAAACTCTGCGCGATACGCCGCGGGAACATGACGGCCCAACCTCGACCTGCGCCATCGGGCCAGTTGGTGCGCGATGCGCACTCTTCCTACATGTAGACCAAGCCGGTTTAGACGTTTCGACCCGATGACTGGATTATCTGCAAAAGATTTCGCACCCGAAACAATCTGAATAGCCCATAATGGCAACCCCAGAACCGTGCGCAATACAGACAAAATCTCGGTCCCCAGGCCCACTTCATGCCCCGAACGTGCAACTGCCACTCCCTGTTTGGAGGGCAACTGAAGAATCGGATGGCGATGACTATTCATTCCCGGTGAACTGTTCCAGCCCTCTTGTATCCGGAACACGTCGCCGTCTGCATAATCCCGTACCGATAGTCGAGCGATTTAAACAACCAATCTGGAGCTATCCGCTGTAGCCAGCTATTTCTGCCGCCGGTTCGACCGCCTGCGAGCGATGAAAATGGACCCGGCAACCGTCATCATGATCGACAACAGGGCTATAACTCCGCCAATCGCAATCAGATCGGATTGGCTCATCAACGCAGCCGCGCCCACTCCTCTCACGACCAGATAGCCCGGCGCAAAACTCGCCGGCACCCAGAGCAGCGCGGACAGGATGTTCGCGGCCTGAAAGGTGCGCGCCTCCATGAAAGCCACGCCCGATACCAATGGGACAGTGGTGCGGAACGGCCCCATGAACCGGCCGAAGAATATGGCGGCGAAGCCATAACGCTGGAAAAACAGCCGCGCCTTGGCGAACATCCCCCGGTGCCGGTTGAAGGGCGCGCGGTAATAAATGGACGGGCCGATATGCCTGCCAATCGCATATGACAGCGCATCGCCCGCCACCGCGCCCAGCAGCCCGCAGATCAGGACGGGAACCGGCTCCAGCGTGCCCGCACCCAACATGCCGCCGATAGCGAACATGATGGGCGTCGCAGGGAAAAACAGGCCGATAATGGCCAGCGACTCCGCGAATATGATCAGGCCTATCAGCGGGCCCGCCCATGCGCGATGCTCGGTGATGAACAGCGTAACGCCCGCCAATATATTTTCCAAAGGAGGACTTTCTGTAGCGCGGACGGTTCCGCTGCGGACGTTCCGCCGCCGCTTTGGAAAGATTGGAGGGCGCTGGCAAGAGCGAATTGCGCGGACCGGCGAGCATCGCAACCGTTGCCTATTCGCAACCATTTCACCTTTGCGCTTCGCCCATATTTTTCATAGGTGTCGGCCAGAAGCCGCGGTGGACCAATGAAACCATGACCTTGTTTGAGCGCGTATCGAAGCGCGAACACGCCATCGTCAGGCTCAATCTGATCATCGCCCTCGCCTTTGCCCTGTTTGTTGTTGCGCAGCCAGCGGTGCCCACATGGGAATTTCTGCGGCTGATCGGCACATTCCTGCTTTTGACCATCCCGCTGAGCGCTCTGTCGCTGCTCGGTTTTGCCCTGCTCAACGCGCGCGGGCCGGGCATGCTCGGCGCGCTGCAGGACCGGTGGCGGTCGGACCGGTTTGTCACATTGCTATGGCCAGTCCTTCTTTTTGCGATCGTCATGTCGAGCTTCAGCGCGTTCAAGCAGCGCATTCTGCCCCATGCCGGTTTCCATTTTGATCCCGCCCTCGCCGCGATAGACCGCAGCATATTCGGCGTGGATCTGGGCTTATGGCTTCACAAGAGTATCGGTTCGCCGCTGCTCACCTATTTCCTTGATGGCGTGTACCACGCCTGGTTCCTGCCCATGTCGGTGGGCGTCGGCATTGTGGCGCTCTGCACGGACGCGCGCACGCGCATGCAGTATATGACGGCCTTCACCATGACATGGATCGGCCTCGGATCGATCCTGGCCTATCTGTTGCCCGCAGCAGGACCATGCTTCTACGGCGTTTTGGTCGGTCCCATCGGCAATGGCCCGTTCGAGGCGGTTAATGACGCGCTGGTCGCCGACCGGGCGGCGCGCGCTGCGGATTTCCTGTTCACGATCGAGGTGCGCGACATGCTCCTCGACCGCTTCAACGACCCCGATCTCAGCATCGGCGGCGGCATCTCCGCCATCCCGTCCATTCACAATGCGATGGCGGTGCTGTTCGCGCTGGTCGGCTATCGCTTCAATCGCGTGTTCGGCCTGTGCATGAGCGCGTTTGCAGCGCTGATCTGGCTGGGGTCAGTCTATCTGAACTGGCATTATGCGATTGATGGCATCGTTGGCGCGGCGGGCGCCATCGGCCTGTGGTATGGCGCGGGTTTCCTGACCGGTCCCGCCCATGCGAAGGAGCCAGCCGCGGAGCGGGTGCTCGCTGGCGGCACGACATTCGCCAAACGCTGAGTTTTTTCAGCCTTTAACCGCCCCGGCCATGATCTCGGCGATCCGGTCGCTGCCTTTGCCATCGCCAAAAGGATTATGAGCGCGGGACATCTCGGCATAGGCATCCGCATCGTCGAGCAGCCGGAACAACTCAGCCACGATTTTGCCCCGGTCAGTCCCCACCAGCCTGGCGGTTCCGGCGGCCACGCCTTCCGGCCGCTCTGTGGTCTCGCGCATCACCAGCACAGGCTTGCCCAGGGATGGAGCCTCTTCCTGCACGCCGCCGCTGTCGGTCAACGCGATCTCGCACATGTCGAGCAATTTGACGAAATGGGGGTAGTCGAGCGGATCGATCATCGCGACATTATCGAGGCCGGCAAGTTCGACATCCATCACCGCCCGCACATTCGGGTTGGGATGCACGGGGAAGATTATGGCGACGTCCGGGCGCGCTGCGATGTCTTTCACCGCCTTGGCGATATTCTCCATGCCGCCGCCGAAATTTTCCCGCCTGTGGCTGGTCACGGCGATGATGCGCTTGCCCGAAAAGCGGGCGGCGAGCGGCGCCAGCCCTGCGGCAAGGGAGGGTTCAGCATCTATGCGCCGCTTGGTGGCGAGCAAGGCGTCGATAACCGTATTTCCGGTCACATATATGCCCGCCGGGTCGCGCCCCTCCGCCAGCAAGGCGTCTGCGGCGCCCTGGGTGGGCGCGAAGTTCATGTCTGCGATACAGGCGACCACCCGCCGGTTCACTTCCTCCGGCCAGGGATGGTGGATGTCGCCGCTGCGCAGTCCGGCCTCGACATGAGCGACGGGAATCTTGCGGTAATAGGCGGCCAGGCTGGCGACCATGGTCGTCAGCGTATCGCCATGGACAACCACCCGGTCGGGCTGTTCGCTGTCAAAAACTTTGCCCAGTTCCACGATCAGGCGCGCGGTCAGCCCGTCCAGCGTCTGATTCTCTTGCATGATATCCAGGTCGATGTCCGGCACGATGCCGCTCATCTCCAGCACCTGATCAAGCAGCCCGCGATGCTGGGCCGTGACGCAGACCCGTGTATCGATTTGCGGCCGCGCCTTTAGCGCGTGAATCACGGGAAACAGCTTGATGGCTTCGGGCCGCGTGCCAAAAACGATGATCACTTTCATGCCGGATTCCCCGCTTCGCGCGCCCGGCGCATCGGGACGTCCTTTCGCAAAAAATGGTATACAGCCTCTAAACGCTGACGAAATGATCTCCTCCGCCTTTCGCAGGTGCGAACGGCTATGCTAGGTGCGGCCGCGGGTCATCAGCAGAATCGCTAAGGAGCTTCATGAAAATCACGATGATTGGCACCGGCTATGTCGGGCTTGTATCGGGTGCATGCTTTGCCGATTTCGGTCACACCGTGACCTGCGTCGATAAGGATGAGAGCAAGATTGCCGCCATTCGCGGCGGGAAAATGCCGATTTATGAACCGGGCCTCGACGCGCTCGTGGCCAGCAATGTCGCAGCCAAGCGGCTGGATTTCACAACCGACCTAGCCGAAGGCGTCAAGGGCGCAGACGCGATCTTCATCGCCGTCGGAACCCCCTCCCGCCGCGGCGACGGCCATGCGGACCTGACCTATGTCTACGCCGCGGCGAAGGAAATCGCGGAGGCTCTGGACGGTCCGGCAGTCATCGTGACCAAATCGACGGTCCCGGTCGGCACGGGCGACGAAGTGGAGCGCATCATGCGCGAGGCGCGTCCCGACCTGGAGGTCGCGGCCGTGTCTAACCCGGAATTTCTGCGCGAGGGCGCGGCGATCGGCGATTTCAAGCGCCCGGACCGCATCGTCGTCGGCACGGACGATCCCCGCGCCACGGCCGTCATGCGTCAGATCTACCGCCCGCTCTATCTCGGAGAAGCGCCGTTGATCTTCACTGGCCGCCGGACGGCAGAGCTGATCAAATATGCCGCCAATGCCTTCCTCGCGACCAAGATCACCTTCATCAACGAGATTGCCGACCTTTGCGAAGCGGTGGGCGCGGAAGTGAAGGATGTCGCGCGCGGAATCGGTCTAGACAACCGCATCGGCTCCAAATTCCTGCATGCTGGCCCCGGCTATGGCGGCTCCTGCTTCCCGAAGGACACGCTGGCGCTCATCAAGACCGGCCAGGATTTCGATTCGCCGATCCGCATCGTGGAAGCGGTGGCGCAGGTGAACGACACCCGCAAGCGCGCCATGGGCCGTAAGGTCATCAAGGCGCTGGGCGGCGACGCCCGCGGCAAGAAGGTCGCCATCCTTGGCCTGACCTTCAAGCCGAATACCGACGACATGCGCGACGCGCCGTCGCTTGCCATCGTCCAGGCGCTCGAGGATTCAGGGGCGGATATCTGCGCCTATGATCCCGAAGGCATGGAGGCTGCCGCTTCGCTGATGCCGCGCGTGAAGATGATGTCCGACCCCTATGACGCGGCCGAGGGCGCGGACGTTCTGGTCCTGGTGACCGAGTGGGACATCTTCCGCGCGCTCGACCTAAAGAAGATCGCCGGCCTCATGACCGCACCCGTTCTGGTCGACCTCCGCAACATCTATCCCGCGGCCGAGGCGGCTGCAGCGGGATTTAAGTTGTTCCGGGTTGGCGGCGTTGATGCGTCCAGTGAAATGTAGATGATCTCAAATCATCGCGGCAAGGTGAGTCTAATCTTAAGAATAGCAGGTCATGTCGTACCAGCATGAGTACAGGAGCGATTCGATGCCAGCGATAGAACAACCGTCCACGACCCCCGCGATCGTGCCGGTCATTCTGTCCGGCGGATCGGGAACGCGGCTTTGGCCGGTGTCCCGCCCCGAACGCCCCAAGCAGTTGCTCGCACTCACGGGCGAGGAGACAATGCTGCAGCTCACGGCTCTCCGCATGGAGGGCATTGTCGGGTCGGGCCGGCCGATCATCGTCGCCAATACGGCGCATGCGGCCATGATAGAGGAACAGCTTTCCGCCGTCGGTCTGCCCGATGGGCTGATCGTGCTGGAGCCGTTCGGCCGTAACACGGCGCCCGCCATCGCGCTCGCCGCCATCGCCGCCAATGATCCCGCCGCCGCGCTGCTCGTCATGCCAAGCGACCATGTGATCACTGATCTTCCTGCCTTCCACGCAGCCATTGCCAAGGCTCTGCCCCTGGTGTCCGATGGCTGGCTGGTGACATTCGGTATAGAACCCGACGCCCCGGAGACCGGCTATGGCTATATCCGCATGGGCGACGCCCTCGCCGCCGGCGTCAACAAGGTCGCAAGCTTCGTCGAAAAGCCCAATGCCGATCGCGCCGCAGCCATGCTTGCCGAGGGCGGCTATGCCTGGAATGCAGGCATCTTCCTGTTCCGGGCCGACGCGTTTCTGGCGGCGCTGGCGCAATTCCAGCCCGACATGCTCACCGCCATTCAGGCTTCCGTCGATGGCGCCGTGCGGGAGGGCAGCCGCCTGTTCCCTGATGCGGAGGCCTTTGCGGCCAGCCCTTCCGATTCCATTGACTATGCCATCATGGAACGGGCGGAGAAGGTCGCCTGCGTACCGGTGGCGATGGGATGGTCGGACGTCGGTAGCTGGGACTCGCTTCACGCCATTTCCGCGCCCGATGCGGCAGGCAACACGGTTCGTGGTGACGTACTTGCCCTCGGCGCCTCGCGATGCCTTGTGCATACGGATGGGCCGCGCGTTGCGCTGGTCGATGTCGAGGATTTGATCGTCGTCGTCTCCGGTGCCGACATCCTCATCCTCCCGCGCGGCAAGGCGCAGGAGGTTCGCCGGGTTACGGACGCCCTGAAAGGCTGATGGGATTCAGCCCGTGCGCCTGAAACCGGACGACAAGATCCCGGAAATATCCAGCCCGGCAATGCGCCACTGGTTGATCGCTGCGTCCATCATCGTCATGGTCTTTCTGCTTGGGCCTGTCGCCGTTGGCATTTTGCGGAACTGACGGAAAACCTCCTTCGGGGGGCTTTTCAAAGTCCAACAATATCCCTATATGCGCTTCCGAAGGTCGATCGGCCCTGTGCCATAATGGTACGGAAACGGTCACCCTCCCCTCACCCGGGCCAAGGTTCGATTTGCGCACGAACCGAGACGAATGGGGTGCAAGTGGAGGTTCTACAAGACGCTGGCAGTGCGGTTCGGACAGTCCCGACCCGCACTTTTTTTCGTGGCTAAGGCTAACGAATCAGGCTGAAATTTCGCTGCGATGCGAAAAAAATTGCGACCAAAGCGACAGGAAAATACATGGCGACCAAGGCAGCTCTCCCCCAGACCGCAAAAAAGCGCATCCGCAAGGTCTTCGGCGACATCCACGAAGTGGTTCAGATGCCGAACCTGATTGAAGTGCAGCGCGAATCCTACGAGCAGTTCCTTCGTTCCGACCCTTCCATCGGCTATGTATCCGGCCTGGAAAAGACGCTCCGGTCGGTGTTCCCGATCCGCGATTTCGCCGGCACCGCCGAAATGGACTTCGTTCATTACGAGCTGGAAGACCCGAAATACGATACCGAGGAATGCCGCCAGCGTGGCATCACCTACGCCGCGCCGATGCGCGTAACCCTGCGCCTCATCGTGTTCGAGGTGGATCAGGACACCGACAGCCGCTCCGTGCTCGATATCAAGGAGCAGGACGTCTACATGGGCGACATGCCGCTCATGACCGGCAACGGCACCTTCATCATCAACGGCACCGAGCGCGTCATCGTGTCGCAGATGCACCGGTCGCCGGGCGTCCTGTTCGACCATGACCGTGGCAAGACCCACTCGTCGGGCAAATATCTCTTTGCCGCCCGCGTTATTCCCTATCGCGGTTCCTGGCTGGACTTCGAATTTGACGCCAAGGACATTGTGAACGTCCGCATCGACCGCAAGCGCAAGCTGCCGGTCACTGCGCTGCTGTTCGCGCTTGGCCTGAATGCCGAGGACATCCTTGGCTATTTCTACAACAAGGTCACTTTCCTGCGTGGCGAAGGCGGCTGGCAGATCCCGTTCGCCGTCGAGGCATGGCGCGGCCAGAAGCCGGCATTCGACATTGTTGACGCCAAGTCCGGCGAAGTCGTGTTCCCGGCGGGTCAGAAGATTTCGCCCCGCGCCGCCAATAAGGCGGGCAAGGACGGCCTCGAGACATTGCTGATCCCGACCGAGGAAATTTTCGGCCGTTACTCGGCTTACGACCTCATCAACGAAAAGACTGGCGAGATCTATATCGAGGCTGGCGACGAGGTTTCTCCCGAAAATCTGGAAAAGCTGGACAAGGCTGGCATCGATCGCCTCGAACTGCTCGACATCGATCATGTCACCACCGGCCCCTGGATCCGCAACACGCTGAAGGCCGACAAGGCCGAGGATCGCGACCAGGCCCTGTCGGACATCTATCGCGTCATGCGCCCTGGCGAACCGCCGACGCGCGAAACCGCCGAAGCGCTGTTCGACGGCCTGTTCTTCGATCCGGAGCGCTACGATCTGTCGGCCGTGGGCCGCGTAAAGCTCAACATGCGCCTCGACCTTGATGCCGAGGATACGGTCACCACCCTGCGCCGCGAGGACATCCTTGCCGTCGTCAAGGAGCTGGTGAACCTGAAGGACGGCAAGGGCGAAATCGACGACATCGACAATCTCGGCAACCGCCGCGTCCGTTCGGTCGGCGAGCTTCTGGAGAACCAGTATCGCGTCGGCTTGCTCCGCATGGAGCGCGCCGTGAAGGAGCGCATGTCGTCGGTCGACGTGTCGACCGTGATGCCGAACGATCTGATCAACGCGAAGCCCGCCGTGGCCGCCGTGCGTGAATTCTTCGGCTCCTCGCAGCTTTCGCAGTTCATGGACCAGACCAACCCGCTCTCGGAAGTCACCCACAAGCGCCGTGTTTCGGCCCTTGGGCCGGGCGGTCTGACCCGCGAGCGCGCCGGTTTCGAAGTCCGCGACGTTCACCCGACCCATTATGGCCGCATCTGCCCGATTGAAACGCCGGAAGGTCCGAACATCGGTCTGATCAACTCGCTCGCCAGCTTCAGCCGGGTGAACAAGTACGGCTTCATCGAAACGCCGTATCGCAAGGTGATCGACGGCAAGGTGACTAGCGAGGTCGTCTACCTGTCGGCTATGGAAGAAGCCAAGCACACGATCGCGCAGGCGAACGCGGAACTCAATGCGGACAACAGCTTCGTCGAGGACCTGATATCCGCGCGTGAGGCCGGCGAATTCCTGATGGCGCCGAAGGACCACATCACGCTGATGGACGTCAGTCCCAAGCAGCTCGTGTCGGTTGCTGCATCGCTCATTCCCTTCCTGGAGAATGACGACGCCAACCGCGCGCTCATGGGATCGAACATGCAGCGTCAGGCGGTTCCGCTTGTCCGGGCCGAGGCGCCGTTCGTCGGCACCGGCATGGAGGAGACGGTTGCACGCGATTCCGGCGCCGCCATTTCGGCCAAGCGTTCGGGCATCGTCGATCAGGTCGACGCGACCCGTATCGTTATCCGCGCCACCGGCGACGTCGAACCCGGCAAGTCGGGCGTCGACATCTACACGCTGATGAAGTTCCAGCGGTCGAACCAGGACACCTGCATCAACCAGCGTCCGCTGGTGAAGGTCGGTGAACTGGTCAACGCAGGCGACGTCATCGCCGACGGCCCGTCGACCGAGTTCGGCGAGCTGGCGCTGGGCCGCAACACGCTCGTCGCGTTCATGCCCTGGAACGGCTACAACTATGAGGACTCCATCCTGATCTCCGAGCGGATCGTGAAGGATGACGTCTTCACCTCGATCCATATCGAGGAGTTTGAGGTCATGGCCCGCGATACCAAGCTTGGGCCGGAAGACATCACCCGCGACATCCCGAACGTCGGCGAGGAGGCCCTGCGCAACCTCGACGAGGCGGGCATCGTCTATATCGGCGCAGAGGTTGAGCCGGGCGACATCCTGGTCGGCAAGATCACGCCGAAGGGCGAAAGCCCGATGACGCCGGAAGAAAAGCTGCTCCGCGCCATCTTCGGCGAAAAGGCCAGCGACGTGCGCGACACCTCGCTCCGCCTGCCGCCGGGCGTGGCCGGTACGGTTGTCGAGGTCCGCGTGTTCAACCGCCACGGCATCGACAAGGACGAGCGCGCGATGGCGATCGAGCGCGAGGAAATCGACCGTCTCGCGAAGGACCGTGAGGATGAGCGCGGCATTCTGAACCGTGCGACCTTCAACCGCCTGAAGGACATGCTGCTTGGCCAGACGGCCACTGCTGCCCCCAAGGGCGTCAAGAAGGGTGTCGAGATCGACGAGGCCCTGCTTGAGGAAGTCGAGCGTTACGAATGGTGGAAGTTCGCGGTTGCGGATGACAGCCGCCAGTCGGCGATCGAAGCCGTCAAGGCGCAGTATGACGAGGCGGTGAAGTCCATCGTCGAGAAGTTCGAGGATCGCGTCGACAAGCTGCAGCGCGGCGACGAGCTGCCTCCGGGCGTGCTCAAGATGGTCAAGGTTTTCGTCGCGGTGAAGCGCAAGCTGCAGCCGGGCGACAAGATGGCTGGCCGTCACGGCAACAAGGGCGTCATCTCGCGCATCCTGCCGATCGAGGACATGCCGTTCCTTGAGGATGGCACCCATGTCGACATCGTGCTGAACCCGCTGGGCGTGCCGTCGCGCATGAACGTCGGGCAGATCTTCGAGACGCATCTGGGCTGGGCCGCGCGCGGCCTTGGCCAGCAGATCAAGCATGCGCTCGAAGATTGGCGTGAGGCCAATCCGGACGGCGCCGGTGGCGCGATGCCGGAAGCGGTCAAGGATCGCCTCAAGACGGTCTATGGCGACCATTATGTGGCGGAGATCGAGGCGCGCGATGCCAAGCAGATCGTTGAACTGGCCGAAAATCTGACCAGCGGCGTTCCGATGGGTACGCCGGTATTTGACGGCGCGCGTGAAGGCGACGTGTCGGCGATGCTGGAACTGGCGGGTCTCCACTCGTCCGGCCAGTCGGACCTGTATGACGGACGCACGGGCGACAAGTTCGACCGCAAGGTGACCGTGGGCATCATCTACATGTTGAAGCTCCACCACCTTGTCGACGACAAGATCCACGCCCGTTCCATCGGCCCCTACTCGCTCGTCACCCAGCAACCGCTGGGCGGTAAGGCGCAGTTCGGTGGCCAGCGCTTTGGTGAAATGGAGGTCTGGGCGCTCCAGGCTTACGGTGCCGCCTACACGCTGCAGGAAATGCTGACGGTGAAGTCGGACGACGTAGTCGGCCGCACCAAGGTCTACGAAGCCATCGTCAAGGGCGACGACACGTTCGAGGCCGGCATCCCGGAGAGCTTCAACGTGCTCGTGAAGGAAATGCGCTCGCTGGGTCTGAACGTCGAACTGGCTGCGCTGGAAGACATGAGCGGACCGGACGAACTGCCAGAGGCTGCGGAATAACCGGAATTGGGACGCTGCCCTGCAGAGGCGGCGTCCCTTCCAACCGCTCCGCCCGAAGATTTGCCCTCAATGGGGATTGAAACATGAACGAACTGACCAACTTCGCCAACCCGGTCGCCAAGCCGGAAACCTTCGACCAGATTCAGATCGGCCTTGCCTCGCCAGAGCGCATCCGGTCCTGGTCCTTCGGCGAGATCAAGAAGCCCGAGACGATCAACTACCGCACGTTCAAGCCAGAACGTGACGGTCTGTTCTGCGCGCGCATCTTTGGTCCGATCAAGGATTATGAATGCCTGTGCGGCAAGTATAAGCGAATGAAATATAAGGGCATCGTCTGCGAAAAATGCGGTGTCGAAGTCACGGTGTCAAAGGTCCGCCGTGAGCGCATGGGCCATATCGAACTGGCCGCGCCCGTCGCGCATATCTGGTTCCTGAAGTCCCTGCCCTCACGCATCGGCCTGCTGCTCGACATGCAGCTCAAGCAGCTTGAGCGCGTCCTCTATTTCGAGAGCTATATCGTCATCGAGCCGGGCCTGACCCCGCTAGAGAAGTATCAGCTTCTCAATGAAGACGAACTGATCGACGCGCAGGACGAGTATGGCGAGGATGCGTTCTCGGCCGCCATCGGCGCAGAAGCCGTCAAGCAGATGCTGATGGACCTCGACCTGGAAGGCGAGAAAGAAATCCTGCTCAAGGATCTGGCCGAAACCAAGTCCGAGCTGAAGCCCAAGAAGATCATCAAGCGGCTTAAGGTCGTCGAGAGCTTCATCGACTCCGGCAATCGCCCGGAGTGGATGATCCTGGACGTCGTTCCGGTCATTCCGCCAGAACTGCGCCCGCTGGTGCCGCTGGATGGCGGCCGTTTCGCGACTTCGGACCTTAACGACCTGTATCGCCGCGTCATCAACCGCAACAACCGCCTGAAGCGCCTGATGGAGCTGCGCGCGCCGGACATCATCGTCCGCAACGAAAAGCGCATGCTGCAGGAGGCTGTCGACGCCCTGTTCGACAATGGCCGCCGCGGCCGCATAATCACGGGCGCCAACAAACGTCCGCTGAAGTCGCTGTCTGACATGCTGAAGGGCAAGCAGGGCCGCTTCCGTCAGAACCTGCTCGGCAAGCGCGTCGACTATTCGGGCCGTTCGGTCATCGTGACCGGTCCGGAACTCAAGCTGCATCAGTGCGGCCTGCCCAAGAAGATGGCGCTCGAACTGTTCAAGCCGTTCATCTACGCCCGTCTCGACGCCAAGGGTCTGTCCATGACCCTGAAGCAGGCGAAGAAGTGGGTTGAGAAGGAGCGCAAGGAAGTCTGGGACATCCTGGACGAGGTGATCCGTGAGCATCCGGTTCTCCTGAACCGCGCGCCGACGCTTCACCGTCTTGGCATCCAGGCGTTCGAGCCGGTTCTGATCGAGGGCAAGGCGATCCAGCTTCACCCGCTAGTCTGCTCGGCCTTCAACGCCGACTTTGATGGCGACCAGATGGCCGTGCACGTTCCGCTGAGCCTTGAGGCCCAGTTGGAAGCGCGCGTCCTGATGATGTCGACCAACAACATCCTGTCGCCCGCTAACGGCAAGCCGATCATTGTGCCTTCGCAGGACATGGTCCTGGGCATCTATTACCTGTCGATGGAGCGCGAAGGCGAACCAGGCGAAGGCATGATGCTGGCCGATCTGCAGGAAGTGCATCAGGCGCTGTTCACCAAGTCGGTGACACTGCATTCGAAGATCATCAGCCGTGTGCCGCAGACCGACGAGAACGGTAATCGTTACATGAAGCGGTTCGAAACCACGCCGGGCCGCATGCTGATCGGTGAATGCCTGCCGCAAAGCCACAAGGTGCCCTTCGACACCGTCAACCGCCTCCTCACCAAGAAGGATGTGGGCGACGTGATCGACGAGGTGTATCGCCACACCGGTCAGAAGGACACGGTGCTGTTCGCCGACGCCATCATGGCGCTGGGCTTCCGCCACGCGTTCCAGGCCGGCATTTCGTTCGGCAAGGACGACATGGTGATCCCGGACTCGAAGGAAGCCACCGTCGACGAGACCAAGGCGATGGTCGCGGATTACGAGCAGCAGTATCAGGACGGCCTGATCACGCAGCAGGAAAAGTATAACAAGGTGATCGACGCCTGGAGCCGTTGCGGCGACCAGGTCGCAAACGCCATGATGGACGAAATCCGCGCTCAGCCCAAGGATCCGCAGACTGGCCGCATGGCCCCGATCAACTCCATCTACATGATGGCGCATTCGGGCGCTCGTGGTTCGCAGGCTCAGATGAAGCAGCTTGCCGGTATGCGCGGCCTTATGGCCAAGCCGTCGGGCGAGATCATCGAAACGCCGATCATCTCGAACTTCAAGGAAGGTCTGACCGTTCTTGAATATTTCAACTCCACCCACGGCGCCCGTAAGGGTCTGGCCGACACCGCGCTCAAGACGGCAAACTCAGGATATCTGACCCGCCGTCTGGTCGACGTGTCGCAGGACTGCACCATCGTCGAGGAAGATTGCGGCACTGACCGCGCTCTGGAGATGAAGGCGATCGTTCAGGGCGGTTCCGTTATCGCGTCGCTCGGTGAGCGTATTCTGGGCCGCACCACGGCAGAGGATATCATCGATCCGAAGGATAACAGCGTCGCCATTCCTGAAGGCACGCTGCTTGACGAAGCCCTGATCACCAAGATCGAGGGTATCGGCACGCAGGCCGTCAAGATCCGCAGCCCGCTGATCTGCGAGAGCAAGATGGGCGTCTGCGGCAAGTGCTACGGCCGTGACCTTGCCCGCGGTACGCCGGTGAACATCGGTGAGGCTGTCGGCGTCATCGCCGCGCAGTCGATCGGTGAGCCGGGTACGCAGCTCACCATGCGCACCTTCCACATCGGCGGCGCGGCGCAGCTCAACGAAACGTCGAACCTGGAAGCGGTTGCGGACGGTACGCTGGAACTGCGCGACATGCCGACGATCACGGACAGCCGTGGCCGCCGCCTGTCGCTTGCCCGCAACGGTGAACTGGCGATCATCGATCAGGAAGGCCGCGAGCGAGCGGTCCATCGTCTGCCCTATGGCGCGACGATCCTGTTCGAAAACAACGCCAAGGTGAAGCTGGGCGATCGCATCGCTGAGTGGGATCCGTTCACCATGCCAGTGATCACGGAAAAGCCGGGTATCGTGAAATATGTCGACCTGATCGACGGCAAGACGCTGGCGGAGCAGACGGACGAAGCGACGGGTATCGCCCAGCGCGTCGTTACCGAGCATCGCGGCGCAGCGCGCACCAAGGAGGATCTGCGCCCCCGCCTCACCCTGCTCGACGACAGCAGCGGCGAAGCGGCGCGCTACATGCTCGCCATCGGCGCCACGCTCTCGGTCGAGGACGGTCAGCAGGTGCAGGCCGGCGACGTCCTGGCCCGTGTCAGCCGCGAAGCGGCCAAGACCCGCGACATCACGGGCGGTCTGCCGCGCGTGGCGGAGCTGTTCGAGGCCCGCAAGCCGAAGGACAACGCGATCATCGCGAAGATCTCCGGCCGCGTGCAGTTCCTCAAGGACTATAAGGCGAAGCGCAAGATCGCCATTGTGCCTGAGGATGGCAGCGATCCGGTCGAGTATCTGATCCCCAAGAGCAAGGTGATCGACGTTCAGGAAGGCGACTTCGTGAAGCGCGGTGACAACCTGATCGGCGGATCGCCCGACCCGCATGACATTCTGGAAGTCCTCGGCATCGAGCCGCTGGCCGAATATCTGGTCAGCGAAATCCAGGAAGTCTATCGGCTGCAGGGCGTGAAGATCAACGACAAGCACATTGAGACGATCGTTCGTCAGATGCTGCAGAAGGTTGAGATCACCGATGGCGGCGAGACCACGCTGCTTGCCGGCGAACAGGTCGACGCGGAGGAGATGCACGAGATCAACGCGAAGCTCGCGCCCGGCCAGCAGCCGGCGCAGGGCAAGCCGGTCCTTCTCGGCATCACCAAGGCGTCGCTGCAGACCCGCAGCTTCATCTCGGCGGCATCTTTCCAGGAAACCACCCGCGTCCTCACCGAGGCGGCGGTCCAGGGCAAGAAGGACACGCTCGTCGGCCTGAAGGAGAATGTCATCGTCGGCCGCCTGATCCCGGCGGGCACTGGCGCGGGCATGAACCGCCTGCGCGTCGTCGCTTCCAGCCGCGACGCAGCCATGCGCGCCCAGCTCCGCACGTTCCAGGCTGATCTGATCGCGCCTGCCAGCGCGGCGGCCGAGCATGCGGCGGAACTGGCCCAAGGCCCGGAAGCGGCGATCGGCGACGATCCGCTTGGCGCGGTCCAGGGCGAGGACTTCACGACCGAGGATATGGAATAAACTCGGTCCGAAAGGACAAGGAAAAAGGCCCCGCCGAACAACCGGCGGGGCCTTTTTTATTTGATCATTATTCAGTACCGGGCGGTGACCAGCGCCAGTTATAATTCCGCTATCACTGTCGCTTAGCGGTCGAGCATCCGGAAAGGCCGTGCGCCGTGCCCCGTCCTGCGCCAATGCAGGATGCAAGCGTCCATCGCTTCCGCCATCGATCCGAATGTCCGCACCCGGCGCCCAAGACGAACCGTCAGCGGCACCCAGCCCTGCGGCCTCAGCACTTCTATGCCAAACAGTGTGTCCGCCAGCGCCGCGCTCTTTCTTGCAGGCGCAGCGACCCGACGTTTCGGGGCTGTAAGAGGCGCTTCAAGCTTCAGCGCATGCTTGCCGATGCGCAAAGGCGTCTGAACCATGGTCATCGCTGGAATTCTCCGCTGGACTGCCGCGCGGTATGGGATATTGCATGTGTAGAAGCTGCTGTTTCGACCGCGCTCCTTCCCGCAATCCGGGCGGTGATGCTGTCATCAAGCTTGGAAACCATAGCGACCCATTCCTTTGTTCCTTTGGCGCATCCGCAGCTGTCAGCAGGCGGCGCTCGGCCGGACTTTGCCAAAGGGCATTTTTGGTAAGTCAGGAGTCTCGAACGGGTCAACCCGAATGCGACTGTTCCAATCTGGAACAGGTAAGATTCGGCGTTGAGTCGTGCTAATTGTGGCTTGATTTGCAAGAATGGCCAGCAAATCCTTGTGTCATAATAGTTAATTTCGCTCGCGACGAACCGATTCTTTTCGTCGATAGGCCGAATCGGCGAATCCGAGTCGCTGAAAGATTTTTGCGAATATGAGAAGCCGATGGACGGTTGCTTGATGCATGCGCCCCCTCCCCTGGACGACGCCCCTCTCGTTAGAGCGCACCCTATCGCCCCGCCGCAAACATCACAGCAAAGTTTAGGTGACGAGAGAAATTGCTGCACGGCACATAAATAAACAAAAAAGCAGATAAAAGAATGTTCTTCATCTCAGAATATAAAGAAAGTAATATCGCAAGAGATGAAAATTTTTTTCTCTATATATCCAGATCATAATCTGAACAGAAGAAAAGCTATACCGCAGATGCGAGATGTTTTCAAAGATTTCGATAGCTTAATGATATCTCAACCAATTTCCTCCATAGTCCGCCATGTGCCATAGTGGGCCATCGGGCCGAGGGTATGAATTCGATACGGAAAAGGTCGGTCCGTCCTGCTATGCATGGTTACGACCCGCGGGATGTCAGCATGCAGAACGATAAGTCACTGAAAATCATCCATGTTACGCGGCAGTTCTCCCCCGGAGTCGGAGGACTGGAGAATTTCGTTAAGGACCTCGCGCTGAAACAGGTCAGCGACGGCCATAATGTTCGCACCGTATCGCTCGACAGAATCTTCAACTCCAAGATTCCGGCGCCACTTCCAGACGTTGACAATCATCGCGGCATCGAAATCCGGCGCATCCCGTTTTTCGGAACCAAGCGCTATCCCATTGCGCCGACAGTGATAAATTACCTCGACGATGCGGATATTGTGCATGTGCACGCGATCGACTTCTTCTGCGATTATCTCTCCTTCACCCGCCTTCTTCATGGCAAGAAGCTGGTTCTGACGACGCATGGCGGTTTCTTCCACACGACCTTCATGCAGTTCTTCAAGCGCCTGTATTTCGAGACAATTACGCGGATGACGCTGACCGGCTATCGCGCCGTCATTGCGTGCAGCGCGGAGGATGCCCGCGTGTTCCGGCAGGTGCGCAAGGAGGGCGTCGTCGAAATCCAGAATGCCGTCGACATTGGCAAGTTTGCCGGCGTGTCCGCCCGCGCGGGACAGACCATCATCTATTTCGGCCGTCTTGCACCCAACAAGGGCCTTATCACCACCCTGCAATGGTTCGCCAATTTCCTTAAGGGTCAGCCCGGCTGGAACATGATCATCGCAGGTCAGCCGATGGGCGTGGAGATTGCCGATTTGAATGCGGAGATCGAGTGGCTGGGAATCGCCGGTCAAGTAACAATCGTCGAGTCACCGCCAGACGAGGAGCTGTCCGCTCTCATCGGACGCAGCAAGCTTTTTGTCAGTGCATCGACTTATGAAGGCTTCGGCCTCGCCGCGGTTGAGGCCGCGTCGGCCGGTCTTTATCCTCTTCTCAGTTCCATTCCGCCTTATCACGCCATCGTCGAGCGGCTTGGATATGGCACACTCTTTGATTTCACGGACCCGAAAAGCTGGGCCGACGGGAATGCAAGGCTCATGAGCGACTTGAAAAAGTTTGAAAACAGCGCAACGGACGAAAATATCCAAAACGCGGTCAGTTCGTTCGCGTGGAGGGATGTCGCGGACAAATATGAACGGACCTATCGTGAGGTGCTGGGATTGACCCGCAGACGCATCGGCCGCGTGCATGTCGACGTCCACAGCTATGACAGCGCGACGGATTTCATCACCCACGCTGCGCAATCGCGCACGCCTACCATGGTGACCTTCGCCAACGCGCATACGATCAATGTGGCCGCCCGCTATCCGGAAATGGAAAAGGCGTTGGAAAACGCCACCGTCCTGAACGACGGCGTAGGCGTCGATCTGGCCAGCAAAATTCTCTATCGCGAGCAATTCCCGGATAATCTGAACGGCACGGACTTCGTGCCCCATCTGCTCGCAAAGGCGGGTGGCGCGCTTTCAGTTTTCGTCCTGGGCAGCACGCCGGAAGTGGCGCGCGCTGCCGCCAACCATATTGGTCAGAAATTTCCGGCGGTCACTGTCGCGGGCTATCATCACGGCTTCTTCAGCGGCGATGAAGACGCCAATATCTGCGAGATGATTCGGGAGTCAGGCGCCAATCTGGTGCTGGTTGGTATGGGGCAGCCGCGTCAAGAAATCTGGGCGTCGCGCCATTATGCCGATATTCCGGGTGTCACTATCTGCGTCGGCGCCTTGCTTGACTTTATCACTGGCCGCTTCAAGCGCGCGCCTATATCCTGGCGCCGCTGGAAACTGGAATGGCTGTACCGCCTCATTCAAGAACCCCGCCGGCTGACCGGCCGCTACTTGATCGGCAATGTGATGTTCGTCGGCCGCATCCTGGCGCAGCGGATCGCGGGTTACCGGGTCTGAATTACTAACCGGCTGATGCCGGTAGGATCAGGCGGAGGGGCTGAAGCCATTCTTATGGCCATGTTTATCGAGGTAAGGCAGGATGACGTCATCGGTGATGTTGCCGGACGTTGTGGAGAAGTATCCTCGTTGCCAAAAGGGCTGGCCCCATTAGCGCTTGCGGATATGTTCGCACTCCTGCTGGATCTTGTGCGATGATCGGCCTTTGGCACGACGTACGAAGTCGCCGACCGAGACATGCGGCGGGATTTCCACGAACAGTGGACATGATCTTGCGATAGCACGCCATGAATGATCTTCACGCCCATCTCTGCACACACGTGCCGGATGACCTCGCGAACTCGCAGACGCACCTCGCCACGTAAGACCTTGAACCGATATTTCGGCGCCCAAACGAGATGATAGCGATGATGAAATCTCGTCGTTTAATCGCAGACCCGTCGAGGGGCGTGTTCGGCACAACTCTTCGGTCTACGATTCAATCATCGTGAGCTGGCGAAACTCAGTATGCATATTCAGCTTCAATCGTACGGCATAGCCGTTTGTCGGGTACATGGTCGTTTACGCGGTCGAGACACACTCGCCGCAGGATAGGTCTTCGTTGGCCGGGATCTTCCAATGTGTGACACGCACTTTGTCGGGATAACGGCGAGCTTGCGGGAACCGCGACGGCGGCGCGCTTGAAGCCGATCTTTTCTTAAGTTTCAGACCCCAGATCCGCAGCGCACTGTCCGCCCTGGTGCGAATCAGGATCACGGTCACTGCTTCATTGAGCAATCCACGAAGATGGTTGTCGCCGCGCCGGGAGATATGACCGCCGTAATCGACTTCGCCCGACTGGTAACGTCTGGTCGTCAAGCCGATCCATGCACCAACTGCTCGCGAGTTCTTGAAGTTTTCCGGATCCTCAATCGCGGCCACAAAGGACGAGGCCGTCACCGCGCCAAAGCCGGGGATCGAGGAAAGAAGCTGGCATTTTTCGCTGGCGCGTGCCGAAGCGACAAGTTGCTTGCCCAGTTCGGCAACCCGGGCGCGCATCGTGCGCCAAGCCTCGAGCACCGGCAGAATGATCTGGGCGAGGCCTGCGTTGCTCCTCAGAAGGCGTCGCACATGGCCTTCGAACACGCGGCCGGCACCCTTGAGAACGACCAAGCCGGACGTCTTCAACAGACCGCGGATCTAATTCGACAGCTGGATTGTCATCTTGAGCATCTGGTTGCGCGCTGCGACCAGCGTGCGAGTCAGCATACTATCGAAGCTTTTGACTTGCACCTCGCGGTAGAAGCCCGCCTCGGCAAGATGCGCAAGACCGTCCGCGTCGTTCGCATCGGTCTTGTTCCGCGCAATATCGAGCGCTGCCTTGGCATGCCGGGCATCGATACAGATCGCCGGCAGGCCCTCGGCCGTCAGCGCATGATAAAACCATACTGACCGCAAACCCGTCTCGAACACGATACGTGGCGCGTTTGGCGCACGCTTGCGGATGATCTCTGCTATCAGCTTGGCATCAGACGAACCCGTGCCGCGCCAAATTCGCTGGCCACTCTCGCGCACTGAGATGAATGTATCTTTCAAAAACACGTTGAGGCCGAAAAACTGCTCCATGGTTGTCTCCCGTTTGATGCTGGGCCCGGTCTCAATCGTGAGCCCGTATTTCTTCCTACCGGCGGGCAACCACCCCTCCAACGCATTGTAATCGCGCCGGTGTCACCAACCCCGCGATTACTCTATGTGTGACGACCGCTGCTGTAGACCATAGTGTGGCCCAGTCTAAGGCTGAAGCCGGCATCTGACTGAAGTGGGAGAGGTTCCTCCTTCAATGTGACTTTAAAGCGCGCCCATTCCTGCTTGAAAGCGGCACGGCGCGGGGCAAGATCGTGCTCGAGGGGTTCGCTGACTGATCGCTGCGACTGCTGCCCCTCCCGCTTCGCAGGAATAAACCGCGCGAGCGGCGGTGGACCGCCGAACGATTAGCGATCGGCGCCGGCCACAGCCTGTAGGGCGGGCACATCTCATTCGCCGCTTTGAATTGAAGGTCAGCTCCAGGTGGCGGCAAAAGCCGGCGAGGCGTGAAAGCTCGCCGGCTGCGGGGAGACCGGCGGCGGATCGCACACACCTTCCTCTATATAGCGCATCGCCGCCATCAGCCCGTTGCGCGAGAACGGCTTGGGAATGACGCCATGCGCGCCGGCGAAATCCTCGGGGATTTTCGCGGGGTTGGCGGTCACAAACACGATGAAGGCTGTGTTCCAGCGCTCCTGGATCAGGCGCGAGACGTCGAGGCCGCTGGTGCCGCAGGCAAGCTGGATATCTACGAAGGCGAGATCGAACCGGCAGTCTCCCGGCAGATCGGCGACATCGTGAAGCGAAGCGGCTTCGGCGACCACCCGGTGGCCGGCATCCTCGATCATGCTTTCGAGATCCATCGCGAGCAGCGCCTCGTCCTCCACGATCAGAACGGAAAGGGGAGCCGTCGGGCGCATCATGCCCGCTCCAGATCGAGCAGGATCTCTACCCGGGTGCCGTCGGCGCCGCTGTTCCAGCGCACATCGGCGCCGGCCTGTTTGGCGAGCCGCTTGATGAGCGTGGTGCCGAGCCCGCCCGCGGGCGGTTTGTCGCCATCAAATCCCGGACCATCATCGGCGATGCTGAGTGTCGCCCGATCGCCGTCGCGCTGGGCCGAGACCGTTAGCGTGCCCCCTCGCCCATCGGCATAGGCATGCTTGATCGCATTGGTCAAAACCTCGTTGAGCACCAGCCCGAGCGCCGAGGCCATGGCGGCGGGAATCTCAATCCGGTCGACCGAGACATCGGTCACGATATCGCTCCGCCCGCTCGACCCGACCACATCGGCGACGAGATTCTGGCAGAAGGCACCAATGTCGAAATGCTGGACATTATCGCTCTGGTAGAGTCTGCGGTGGACGGTGGCGAGCGCATCGACCCTCTCGAGCATCGCCTCGAGCTTGGCGGCCACGGTCGGATCGTCGATCGTGCGCGCCTGAAGGCGCAGCAGCGAGCCAATCATGGTGAGATTGTTCTTCACGCGGTGATCGACCTCGTGAAGCAGCAATGTCTTGGCCTCGAGCGCCGCGGTCAGATCGGCGGTGCGCTTCTCGACCTTGCGCTCGACAATCGCCTTTTGCTCTGCGATCGCCTTTTGCGCCTCGATCCGATCGGTCACATCGAGCTGCGATGCGAAGAAGAACTGGATGTCGCCGGCGGAATTGCGGACCGGGCTTAGATAGAGCGCATTCCAAAAGGTGGTGCCGTCCTTGCGATAGTTGAGCAGGTCGACATCGATCGGCTTGCCCGCCGCGATCGCCTCACGGATGCGGCGCACGCTGTCCCGGTCGGTGTTCGGGCCCTGGAGAAAGCGGCAATTGCGCCCGATAATTTCCACGCGGGCATAGCCGGTGAGCTTCTGAAAGGCCTCGTTGCAGAAGACGATCGGATTGTCGGGCTTGGAGGGGTCGGTGATGACCATCGGCATCCGGGTCGCGCGAACCGCGGCGGCGAATGGATCGCCGGCGCCGGTCTCGTGCTCCACCCTGTCGGTCAGATGCCAGTCGTCGCGCTCGTCCACATCCACTCCTCTCGCAGGAGCTATGGAGTCCGTGCGTCCCAGCATAACCCATGTTGGGGCTAACGCGTTCCCAACCACTGTCCGACCGGCTCCGCGGCCCGCCCGGCGCGCTACCTCCAAGTTGCTGGAACGCCTGTCGCAGATCAGCGGTTCTCGAAGCGTCCCGGCATGTCGCCTCCCGCTTTCGCCCCCAAAGCGCCCCGATCTCGGAAGGCTTACCCATGTTCCTCGACGGCAAATCCATCGCCATCCTCATCGCCCGCGCGGCACCGAGAGCCAAAGTTCGCTCAGCCCAAGCCAGCGGCCGACGCCACGGTGACCGTCATCAGCCTCGAGGCTGGCGAAGCCAGACCAACAATCACGATCTCGATCCGGGCGGCAGCTATACAGTCGACAAGACGTTCGACGGGGGGGGCCGCGTGGTGGCGTCGGTCGGCAAGACCACCACTATGCTCGTCGTGTGCACCGAAGAGCCGTTCGGCTATGTCCGCTATGACGCGCAGTTCAGGAAGGCGCGCGACCTCAAGGTGGACTTGTACCGGTTTTGCGCCGGTCACCTATTTCATTATACCACCTTGGCTTCGAACGCGAGCGGGCTGATGCCACCCAGATATGGATGCCGGCGGCGGGTGTTATAAAATCCGTTGATGTACTGAAAGATGGCGGCTTCTGCCTGACGCCGCGTCGGCCAGCTCTGCCGCCAGATGAGTTCGGCCTTCAGGGATTTGAAGAAGGTCTCGACGGACGCATTGTCGTAGCAATTTCCTTTGCCGCTCATCGATGGACGCAGGCCATAGGCCTGCAGCTTTTTCTGATAGTCGTAAGAGCAATATTGGCTGCCGCGATCCGAATGGAAAAGGCAGCCCTCGGGAGGCTGGCGCAGGCGCACCGCCATATCCAACGCCCTGATCGCCAGGTCTTTCTTCATCCTGTCACTGACAGCCCAACCCACGACACGCCGGCTATGCAGGTCGAGAATGACGGCAAGGTAGAGCCAGCCTTCTGAGGTCCAGATATAGGTGATGTCGCCCGCCCACTTTTGGTTGGGCGCATCGGCGGCAAAATCCCCGTCCAGCCAGTTCGCCGCGACCCCCAGGCGATGGTGGCTATCCGTCGTAACCTTGTGCTTGCGCGTGCGGACCGGCTTGATCCCGTTGATCTTCATCAGCCGCCCGACCCGGCGCTCGCCAACGTCGAGCCCAACCTCCTTCAACTCCATCGTCATCCTCGGACGACCATAGCTGCCGAGGCTAAGGCTGTATTGTTCCCGGATATGGGCCAGCACTTTCATATCTGTCCGCTCCCGCCGACTGATCGGTCGCGAGCGCCAGGAACGATATCCGCGCTCACTGACAAGCATGACACGGCAGAGCAACTCAACAGGCCAGCGATGCCGCCAGCTATGCACAAAAGCGAACTTCACGGCTTTTGGCTCGCGAAGAACTGCGTGGCCCCTTCGACAGGCTCAGCAACCGTATTGGCTGTCAAGCGAGATTGGCCCATGGTTTGTCGTGCTGGACGATGGTGTTTGCGATGATGAGGAGTTTTCGCATGGCGGCGGTGATGGCGACTTTAGGTGCTTTACCCTGCGCGCGCAGGTGCTGATAGAAGGCACGGATGGTTGGATTGCACCGGATGGCAGGCAGGGTTGCCATATAGAGTGCGCATCTGACGGAGAGCCTTCCGCCAGTAATATGCGCCTGACCGCGCCATTGGCCACTGTCACGGTTCATGGGGGCGACGCCCGCAAGGGCTGCAATTTGCTTTTTGTCAGCGCGCCCCAGTTCGGGGAGTTCAGCGATAAGCACAGCAGCTGTTGTGGCGCCGATGCCTGGAATGGACTCCAGTAGAGCAGCCTTGCGGGTGAGTGACGCGTCGGCCCCGATTTCAGCCTTGATGCGCGCATCGCACTGGTCGATCTGGCCTTGCAGGAAGGTGATATGTGCGCGGATCGAAGCCAGCGTATCGGCGTTGTCGAGACCGCAAAGGCGTTGCTTTTCAGTGGCCAGCATATCGACCAGTTGCCGTCTTCTGCGCACCTGCTCGGCGAGACGCACCTGATTTTCAGGGGTTGGCGGTGTCGGGGCGGGCTGCATCGCATCAGCGAAGCGCAGGATTATGCTAGCGTCAAGCGCGTCGGTTTTGGCCAGTTGCCCGGTTGCCCTGGCAAAATCGCGTACTTGTCTTGGGTTGACGATACTCAGGGGAATATTGGCTTGCTCCATCTGCTGGGCAAGCAATCGAGCGTAGCGCCCTGTGGCCTCGCAAACGATATGGGGGTGTTCGAGGGGCTGGAGTCGTTTCCTTAAAGCCGCGACACCAGTGAGCGTGTTAGAACTGCGCCAGATCCGGTTCGCACCCGGCATGGCAATATCCAGTGCCGACTTCGACACATCGATAGCAACATATTGGCTGTTGTTCGACATCATGTTCTCCACCTTGCATACGAGCTCAAGGCCCTGGCAACCGTTCGAGACGATCATGGATGGAGCGGATGGCTTTGCTGAGAATTACGAGCTTGGCGCCCAAGGACAGGCACAGCCTATCCGCTCCGGGATATCCGGGGTCATGACCCCGGATATCCCGGCATCAATTCAACCAACGCTGAAATCAATGCCAAACCCAATATGCAAGGACAGGCTTTTTTAGGATTTCCCTCTCCTCCCGGAGCACACGATTCTCAAGGCGAAGGCGTTCATTCTCTCGTGCCAGATCCGCCTGCGGCGCTGAAACCAGATCACTGGGCCGATACTGCGACACCCACTTTCCCAGCGTCGACTTCCCTATCCCCAAATCTGATGCGACCCGGTCACGTGGTAACCCACTGGTCAGCGCAATGCGCACCGCTTCCTGCTTGAACTCTTCGCTATGCTTGATCATCTCATCGGTCTCCTGCTGCGAGCTCTAATCGCTCAGGTGACCGGCGCAAATCCGGTACAAGTCCAGTCGAGCAGCATCTGAACGGCTGAGCGCTCGCGGAGCGGTTTGATCCCCTCGCCGCCCCCCCAGCACGTTACGCGCATCTCCTCGCATCTCGACCGCACCCACCGTGGGCACGCGCCGGCTGAAGGAACGCTTAGCTGCCGGAGACCCGTCCGTCGGTCGGGACCTGGGCCAGTGCCTGCTTCACCGCCTGATCGAGCTCGCCCATATTATAGGGCTTCGCGAGAATGGTAGCGCCCTGGGTGCCGATCACGGCGGCGGTATCGCCGCTCGCGAACACGATCGCCAGCAAGGGCCGCAGGCCGCGCGCCTGTTCGGCGAGTTCGAGACCCGAGCAGCCCGGCAGGTTGACGTCGCTGACCAGAACATCGATTGGCTCGCTCTCCAGGATCGCCATCGCTTCCTCGGCGCTGCCGGCTTCGACCACACCATAGCCGCGATCACGCAGCATCTCGACGGTGTTGAGGCAGATGAGCGCATCGTCCTCAACGACCAGCACGAGGCGCTGGCTGGGGGCGGGAAGCGGCGATGGATCGGCGGCGCGCACCGTCGGCGGAACCATGGAGTCGCTCGGACCAGCGGCGGGCTGAGAGGTACCGATGTCGCGCTGCCGCTGGTTGGCGAGGACATGGCGGAGGCGGCGCGCCAGCGCTTCGCGGCTATAGGGTTTGGAGAGAAGTTCGACGCCAGCGTCGAGCTTGCCGCCATGAACGATCGAGTTCTCGGTATAGCCCGAGGTGAACAGGACCGCGATGCCGGGCAGGCGTTCGCGCGCCTTGCGCGCCAGTTCGGGACTTTTGAGCGTGCCGGGCATAACGACATCGGTGAACAAAATATCGATCGGCACGCCGCTCTCGATGACGTTGAGCGCCGCGCCCGCGTCGCCCGACTTCAGCACGCGGTAGCCCAGATCCGAGAGCATCTCGACCACGGTCGCGCGCACCTCCTCGTCGTCCTCGACCACCAGAACGGTTTCGGTGCCACCGACGATCGAGCCGGTCTCGACCTGGACCTCGATATCCTCGCTCTCCATCGAGCGCGGCAGATAAAGTTTGATCGTGGTGCCTTCGCCGACCTCGGAATAGATCTTCACATGCCCGCCCGACTGTTTGACGAAGCCATAGACCATTGAGAGTCCAAGCCCCGATCCCTTGCCTTCGCCTTTGGTCGAGAAAAAGGGCTCGAACACTTTCTCGATCAGCGCCGCTTCCATGCCGCACCCGGTATCCGACACCGCCAGCATCACATATTGGCCGGCGGTGACCTCGTCATGGCCATCGGCATAGTCAGCGTCGAGATGGGCGTTACCGAGCTCGATGGTGAGCTTGCCCTGTCCCTCCATCGCGTCGCGCGCGTTAATCGCGAGGTTAAGCAGCGCATTCTCGATCTGCGCGGTGTCGACATAGGTGTTCCACAGCCCCCCGCCGACGATCGTCTCGACCTCGACGCTCTCGCCGATCGCGCGGCGCAGCATGTCGTCCATGTCGCGGACCAGCCGCGAGATGTTGACGACCTTGGGTTCGAGCGCCTGACGGCGGCCAAACGCAAGCAATTGAGCGGCGAGCTTGGAGCCACGCGACACGCCGGCAACGGCATTCGCGATGCGGGTCTCTGCGCGGTCGTTGCCCGCGACATCGAGCGCGAGCAGCTGGAGATTGCCCGAAATCACCTGGAGCAGATTGTTGAAGTCGTGAGCCACGCCGCCGGTGAGCTTGCCGATCGATTCCATCTTCTGCGCCTGGGCAAGCTTGGCTTCGGCCTTGCGCCGTTCGTCGATCTCGGCGACCACGCGCGCCTCCAACGTGGCATTGAGTTCGCGCAATGCCTCCTCGGCGGCGCGCTGGTGCGTGATGTCGCTATGAACGCCCACCCATTCGACGATCTTGCCGGCATCATCGACGACCGGCAGCGCGCGGATCGCGAAGCGCCGCCAGGCCCCATCCTGCCGCCGGACGCGATGCTCATGGACAAACATCGAGCGCGCTGCGACCGCGGCGTTCCAGGCGTCGATCGTCGGCGCGCGATCATTGACATGGACCGCTTCGGCCCATCCGAAATCGCGATACTCCGCTTCGCTCTGCCCGGTGAGCGCGGCCCAGGCGGGCTGTTCGCCGACCATCCGGCCATCAGGGCTGTTGGTCCAGAGCACGCCGTGCATCGCTTCCATCGCGGTGCGGAAGCGCGCGTTGCTGGTCGCGAGATCGCGCTCCAGCGCAATACGAGTGCTGTTGTCGATACAGGTGCACATGACCCCGCCGACCCGGCCGTCGGCTTCGTAGACCGGCGTGTAGAAGAGA
>NZ_MINO01000019.1 GCF_001757355.1 Sphingobium phenoxybenzoativorans
GGCGACAAATGGAAGCAAGGCTCCAGCGTCACATAGGCGGTCGCGCCCCGCGCCCGGTCCAGCGCCTGTTCCAGCGCCTGCGCCTCCGCATGGGGCCGCCCGCCCGCCTGCGTCCAGCCCCGCCCGACCACGATCGAGTCGCGGACGATGAGGCAGCCGACGCTGGGATTGGGCGTGCTGACGCCCCGGCCGCGCAGCGACAGCGCGATCGCGGCCGCCATGAAACGCTGATCATCGGCGGCGTTTGCAATGGGGAAGGCGAGGGTGTCCGCTATTGTTTGGCGTCCCCGCCATCAGGCCCGCCCTGGGGGGTCGCGGACGCGGGAGCGGCCTTGCCTTCCGCCGCTTCCGCCTTGGCCAGCCGGTCGTCGAGCTGGGCGTTGATATATTTCAGCGCTTCCTTGCGCCTGGCGGTGTTGCGCGCTTCATCCGCGCGCCAGTCGATGCCGAAAGCGTCGGCCAGACCCTGCATTTCCTTCTGCTTCTTGCGCAGCGCGACTTCGCTGCGCGCTAGATCCATCTTCTGCTGCAGGATGATCGCCGCATCGGTGCGGTTCGCGTCCCAGCTTTCGACATAGATGATCTTGTTCTGGCGCGGCATGATGTTGGTCTGCCCGTCGATCACGAACGCCCAGATGATGATCCAGGTGACGGCCGCGGACAGGCCGAGCAGCGGCCATTTATGCGCGCGGCGCTCAGTGAAGTAGCTCCAGAAGTCGCTGAAGGCCGACTTCGGGGAAACAGGACGGGGGAAAATGGCCATGGCGCGGAATATAGAGGCAATCCAACGGGAATCAAAGCGCGGGCGTGAAAGGCGCGCGGTTGTCATGCCCTCTGTCACGCGCCTGTAGGAATGACGCGGCATGATAGCCCTGCGACCCAATGGAAGCCTGCCCCCCTTGGCTTCCATAATTTCGGCCCGGCGGACGCCCCCACCGCCGGGCCGTTTTTTCGCGTCGCCGCTATCGAACGATCAGGTCATGCGGAAATGCACGGTCATCACCCGTTCCGATTCGACGGGCGTCCCGTCGCGGGTGCCGGGACGGAAGCGCCATTTGCGCAGCGCCTGCTCCCGTGTCGCATCCCAGAATGCGTCGCTGGCCGCCGACAGCTTCTCCACCGACAGCACGCGCCCGTCCGCGCCGATCCTTACGCGGACCGTGACGGACCCCTCCATATCCATACGCTGCATGGAGGGCGGATAGGCCGGCTGGAAATCGCGGGCGAAGCGCGGATCGGGCGACGCCTGCGCGAATACTGGCGCCCTGGGCGGATCGGAGGGCGTTTCAATCTTTGGCTGGATGGGCGGCAGGGGATCGATCGTTCCAGTGATGTCCACGGGGTCGACCGGCAACGCCACCTTGGGGATGATGACCGGGATCACTGACCGGTCGGGTTGCTGTATCGGATGCTCGGTCTTTTCGGGCGGAGGCTGAACCGGATCGGGCGGCGGCGGGTCGGCGGGTACCGGGTATGTAATTATGGACGGCGGGACGAACTGCTCGATCATCTCCCGCGGCATCAGCAGGAAGATTCCCACCGCCACGGCATGAACGGCGATCGTCCCGCCCAGACCGATGGGGGACCTGCGGGACCCGGCATAACCGCCCTGCGGCGCAACCACTGACTGCATTGCATCCTCTCCTCTGACCGCGCCGGTAACCGGCGCCTGATTGGGATGATACAACATAACAATAGATGGGCAAGAGGATTTTCGAGCGCAGGGGTAGAGATAGTTTTGCGGGGTCGTGATTGGACGGGATTAGCCAAAAACGCAGCGTGCTCCTGTGAAAGCAGGAGTCCAGTTCAAACGGCAGGTCTGGACTCCTGCTTTCGCAGGAGCACGCTTAACCATAGGGATTTAAGTATCTGATTTTATTACTATACTGCCCGCATGTCCCAAAATGGGACAGCCCTATGCCGCGGCGGCGCGCAACCGGCTGAGGGCCGCATCCCGCCCGATCAGCGGCAGCAGGGCGGCCATTTCCGGGCCATGGTCGCGGCTGGTGAGGGCGAGGCGTAGGGGATGGAACAGCGCTTTGCCCTTGCGGCCGGTCGCCTCCTTCAGCGCGCCGGTGAGCGCCCGCCAGACGCCTTCATCGAACGGCAGCGCGTCGAGCGCATCGGCGGCCTGGGTCAGAAAGGCGCGGTCGTCGCTGTCGAATTGCGGCGTGTCGATCGCACCCTTCACGATCCCCCACCAGTCCGCCGCCTGGGCGATGATGTCCAGATTGGGCCGGATCGCGTTCCAGCCCGCCTCATCCATGCCCTCCGGCAAGCGGCCGGTCACGGCTGCGTAGGGAAGGGCATGAATGATCTTCTGGTTGAGCGCCGCCAGCTCCGCCTCGTCGAAACGGGCGGGCGCACGGCCGAAGCGGGCGAAATCGAAAGTCGCCACCAGCGGCGCGGCATCGGCGAACGGCTCGACCGGATCGCTGGTGCCAAGACGCGCCAGCAGGGCAATGATCGCGGCAGGCTCTATCCCCTGTTCGCGGAAGGCGGAAACGCCGAGCGAACCGAGCCGCTTGGACAGCTTGCCTTCCGTACCGGTCAGCAGCGCCTCATGCGCAAAGGCGGGCGGCGGCGCGCCCATCGCCGCGAACATCTGCAACTGGACAGCGGTGTTGGAGACATGATCCTCACCGCGCACGACATGGGTTATGCCCATGTCGATGTCGTCGATGGCGGACGGGAGCATATAGAGCCAGGAGCCGTCCTCACGCCGGATCACTGGGTCAGAGAGCAGCTTCGGGTCGAAATGCTGATCGCCCCGGATCAGGTCGGTCCAGGCGATCGGCGCGTCATGATCCAGCTTGAAACGCCAGTGCGGGCGTCGGCCCTCCTCCTCCAGCCGTGCGACATCCTCGGCGGTCAGCGACAGGGCGGCGCGGTCATAGACGGGCGGCAGGCCCCGGCCGAGCAGCACCTTGCGCCGCAGATCCAGTTCCTGCGCGGTTTCATAGGCGGGATAGATGCGCCCGGCGTCGCGCAGGGCGGCAAAGCGCGCCTCGTACAGCGCAAAGCGATCCGACTGGCGGGTTTCCGACGCCGGGTGCAGGCCGAGCCAGGCGAGGTCCGCCCGGATCGAATCGGCATATTCCTCCCGCGAGCGCTCCGCGTCGGTATCGTCGAGGCGCAGCAGGAATTGGCCGCCATTTTTCTGCGCCCACATCCAGTTGTGAAGCGCGGCGCGGATATTGCCGACATGCAGATGCCCGGTGGGCGATGGCGCGAAGCGAGTGATGATGGTCATAAGTTCGCTACTCAAACCGTTCGGGCCGAACCTGTCTAAGCCCTGCCCTTACTCAAAGAAAGGTGCAGCCCTTCGACTGGCTCAGGGCGAACGGATTATATCGGGTCAGGTGGTTCTAAACGCGTTGGTGATCGGATAGCGGCGATCGCGGCCGAAATTGCGGGTGCCGAGCTTCACGCCGGGGGGCGACTGGCGGCGCTTGTATTCGGCAACGTAGAGCAGCCGCTCGATGCGGGCCACGGTGTCGCGGTCGAAGCCGCGCGCGACGAGCTGGTCCACCGACAGCTCCTCCTCGACAAGGCCGTGCAGCATCGGGTCCAGCACCTCATAGGGCGGCAAGCTGTCCTCATCCTTCTGGTCCTCGCGCAGTTCGGCGCTGGGCGGCTTGGTGATGACGCTATCGGGCATCACCGGGCCGGACGGCCCCATGCCAAGGCTCGGTACATTCTCGTTCCGCCAGCGCGACAGGTCGAACACCGTCATTTTGTACGCGTCTTTCAGCACCGAATAGCCGCCCGCCATGTCGCCATAGATGGTGGCGTAGCCGACCGACATCTCGCTCTTGTTGCCGGTGGTCAGGAGCATGTGGCCGAACTTGTTGCTGAGCGCCATCAGCGTGACGCCGCGGATGCGCGACTGGATATTCTCCTCGGTGAGATCGCGGTTGCGGCCGGAAAAGACATCGGCAAGCATCGTGTCGAACGCGCCGACAGCCGGTTCGATCGGCACAGTGTCGAGCCGCACGCCCAGCAGGCGCGCGCATTCCGCCGCATCGTCCAGACTGTCCTGGCTGGTGAAGCGCGAGGGCATCATCACGCACCACACCCGGTCGGCGCCCAGCGCATCGACGGCGACGGCGGCGGACAAGGCGCTGTCAATGCCGCCCGACAGGCCCAGCACCACGCCGGGGAAGCGGTTGCGGTTCACATAGTCGCGCAGGCCAAGCACCATCGCATTATAGATGTCGGCGGGATTGGGGTCGAGTTCATGGATGTCGCCGGGCGCGCAAATCCATGCCCCGCCTTGCTTCTCCCACTGCGTAATGACCAGTGCCTCGTCCCAGTCGGGCAGTTGGTGCAGCACCGTGAGGTCTGCGCCCAGCACGAAGGACGCGCCATCGAACACCAGCTCATCCTGACCGCCGACGCGGTTCAGATAGATGACCGGCAGACCGGTTTCCTGCACCCGCGCGGAACAGACGCCGCGCAGGCGGTGCTCGTCCTTGTTGATCTCATAGGGGCTGCCATTGGGGCTGATCAGGATTTCCGCCCCTTCCGCCTTCAGATGGGCGGTGACGAAGGGGAACCAGATATCCTCGCAGATCGGAATGCCGAGCTTCACGCCGCGAAAATCGATGGGCGCGGGCAAGGGACCGGGCGCGAACAGCCGCTTTTCGTCAAAGGTGCCGTAATTGGGCAGCTCGCGCTTCTGCCGCACCGCCTTCACCTCGCCGCCGTCGAGCAGGGCGACGACGTTGAACAGCACGCCCTGCGACGCGACCACCGTGCCGACCAGCATTGCCGGGCCGCCATCCTCCGTCGCCTTCGCCAGCCGCAGCAGCTCCTCCCCGGCGCGATCGACAAAGGCGGGTTTCAGCACCAGATCCTCTGGCGGATAGCCGATAAGCTGCAGTTCGGGATAGACGATGAGGTCCGCATCCCCCGCTTTCGCGCGCCACTCCAGCATTGCATCGGCATTGCCGGACAGGTCGCCGACGGACTGGCTGATCTGGGCAAGGGCGATGGTGAGCTTTGCGGTCATGGCCGGACCCCGTAGAGCATTTTCCGCAGTACCGCAAAAGCCGCTTTCCACATTCCCAAGCGCCGGTTAAAGGGGCGCCGACCAGCGCGTCACGGAAACGTAACGGGGATATTTTTCCATGAAATTGATGACCGGCAATTCGAACCTGCCGCTGGCCCGCGCCATCGCGGATTATGTCGAGCTTCCGCTTACCAACGCCAGCGTCCGCCGCTTCGCCGACGAGGAGGTGTTCGTCGAGGTGCATGAGAATGTGCGCGGCGAGGACGTGTTCCTGATCCAGTCGACCAGCTACCCGTGCAACGACAATCTCATGGAGCTGCTGATCATGATCGATGCGCTGAAGCGCGCGTCGGCCAAACGGATCACGGCGGTCATCCCCTATTTCGGCTATGCCCGGCAGGACCGGAAGCCCGGCCCGCGCACGCCGATCAGCGCGAAGCTGGTGGCGAACCTGATCACCGTCGCCGGCGCGAACCGCGTGCTGTCCGTCGATCTGCACGCCGGGCAGATTCAGGGCTTCTTCGATATCCCGACCGACAACCTGTTCGGCGCGCCGGTGATGTCTGCGGATATCCAGGCCCGGTTCGGCGACAAGAACATCATGGTCGTGTCACCCGACGTCGGCGGCGTGGTCCGCGCCCGCGCGCTCGCCAAGCGGCTGGATAACGCGCCGCTCGCCATCGTCGACAAGCGCCGCGAGCGCGCCGGCGAATCGGAAGTCATGAACATCATCGGCGATGTGAGCGGCCGCTTCTGCATCCTGATCGACGATATCGTCGATTCGGCGGGCACGCTGTGCAACGCCGCCGCCGCGCTGAAGGAAGCGGGCGCGGAGGGCGTCGCCGCCTATGTGACGCATGGCGTGCTGTCCGGCGGCGCAGTGGCGCGGGTCGATAATTCGCAGCTTACCGAGCTGGTCATCACCGATTCGATCCTGGCGACCGAAGGCGTGCAGGGCAGCAGCCGCATCCGCCAGCTTCCCATCGCGCCGCTGCTGGGCGAGGCGATCAAGCGCATCGCGGACGAAAGCTCGGTCTCCAGCCTGTTCGACTAGAACGCAGTCGCGCCGCGCGACTTGTCAGCCCTGAAAATAGAGCATCGGCAGCGCCAGCAGCATCGCGACGCAGGCCATGATGCGCGGTGTGGCGGTTATCCCCAACGGCTTTTCCGCCCATAGCGGCGGGAAGGCGAGGAAAGCGGCGAACAGCAGGCCGTTGGAGATGCGGTCGTCATACAGGAACGGCAGGTCCTGCCGCAAGGCAAGCCCGGCCAGAAACGCGACGACACTGATGATCCAGCCCAGAATGGCCATGCGAAATCCCCTTCCCCATTAGAACGGAAAAGGTGGGCGGGTATTAAGTGCGATTCAGCTTTGCTAGCTTTTCCAGCCGCCGTTCGTGTCGAGCGAAGTCGAGACACCGCGCGCCTGTGTCTCGACTTCGCTCGACACGAACGGATGGAATTTCAACGGATGGAGTTTCACTGGCAGGCGAGAAATCTCATTCCTCCCAGGCGTCGTAGCTGCCGAAATTCCAGACATTGCCTTCCGTATCGAGTGCATCATAGCCACGCCCCGGATAACCGTCATTGTCATAGGGACCGCGTATGATGCGCGCGCCGGCAGCCTTTGCGGTAGCGGCATGCGCGTCGACATCCGCCACATAGCAGCACACGCATTGGGTGATGCCGCCCGCCTCCGCCGGAGTTTTCCAGCCATAGAGGTCCTTGACCCCGCCGGGCCGGTCGCTGCCCAGCATGATCATGCCGTCGCCCAGCGTCAGTTGGGCATGGTGCACGACCGATGGATCGGCCTCATCAGTATAGATGGCGTGCCGCTCAAAACCGAAGGCGGCGCAGAGAAAGTCGATGGCGGCCGGCGCATCGGCATAACGCAGGCAGGGGATGACGGGGGATTTGCCTTTCATGGCTTCAAGCTCCTGTAATGGTCCGATGCGCCCGGTGTAGCCATCGCAAGCGCCGCCCACTTGTACGGAAATGACCTAGGAATCGACGAACCCGCCGCCGCCGGGAATGATCCGGGCGCGCAGTTCGCCGGGCGTCACCCCGGCAAAGGCGCGCACCTCCCGAGCCAGATGCGGCTCGTCATAGAAGCCCGAATCCTGCGCAATATCGGCAAGCCGCGCATCGGGATCGGCGGCAATCGCGGCGGTGAAATGCTCAAACCGGGCCAGCCGGGCAAAGCGCGCGGGCGCAAGCCCGGTCTCGTCGCGAAAACGCTGCAGAAAATGGCGCGGCGACCATCCGGCCCAGTCCGCCAGCGCCCGGATCGACGTGTCCGGCCGGGCGCGCAGCCGTGCGACGGCGGCGGCGATCCGGCCATCCATGGCCTCGCTCTCGCCAAGCCGGTCCATGACGAAGGCGTCGAGAAGGGCAAAGCGTTGCGCGTCATTCCCCGCCTCCACCAATCGTCCGCCAAGATCGCTGGCCCGCCCGCCGATCAAATCGTCCAGCCGCACGACGCGGTTCGCGACTTCCGATACCGGACAGCCGCACAGGCGGCCAAGCGTCGCCCAGGGCATGAAGATGTGAATGCCCGACTGACTGCCGCCGGACCGCGAGATCGACGTTCCGTCCGCAAAGCCCGCGGCAAACGCCTCCCCCGCGTCAAGGGCGATCGCTGCGCCGTCCGCACCGGTCAATTCCACCGGCGCGCCAAGGTTGAAGATCACCACGACGCCGGTCGAGGCCAGTTCGCGCCGCGCGGTGAAGCCGGTCGTGGTTTCGTCATAGGCGCTGTAGCTGCGCACATGCCGCGCAAGGGCGCTGGCCGCGCGCGCCTCCGCCATCCGCCAGCGGTTCACGCCATCGTCATGCGCGCGGATGGTTATGGGGCGCGGGCTGTCCATGCCTGCGCAGTCTAGCCTCCCCGCGCTTTCCGCGCTAGGCGCAGGACATGACCAGCCGCGACGACCTGACCCTCGCCAACCGCCTTGCCGATGCGGCGGGCGAGGCGATCCGCCCCTTTTTCCGTGCGCGCTACGATCTGGAGTTCAAGGCGGACAAATCGCCGGTGACGGAGGCCGACAAGGCGGCCGAGGCGGCGATCCGCGCGATCCTGGAAAAAGAGCGCCCGGACGACGGCATTATCGGCGAGGAATATGGCGCGACGCGCGAGGATGCGGAGCGGGTGTGGATTCTGGACCCGATCGACGGCACCAAGAGCTTCGTCGCCGGGCGGCCGATCTTCGGCACGCTGATCGCGCTGACGCAGGCGGGTTGGCCGACCATCGGCATCATTGACCAGCCGATCGCGCGGGAACGCTGGGCCGGGATGGCGGGGCGGCCGACGACCTTCAACGGCGCGCCGGTCCGCACCCGCGCCTGCCGCGATCTGGACGAGGCGATCCTGGCCTCCACCGCACCGCAGCTTTTCCCCGGCTGCACCGGCGAGCATTTCTCCCTGCTGGCGGGGCAGTGTCGCGATACGCTTTGGGGCGGGGATTGCTATAATTATGGCCTCGTCGCGTCGGGCCATGTCGATATCGTCGTAGAGGCGGGGCTGAAACTCCACGATCTCGCCGCGCTGGTGCCGGTGGTCGAGGGCGCGGGCGGGCGCATGTGCGACTGGGCCGGCGAACCACTGACGGCGGACAGCGACGGACAGGTGATCGCGGTCGGCGACCCCGCGCGGCTGGACGACATATTGGAAGCGTTGGCGCAGGGGCATGACGGGCATCATCGTTGATGCGGCTAGACTCCGTTACGAGCGCAACCTGCAATCATCTGACATGTGAATGGAGATTTAGTGCTCCTGCGAAAGCAGGAGTCCAGGGTTGCTTGGCGCTTGGAGGCCCTGGGCTCCTGCTTTCGCAGGAGTACGGCACTCCCTAAAGACCACCTGCCTCTCTCAAAATATCCCCAGAAACTTCTTGTCTTGGCTCTTTTGCTCGCCCTTCTCCGCCTTGCCGCTTTCTGACTTGGCGGTGGTGCCTCTGCCCACATCGTCGCGCGGCTTGCCCTTGGTCGTGCGCTGGGCAACGGCGTTCGCGCCTGACAGGACCGGGCCGCAGGCAGTCGCCTTCGCGTCGCCAATGTCGACAAAGGCGAGGATGCCCGCGATCGGCGTGCCGACCAGGCTGAGGCCAGCGCCCGCGCCGCCCCGCGCCAGCAGTTGCGGGCTGACGGGATTGATGCCGGGCTTGGCGAAATAGCCGCCAATGCCGATGGGCGACTGGCCGGAAAACAGGCTGATCGTCTTGCCGTCCGCCCGCACCGCCATATCCAGCGATTCATTCCTGAAGCTGAACCCGCCGCGGCCGACGATGACATTCTTCTTCGTGTCGATCAGGATCGGGTCGGCCGCAGCCACGCCGTCCCGCACGGTGAAGGCGATGAGGCCGCAATTAATCTCCACCGGTTTCTTCAGCTTGTCAGCGAACATCTTGGTGATGAAGGTGCCGATATCGAGTTCGGAAAGCTGGATATTGCGCGCCCACATCGTGCCGGCTGGCAGGACGACAGCGATGCGGCCATCAGCGGTGCCCAGCGATTCGCGGACGGAATCGCCCTCGCCGGTCATCTGGACGCGCGCTTTCATGACGCCAGTTGTGCCCGATTCCTCGACGCCCCAGCGGCCAAGCAGCTTGCCCATCGGCGTGGGGGACAGGCGGATGTCATATTTGGTCCGCACCGGCGCGCCGCGTGCGTTGATCTCGATATCAGACGAGACGAAGCCGCCCGCCATGTCGAAAGTCAGCGGCGACAAGGTGAGCAGACTGTGGTCGAGCGTCAGGCCGAGTCCGATGTTGGAGATGGGAAAATTCTTCGCCCGCACCTGCTTCACGCGATATTTGACGTTGGCGTCGAAGGCGCGGATCGCCTCTATCCGCAGCGGCGCGTCGGGCAGGACGCGCGGGCGGCCCTGCACCGTTTCGATCGCGCCCGCGCCACCCTGCGCCTCCAGCTTTTCCGGGTTGTAGCCGATGAAGGGGCCGACATCGATGATGTCGAGGGTGGTGGTGGCCAGGTCCGCCTTCAGCAGCAGGCGGTTGTCCGGCAGCGAGATCGTCATGCCGCCAGCCAGATCGCTGTCGCCGAACCGCCCCTTGAGATGCGTGAAGCGCCACTCGCCGCCCACTTTCGTCAGGTGGGAAGTGAAGCGGTAGTGGCGCGTGTCAGGGATTGCGACGCCCAGAAAATCGAACAGCAGGCGGATATTGGGGCCGTAAGTGACCAGCGACAGATCCGCCCCCTCAATCTCCGTCGCGCCGGGCAGGGTGCCGTTGACCTGCAGCACCGTCGCACCCGCCTTCGCCTCCACGACCAACTGGTTCTTCCCGCCGGTCACCGTGTCATTGGGCGAGAGCAGCCCGCCGCGCAGGGTGAAGGGCCTGTCGCGCATCGTGCCCGATCCAGTGAAACGGATGTCATGGGCGAACCGCGTGTCCTGCGCTCGCACGGTGTCTAAGGCGATATCCGCGTTCACGGCCAGGCGCGGGTCGCGATAGCGCAGCTTCGTGCCCGCGATGATCGCCCGGCGCACGGTGGGCAAGTCGAGCGGTTCGCCCTTTTTATTGGGGTCGCCCAGCGTCCATGTGTTGGTCTTGCCGTCCCGGCTCCATTCCAGGTCGGCCGCGCCGTTACGTAGCTCCAGCCATTTGATCCGCTTGGTGTCGCCAAAGACGAGGGAGAAGGGCGAGATGCGGGTATCGATCCGGTCGGCGCGGAACAGATAGGGCTGGCTCGCCCATTTCGGATTGGAGATGGTGAAGCGCTCGGCGAGGAATTTGACGGTCACGGGATCGAAATAGAGCTGGAAGTCGCCGCCGACCTTCACGTCCCGTTGCAGGCTGGACGAGACGATCCGTTCGAACGGACCTCTAAGGAAGCGGCCCTTGGTGACGAACAGGATCAGCCAGATCAGGAAAAGGATGCCGGCGATCCACAGGATGATTCGCGCAGGCAGAGGCAGTTTCCGCCACCGCTCCCGCGCCTGCCCCATGCGCGCGTGGAATCCGCCCTGCCCGCCTTCTGGAGCAAGGGGCTTATCCGGCCCCGCAGCAATGGGATCCGCTTCGGACATGGGGTTTCAAACGTCCGGGCGGCCGAATCGCTCCGCCCCTTGCTTTTGGGCAACTTGCCCCGTATAGGCGCGCGTTCCCGTGGGCTTGTGCCCGGCGGGGTTGATGGGACATTCCGGCCAGTAGGGCTGCCGCGCTTGTCCGTAAATCGTCAGCACAAGGAGACGAAAATGCCCAAGCTCAAGACCAAGAGCGGTGTGAAGAAACGCTTCAAGTTCACCGCCACCGGCAAGGTCAAGCATGGTGTCGCCGGCAAGCGCCACCGCCTGATCAGCCACAACGCCAAATATATTCGCCAGAACCGTGGCACCGATGTGCTGTCCGAAGCCGACGTCGCGCACGTCCGCCTCTGGGCGCCCTACGGCCTGAAGTAAGGAGTAGAGGACTATGGCACGCGTAAAACGTGGCACGACCACCAAGGCGAAGCATAAGAGGATTCTGGATCAGGCGAAGGGCTATTATGGCCGTCGCAAGAATACGATCCGCATCGCCCGCCAGGCCGTCGAAAAGGCCGGCCAGTACGCCTATCGCGACCGCAAGGTTAAGAAGCGCAGCTTCCGCGGCCTGTGGATCCAGCGCATCAACGCCGGCGTCCGCGCCGAGGGCCTGACCTATTCGCAGTTCATGCACGGGCTGAAGCTCGCCGGTATCGATCTGGACCGGAAGGTCCTGGCCGACATCGCCATGCACGAAGGCGAAGCGTTTAGCGCCATCATCGCCCAGGCGAAGGCGGCTCTGCCCGCGGCTGCATAAGCAACCAGCGACACGAGACAGCAAGGGCGCCGGGGCAGATGCTTCCGGCGCCCTTTTTGGTTTGTCTGGGGCGAGCGTCAGAAGCCACCTGCTACTCTCGTCATTCCCGCGCAGGTCGAAGGGAGTCACGTGCCTCCCTTCGAAACCCATCTCCGGAGCGGTGATGAAAGAGCGAGCACCAACCGTCTATATTCTTGCGAGCCGCAAAAACGGCACATTGTATACCGGTGTAAGTTCCGACCTGATCAAACGCCTCTACGAGCACCGAAACGGCTTGATCGAAGGCTTCACCACCGACTACGGCGTCAATCGGCTGGTCTGGTTCGAGCCGCATGACACGATGGAGACTGCAATCCAGCGTGAAAAACGGATCAAGAAATGGAACAGGCAATGGAAAATTGATCTGATCGAAGCGGCCAATCCTGACTGGGACGATCTGGCGCTCACTTTCGGGTTTGATCCGTTGCCGAGCCTGAGAACTGATGACGCCGACCCGGCGGATAGACCGGGAGATGGGTTCCCGCCTTCGCGGGAATGACGATGTGTGGGAATTACGGACGAGATGACCGACATAGCTTCACTGAAATCCGGCCTGCTGGCCGACATCGCCGCCGCCGCGACGCTGGATGCGGTGGAAGGGTTGCGCGTGGGCGCGCTCGGCAAGCAGGGGGTGGTGACGGCGCTGCTCAAGACGCTGGGCGGCATGTCGCCCGACGAGCGGCAGACGCAGGGGCCGGCGATCCAGGATCTGCGCGAGGCCGTGACCGCCGCCATCGCCGAGCGGAAGGGCGCGCTGGAGCAGGCGGCGCTGGACGCGCGGCTGGCGGACGAGCGGCTGGACATGACGCTGCCCGCCGACATCGGCCCGCAAGGATCGGTGCATCCGGTGAGCCAGGTGATGGACGAACTGGCGGAAATCTTCGCGGACCTTGGCTTCTCCGTCGCCACCGGGCCGGAGATTGAGGACGACTGGCATAATTTCACCGCGCTCAACATTCCTGAGACGCACCCGGCGCGGGCGATGCACGACACTTTCTATTTCCCGGACGAGACCGCGCGGGACGGGAAGAAGATGCTGCTGCGCACTCACACCTCGCCCGTCCAGATCCGCACGATGTTGGAGCAGAAGCCGCCGATCCGCATCATCGCGCCCGGCCGCGTCTATCGCTCCGACAGCGACGCCACGCACACGCCGATGTTCCACCAGATTGAGGGGCTGGTGATCGATCGCGGCATCACGCTCGGCCACCTCAAATGGACGCTGGAGACGTTCCTGAAGGCGTTTTTCGAGCGCGACGACATCGTCCTGCGCCTGCGCCCCAGCTATTTCCCCTTCACCGAGCCGTCGGTGGAGGTCGATGTCGGCTATACGCTGGTCAATGGGCAGCGGGTGATCGGCGGGTCCGGTAATGACAAGGATGGCGGCTGGCTGGAGGTGCTGGGCAGCGGCATGGTCCACCGCAAGGTGATCGAGGCGTGCGGGCTTGACCCGGACGAATGGCAGGGCTTCGCCTTCGGCACCGGCGTCGACCGGCTCGCCATGCTGAAATATGGGATGAACGACCTGCGCGCCTTCTTCGACGGCGATCTGCGCTGGCTGCGGCATTATGGATTCTCGGCGCTGGATGTGCCCACGCTGAGCGGGGGAGTGGGCGCATGAAATTCACGCTGAGCTGGCTGAAGGAGCATCTGGAGACGGATGCGAGCCTCGATACCGTGCTGGACACGCTGACCCGCATCGGGCTGGAGGTCGAGGGCGTCGACAATCCGGCCGAGAAGCTGGGCGCATTCCGTATCGCCAAGGTGCTGACCGCAGCGCCGCACCCGCAGGCCGACAAGCTGCAGGTGTTGAGCGTCGATGCCGGTGCCAATTTTAACAATGGGGGCCCGCTACAGGTCGTGTGCGGCGCACCCAATGCCCGCGCTGGTCTGGTCGGCGTGTTCGGCATGCCGGGCGCGACCGTGCCATCGAACGGCATGGTGCTGCGCGTCGCAGCGATCCGCGGCGTCGAATCCAACGGCATGATGTGCAGCTTCCGCGAGCTGGAACTGGGCGAGGATCATGACGGGATCATCGAACTGGCGGCCGACGCGCCTGTGGGGCAGATCTATGCCGACTGGGCGGGACTGGACGATCCGGTGATCGACGTCAGCATCACGCCCAACCGGCAGGATTGCATGGGCGTGCGCGGCATCGCCCGCGATCTGGCGGCGGCGGGCCTCGGCACGCTGAAGCCGCTGGCGCAGGTCTATCGCATGGAAAGCCTTACGCCGATTGCGGGCGACGGCCCCGCGCCGGATGTGCGCACCGACGATCCGGAAGGCTGCCCTGCTTTCTATGCGCAGAATGTGTCCGGCGTGACCAATGGCGCTGCGCCGAAATGGATGGCGGACAAGCTGAAGGCGATCGGCCAGAAGCCGATTTCCGTGCTGGTCGACATCACCAATTTCGTGTCGATCGACCTTGGCCGCCCGCTCCATGTTTATGACCGCGCGACGCTAACCGGCCCGCTCGTCGCCCGCCTTGCGAAGGATGGCGAGCAGGTGCTGGCCCTCAACGGCAAGACCTATACGCTCGACGACAGCATGACCGTGATCGCCGACGATGCTGCGGTCCACGACATTGGCGGCATCATGGGCGGCGAGCATTCGGGCGTGTCGGAAACGACGACCGATGTGCTGATCGAATGCGCCTATTTCACGCCGGAGGCGATTGCCCGTACCGGGCAGAAGTTGGCGCTGACCAGCGATGCGCGCCAGCGGTTCGAGCGCGGCGTCGACCCCGCCTTCCTTGACGATGCGCTGGCGATCGCGACGAAGCTGGTGATCGACCATTGCGGCGGCAGCCCAAGCGCCATCACCCGCGCAGGGCAGCCCCCGGTCGCGCCGCGCAGCGTCTCCTACGATCCCGCCTATGCGCTGGCGCTGGCGGGCGTGGATGTTCCGAAGACGACGCAGAAAGCGATACTGGAGAGCCTTGGCTTCCCGGTGACGATCACCGGTGGCGGCACCGAAATGCGCGACGGCATGCCGTTCGACACGCCCGAGGGCTGGAGCGTCGGCGTGCCAAGCTGGCGGCGCGATATCGATGGCCCGGCGGATATCGTCGAGGAGGTGGTGCGCATCCACGGCCTGGACAATGTGCCCTCCACGCCCCTGCCGCGCGCGCCCGGCGTTGCGAAGCCGACGGCGACGCAGGCGCAGCTGGTGGAGCGCAAGGTGCGGCGCACCGCCGCGGCGCGCGGGCTTTCGGAAGCGATCAACTGGTCCTTCATATCCGAGAAGGAGGCGGCGGCCGTGGGCGGGGGCGACTGGACACTCGCTAATCCGATTTCGGAGGATATGAAGGTCATGCGGCCCTCGCTGCTGCCCGGCCTGCTCTCCGCCACCCGGCGCAATGCCGATCGCGGCGCGGCGTCGGTGCGGCTGTTCGAAGTCGGCCGCCGCTATTTCGCGGATGGCGAGCGCGCGACCACGGGCATCGTCATGGCCGGGGAAAAGACCGCACGCGACTGGCGCAGCGGCAAGGCGCAGGCTTTTGCCGCGCATGATGTGAAGGCCGAGGTGCTGACGTTGCTGGCGGCGGCGGGCGCGCCGGTCGGCAACCTCCAGGCCTTTGGCGAGGCGAGCGGGGCCTATCATCCCGGCCAGTCGGGCACGCTGCGGCTCGGCCCCAAGACCATCCTGGCCGAATATGGCGTGCTGCATCCGGCGACGGCGAAGCAGTTCGGCCTGTCCGGTACGGTGGTCGCGGCGGAACTTTTCCTCGACGCCATACCGGGCAAGCGCAAGTCCGGCTTCATGCGCGCGCCCTATGCGCCGCCCGCGTTACAGGCGGTGAAGCGCGACTTCGCTTTCCTGGTGCCGGAGACGCTGGAGGCCGACGCCCTCGTCCGCGCCATTCGCGGGGCTGACAAGAAGGCGATCGTCGACGCGCGTCTGTTCGATGTCTTCTCCGGCCCCGGCGTGGATGCGGGCATGACGTCGCTGGCGGTGGAAGTGACGCTGCAGCCCGGCGAGAAAAGCTTCACCGACGAGGAACTGGGCGCGATCAGCGCGGCGGTGGTGAAGGCGGCGGAGAAGCTGGGCGGGACGTTGCGGGGGTGACACTAACGTGGTGGCCCCACGGTGTGTAAAGCTTGAGTTCGGGGGAACGCATCCATGACCATTGAAAGTGGTAACATCTCGACAAGCTACATGGAGAAGCTTTTTGCTGTCGGGCGCGGAAAGCCAAACATGTCAATCGCTGAACTTCTTTCAATTGTGCCACGTGACGAGACCGTAGAGCCCGGCTATTCACTGTTTATGTTGCGGCCGGATGAGACGTCTGACCAAGCGCCTGTATTTAACGGTAAGCGGCTACCACGCTGGCACAACGACACCGATCATGGGATAAATTTTCACATCCCTACTTCACCAGATGCGAGCGCATCCATACTGCTCCAACTGGCGCTAACGATTAATACCACCCTCAATCGACGGCTTGAGACGTATGCTGGCGTTCCAATCCAAACGAACGCGCTAAATGGCATTACGGACGTCGTGGCCGGGACGGTTACCTTACGAGCGGTCGTCTCAAGTGCTCTTGCACTTTATTTAGCGCCAGTGGCGGTTGACCTGACAGCCGATTACTTAAAAGGCGAGATGCATTCACAAGGTAGAGAAGAAGTTATTGAGATCATGCGGCACTGTGATGAGCTTGCTGCTGGCGAGGGTAGTGGCGCTTTAGTGATTTATGATGATCACAAATTTCGCGAATGCTTGGCCAATAATATTCCAGGCCGTGATTTCGGACTTGGCGACCAAAATACCCGTTGGATGGGCTGGTCGGCTCCACCCGTGAGCGAGGACATGGGCTTTGTCTACGAAGTCGGCGACCAATGGCTTATCCGCTTTGACACCCCAACCAATCCTACAGCCTACGTAGATAAGCATTCCGGGCCGAGCCATAGCCCAGAAATCGACAATACAGCTTCAACAAATTTTCCTCACCGCCCCGCGGAGCCTGTTAATCTCACAGGACACTGGGAACCGGAAAAGCGATTCCTCGTGAGCGGCATTTACGCTCCTCGTCAAATTGACGGACAGATGTTTTATTTTTTTCATCCTACCCTACGAGTGCCTGTCACCGACTAAAGCCTCGCGCTGGTTAAGGATCACCAATTTGATCCCATCAAAAGCCAAGCTGTTTATATCATGCGTTATCCTTACGTCGCCGCCGGTTTGCAGCCTTTCGCCTTCGCCAGCCCGCGCAGGAAGCCGCGCCGGGCGAGGCCGGTGCTGATCGCCGCTTCCATGCGCCGCTGGGCGGGGGCCGCGCCGCTGACTTCGCGCACCAGCCCGCGGAAGGGGATCAGCGAGTTGACGATGGTCTGGCCGGTCGCCTCCAATATCTTGCCGGTGCGGTTCTCGTTATTCTCCGTGCCGGTGCCGAAATCCGGGCCGAGCACGCCGTTCAGTTCCACGATCGCCGCATTGATTCCGGCGCAGCGCGCATTGGCCGGCATCGCATAAGGCGCCTCGACCGCCTTTTGCAGGACTTCGGGCACTTCCTTCTTGTCGACGCCCACATCGCGCGCGGGCTGGCTGGCGATGTCGCCCGCCTTGCGCCAGTTGCTGTCTTTCTTCTGCTCCTGCTTGGGTTCTTCCTTCGCTTCCTGTTTTGCCTCCTGGGCTAGTGCCGCGCCGGACAGCATGACCGACAGGATGATGGCGGACCTGATACGCACGAAACCGTCTCCATTCGTCTCGTCTATTGCGAAGGCGTAACCATCGGATGGGGCGCGAGTTCCTGAAGAAACAGAATGTATTAGACCGTCCATGCTTGCGGCATGGCCATACCTGCCGGTAACAAGGCAGGGCTTTTCCGGCATATGAAGGCGCGGGCATTGACTGAAGGTCTGATCACGATCGCATCCGGCGCGCTGACGGCGGCCATCAACCCGCTGGGCGCGGAACTCTGGTCGCTGCGCGATGCGGACGGCCGGGAGTTGATGACGGATGCCGACGAACGCTGGTGGACCGGCCATGCGCCCTTGCTCTTTCCCTTTGTAGGGCGCTTGCGCGGCGATGTGTTTCGTGTCGATGGCGCGGAATATGGCCAGCCGCAGCATGGCTTTGCGCGGCGGCGGGACTTCGCGCTTGCCGAACAGGCGGCGGACCGGGCGGTCTTTCGCCTCGAATCCGATGCGGAGAGCCTGGCCATCTACCCCTTCGCCTTCCGCCTCGACATGCGCTTTGCGCTTCATGGCGCGAAGCTGGAGATGATGGCGACGGTCGCCAACAGCGGCGGCGCGGATATGCCGTTCAGCTTCGGATATCATCCGGGCTTCGCCTGGCCCCTGCCCTATGGCGCAACCGGAGAGGATCATCGTATCATCTTCGAGAAGGACGAACCCGCGCCGATCCGCAAGGTGGGCAGCGAACCGGGGCTGATCGCGCTGGAAAGCGTGCCTTCCCCCGTTGTCGGCAACGTCCTTGCCCCGACCCACGAGATGTTTGCGGGCGACGCGCTGATCTGGGACGACCTCGCCAGCCGCAGCCTGACATGGGGGGCGCCCGGCACGCCGCATCTGAAGATCGATTTCCCCGACACCCCCTGGCTCGGCATCTGGCAGAAGCCGGGCGCGCATTATCTGTGCGTGGAGCCTTGGGCGGGCATGGCCGATCCCGTGGGCTTCGACGGCGATGTGTGGGAGAAGCCGGGCATCATCCGCCTGCCGCCGGGCGAGAGACGGGATTTCCGCATGGACGTGGAATTGATGCCCTAGCCAGCCCTGTCATTTGCCGCATGCGCGCCTATATTCGGGGCGACCATCGGAGGACAGCATGACCACCCCCGTCAAGATCGACTTTGTTTCCGATATATCCTGCCCCTGGTGCATCATCGGCCTGCGGGGGCTTGAGGAGGCGCTTGCGCGCGTCGGCGGAGAGATGGAGGCGGACATTCGCTTCCGCCCGTTCGAACTTAACCCGGACATGGCGCAGGGCGGCGAAAATCTGGGCGAGCATGTCACGCGGAAGATGGGTTCGACCCGCGAACAGTCGGCGCAGATGCGGCAGACCATCACGGATCGCGCCGCCGCGACCGGCTTTGCGATCAATTTTTCCGACGATTCGCGCGTCTACAACACGTTCGACGCCCACCGGCTGCTCCACTGGGCCGGTGAGGAGGGCGGACAGCATGCGCTCAAACAAGCGCTATTCGCTGCGCATTTCACGCGGGGCGAGGCGATGGACGATCATGACGCGCTGGTCGCTATCGTGGAGCAGGCCGGGCTGGACGGCGCAAAGGCGCGGGAGGTTCTGGAATCCGGCCGCTATGCCGCCGAAGTCCGGCAGGAAGAAGCGCTCTGGCGGTCGCGCGGGATCAATTCCGTCCCCGCCATCGTCCTGAACGAGAAATATCTGGTGTCCGGCGGGCAGCCCGCGGAGATGTTCGAACAGGCATTGCGCGCGGTTGTGGCGGAGCAAGAAACAGTCTGACTCCAGGGTAAACCGACCCCCTACCCTTTTTCGTCATTCCCGCGTAGGCGGGAACCCATCTCCAGTCCCATCCTGCTGTGCGATTTCGGGAGATGGGTCCCCGCCTACGCGGGGATGACGAATCTTTGATATAGAAACGACCATGACCATCCCATCCCGCCGCACATTCGCGATCATTTCCCACCCGGACGCCGGCAAGACGACGCTGACCGAGAAGCTGCTGCTGGAAGGCGGCGCGATCCATCTGGCCGGCGAGGTCAAGGCGCGCGGCGCGAACCGGCGCGCCCGGTCGGACTGGATGAAGATCGAGCAGCAGCGCGGCATCTCCGTCACCTCCTCGGTCATGACGTTCGAGCGGAACGGGATCACCTTCAACCTGCTCGACACGCCGGGGCATGAGGATTTCAGCGAGGACACCTACCGCACCCTGACCGCCGTCGACAGCGCCGTGATGGTCATCGACGCGGCCAAGGGCATCGAACCGCAGACCCGCAAGCTGTTCGAGGTGTGCCGCCTGCGCAACGTGCCCATCATCACCTTCGTCAACAAGGTGGACCGGGAGGGGCGCGACCCCTTCGCCCTGCTGGACGAGGTGGCCGACGCGCTGGCGCTCGACGTGTGCCCGATGAGCTGGCCGGTCGGCATGGGCGGCACGTTCGAGGGCATTTACGACTTCACCACCGACCGGCTGCGCCAGCCGAGCGGCGGGAGCAAGGAGTTTGAGGGGCAGGAACATCATTTCTCCGGCCTCGACGATCCGAAGCTGGCGGATTTCCTGTCCGCCGAGGGTCTGGAGAAATTGCGCGAGGAAGCGGAGCTGGCGCGCGGCGGCTATGCGGATTTCGACCTTGCCGCCTATCGCCATGGCGACCTGACCCCGGTCTATTTCGGATCAGCGCTCAAGCTGTTCGGCGTCACCGAACTGATCGACGCGCTCGCCGCCCACGCCCCGCCGCCGCGCACCCAGCCTGCCGAACCCGCGCCGGTCGCGCCGGACCGCAGCGACGTCACCGGCTTCATCTTCAAGGTGCAAGCGAATATGGACCCGCAGCATCGCGACCGCATCGCCTTCATGCGGCTGTGCTCCGGCAAGTTCCGGCGCGGCATGAAGCTGACGCCTTCGGGCAGCGGCAAGCCGATCGCGGTGCATTCGCCGATCCTTTTCTTCGCGCAGGACCGCGAGATCGCCGATGAAGCCTTTCCCGGCGACATTATCGGCATTCCCAATCACGGCACGCTGCGGGTCGGCGATACGTTGTCGGAGAAGGCGGATGTGCGCTTTACCGGCCTGCCCAATTTCGCGCCGGAAATCCTGCGCCGCGTGGCGCTGAAGGACCCGACCAAGACCAAGCAGCTCCGCAAGGCGCTGGACGACCTGTCGGAAGAAGGCGTCATCCAGGTATTCTACCCCGATATCGGCAGCCAGTGGATCGTCGGCGTGGTCGGCCAGCTCCAGCTTGACGTGCTGATCAGCCGTCTGGAGGCGGAATATAAGGTTGAGGCGGTGCTGGAACCCTCGCCCTTCGACACGGCGCGCTGGATTTCCGGCAGCGACGCGGCGGTGAAGGGCTTTGTCGAGTTCAACCGCGCCAATCTGGCCAAGGACCGGGACGGCAATGACGTGTTCATGGCCAAAAGCGCCTGGGACGTCGGTTATCAGCAGGAACGCCACCCGGACGTGAAGTTCAGCGCCACGCGCGAGCGATAGACGGCTGGACAAATGACGGGAGATGGCGTCGAATGCGAAGCATGAGGAAATTTCTGCTTCTGGCCGGGGCGCTGACGCTCACCGCATGCGGACAAGGCGAGGACAGCGCCGCGCCCGCAGCGAATCAGGCTGCGCCGGAAACCGGGGCAACGGCGCAGGTCGCAAAGCTTGACGAAGGGCAGCGCAACGGCGTGCTGGAAAAGGCCATCCGCGCGGCCGGCGAACCCTGCCCGGCCGTAACGGCGTCCGAACGCGCCGAAATCAGCACGGGCGTCATGGGCTGGAGAGCGCATTGCGATGACGGGACAGCCCATCTCATCCAGATCCTGAGCGATGGCACGGCCAAGGTGACCAGCCGGACGCACTGATCCGCCTGCGCCCCTGGGCCGCGCGCCAGTGCTTCATTGGCCTCTCGCGCACTGGCGGACTTCCGGCGCAGCCTCTATTCTCGCGCCCCTGTCCACCCGGCGGGATGGCTATGGAGACATTAAAGACATGGGCGAAGGCCCTCCGGCGCGATATCGTCGCCCTCTGGATCGCCGCCCGCGATCTCCGCACGCCCTGGACCGCAAAGGCGCTGGCGGGCGCAGTGGCCGCCTATGCGCTCAGCCCGATTGACCTGATCCCCGATTTCATCCCGGCTCTGGGCTATATCGACGACCTGCTTATCGTTCCGGCCGGGATATGGCTGGCGATCCGCCTGATCCCCGCGCCGCTGATGATCGAATTCCGGGACAGCGCGGCGGCGCGCGCCGCCAGACCCGTCAGCAGGCTGGCGGCGGCGGCGATCATCCTCCTGTGGGTGCTGGCCGGGGCGGCGCTTGTCTGGTTTCTGTCCGGACGCCGCTAAAGGCTTATCGGCGCAGCAGGAACACCGCATGTTCCGCGAACAGATTGGCGTTCGCGTGGGTGGTTTCCTTGTCGCCCTTCAGGAACCATTGCCCGTCGATCGACCAGCCGCGATCCTTCACCAGCGCACGGAAATCATCGACCGTCACATGGTGGATGTTGAGTGTATCATACCAGGTGTCCGGCAGCAGGCGCGTGACCGGCATCCGCCCGCCCCACAGCAGCGACATGCGCCCGCGCCAGTGCGCGAAATTGGGGAAGCTGACGAAGGCTTGGCTCCCGATTCGCAGCAGCTCCTCCACCACCAGGTCGGGGCGGCGCGTGGTCTGCAACGTCTGGCTGAGGATCGCATAGTCGAAGCTGCCGTCGGGATAATAGGCAAGGTCGGTGTCGGCGTCGCCCTGCACCACGGACAGGCCGCGCCCTACGGCGGAGGCGACATTGGCCGGGTCGATCTCCAGCCCGCGCGCATCCACCTGCCGCGCATCGCGCAGCGCCGCCATCAGCGCGCCGTCGCCACAGCCGACATCGAGCACGCGGCTCCCCTGCCGCACCATACGCGCGATTAGGGCAAGGTCGGGGCGCATCGCTTCGTCCGTCATGCGACCTCCCGCGAGGCGTCGGGATCGTGGCGCTGCATGATCGTCTCATTGACGCGCATCCACCCGTGCCGCTCATACAGGGTGTGGGCGTCCAGCGTGTTGAGGTTCCAGCGGCGCAGGCGCTGCAAATCGGGATGCCCGTCAAAATAGCGCAGCATCGCGGAGGCAAGGCCCTTCCCCTGATGCGCCTCCAGCACATAGACGTCGGCCAGATGCGCGAAGGTCGCGTGATCGGTGATCACCCGCGCGAAGGCGACCTGCGCGCGCCCTGATTTGCCGTCCAGATAGACGCCCACGCAATGGGACCCGGCCATCGCCTTTTCGACCAGCGCGATGCCGATGCCGGGGGACCAGTAGCTGCGCGTCAGATAGGCGTGGATCGCCTCCGGCTGAAGCGCGGCGGGATCGTCGGACAGAATATAGCCGCCGGGCAGCGCGGTCCCCGTCATGGCGGCCAGCATCATCGCTCACCCGCCCGCAGGAAGCCATCGACCACGCGGTTCAGCTCCGGCGCTTCCAGCAGGAAAGCGTCATGGCCGAAGGGACTGGACAGTTCGACGAAGCTCGCCTCCGCGCCGCCCGCATTGAGGGCATGGACGATCACGCGGGACTCAGTGGTGGGATAGAGCCAGTCGGTATCGAAGCTGACCACGCAGAAGCGCGCGCGGGTCCTGGCGAATGCGCCCGCAAGGCTCCCGCCATGATCCTCCGCCAGATCATAATAATCCATCGCGCGGGTGATATAGAGATAGGAGTTGGCGTCGAACCGCTCGACAAAGCTCAATCCCTGATGCCGCAAATAGCTTTCGACCTGGAAATCCGCGTCGAAGCCGAACGTCTTGGCGTCACGCCCCTGCAGGCGGCGGCCGAACTTCTCGGTCAGACCGGCTTCGGACAGATAGGTGATGTGCGCGGCCATGCGCGCGACCGCGAGGCCGGAGGAGGGCACGTCGCCATCGGCATAATAGTCGCCGCCGCGCCAGCGCGGATCGGCCATGATCGCCTGCCGCCCAACCTCATGGAAGGCGATATTCTGGGCGCTGTGCCGCGCCGTCGAGGCAATGACGATCGCCGATTCAACCCGGTCGGGGAAAAGCGTCGGCCAGGTCAGCGCCTGCATGCCGCCCATCGACCCGCCGATGACGGCGCGGATGCGGTCCACGCCCAGATGGTCGAGCAGCAATGCCTGCGCCCGCACCATGTCCGCGATGGTGATGACCGGAAAGCGCATCCCCCAGGGCGCACCCATCGCCGGATCGATGCTGGCCGGGCCGCTGGACCCCATGCAGCCGCCAAGAATGTTGGCGCAGACGATGAAATGCCGGTCGGGATCGACGGGCTTTCCCTGCCCGACCATCCGCCACCACCAGCCGGGCTTTTTCGTCATCGGATTTTCCGACGCCAGATACTGGTCGCCGGTCAGCGCGTGGCAGATCAGGATGACGTTGGACCGGTCCGCATTCAGCGCGCCATAGGTCTCATAGGCGATATCGACAGGGCCGAAGGCGACGCCGCAATCCAGCCGCAAGGGTCCGGTCAGGCGGACCTGACGGCCAAGGCCGAAACGGCTGTCATCCGGGGCCGGATTGCTCGCCATAGGCTGGCCGCGCTAGGGCCGCCGCGATGCCCTGTCAATTGCTGCATCGATACCGGGTCATTGCCGCCGCAAAAGCCCCGACCGTCCTTTGCGTTTGCCGCCCGATGGCGCTAAAGCGCCGCCATGCCAGACACCACCTTTGACACAGCCACGCTTTCCGCTTCCCGCCCGCTTCCAAAAGACTGGATCATGGGGATTTCGCCCTATGTTCCGGGCAAGGCGGCAGCGGATGACGGCCGCCCGCTCATCAAGCTTTCGGCCAATGAAAATCCACTCGGCACGGGCGACGCCGCCCGCGCCGCCATGGCCGCCGGCATCGCCGATCTCGCCACCTATCCCGATCCCGGCGCGGCGAAGCTGCGCGAGGCGATTGCGGGCAAATATGGCCTGGACCCTGCGCGCATCATCTATGGCACGGGGTCGGACGAGCTGCTGCATCTCGCCGCCAGCGCCTATGCCGGGCCGGGGGACGAGGTGCTGTATGTCCGCTACGGCTTTTCCGTGTACGACATCGCCGCCCGGCGCGTCGGCGCGGTCCCCGTCGTTGCGCCTGACAAGGATTATGGCACGGATGTCGACGCGCTGCTGGCGCTGGTGACGGACAGGACGCGCGTCGTCTATCTCGCCAATCCGAACAACCCCACCGGCACCATGACCCCGGCGTCGGAAATCGCGCGGCTCCACGCTGGCCTGCCGAAGGATGTGCTGTTCGTGCTCGATCAGGCTTATGCCGAATATCTGGACGATAGCGAGGATGATGGCGGCCTTGCTCTGGCGGAAAAGGCCAGCAATGTCTTTGTCACCCGCACCTTTTCCAAGATCCACGGCCTTGCCGCCGAACGGATCGGCTGGGGCTATGCCAGCGCCGAGATCATCGACGCGCTGCACCGTATCCGCGCGCCGTTTAATGTGACGACCGCCGGTCAACAGGCGGCCATCGCCGCCATCAACGACAATGCATGGATGGAGCGTAGCCGCAGCCACAACGCCCGATGGCGCGCGTGGCTGGCGGAGCAAGTCGCGGCCTTGAGCAATCACGGCCTGCGCGTGGTGCCAAGCAAGGCGAACTTCCTGCTGATCCTGTTCGAAGGCAAGCTGACCGCCGAGGCTGCTCTGAAGGGCCTGATGGCGGAGGGTTACGCCACCCGCTGGCTGCCCGGGCAGGGCCTGCCCAACGCGCTGCGCATCACCATCGGCACGGAGGCGCAGACGCGCGCCGTCGCCGCCATCCTGCGCACCTTGGCGGAAGGGGCCTGATGCTGCCCTTCGCGCGCGTCGCGATCATCGGCCTTGGCCTTATCGGATCGTCGCTGGCCCGCGCGATCCGGGCCGAGATGCCGACGGTTGCGCTCACCGGCCATGACGCCAGCCCGGAAGTCCGCGAGATCGCCCGGCGCATCGGCCTGTGCGACGACATCGCCGACAATGCGGGCGCGGCCGTCACTGACGCCGATCTGGTGATCCTGTGCGTGCCGGTGCGGGCAATGGAGGCGGTCGCGGCGGAGATCGCCGCCGACCTGCCGCCCGAATGCATCGTCAGCGACGTGGGGTCGTGCAAGGGCGAGATTCTCGCGGGCCTGACCCGCGCCCTGCCCGGACGGGTGGTGATTCCCGCGCATCCGGTCGCGGGCACGGAGAATAGCGGGCCTGAATCCGGCTTCGCGACGCTGTTCAAGGGCCGCTGGTGCATCGTGACGCCGCCGGACGGGGCCGATCCCGCCGCCGTCGAGCGGGTCAGCGAACTGTGGCGGCGCGTCGGCGCGAATGTCGAGATCATGAACGCCCAGCATCATGATCTGGTGCTGGCCGTAACGAGCCACCTGCCCCACCTGATCGCCTATACCATCGTCGGCACCGCCAGCGACCTGGAGGATGTCACCCGGTCGGAAGTGATCAAATATTCCGCCGGCGGCTTCCGCGACTTCACCCGCATCGCCGCATCGGACCCGACCATGTGGCGCGACGTGTTCCTGGCGAACAAGGATGCGGTGCTGGAAATGCTGCAGCGCTTTTCCGAGGACCTCTCGGCCCTGCAGCGGGCGATCCGCTGGGGCGACGGGGACGCCTTATTCTCCCTGTTCACCCGCACCCGCGCCGTCCGCCGTTCGATCATCGAGGAAGGGCAGGACGACGCCGCGCCGGACTTCGGCCGGAGCCACTGACGGCCTACCGGTCGATCTTCAGCGCCTCCAGTATCTTCGCCCAGGATACCAGCTTGAAATTCTGAACCTTGTCGCCGCTCTCGCCATCCTGGGTGACGAACAGCCCGGCGGGAAAGTCGGGGCCGAAATCGCCGAGCGCCAGATCGATGCCGTCCGTATGCTGGACGCCCTCTATCGCGCCGGACCCGCCGACCTGGAATCGCCCGGCATAGGCAAGATCGGGCAGGCGATAGACGACAAAGGCGTCGGACCCCTGGCTGGCAACGACCAGATGGCCCGCATCCTTGCCCTGCGGCGCGATGGCCATGCCCTCCAGATGCTTGACGAGCCGGGTCTTGTCCGTGCTGGCGATCAGCGTGGGCGATAGCGGCTTGTCCGCATCGGCCTCGAAGCGCCACAGCCCGACATGCTCCTGCGCCATATAGACGGTGCCCGTCCGCTCGTCCGCAATACAGCCTTCGGAGCGCGACCCCTTGGCGAAGCTGCGCACTATGGCGCCGCTTACCGTAGCACCGCCCACATCCAGACGGATATGGCGGATCATGCCCTCCCGCGAGATCATGAAGGCATCCGCCGCATCGCCGCGGCGGTAGAGGCACAGGCCATAGCCCTGCCCCTCGCCCGCATCGACAGAACCCACCGGGATGAGCGTGGATGTGGCGGTATCCAGCCGGAAAAGCTGAAGCCGCGCATGCTTCTTATCCTGCCGGTCGCTGGCGACCACCAATATCCCCGGCTTGCCGTCGATCATGATGCCGTCGCGCAAGTCCACATTATTGAGCTTTCCGGCCACGAAATGGCGGACCTTGCCGTCCATGCCATAGACATAGAGACCGACTTCCTTGTCAGTGCCCAGCACCAGGCTGGCCTCCGGGTCTGCGGGGTTGCGCCAGATGGCGGGATCGTCGGCGGTGTCCACCCCGGCCTGCCCGACCTTCTGCGTTTCGCGCTGGGCCGCCACGGTCGCGGTGGGTTCCATAACCGGCGCTGCGGAAAAGGACGGGGCCGCGCAAAGACAGGCAAGCAGCGCGCCGGCATATCTCGCTGCAACTTCCAGACGTCCGATGCCAGCCATGCCCATATCCCCCTTTTGCGAACGCTATTCGTTCAATGCATTGATCGCCGCATGCGCCAGCGCCTCGGCCTCCTCGCGGGGCAGACCCGGCGGTATAATCTCCCCGACCTTGTAGGTGACGGTGCCCGGCCGCTTCAGGAAGCTGTTGCGCGGCGCAACTCGGCCGCTGTTGACGGCGATGGGCAGCACCGGCACGCGCAGCAGCGTATACAGGCCCGCAAACCCGGCGCGAATCTCCGGCGCTTCCCCATGCGGCACGCGCGTTCCTTCGGGGAAAAGGCAGACCGGGCGGCCTTCCGCCATCGCCTTGGCGGCCGTCCTGCGCATCGACCGCATGGCGCTTGCCCCCGCCTCCCGCTCGACGATGATCATGCCATAGGTGCGCGCAACCCGGCCCCAGAGCGGAATGTCGATCAGCTCGCGCTTCGCCGCGATCATCGGATTGTGGAACAGGCACAGCAGGTCGATCGTCTCGAACATCGATTCATGCTTGAAGATGAACAGCATCGGCGTGTCGGGGATCACCCCGTCTATCTTCACCTTCTGCGCCAGCACGATCCGGGCGGCGATCCTGTGGAACCATCCCCAGGACCCGACCACGGCCCGCAACGGCCGCGGCCCGAACGGCGTCACGATCAACGCCGCCATCACCCAGAGGAACGTCCCTGGATAGAATATAAGGGCGAAAAGCAGGGACCGGAGCAGGATCATGCGGCTGGCGTCTACAGCCCGATCAGCGCGGCCATGCGCCGCAGGAGATATTTATTATATTCCTTGATCAGCATGGTGAGGCTCGGCCGGCTGGGGACGGCATCGTACAGCAGCACCACCTTGTCCGGCAATTGCTGGCGCAGCTCCAGCGCCGCCCGGCGCATATGCCAGTCCGTGGTGATCAGGCGCACGGTGCGATAGTCGCGCTTTTCCAGCCAGCGCGCCGCCTCCAGGCCGTTCGACCGCGTGTCTATCGCCTCCCGGCCAAGCGTGATGCAGCATTCGAACAGGCGTACGGGCACCTTGTAGCGCGAGGCAAGCTCCACCGGCCGCACCGACCGGTCGACGCCGGAGATGAACATCCGCTTTGCCGCGCCTTGCTGCAGCAGCGTCAGGCCCCGGTCTATCCGGCCCGCCCCGCCGGTCAGCACGACAATCGCGTCGGACGTGCGCCCGTCGAGCGGCTGGGGCAGCAGGATCGCGAACCAGGCGAAACCCAGCATCCAGCACAGCATCAGGAAGGCGAGGATGCGCGAGATCATAGCGCCCTTCCCAATGCCCGCAGCACGGTCATCCGCGCGGTCAATGTCGCCAGCGCTATCCCCGCCACCGGCAGGGCCGCCAGCACGCCCCATCCCCAGCCGGGCAGATAGGCGGCGCGCAACAGGTCCGACCCGGTGGCGCCGAGCCGCTGCCCGACCAGCAGGATGACCAGCACGGCCATCACGAAACCAAGGCCACCGCCCAGCAGCGCGTCGAGCGCGATGCGCCGCTGGAACAGGCGGGCGATCTGCACGTCCGTCGCGCCCATCAGGTGCAGGATGTCGATGGTGCCGCGATGGCTTTCATGCGCCCCCCGCGCCGCCAGCACGACCACAGCGCCCGTTGCGATCGCCATCAGCAGCACCAGCAGCGCCGCCACGCCCGCCAGCGTCGCCACCAGCCCCGACAAGGGACCCAGAAACGCCGCATGCGGTTCAACCCGCGCCTGCGGCGCAATGCTCTTGGCGAGTTTGGCCAGCGTTTCCACCGGGCGCGGGCCCTCCCCGGCGAACTCGACGTCGATCAGCGCCGGGATCGGCAGGTCCGCCGTATCCATCTCCGCGCCCAGCCAGGGGCGCAACTGATCGGCCAGCCTGTCCGGATCGACCGGCCGGGCCGCATGGATGCCGGGCGTCGCCCGCAACCGCGCCACCATCTTCTTCACCACCTGCGCGCGCGTTTCCGCGTCGGCCTCGACAATCTGCACCGTGGCGCGGCCCGACAGTTCCGTCCGCAGCGACCGCATCCCCTGATTGAGCGCCAGCCCGCCGGCCGCCGCCAGGACGGTCAGGAACATCATGATCGCGATGACCCACGGCATCGGACCCGCCACCCGCCCTTCGGGCAGCAGGCGATTGCGCGCGGCGGTGGCGGATTCCTGTTTGCGGAATGTGGCCATCTTCATGAGGCTTCGGGCCTTTTGGGCGGGTAGCGCAACGATCCGGTGGGATCGGCCAGCCGCCCCTTGTCCAGCCGCATCATTTGCGCGCCCGGCACCCGGCCGATCAGCGGCAGGTCGTGGGTGGCGACAACCAGGGTCGTGCCCAGCTTGTTCAGCGCCTCGAACAAGGTCAGCAACCGGTGCGCCATGTCCGCATCGACGTTACCCGTCGGCTCGTCGGCGATCAGGATTTCCGGGCGGCCGATGACCGCGCGGGCGATGGCGACGCGCTGCTGCTCTCCGCCGGAAAGGGTCGCGGGCCGGGCGTTGGCGCGATCGGCCAGGCCGACCCAGGCCAGCATCTCGCTGACCGGCGCATCGACCTCGCTCTCCTCCATGCCCGCAACGCGCAGGGGCAGGGCGATATTGTCATAGGCGGACAGATGCGGGACAAGGCGGAAATCCTGAAACACCACGCCGATCCTGCGCCGGAATCCCGGCAGGCGCTTGCGCGGCAGCGTCACCACATCCTCGCCGAACAGGCGGATGACGCCCCGGCTGGGCCGCTGCGCCAGATAGAGCAGCTTCAACAGCGACGTCTTGCCTGCGCCCGACGCGCCGGTCAGGAAATAAAATCCGCCGCCGTCGAGCGAAAAACTGACATCCGCCAATGTCTCCGCGCTCATGCCGTAGCGCAGGCCGACATTTTCGAACTGGACGATGGTTCCCATCGAATTAAGCGCCCCGATCCTCCGCCAGACGGCCCCCCGGACGGCATCGCCGCACGCCGTCTTTCCCGCCATCGCATAGCCTGTGGGGGGCCGTAAAGCGATGAAAGAAGCCCATCAGATTCGTGGGTTGCGTCTCGCCGCTTGCTCTGGAGTCACTTGGATGTTTATGAAGCGGAATGATCCTCGTCTGTCCCGACTGCGCAACGCGCTATATCGTGCCCGACAGCGCCATTGGGCCGTCCGGCCGGCAGGTGCGCTGCGCGTCCTGCAAACATAGCTGGTTCCAGGACGGACCCGAACTTCCCATGCGGCCCGAACCGGCCGAACAGCCGGTGGCGGCGGCGGCCGAAACCGGCGTCGATACGCTGGAATCCCCGCCCGAAACCGTCACTGCGACGCCGCCCGCCGCCACGGTTGCGGCGGCAACGGCTGACGACGACGAGACTCCTCTTTCGGCGCTGGACGAGTCCTGGCCGCCGCCGACGGTCACCTCCTACGCGACGCAGCCCGCCTATGAGGATGATGTCGCCCCGGAACGGCCGTTCAAGGCGCGGCGCAACCCCGCCAAGATGTGGATGGCGGCGGCGGTCGCCTTCTTCCTGGTCGTCAGCGCGGCGGGCGGCGCGATCATGCTGTTCGGCATGCCCAGTTGGGCGGTCAATATGGGCCTGGTCGCCGACAATGGCGAACCCGACCTGCTTTTCTACCTCGCCAAGCCTGCCGAGCGGCGCAAGCTGCCGAGCGGCGAGGAATATTTCGCGTTCAGCGCCCGCATCGTGAACAGCGGCGAACATAAGCTGTCCGTGCCGCCGGTGATCGTGGAATTGCGCGATTCCCAGGACCGGCTTGTGTTTAGCTGGACGACCAAGGCGGACAAGGCCAGCCTGAAACCGGGCGAGGAAGCGGCGATCAACGAAAGCCGGCTCGATATTCCGAAGAATGCGGCCAATCTTTCCCTGGCCTTTTCCGACAAGGGCGCCTGACCGGCGCTGACGGAATCTCCCGGCGGGCCGCGCCTTCCGCACTGCCGATCCTCGTCTCAAATCCTGGTCTCCTATCCCCGCGCGAAAAGCCTTTTCCGGCGCTTGCGCAGGGGATCAGCCTTTGCTAATGGCCAGCGCCTACCAGATGCCGGCCCCGCCGGTACTCCTATATGTGTGCGGTCGTGGCGGAACTGGTAGACGCGCAACGTTGAGGTCGTTGTGGCCGAAAGGCCGTGGAAGTTCGAGTCTTCTCGACCGCACCATCACCCCTTGAAATAAAGCATGGGAAGCGGGAGTTTGCTCCCGGCTTTTCAGCGGCCGGGCTTTATGCTTGGCTGTCGCTCTGCGGTTCCCAGGCGGTATCGTAGAAAATACGGAAATGGTTTCCGTCGGGATCTCGCGCGAAAAACTCATACAGCTTGTAGGGCTGGAGTTCGGGAGGCGCTTCGATCGTTGCGCCGTTGGCGTGCCATTGCCTGTAAAGGGCATCCACCTCCCCGCGATTATCGAGGTTCAGCCAGAGAAGAATCGGCCCTCTGACGCCCGAATCCGAACGATATTCCGCCGTCGTCAGGAAAATGCGCGTGTCACCCCGGGAGGCGCATGCCAGTCCGATATCCTCCGCCGACCAGTTGATGCTGAAACCGAGTTGATCGCGATAATAGGCCAGGGCCGCAGCCATATCGGTGACGGGAACCTCCGGACAGACGGATGGAAAATGCATCGGTCCGAACGAACCCTCCTGACTTGCAGCGCCGGCCAAATCACAAATCGAACCTGAGGCTCCGCCGATAAGGCATGCGCCTTAAAGACTGCTCTGATCGGTGGAGCCAGCCCGTGCTCCCGCGCAAGCGGAAATACACTACGCCTCCGCGCCTAGATGCGTTCGCCCGACAAGCGCTGGCACAGCATGTCGAGCTGGTCGAGGGTCGAGTAGCGCAGCGTCAGCGACCCGCCCTTCCCGTCCTCATGGGCGATTTCCACCTTCAGCCCCAGCATGTCGGCCAGATGCTGCTCCAGCGCCACTATGTCGGCATCCTTGCCCCGCCCGGCGCTCAGCACACGCGCGGCGACATCCGGTTCACCCTTCTTCGCCTTGCGGACCAGCTTCTCCGTATCGCGGACGGACAGGCCCTTCTGTTCGATGGTCCGGGCAAGCCCTTCGCAATCCTCTACGCCGATCAGCGCGCGGGCATGGCCCATGGACAGGCGCTGTTCCACAACCGCCAGTTGCACCGGCTGCGGCAGATCGAGCAGGCGCATCAGATTCGCGATATGGCTGCGCGATTTGCCGACCAGCCGCCCCAGCGCTTCCTGGCTATGGCCGAACTCGGCAATCAGCTTGCGATAGGCTTCCGCCTCTTCGATCGCGTTCAGATCCTCGCGCTGGATATTTTCGATCAGCGCGATTTCGAGCGTTTCGGCCTCGTCGAACGTCCGCACGATGGCGGGGATGCGATGAAGCTGCGCCCGCTGCGCCGCCCGCCAGCGCCGTTCGCCGGCAACGATCTGATAGCCGCCGCCATGGGGACGGACGATGATCGGCTGGATCACCCCGCGCTTGCTGATGCTGTCGGCCAGCTCCTGCAGCGCGCCCTCATCGAAATGCCGGCGCGGCTGTTCCGGGTGCGGCTGGATGAGGGAGATTTCGATGCTCTGCACCGATTTGCCCGAAGGCGCGCCGCCATTGCCCGATCCCGATACCGGTTCTTCCTGTGAAGCGTCGCCGAGGAGAGCGGATAGGCCCCGGCCAAGACCATGGGGGCGGCGAAGGGATTTTGGCTTCTCGGATGCGTCTGCGCTCACGCGGCAAGCTCCCGCTGCGGCAGGCGCGCGATCAGTTCACGGGCCAGGCCCATGTAGGCTTCCGACCCGCTGCATTTATAATCATAGATCAGGGCGGGCAGGCCATGGCTAGGCGCTTCCGACAGACGCACATTGCGCGGAATGACCGTGTTGAACACGACATCGCCCAGGCATGCGCGCACATCGTCCGCGACCTGATCAGTCAGCCGGTTGCGCCGGTCATACATGGTCAGCGCAACGCCCATGATGGTGAGCGCCGGATTGAACCGCGCGCGAATACGGTCGACGGTCTGCAGCAACTGGCTGAGACCCTCCAGCGCAAAAAATTCACACTGCAGCGGCACCAGCAGCGCCTGCGCCGCGACCATCGCATTGACGGTCAGCAAGCCGAGCGATGGCGGGCAATCGATCAGGCAGATGTCCCAGCGCCCCTCCTGCGCCTGCGCAAGCGCATTGTCGAGCCGGTGGGTGCGCTCCTCAAAATCGATCAGCTCGATCTCCGCGCCGGACAGATCCTGCGTCGCGGTGATGATGTCCAGCTTCGGGACCTTGGTGGAGATGACGGCATCCTCCACGCTGCATTCGCCCAGCAACAGATGATAGCTCGACCATTCGCGGCTGAGGTTTGGAATGCCCAGCCCCGTCGATGCATTGCCCTGCGGATCGAGGTCGATCAGCAAGGTGCGATGGCCGGTCGCGGCCAGAGCGGTGGCGAGATTGATGGCCGTGGTGGTCTTGCCCACCCCACCCTTCTGATTGGCAATGGCGATGCGGATCATGAGCGGCCCCTTTTTTTCACCGACCGGGCGACAATGATGGCGCTGTCCGGGTCAGTGATACTGCGTTCCACGTGAAACGCACCTTGCCATGTCTGCTGCGCCGTTTCCAATTCATTCTGCCAATTTTTCCCTTTTGGCAGCAACCACAGGGTTTCTCCGGTGGATAAATGCGCCGAAGTGGAAAAAAGCCGGGGCAGCGGCGCGAAGGCGCGCGCGCTGATGACTGCGCCGGGCGTCACATCCCGCAGCATCTCCACGCGGCCGCCAAAGACGGAGGCATGAAGATCGAGCGCATCGATGATATGGTTGAGAAAGTCGATCCGCTTGCGCCGGGACTCCGCCATCAACACCCGCCAGCCCGAAAGGATGGCGACGACGACGCCGGGCAAGCCAGCGCCTGACCCCAGATCGATCCAGTCGCCCTTGCCGGATGCCTCCCCGGCGTGGACCAGTAGCTGGGCGGAGTCGACAATATGCCGCGACCAGACATGATCACGGGTCGATTCCGCGATCAGATTCTGCCGGGCCATCTCGTCGAACAGCAGGGCGATATACGTCTCAAGCGCCGCCCATGTTTCACGTGGAACATCAAATTCGGCAGCAATCCACGCCCGCGCCTCGTCCTCGGTCACGCAGCCTTCTTCCTGATATGGACAAGGATCGCCGCCACTGCCGCGGGCGTAATGCCGCGAATACGGCTTGCTGCGGCAAGCGTCGATGGCCGGGATTTATCCAACCGCTCCCGCATCTCAATGGACAGGCCGCCGATCATGCCATAATCCAGCGTCGCGGGGATGGTCACAGCCTCGCCGTCCTGCAACGCCCGGACCTCGGCATCCTGCCGGGCGAGATAGGGCGCATAATGGGCGTCCTCCCAAAGCTCTGCCTGCGCATCCGCCTGCATGGCGGCAAAGGCGGGAGCCTGCGCCGCTATCAGGGAACGCGGCACTTCGGCGAAGCGCGCCCATTCGAACAGGGACCGGCGGGTGCCATCCTGCCGCACCGGCGCGCCCAGCCGCATCATCTCGGTCGCTGTCCGCTGGACGCTGAGATCGTCCTCGGCCCGCGCCCGCGCCGCCATTCGCGCCTCAAACCAGCGCCGCCGCTCCGCACCGACCAGCCCCTCGGCAATGCCCAATGGGGTCAGCCGGGACGCCGCATTGTCGGCCCGCAGGCGCAGCCGATATTCGGCCCGCGCCGTCAGCATGCGATAAGGTTCCGTCACTCCCTGCAGCACCAGATCATCTATCATGACGCCAATATAGCTGCTCGCCCGGTCCAGCACGACCGGGGCCTGCGCCAGAGCATGCGCGGCGGCATTGGCCCCGGCGACAAGACCCTGGGCGGCCGCCTCCTCATATCCCGTCGTGCCATTGATCTGCCCGGCAAGGAACAGGCCCGGCAAGTCCCGCATCCCCAATGTCGGCTCCAGCGCGCGCGGGTCGATATAATCATATTCGACCGCATAGCCCGGCACCACAATCTCTGCGTTCGTCAGACCGGCCATCGACCGCACCATGGCGATCTGGATGTCCGTCGGCAGCGATGTGCTGATCCCGTTGGGATAGACCAGATGGGTATCCAGCCCCTCCGGCTCCAGAAAAATCTGGTGCCCGTCCCGGTCGCCGAAGCGGAAAATCTTGTCCTCTATCGACGGGCAATAGCGCGGACCCTGCCCCTGAATCGCGCCACTGAATAGCGGCGACCGGTCCAGCCCGGACCGGATGATGTCATGGGTCCGGTCATTGGTCCGCGTGATTGCACAGAATATCTGGGGCAGAATCCTTGCCGTGGACATGGCCGACATGGTCCAGCCGCCGCCGTCCGACGCCTGCTCCTCCAGCGCCGCCCAGTCGATCGTCCGGCCGTCAATCCGGGGCGGCGTCCCGGTCTTGAGCCGCGCCACCGGTAGGGTAAGGTCACGCAACTGCTGACCCAATACGACCGCCGACTGCTCACCAATGCGGCCCCCGGTCAATATCTCCTCGCCCCGGAACAGCCGCCCGCCAAGGAAGGTGCCAGTCGCCAGAACCACGGCGTGCGCGCGCAATGCGTTTCCGTCCGCCAGCGTCAGTCCGGCTATCCTTCCGCCTTCGATGCGAAGCGCGGCCGCCTCCCCCTCAACCAGCGTCAATCCCGGCTGCGCATCGATCATCGCGCGGATCGCCGCGCCGAACCGTTTCCGGTCCGCCTGGACGCGTGGTCCTTGCACGGCTGCGCCCTTGCTGGCGTTGAGCATACGATAATGGATCGCGCCAGCATCCGCGCCACGGGCGATCAGGCCGTCGAGTGCATCGACCTCCCGCACGAGATGGCCCTTGCCCAAACCGCCGATCGCGGGGTTGCAGGACATCGCGCCGACCGTCTCGCGGGCGAAAGTGACGAGCGCCGTCCGCGCGCCTTTTCGCGCCGCAGCGGCTGCCGCTTCGCAGCCCGCATGGCCGCCGCCGACCACGATCACGTCAAATTGTCCCTGCATGGGCGCGCCTTACAGGAAAGCGCGGGTACCGTCAAAACGCTGTTCCACGTGGAACATCACTTGCCGATACAGAATTTCCCGAACAGCGCGTCGAGCATATCTTCCGTCCCGGCGCGCCCGGTAAGGGCATCCATCGCCCCCCGCGCCAACCGCAAATGCTCAGCGACGATCAACAAATCATCCGTCTCCAACGCGTCAGACAAAGCCGCCAGCGCAGCCTCCACTTCACGCCGCTGGCGGGCATGCAGCGCATAGTCGCCCTCCCCGGGCACAAGCCCTTGCGCGCGTTGAAGGAGCAGCGCAACCAACTCCGCCATCCCGTCCCCCGATATGGCGGACAGGTCGAGATCCGCCCCGGCGGCCGCCTGCCATCCCGCCACATCCTTCTTCGCGCTGATCTTCACCGCATCGTCGCGCGGCGCATCGGCGGGATCACCCATCCACAGGAGAATGTCCGCCGCCGCGATCGCCTGTTCCGCCCGCGCCATGCCAATGGCCTCGATCGCATCCTGCTTGTCTGCCCGCAGCCCCGCCGTATCGGTAAAGAGGAAGGGGATGCCCCCAATCGCCGCGGGCGCCTCTATCCGGTCCCGCGTTGTCCCGGCGATGTCGGACACGATGGCGGCGTCACGCCCCACCAGCGCATTCAGCAATGTCGACTTGCCCGCATTGGGCGGCCCGGCCAGAACCACGCGAACGCCATCCCGCAACCGTTCCGCATCCGGCCGGGCAAGCTCCCGTTGGAGCGTATCGGCCAGACCGGCGATGCCGCTCCTGATCCGCGCCTCGATCCCCGCGTCCGGCACATCATCCTCGTCGGAGAAATCCAGCGCCGCCTCGACCGATGCGGACAGCGCCAGCAACCGGCCCTGCCAGTCCGTCACCTTTCTGGAAAAATGCCCCTCCGCCATCATCATGGCGGCGCGGCGCTGGCTCTCCGTCTCCGCAAACAGCAGGTCGGACAATCCCTCCGCTTCGCTCAGGTCGATCCGGCCATTTTCGAACGCGCGGCGGGTAAACTCCCCCGGCATCGCGCCGCGCAGCCCCGCGATCCGCGCAAGCGCCGCCAGCAGCGCCGCCGTCACTGCCCGGCCGCCATGGCAATGAAGTTCCGCCAGATCCTCGCCGGTCGCGGTTGCCGGGCCGGGGAACCAGAGTGCCAGTCCACGATCCAGCGCTTCGCCGGATTGCGGATCGGAAAAGAGCGAGACGGACGCCAGGCGCGGGTTCGGCATGCGCCCGCATATCGCGCGCAGCGCCTCTCCGGCGCGGGGACCGCTTATCCTGATGATGCCGATCGCGGCCGGGGGCTGGCCGCTGGAAAGCGCGAAGATGGTGTCCAAGGAGAAAGCCGCGCGCCTATCCGTCGGTTTTCGACGACGACCCCATCATGCCCATGTCCATGATCTGCTTGAACAGGCGGACGCCGGCGTCGCCCATGGGCGAGAAGCTGCGGAAAAGCTTCTCCATCTGTTCCACGCTGTTGGACCCGTCCATGGTGTCCAGCATCGTCTGCACATATTTGTCGTGGATCGGCGAGACATCGGGCAGGCCCAGAAACGTGCGCGCCTCCTCCGGCGTGCAATCGCAATCGACGGTAATTTTCACGACCGGCCTCCCTTTTGGTTTGTCATGCCCCTTCATGCCGCATCGCATCGGCGAAAGCCAGTTCTCCTCTGGAGATTCCCCGCCTTGCAAGCCCTACCCTGCAAGCCCCGTCTTGCAAGCGCGCCTTGCAAGCAACGCCACATGGCTTATCTCGGTCGGGCGACGCTGGACATTATTGGAAGGATGATTCCCATGGGCGAATTGCTGCCGGTTACCACTTTGGATGGGGGCGCCAGTTTCGATGCCTATGTCGCCCGCCCGACGGGGAAGCCGCGCGCGGCCATCATCGTCATTCAGGAGATTTTCGGCGTCAACGAAGGGATCAGGCGGAAATGCGATTCCCTCGCGGCCAGCGGATATCTCGCCTTCGCGCCCGACCTGTTCTGGCGGATAGAGCCGCATATCGAACTCGACCCCGATGTCCCCGACCAGCTCCAGAAGGGTTTCGATCTGTTCGGCAAGTTTGATCAGGACGCCGGCATCCGCGATATAGAGGCCGCGATCAAGACGGCGCGGGCCGCGCTTGGCCCGGATGGCAAGGTCGGCTGTGTCGGCTATTGCCTGGGCGGCCGCCTCGCCTTCATGGCGGCGTGCCGGACCGATGGGGACGCCTTTGTCGGCTATTATGGCGTCGGCATTGACGGCCTGCTCGGCGAACAGCACGCCATCGGCAAGCCGGTCCTGCTGCATGTGCCGACCGCCGATCATTTCGTTAGCCCCGAAGCGCAGAAGGCCATGCATCAGGGGCTGAACGGCAATCGGCATGTCACCATCCATGACTATGAGGGGCTGGACCACGGCTTCGCCACCGAAATGGGCGACCGCCGCGATGATGCGGGCGCGGCTCTGGCCGACAGCCGCTCCGCCACCTTCTTCGCAGAGCATCTGTAAGTGGCGGACGCATGGCGGCTGATCATCCGCGCGCATGGCGGGCCGGAGGTCATTGAGCGGGAGGATTTTCAGACCAGCGATCCCGGTCCGGGCGAGATATTGATCGCGCATGAGGCGATCGGGCTGAACTTCATCGACACCTATGTCCGGTCGGGCCTTTATCCCTCCCCCCTGCCTGCGGCCCTGGGCGCCGAAGCAGCCGGGACAGTCATCGCGGTCGGCCCCGGCGTGACCGGCATCGCGCCGGGCGATCGCGTCGCCCATGCGCTGGGCGCTCATGGCAGCTACGCCACCCACCGGCTGATGCCCGCCAATCGCGTGCTGAAACTGCCCGACGCCATCTCCTGTGAAACGGCGGCCGCAACCTTGCTGAAGGGCATGACGGCGGCATTTCTGGCCGAGGATTGCGGCCGGATGGAAAGCGGCCAGGCGGCGCTGGTGCATGCGGCGGCCGGCGGCGTCGGATCGATCCTGGTGCCCTGGCTCGCCAGTCTGGGCGTGACGGTGATCGCCCATAGCGGATCGGAGGAGAAGGCCGCTCTCGCGAAGGCGGCGGGCGCGGCGCACAGCCTGACCGGACCCTATGAGGCTCTGGCGGAACAGGTTCGCGGCCTGACGGACGGCGAGGGCGTGCATGTCGTGTTCGATGGCGTTGGCAAGGCGAGCTGGGATGCGTCGCTCGCGTCGCTGCGGATACGGGGCCTGCTCGCCACCTATGGCAATGCCTCCGGCCCGGTGCCGCCCATCGATGTGCTCTCGCTCAGCCGCGGCGGATCGCTGTTCGTCACCCGCCCCACCCTCTACGATTATGCGCGCGAGGACGCCGATCTCCAGAGGCTTGGCGCGCGCCTGTTCGACCAGATCGCCAAGGGCGTGGTGAAGGCGGACATCAACCAGCGCTTCGCCCTCGCCGACGCCGCCGACGCCCACCGGGCGCTGGAGGCGCGGCAGACGACCGGATCGACCGTGCTTATTCCGTGAGATTTGCTCTGTTTTGAGCAGGGCGTATTCCTGCGACCCATAGGGCGGCGAAGCCAAAGCAGGAGGACGGATCGGGCGTTGGAGCTGGACTCCTGCTTTCGCAGGAGCACATGGAACGGGCATATCCTCAAAACAGGCTCCAGATTTGCCGAGCCTGAATGAGCGCTGCCCCGTCCCCTTCTCAACGCCGCCGCATCAGGCGAACAGCGTCAAAATCCCCACCTGATGATCGACGAACCCGTCATAGATCATCTTGAACGCCACATAGACTATGACGATCAGGCCGAAATAGGCGATCCAGCGGTAACGCTCGATATATTTGGCGATGATGTTCGCCGCCACGCCCATCAGCGCGACCGACAGGATCAGGCCGATGATCAGGATGCCGGGATGGTCCCGCGCCGCGCCTGCGACGGCCAGCACATTGTCCAGGCTCATCGATACGTCCGCGACGGCCACGGCCCAGGCCGCCGCGGCGAAGCTCTTGGCCGGGCGTACGCCGCTGGCCTCGTCGCCCTCAATCTCCGCCGATCCGCCGCCCGCGCCCGGATGAAGCTCGCGCCACATCTTCCAGGATACCCACAGCAGCAGCAGGCCACCGGCGAGGATCAGCCCGACGATCTGCATCAACTGGCTCACCACCAGCGCGAAGCCGATGCGCAGCACCAGCGCCGCGATGATGCCGATCATGATGACGCGCTTGCGCTGTTCCGCCGGCAGTCCCGCCGCCAGTGCGCCGACGACGATGGCGTTGTCGCCCGCCAGCAATATGTCGATCATCAGCACCTGGCCGAATGCGGCCAGCGCGCTGGGCGAGGTGATGTTGGAGAAATCCGCGACGATATGGCCCCAGATGTCCGCCGGTGAGCCAAAGCCGGGCGTTACCGCGACCGTGGAAGACACAGCGGCCAGAAGATCAATCACAACGGCTCTCCAAAATAGGCGATATCGGGCATCGGATCATAGAAGTCATGAAGCAGAATACGCCATTGCCTATATCGATCCGACCGCCGAAAACCATCCCTGTGATCGGCTATCGAATCCCAGCGCACAAGCAGAAGATAGAGACCCGCTTTTTCGCTCGCAGGCCGCACCTCTATCCCCAAAAATCCCGGAGAGGCTGAAATCAGCGGCCTCGCCTGCTGCATCGCGGCTTCGAAGGCGGCCTCCCGCCCCGGCCGAACATGCAGCAGCGCATGCTCCAGGATCATGGGCAATGCCTACTGATTCATGGAGTCGAAGAAATCCTCGTTGGTCTTGGAATCCTTCATCTTGTCGAGCAGGAATTCCATCGCGTCGACGGTGCCCATCTGCATGAGGATGCGGCGCAGGACCCACATCTTGCTGAGCTTGCCCTTGTCGACCAGCAGTTCCTCCTTGCGGGTGCCGGACTTGCCCACGTCCAGCGCCGGGAAGATGCGCTTGTCCGCAACCTTGCGGTCGAGCACGATTTCGGAGTTGCCGGTGCCCTTGAACTCCTCGAAGATCACTTCGTCCATGCGGCTGCCAGTGTCGATCAGTGCGGTGGCGATGATGGAGAGCGAACCGCCCTCCTCGATATTGCGCGCCGCGCCGAAGAAGCGCTTGGGGCGCTGGAGCGCATTGGCGTCGACACCGCCGGTCAGCACCTTGCCCGACGACGGCACCACGGTGTTGTAGGCGCGGCCGAGGCGGGTGATGGAGTCCAGAAGAATCACGACATCCTTCTTATGCTCAACCAGGCGCTTCGCCTTTTCGATCACCATTTCGGCGACCTGCACATGGCGCTGCGCCGGTTCGTCGAAGGTCGAGCTGATCACCTCGCCCTTCACGCTGCGCTGCATGTCGGTGACTTCCTCCGGCCGCTCGTCGATCAGCAGCACGATCAGGAAGACTTCCGGGTGGTTGTCGGTGATCGCCTTGGCGATGTTCTGCAACAGAACCGTCTTACCCACGCGCGGCGGCGCGACGATCAGGGCGCGCTGGCCTTTGCCCTGCGGCGACACGATGTCGATGACGCGCGCCGACTTGTCCTTGACGGTCGGGTCGAGCGTGTCGAGCCGCAGTTTCTCGTCCGGATAGAGCGGCGTCAGATTGTCGAAATTGACGCGATGGCGGACGGCATCGGGATCGTCGAAATTGACCGAAACCAGCTTGGTCAGCGCGAAATAGCGTTCGCCATCCTTGGGCGCGCGGATCTCGCCCTCCACCGTGTCGCCGGTGCGCAGGCCGAATTTGCGGACCTGATTGGGGGAGACATAGATGTCGTCGGGACCGGCCAGATAATTGGCCTCCGGGCTGCGCAGGAAGCCGAAACCGTCCTGCAGCACCTCGACCGTGCCAAGGCCCATGATCTGCTCGCCATTCTCGGCCTCGGCCTTCAGGATCGCGAACATCAGGTCCTGCTTGCGCAGCGTGGACGCGCCTTCGACCCCCAGTTCCTCGGCCATGGAGACGAGTTCGGCGGGCGTATTTTTCTTGAGGTCCTTGAGATGCATCCGAGAGTGATCCGGCAGAATATGAGGTGGGAGGATTAGGCCGGTCCGCGTCGGTTAAGGAAGGGAGACATCCCCATGCGCGGACGGCAGCGTGGATACGCGCTGAATCGTTAGGCTCCGGGCGGGGTCAAGTCAAGACGAAGCAACCGACTTGGCGACTATCCCGCCGAATGGAGAAGTATGTGCGATCAGAAGGGTTTGACGATCGCCAATATGACAACGAAGGCCACCAATATCCCCGGCACCTCGTTCAGCATGCGCAGCTTCCTGTCGCTGAACGGCCGCTCCCCCCGCGCCAACTTCTTCGCATAGCCGCTGATCCAGCCATGATAGCCCGACAGGATCAGCACGAAGAGGAATTTCAGGTGGAACCAGCCCATGCTCCACGCGCCGATGTCGAACGCCAGCAGCAGGCCGAATATCCACACCATGGTCAGCGCGGGATTGAGGATGATTTTCAACAGCTTGCGCTCGCGCACGATCCATTTGCCATCCTCGTCGGACCCGGGCGCGCATTCCTGATGATAGACGAAGAAGCGCGGCATCATGAACAGACCCGCCATCAGGAAGATGACGAAGATGATGTGCGCCGCCTTCACCCACAAATATGCGTTACCGAGGAAACCCATCGCGATACCCTGTTCAACCCTGGTTTCGTATCACGGCAATCAGCCGCTCGACATGCTCGATCGGCGTGTCCTGCAAAATGCCGTGGCCCAGATTGAAGATATGGGGACGGTCGCGAAAGGCCGCCATGATGTTGGCGACGGATTTTTCCACCGCCTCGCCGCCCGCGATCAACGCCAGCGGGTCGAGATTGCCCTGCACCGGCAGCCCCTTGGGCAGGACCGCATTCGCCCAGTGCGGATCGACCGTCTCGTCCAGCCCCACGGCGTCAACGCCGGTCCCCGCCGCATAATCGGGCAGCTTGGCCGCCGCGCCCTTGGGAAAGCCGATGATCGGCACTTGCGGGTGCAGCGCCTTCACCCGGCGCACAATCTCCGCATTGGGCTGGATCACCCAGCGCTCGAACTCCAGCGGGGCCAGGCTTCCCGCCCAACTGTCGAACAACTGCACCGCCTCGACCCCCGCCTCGATCTGGCCGGACAGGTAGGTGACGGTCGCATCGACGATCGCATCGATGATCGCCCCGAACTTTTCCGGGTCGCCATAGGCCAGCCGCCGCGCCGGTCCCTGATCCTTGCTGCCCTGTCCCGCCACCATATAGGTCGCGACCGTCCAGGGACTGCCCGCAAAGCCCAGAAAGGTGACTTCGGGGGCGAGGCTTGCCTTGACCTGCCTTACGGTCTCGTAGACCGCCTCGAACCGGCTGAAATCAGGTATCAGGCTCGCAAGGTCCGCCTCGATCAGCGGCGGCGCCATACGCGGGCCTTCGCCGGCCTCGAACCACAGCTTCTGCCCCAGCGCATAGGGGACGATCAAAATGTCGGAAAACAGGATCGCGCCGTCAAAGGCGAACCGGCGCAGCGGCTGGATCGTGATCTCGGCCGCACAGGCGCTGTCATAGACCAGCTCCAGAAATCCGCCCTTTTCGGCGCGGAGGGCGCGATATTCCGGGAGATACCGGCCCGCCTGCCGCATAAGCCACATGGGCGGAATATCGGGCTTGGCGCCATACAGTACGGAAAGCAGAGGCTTGGGAGTCGCCTGCCCGTCGGGAGTGCTCATAAAAAATATCTTAAATTAGAGTTAAGGATGATGAAGATAGTTGGCCGCTTGGCAGCGGGGTTTATGCGTTGCGCCCGCATATGCCAACAGCTTGACTCATTCGAGTCCCTATCGCGCGCTCGGAGTCCCGCAATCTGTCCCTGCTATCCACAGCATGTGGATGGAATCGCCCCGCTGTTGGGATGCTGTGGATGGAATCCGGTCTAGCGTGGACAGGATTCCACCCCCAAAACTGTCCCTTGCCTTATCCACAAATGGCAAACACAACGGTCGACATGACGCGGCTCCACCTCCACCTGCTCTCTGACTCCACGGGCGAGACGCTGGAGAATATCGCCAAGGCCGGCATCGCCCAGTTTGAGAATGTGGAGGCGATCCGCCATTTCTGGCCGATGGTGCGGTCCGATGTCCATCTCGACCGGATCATGGAGGAAATTTCCCTCAATCCCGGCATCGTCCTGTTCACCCTTGCCAATTCGCAGCTCCGCCGCAGGCTGGAAAATCGCTGCCGGGCGCTGGGGCTTCCCCATGTCGCGCCGCTGGACGCGGTGACGGACGCGCTGTCGAACATATTGGGGCAGGAGGCGCGCAACCGTCCCGGCCGCAAACATATATTGGACGAAGCCTATTTCGCGCGGATCGAGGCGATTCAGTTCACCATCGCCCATGATGACGGCGTGGGGCATGAAAATTGGGAGGAGGCCGATATCGTGCTCGCCGGCGTGTCGCGCGCGTCGAAAACGCCAACGTCCATCTATCTCGCCAATCGCGGGTACAAGACGGCGAATATCCCGCTGGTTCCGGAATCGCCGCCGCCGCGCAATCTCTACGGATTGAAGCATCCCATGGTCGTCGGCCTGACGATCAGCCCGGAACGGCTGGTGCAGGTCCGCCGCAACAGGCTGCTCTCGCTCAATCAGGCGCCGGAAACCGCCTATGTGGATATTGAGCGGGTGCAGGAGGAGGTCGCCTTCGCCCGCCGCATGTTCGCCGACAATGGCTGGCCGGTGATCGACATGACCCGCCGCTCGATCGAGGAAGCCGCCGCCGCCATCATCAACCTGTTCAACGAGCGTGTCCTGGCCGAATGAGCGAAGCTGCCCCCGAACCCATTATCGTCCTCGCCTCCCAGAGCGCGGGCCGCGCCGCGCTGTTGAAGGCGGCCGGTGTTCCGTTCGAAGCGCTGCATCCCGGCGTCGATGAGGAAGCGGCGAAGGAGGCTCTGCGCGCTGATGGCCTGGACGCGCGGGCGCTGGCCGATGCGCTGGCGGAGCTGAAAGGCCTTCGCGTTTCCCGTCGCATTCCCGGAACGCTTGTCCTCGGCTGCGATCAAACCCTTTCGCTGGATGATGGCCAGATGATCGACAAGGCTGTCGATCGTGAGGATGCGGTGCGTATTCTCACGCTCCTGTCGGGCAGGACGCACCATCTGCACAGCGCCGCCGTCATCGTGCATGGCGGCGTCCCGGTCTGGCGGCATGTGGAGCGGGTGCGGATGACGATGCGCCCGCTCAGCCCGGCCTTTATCGAACGCTATCTGGACGGCGACTGGGATCTGCTGCGCTGGTGCGTCGGCTGCTACCGGATCGAAGGGCCGGGGGCGCAGCTTTTCACGAAGGTCGAGGGCAGCCAGTTCGCGATTCAGGGCCTTCCCCTGCTGCCGCTGCTTGACTTCCTGCGCGTCCGCGGCCTTCTGCCTTCATGAGCCTTCCCTATGCAGAAGTGATCGGCGACCCCATCGCCCATTCCAAATCGCCGCTGATCCACAATTTCTGGCTGCAGAAGCTGGGCATAGAGGCGGAATATCGCAAGACGCATGTTACGCCGGAGGGCCTCGCCGCCTATTTCCTGCAGCGCCGCGGCGACAATGACTGGCTGGGGTGCAACGTCACCATTCCGCACAAGGTCGCGGTGATGGACTATACCGACGATCCGGGCGGCGTCCGCGCGCGCATCGGCGCGATGAACACCATCGCCTGTGAGACCGGCGGGCCGCTGATCGGCACCAATACCGATGCGGGCGGCTTCCTTCAGCCGCTGATCCACCGGAAGTGGAAGGGCGATCATGCGGTGCTGGTCGGCGCGGGCGGCGCGGCGCGCGCCATCCTGTTCGCGCTGGCAACGCTGGGCGTGCCGAAGATCACCATCATGGTCCGCGATCCCGCCAAGGGCCGCGCGCTGCTCGACCGGGCGGACATGCAGGGAGAGGTGATCACTCTTGCCGATCCGCTGCCCGCCGCGGACCTGCTCGTCAATTCGACCTCGCTCGGCATGATGGGCCAGCCGCCGCTGGACCTCGACCTTTCGCCTCTGCCCGCCACCGCCACTGTCTATGACATCGTTTATGCACCGCTCGAAACCGGCTTGCTCGCTGCCGCCCGCGCGCGGGGCCTTGCCGCGATTGACGGGCTGGAAATGCTCATCGGCCAGGCGGCGCTCGCTTTCGACATCTTCTTCGATGCAGAGGCGCCGCGCGAATATGACGATGAATTGCGCGCGCTCCTGACCGCATGAAACGGATCGGCCTCACCGGGTCCATCGGCATGGGGAAATCGGCGGTCGCCGCCATGCTCCGCCAGGAAGGCGTGCCGGTGTTCGATGCCGATGCGGAGGTGCACCGGCTGCAGGGGCCGGGCGGATCGCTGCTCCCGGCGATCGAGGCGCGCTTTCCCGGCACGACCGGCCCGGATGGCGTCGACCGGGCCAGGCTTGGCGCCGCCGTGTTCGGCCATCCGGAAGAATTGCGGGCGCTGGAATCGATCGTCCACCCCGCCGTTCGCGCCTCCCAGAAGCGATTCCTTCGCCGCAACCGGTCCCGGCCCGTCGTGGTGCTGGACATACCCCTGCTTTACGAGAGTCATGGCGAACGGAAGCTGGACGGCGTGATCGTCGTCAGCGCGTCGGCGTGGAAACAGCGCGCCCGCGTTCTCGCCCGTCCCGGTATGACCGTCGCAAAATTCAACCGGATCAAGCGTTTGCAGGTTCCAGACGCTGTTAAACGCCGCCGAGCCGACTATATTGTCGATACCGGCACGACCTTCGATCGCACCCGCGAACAGGTCCGCCGTCTCGTTACTTGCCTTCGCCGCAAAGCAGGCAGATAAATACAGGTCCACGGATGTCAGCAGAGTCGATGCGGGAAATCATTTTCGACACGGAAACAACCGGATTCGATCCCGCGAGCGGGGACAGGCTCGTGGAAATCGGCTGCATAGAACTGATCAACCGGGTGCCCACGGGCAACACCTTCCACGCTTATTATAATCCCCAGCGGTCGATGCCCGCGGCGGCGGAGGCCGTGCACGGCCTGTCGGACGCCTTCCTGTCGGACAAGCCCCTGTTCGCGGAGGGCATTGACGAACTGCTCGCATTCCTGGGCGACTGCCCGCTGGTGGCGCATAATGCGCGGTTCGACTTCGGCTTCCTCAACCACGAACTGACATTGTGCGGCCGGGTCGAGGTATCGATGGACCGCATGATCGATACGGTCGCCATCGCCCGCACCATGCATCCGGGCGCGAAGCACAGTCTGGATGCGCTCTGCACCCGGTACGGCATCGACCGCAGCCATCGCATCAAGCATGGCGCGCTGCTCGACGCGGAACTGCTTGCGCAACTTTATATAGAATTGACCGGCGGACGGCAGATCGGCCTCACGCTCGGATCGGAAAGGGAGGATCAGGATCGGCGGGAGGAAACGGCCTATTTGGCCGCTGTCCGTCCCGTCCGCCCCGCGCGGCCGCATGCGGCCACCGCGGAGGAACTGGAGCGGCACGCCGCGTTCCTCGCGACGCTGGATAAGCCGCTCTGGCTCGACGGGCTTGCTCCGGGATAGCCGGAGGGAGCCTTGAGGAGGCCGCCGCGTTCAAGAATTTGGGCGCGGGGTCAAGGGTTTAGCGGACCGCCACATCGGCATGACGCGACACCCACGGACCACCCCCGGTGGTCTGCAAGAACAAGGAGAAGGCAAGATGGATATTCGTGTTTCCGGTCATCAGGTGGAAACGGGCAACGCGCTCAAGGAGCATGTCTGGACCCGGCTCGAAGCGGTGGCCGAGAAATATTTCGCCCGGGCCATCTCCGCCCAGGTGACATTCCGCAAGGCGCCGCATGGCGCGTTCCACTGCGATATCGTCTGCCATGTCATGACCGGCCTTATTCTCAAGGGGGCGGGGGAAGCGCAGGAGGCGCATCCGGCGTTCGATATCGCCGCTGACCGTATCGAAAAACAGCTCCGCCGCTACATGCGCCGCCTGAAGGACCGGCATGTCCAGGCCGCCGCCGCAGAGGCCGTCAGGAGCGATCCCGTCAACGGGGGCCTTAACGGGCATGCGCTCAACGGTTTCGACAATGCGGGATACACCGTGTTCGCCGGCTATGACGATGAGGAGGAGCCGTCCGACGCGCCGCTGATCGTTGCGGAAACGCGGGTGGATATCCCCCAGGCGTCGGTATCGGACGCCGTGATGATGCTCGACCTGCGCAACACCAACGCGCTGCTGTTCGTGAATGCGGGCACGTCTGCCTATAATATGGTCTATCGCCGTCATGACGGGACGATCGGCTGGGTTGAACCCACGGTGGCCGTGGCCAACTGAGCATCCGCGGCCCGTCCCCTTTGTGGACGGGCCGTCCGGCCCTGCGGCTCGGCGGTTGACCTTCCGTACCGGTGGGACTAATGCGCCGGGCTTTGGTTCATGCCTGTGCCCGGCCCTTTTGCCGTGGCTGAATTGGGCGAAGCTGCCATTCCGAGTGTATCCATGATTCATTTCGACGATCTCCTCACCCCGAAGGCGCTGTCCAGCAATCTCTCGGTCACCGGCAAGAAACAGCTTTTCCTCAAGCTTGGGGAAATGGCGGCACTTGCCTATGGCCTTAATGCCGGGGCGGTGTCCGAACGGCTGACGGAACGGGAACGGCTGGGGTCGACCGGTTTCGGCGGCGGCATCGCGATCCCGCATGCGAAGATGGAGGGGATCGACAAGGTGCGCGGCCTGGTCGTCCTGCTTGACCAGCCGATCGGTTTCGACGCGGTGGACAATTCCCCCGTCGATGTGATCTTCGCCTTGCTCTCCCCGCTCGACAGCGGCGCGGAGCATCTCAAGACGCTAGCCCGCGTGTCGCGCTACCTGCGCAACGATAGCCAGATCACCCGCCTGCGCGGCGTCGGTTCGGATGAGGCGCTGTTTGCGCTCCTGTCCGGCAATGAGGCCCGTGACGCCGCCTGATATGGACGATGCGGTCCCGCCCAGCGGAGAGGCCGCGCATTTCCGCGCGCTTGAGCAGCTCTACCGCTCCGCCCCGATCAACCGGATGTTCCGGTCGGAACTCACCATTACCGGCGCTGGTCTTTCGCGCATCGATTTCGATGTCGACGAAAGCGTCTATCATGCGGCGGGCGCCGTACACGGCACCGTCTATTTCAAGATGCTGGACGATGCGGCCTTCTACGCCGCCAACAGCCTGGTCAGCGACCGCTTCCTGCTGACGACCAGTTTCAACCTGCTGTTCACCCGGCCGATCAAGCAGGGCCGCATCCGCGCCGAGGGCCGCTGGATCAGCGGCCGCCGCCGCGTTTACGTCGCGGAGGCCAGCCTGATCGATTCGGATGGCGAGGAGGTCGGACGCGGCACCGGCACCTTCATGCGCTCCGCATTTCCGCTCGCATCGCTGCCCGGCTACGCCCGGACAGATCCGCCGGCCGCCCGTGGCTGACCGGCTCGCCAGCCATATGCTGGCGGGCGCTCTCATCAGGCGGGCCGGACAGGAAGGCGGCTTTGCGGCCGTGCTGCGCAAGGGCGACGCGATCAGCGGCGTCATCCTGGTCCAATGTCTTGAAAGAGGCCGGAAAACCGGGTTGTTTGAGCGCGTGCCGGACTTTTCCGGCGGCTATCATATGGCGCCGTGCGGGCCTGCGGACGACTCCGATTCCGACGCCCTAACCCAATATATAGCGCGCCGGATGCGCGCCGACCCCGACCTGTGGTTAATAGAGCTGGACATCTCGGAAGCGGAACGGTTCGCCGCTGAAACGATCTGCTGAATATTGACTTAACCTGTATTGGTCCTCATAGGCCCCGCACGCTTCATCGCGCAGGTTACCTTTAGATGTCCGGGGGGGACGTCGAATGGCAAACACGCAGACGGGGGGCGGCCGGACGTCCAAATATATGTTCAGGGACGCGACGTCCAAGGGCCGACCAACCGCACAGTCTTGGAATTACATGAGTTTCCCGTTGCGCGTCGCCACGTTGGCGGCCTTTGCCATGACCGCTATCGCTGCAGCGATGGCCAGCGATGCATCCTTTGCCGGAGCGGCCGGTGCATCTTCAGACAGCATCCCCGCCGCGATTCGTGCGCCGCAGGACGCTCCGCTCTCCAATTCTTCAGGCGACAATATGGGCAAGCCAGGCGTTACCTTCGCCGCGCCCAGTGAAATCGTTCAGCCGCTGGCGTCCGATGCGACGCCCGCCCCGGCAACCGCCGCCGACGCCGCTTCGGCCGTATCCGCGCCGTCCAGCCTCGCCGCCCTCGTCACCGAACAGGGCGCGCCGGAGGAATTGACCGAACAGATGCAGTGCCTTGCCGGCGCCGTCTATTTCGAATCGAAGGGCGAAAGCCTCGCCGGTCAGCTCGCCGTCGCCCGCGTCATCATCAACCGCGTGAAGTCCGGCCGCTTCGCCGACAGCCTGTGCGGCGTCGTCTATCAGCCCGGCCAGTTCAGCTTCGTCCGCGGCCGCGCGATGCCCGCCATCGCCACCGCCGGCCGCGCCTGGCGCGAAGCCGTCGCCATTTCGCAGATCGCGATCGAGGATAGCTGGAACAGCCTTGCCGAAGGCGCGCTGTTCTTCCACGCCCGCCGCGTTTCGCCCGGCTGGGGCAAGGCCAAGGTGGCGCTGATCGACAATCACGTTTTCTATCGCTGATCCTTTCAGCGGTTCGAAAGAGGATGCGGCCGGTTCCGGGAACGGAATCGGCCTTTTCTTTGTTCCCTTCCTGTTCTAATGCTGAGGCATGGCCGAAGCGGATTGTTCACCCCTGACCGATGGCACGGCGCTGGCCGTTTCGCGCGGGATATTGCGGCTGTTTCAGCGGCACGACATTTTCGGCCAGTTGGAGGTTGCGCTGCCCAATGGCCGCCGCGCGGACATTATGGCGATCGATGGCGCGGGGCGTCTGGTGATCGTGGAGATCAAATGCAGCCGCGCGGACCTGCTCGGCGACATGAAATGGCCGGACTATTTCGACTATTGCGACCGTTTCTACTGGGCCGTGCCGGGGGGCTTTGATCTGTCCCCCTTTGACAGCGACGCCCTCTGGCCCGCCCGCACTGGCCTGATCGTTGCGGATCAATATGATGCGGAAATCCTGCGCCCCGCGCCGATGGAGCCGCTGGCCGCCGCCCGGCGCAAGGCGGAAACCCTCCGCTTTGCCCGCCGCGCCGCCCGGCGGCTGACGGCCCTGTCCGATCCCGACTATGCGGCGGAAATCGGGTTCGGGATGTAAAGCTCTAACCTATCAGTCAAAACGTGCTCCTGCGAAGGCAGGAGCCCAGTCCCAAGGTCTGAACTGGGCTCCTGCCTTCGCAGGAGCACCCTGATTGCCAGAAGCTTCCGAATTACATCCGTTCGCCATGAGCGATTGCTGCAAGCAGGCAGTCGAAGGGGGTATCACCGAACGTAGTGAGGCACTTCGCTCCGCTCAGCAGAAGGCTTCGACTTCGCTCAGCCCGAACGGATTTGGGATCGAAAGCCTACAAACTCGGCCCCTGCACCGGCCCACTGGTCGCTTTCGCGGGCTTGGCGTCGTCCAGCGCCTGGATCAGCCCCGGCGTGCGCCCATCCCGCGTCGCATAGTCGCGGGCGGACATGCCCGCGATGCTGTCGCGCTTCTCCGGGTTCGCGCCCAGGCTGACGAGCAGGCGGGTCATGGCCACATCGCGCAACTGCACCGCGCGGATCAGCGCCGTCTCGCCATTGTCGTTCGGCTTGTCGACCTGCGCGCCATTGCCCAGCAGGTAACGCACCCCGTCGATGAAGCGGAGCTGCACCGCGCTCAGCAGCGGCGTTTCCCCCCGGTTATCGGCCAGATTGGGATTCGCGCCCTTGCCCAGCAGGAAGCCGAGCCATGTCACGTCCCGCCGCGCGATCACGATATGCAGGGCGGTTTCCCCGGTGGTGACATCGCGCGTGTTGACGATGGTGCTGCCGGGCTTGTTGAGCGCGGTTGTCGCCTTGTCGCCGTCCCGGTCCTTTACGGCCTTCAGGAAATTATAGCTGTCGGAAAACTGCGCCGGCGCGATCGAGGGAACCGTCAGCATCAGCGCCGCCAGCGCCGCGCCCGCCGCCCGGATCGCACTGGATCGACGGCCCTTAAACTGCTGCATTCTGCTACCACCTGTTCGCAATTGCCAAAGCCAGTCTAGCAGGGCATGGCTGGCTTTGCCATGAACAAAGCGCTGATATCCCTCGTGTCGCCGCTCCTGCTGGCGCTCTCCGCCTGCGGCGGCGGCGATCAGTCGTCCTTCGAACAGGGCGCTCTCGCCGGGGCCAGCATCGGTGCGCCCTTCACCCTGACCGATCAGGACGGCAAGCGCGTCGCCTGGGACAGTTTCAAGGGCAAGTATCGCCTCGTCTATTTCGGCTACACCTATTGCCCGGACGTCTGCCCGGTCGACCTGCAGCGGATCACGCAGGCATACGGCAAGTTCGAAAAGGATTCGCCGGACCGCGCGGCGAAGCTGCAGCCGATCTTCATAACCGTCGATCCGCAGCGCGACACGCCGCCGGTGCTCAAAAACTATGTCGCCGCCTTCTCGCCCCGCCTGATAGGCCTCACCGGCACGCCGGACGAAATCGCCAAGGTCGCGAAGGATTTCGTGGTGATCTACGGCAAGGCGGATGAAAAGGACGCGAACGACTATCTCGTAAGTCACAGCCGCACGCCCTATCTCTTTGGTCCGGACGGCCAGCCGATCGCGCTGGTCCCGGTCGACGATCCCGGCACGAAGGAGGATGAAGGCTCCCCCGATGCCGTGCTCGCCGCGCTGGACCATTGGGTGAAGTAAGACTTGAACTTCTGGGAAAAACCGCTGGAGGATCTCAACCGGACGGAGTGGGAGGCTCTGTGCGACGGCTGCGGCAAATGCTGTCTGCACAAGGTGGAGGATGAGGATACGGGCAATATCTACCCGACCAACGTCGCCTGCCGCCTGCTCGACCGCGATACCGGGCGATGCTCCAATTACCGCAGCCGCCGGTCCTTCGTGCCGGATTGCGTGCGCCTGACGCCGGAGGCGGTGGCGCAGATCGTCTGGCTGCCCCGCACCTGCGCCTATCGTCTGCGCGCGGATGGCGATCCGCTGCCGGACTGGCATTATCTGATCAGCGGCGACCGGGAGGCCGTGCACCGCGCGGGCGAATCCGTGCGCGGCTGGACCGTGGCGGAGGTTGAGGCCGGCGATCTGGAAAATCACCTTGTCGACCGCGAACTTTGACAGCGAAATCCTGGTCGGCGGCATCGCCATGCCGGTGCGCGTCCGCCGCATGGCCCGCGCGCGCAACTACCGCCTGACCATCGATCCGGCGCATGGCGGCCTGCGCCTGTCCATCCCCGCGCGCGCCAACCTGCGCAAGGCGCTTGGCTGGGCGCAGGAGCATGAGGCGTGGGTCCAGACGCAACTTGCCGGCGCGCCGCTTCCCGTGCGCCTGTGCGACGGCGCGACCTTTCTGCTGGAGGGGCAGCCGGTGACGATCGTGTGGGACGCCAAGGCCCCCCGCCGCATCACGCTGGATGGTGACACTCTACGCGTCGGTGGCGCGGCGGAATCGGTCGGCGCGCGCCTGCTCCGTTGGCTGAAAGCCCGTGCGCGCGACGTGCTGGAGGCGGAAACCCGCGCGCTGGCGACCAATGCGAAACTCCCCCTTACCACCGTCAGCATCGGCGACCCGAAGGCGCGTTGGGGCAGTTGCTCGTCCTCGGGCGCGATCCGCTACAGTTGGCGCCTGATCCTCGCCCCGCCGGAAGTCCGCCAGTCCACCGTCGCCCACGAAGTCGCCCACCTCGCCCATATGGACCACAGCGCGGCATTCCACGCGGCGCATGCGCGGCTGCTGGGGCGCGATCCGGCTCCGTCGCGTCGGTGGCTGAAGGAACATGGGATGAGTTTGCATCGGGTTGGGGTGTAGGGGGCGGGCTGTCTCTACCGAACGTCATCCCAGCGAAGGCTGGGATCTTAGGCCTAGTCGCGCATCATCTCCTGAGATGCCAGCATACGCTGGCATGACGAGAAGGAGTGGGAGACACATAAATATTGGGCGTCGTTTCAACACTTCGTCATTCCCGCGCAGGCGGGAACCCATCTCTCCCGCCTCATGCCTTATATGGATTAGGGCTTTGGCAACCTTGAGAAGGCATAGCTGCGTGAGTTTCAGGGATTGTAGCAAATGCGATTTTCAGGCCGGCTAGCATTCGTTGCAATCGCAATCAGCTCAATTGCCTCGGGTTCAAGCCCCGCTTCGGCGTCACCACAGGGTATAGCGACGATCGCTCAATCGATCGGAATGTGTGAGCGCGCCACCCAAGGCGGGAAAATGGTATTCCCGCCTGATGCGCAGGCCTACTTTGGGGCTTTTGATGTCGGGACGACAAAAGCGCTGTCTAATCTCCCTGACTTGATCAAGCGCTATGCGAAAACTGGCGCGCTGTCTGTTGCGGATGCACCCAGCCTTTTTCTTCGTTTCTCGGCTCCGAATGGAGAAACATGGTCGGTCATTCGTGCCAAGACATTCACTTGCGACGTCGTTGCGACCGGCTTCCGCGGCTCGGAAACGGATCAGGACGTTCTCAATGACATGACAAAAAGTGGCTGGGTGTTGGTAAAATCTGTCCCCTCGGCGGTGCCTAACGGGCTCTCTCAATATGTGCTGACCAAGATGCTTCCTGCTTCGGGTGATCCCACCTATGGCATTAGGGCGCATATAAAAAGCATGGGGTTCGCAGCCTCTCTCGCTGGCGGCGTACAAATGGAAATCGATTTGGTCGCTGGGCAACTGTCCAGCCGTCAGCCTCAGAAGCCGTAAATTCACACCGCGTTTCTAAGCCCTCACCTGCGCAAATGCCTTGTCGAGCGGCATGGCGGGGCGGGGATCAGCCAAGGCTTCGGCAACGCGAACGCGCACCAGTTCATCCAATATCGCCTCTTCGCGATCCAGTGCGCGCAAGCCCGCTCGCATCACCTCGCTCATGGAGGCATATCGTCCCGACGCCAGATGACGCTCGGCATGCGACGCCATTTCGCCAAGCGTCACCGTGATTGATTTCGCAGCCGTGCCTACCTCCGGTTCAATATGATTTTATCATATTGCATCTCTGCCGAAGGAGCCAGTGGCTCGCCAGCGGCGCTCCGCAGGAAATGGACTAATTCTGCTGCTGCCCCTGCCCCTTGTCCTTGGCCGGCTTCTTCTCGCGGCCCAGCACATTGTCGATCCATCTTTGGTCGATCCGCGCCGGGGCTTCATAGGGCGTCGTGCCTGCGTCAGCCGGATCGGTGTCGTCATCGCTCTTCGCGCGCTCGATCGGCATGCCGTTCTCGTCGACGAACTGGCCGTTGTCGGGCTGGTTGAAATAGGTCTCGTCGTCCGGCTCCAGCTCATATTCGGGCAGGGTGACTTCGGTCTCGAACTCCTCGACCGGGCGCTTGGCGACGGCCACCTTCATATATTGGGCGAAGGCCGATGCAGGCGCGCGGCCGCCCTGCATCCCGCCCACGGCGCGGGCGTCGTCGCGGCCCATCCAGACGCCGGTGGTGATGCCGCTGGAAAAGCCCAGGAACCAGCCATCCTTGTTGCTGCTGGTCGTGCCGGTCTTGCCCGCGACCGGGCGGCCGATCTGCGCGGCCTTGCCGGTGCCGGTGTTGACGGCGGTCTGGAGGAGGTCGGTGATCCCGGCCGCAACCCACGGGGCGACCAGCACGCGGCTGGTATCATCCTTATGCTCGTAGAGCAGGCGGCCGTCCGCGGTCGTGACCTTGGTGATGCCATAGGGGCTGACCGCCACGCCCTTGCGCGCGAAGGAGGCGAAGGCGCGGGTCATGTCGATCAGGCGCACGTCGGACGTGCCGAGCACCATCGACGGGTGCGTGCTGATCGGCGTCGAAATCCCGAACCGCCGGGCCATGTCGGCGACGGTCGCAAAGCCGACCTCCACGCCCAGTTTCGCCGCGATCGTGTTGATCGAATAGGCGAAGGCGGTGCGGATATCGATCTTGCCGGAATAGCGGCGGGAGCTGTTGCGCGGCTGCCATCCGTTGATGTCGACCGGCTCGTCGACCACGGCGGTTTCGGGCGTATAGCCCGCCTCCAGCGCCGCCATATAGACGAACAGCTTGAACGCCGATCCCGGCTGGCGCGTCGCCTGCGTCGCGCGGTTATAATTGGACGTCACATAATCGAGGCCGCCGACCATCGCCCGCACTGCCCCGTCGCGGTCCAGCGAGACAAGGGCACCCTGCGTGCTGCCCGGCGCATTCTGTTTGATCGCGGCGGTGGCGGCGCGCTGCATCGGCAGGTCAATGGTGGTGTAGACCTCCAGCGGCTCCAGCGGCTCGTCGACCAGCGTCTCAAGCTGCGGCAGCACCCAGTCGGTGAAGTAACGCACGCTGTTCTGCGGCGGCTCCGGGGCCAGCTTCACGGCCTTCACATTCGCCGTGGCCAGTTCGTCTCCGGTAATCGCGCCATTTTCGCGCATCAGCTCCAGCACCACGCCCGCGCGCCCGACGGCGGCGTCGGCGTCCGCCGTGGGGGAGTAGCTGGACGGGGCCTTGACCAGCCCCGCGATGATCGCCGCTTCGGGCAGGTTCAGCGTATTCGCCGCATGGCCGAAGAATTTCCGGCTCGCCGCATCGATGCCATAGGCTCCGCCGCCGAAATAGACCTTGTTCAGATACAGCTCCAATATCTGCTGCTTGCTGAACTTGCGCTCCAGCGCCAGCGCCAGGATCATCTCGCGGATTTTCCGGCCGAACGTGTAGCTGTTGTTGAGGAAGATATTGCGCGTCACCTGCTGGGTGATGGTGGATGCGCCCTGCATGCGGCGGCCGGTGCCGCGATTGACCAGCGCCAGATAGGATGCGCGGGTCAGGCCGATCGGGTCGACGCCGGGGTGCAGGTAGAAACGCTTGTCCTCCGTCGACACCATCGCATCGACCATGACGGACGGGATCTGGTCGAACGCCATCCACCGGCCGAAACTCGGCCCCAGCGCCACGATCACGGACCCGTCGGCGGCGTGGACGCGGATCATCTGGCCATTGGGCGAGGATTTCAGCGCTTCATAATTGGGCAGCGACTGCATGGCGATGACCACCGCCACCACCAGCGCAAGCAGTCCGCCGACGAACGCCAGTCCGCCGATCTTCAGGCCCGTGACCAGCCAGCGCTTTGCCCGCGCGGGCCAGCCGTCGTCCGGCGCCGATGTCTTCCTGCCCGCTTTTGCCATGTTGGTTGCCGCCCGATACGCGCTATCGCCCGCTCCTACAAGCGGAACAGGGCTTTACGGTGGCTGAATGACGTCAATCGGGTGCGGGAATCGGCGCTGGACTGTCCGCGAGCCAGAATATTCGTGACATTGTAACAACGAACGGGGACATTCGCCGGGAACCCTTGATCGAAGGAACCCCCCGCAGATGCGCCTTCCGCTTTTTCTGTCCGCCCTGATATGCGCGATCGCCGCGGTTCCGGCCTGGGCGGACGAGGGGGAGATACCCCCGGAAATCTACGGCAACTACGCGCCGGCGGGCGATTGCGCCAAACAGCCCCGCGTCACCGTGAGCAAGGGCGGCGTTTTCCTCGACACCGCCGCCGGCAAGTCCGGCCCCCTGCCGGTCAGCGTCTGCTATAGTTGCGCGGGCGGCGCGCGATATGAGGGCATTCAGCGCTGGGTCTATGTCAAATATGGCAAGGACAAATGGGGCGGCGACAATATGCCCGTCATCCTGATGTTCAATGCGGAGGAGAAAAAGGGGTCGGTGCTGGTCGAGCATGACAATACGCTGAAAACGCCGATCGGCGCGGCGATGGGTCAGGTCGTTCAGGCCCGGTCGCTCAGGATCTGCAGGGCCGGAGCAGGAGCAGGAGCCGCGCCCGTTGCCCCCGCCCCCGCCGCCAAAATGCCCCCTGCGGCCGGAAAACCCGTGACCCCGCCGCTGACCGCCGCTCCGGCATCGCCCGCGCAGGGGCTGGCGGGCGCGCTGGGCGCCTTGCTGCGTCCCGCCACCCTGCCCGCGAACAGCTTCTACGACTGGCGTCAGCTTGAAACCGCGCCCTTCGTCACCTGGGCGGCGCTACCGCCGCAGATGCTCGACAAGCCGATGTCCAACGGCGAATTTTTCCGCCGCGCCGGGATCGCCACGGTGAAGGGGCAGCAGATCAAGGTGCTGGCGGGCGGCGCGCGGACGATGGTGATGAACCTCTATTTCCGCAATGACGGCCCGGCCGTTGGTGAAGCGGCGCTGCTCTCCGCCCTGCGGGAGAAGGGGCATGCGGTTGTCCCGGTCCGCTGCGCGAAGCTCAGGACCATGCCCGCGCCGAAATGGTATCGCCTGTCGGGTCCCGGCAGGCAGCCAGCTCTCCTCTGGTTCGCCCCGGCGCGCGGGCAGCAGCAGCCATGGGAGGGGATGAGCCTGCAACTGGACGGCAAGCTGCCGCCGATGACGCCGCAGGAGGCCGCCGTCTACACCGATCGCTGCCAGTAGCCCGCATCATTTCCTACCGTTCACCCTGAGTTTGTCGGAGGACTCAGTCCGAACGGTAGTGAAAGCATGCTGATTTGATACGGGGCGTCTGTCCAACGCTCGCGAACCCCAAGCCGCTATCCACGCGTAGGACGAGCCGCTACTCTTTCCCGATAACCAAAGGGGCAAGCCACAATGGAGCCGATGCAGCTTTTCGAACTGATGATCGCGATGTTGCTGGCGATCATCGGGCTTCATTATGTGGCGCATCGCCTTGCCCTGCCGCCCGCCGTCGCGCTGCTGACCGGCGGCGCGCTCCTCGCCTTCATTCCTGGCCTGCCGGTGATCGCGCTCGACCCGGAACTGGTGCTGGTCATCTTCCTGCCGCCGCTGTTGATGGACGGGGCATGGTTCATCGCGCTGGGGCATCTCAAGCGGCACATGTTCGGCATCCTCTCGCTGGCCGTGGGCGCGGTGCTGTTCACCACCATTGTTATCGCCGCCGTCACCCACTGGCTGTTCCCGTCGCTGCCCTGGGCGGCCTGCGCGGCGCTGGGCGCGATCGTCTCGCCGCCTGACGCCGTGTCGGCGCGCGCCGTGCTGTCGCGGGTGAAGCTGCCCCGGCGGCTTTCGATTCTGCTGGAGGGGGAAAGCCTGCTCAACGACGCCAGCGGCCTTGTCCTTTTCCGCTTCGCCATCGCCGCGGGGGTGACCGGCGCGTTCAGCACGGTGGATGCGCTGGAGAGCTTTGCGCTGCTCGCCGCCGGCGGGGCGGTGGTCGGCGCAGTCGTGGGCGCGGCCTGGGTGCTGGCGGTCAAGCGGCTGGGCGACGAATATCTGATGATCGCCGCGTCCATGCTCGCGCCCTGGGCCGCCTATCTGCTGGCGGAGATGCTGCATGTGTCGGGCGTGATCGCGACGGTGATGACCGGCCTTATCTGCGGCTGGTATCAGCATGTCGTGTTCACCGCCGCCGTGCGCATGCGCGGCACCGCCTTCTGGGCGGTGATGATCTTCCTGATGGAGGCGGCGGTGTTCCTGCTGATCGGCTCCTCGCTGCGCGACGTGGTGGATCGCGTCGGCGGCTTCGGCGTGGTGATGGGCCAGATGGCGGTGCCTGTCCTGCTGATCCTCGTCGCCCTGGTCGCCGCGCGCTTCGTCTGGGTGTTCGCGTCGGAGGGCGTCATCCACGCGCTACGGGCGTTGGGTCTGCGCCGCTACCGGCCGATGGGGTCGCGTTCCGCCGTGGTGCTCAGTTGGGCGGGAATGCGCGGCGTGGTGACGCTGGCCGTGGCGCTCAGCGTGCCCGCCGATTTCCCCGGCCGTGATTTCATGCTGGTCGCGGCCTTCGGCGTGATCCTGGGCACGGTGCTGGTCCAGGGCATGACGCTCGGCCGCCTGATCGGCTGGGCGCGGCTGTCGGAGCCGGAAAGCGACCGCCCGCGCATGACGATGAGCGAGGCGGAGGCGGCCATGGCCAAGGCGCAGGTCGCCGTGGTCGAAACCGGCGCCTTTGACGTGGACGGGAAGCTGGTCCACCCGCAACTGCTGGAACGCTACCGCCGCCGCGCCGTGATCTCCGCCGACTATGCTGGGCGCGAAGACCATTTTTCGGACACGCTGCACGCCCATTTCGATCTGGTGCTGGTGGCCATCGCCGCTGGCCGCGCCGAACTCATCCGCCTCCACCGCGCGGGCGACATCGACGAGCGGACCCTGCACGAACTGGAGCGCGACCTGGACCTGGAGGAACTGAGCGCCCTGTCGGCGAAGGCGTGAGGGGAGTTTGATAATAGTTGATAACAAGATTATAGTGGCGATGTAGGAGACCGCCGATGATCAGCGCCGACTTGGGCCAGCAACTCGAATCCTTCGTTTCGAAAATGGTGGAATCGGGCCGCTATAATTCGAAAAGCGAAGTTCTGCGTGAAGGCGTGCGTCTCGTTCAGGACCGCGAGGCGCGGCTGGCGGCGCTGGACGCGGCCATTGCGCGCGGGCTGGCGGATGCCGACGCTGGGCGCACGCAACCGGCGGATGCCGTCTTTGAGCGGCTGGAAGCGAAATATAGAGCGATGCTGCGCGACCCGGAATGATCGTCGAAATATCGGCTGAGGCCGAGCGCGATCTGGAAAGGATCGGCGACTTCATCGCCCGTGATAATCCGCGCCGCGCACTGACCTTCCTGCAAGAACTGCGCGCAAAATGCATGAGCCTTGCCGGCCTGCCCAACGGCTTTCCACTTGTCCCGCGCTATGAGGCGCTTGGAATCCGTAAACGCGGACATGGCGATTATCTGATATTCTACCGGGTAGACGCAGAGAAAGTAGTCATTATCCACATCCTGCATGGCGCGCAGGATTATGGTGAAATTCTTTCGCTTCTATAGGCCGCATCCTGGCCAATCATACGCCGGTAAAAGGACCTATTCTTCCCGCGGCTTGAAATCCAGCGACGCGCTGTTCATGCAGTAGCGCAGGCCGTTCACGCCCGGCCCGTCCGGGAACACATGGCCCAGATGCCCTTCGCACTTGGCGCAGAGCACCTCTACCCGGCGCATGCCGTGGCTGACGTCGACCTTCTCCTCGACCGCATCGGCGTCGACCGGCGCGGTGAAGCTGGGCCAGCCGGAGCCGCTGTCATATTTCTCGTCCGCGTCGAACAGCTCCGCGCCGCATCCCGCGCAATAATAGGTGCCGTCCGCCTTGTTGGCGTTATATTTGCCGGTAAAGGCCCGCTCGGTCCCCGCCTCCCGCAGCACATGATATTGCTCCGGCGACAGTTTCTCGCGCCATTCGGCGTCGGTCAGGTTCAGCTTTTCCATGCGCGCAATATGGTGCGGGCGCGGCGGGGGATCAATGGTGTTGGCATTTCCCGTCAAAGAGCTTGCGCTTACCCTAACCCCGGTCGTGCTGAGTAGAGACTGAGCTTGTCGAAGGCTCATATCGAAGCACCTTCGCGCCCAGCTCAGATCCTTCGATACGCCACTTCGACAAGCTCAGTGGCTACTCAGGACGAACGGATGGGGAGTAGCGAAACCTTTAGGGGCAATCCGTCACGAAATATGCACCGCCTTGGTGATCATATGCGCCATGATCCCTTCTGGGCCATCCTCGGACCCATGGCCGCTCTCCTTCACCCCGCCAAACGGACTGTCGGGCCAGCTCAGCCGCACAGTGTTGATCGCGACCATGCCCGCCTCGATCGCGTCGCCCAGCATATTCTGCCTGCGCCCGCTCTCGGTGAAGCAATAGGCGGCAAGGCCGAAGGGCAGGCGGTTCGCCTCCGCCACCGCCTCGTCGAACGTGCCGAAGGGCCGGATCATCGCCAGCGGCCCGAACGGCTCCTCATGCATCGCCTTGGCGGACAGCGGCACGTCGGCCAGCACGGTGGGCTGGAAGAAGAATCCGGCATTGCCGCTCCGCTCGCCCCCGGCCAGCACCTTGGCGCCCTCCGCGCGCGCATCCTCGACCAGCGCGGCGATGGCCTCGGGGCGGCGGGGATTGGCCATCGGTCCCATCTGGCTGGCCGCGTCCATGCCGTCGCCGATCTTCAGCGCCCTGGTCCGCTCGGCGAACCCGGCGACGAAGCGGTCGTAAATCCCCTCCTGCACGGTGAAGCGGGTCGGCGCCACGCACACCTGCCCCGCATTGCGGAACTTGTGGGTGACAAGCACGTCCAGCGTCTTGTCCAGGTCGCAATCGTCGAACACCAGCACCGGGCCATGCCCGCCCAGCTCCATCGTGGTGCGCATCATCGTGTCTGCGGCCAGCTTCATCAGATGCTTGCCGACCGGCACCGACCCGGTGAAGCTCAGCTTCTTGGTGATGGGCGAGGCTAGCAACTGGCGCGACACCATGTCGGGCACGCCGAATACGCATTGCGCCACGTCACCGGGCAGGCCCGCATCCTGGAAACAGCGCAGCACCTCCACCGCGCAGCCCGCCGTTTCCTCGCTCGGCTTGATGATGATCGAGCATCCCGCCGCCACGGCAGGCGCTATCTTGCGGACCACATTCATCACCGGGAAGTTCCATGCGCAGAAGGCGGCGACCGGCCCGACCGGCTGATGCAGCACCAGCGATCGCGTGCCGCTCGGCCGCGGCAGCACCCGGCCATAGATGCGCACCGCCTCGCCCGCGTGGAAATCCAGCAGCGCCGCCGCCGCCAGCACCTCGCCCTTGGCCTCCGCCTGGATCTTGCCTTCCTCCAGCGTCGCGAGCCGCGCCAGCAGGTCGGCCCGCTCGCGGATCAGGGCGGCGGTCTTGTTGAGCACGGCGGCGCGCTGCTCCGGCGCGGTCTTGCTCCACTTGGCAAAGCCGCGCTGCGTCGCCTCCAGCGCGCGGTCCAGATCGTCGGGCGTCGCCAGCGGCAATCCGCCCTGCCCCGCGCCGCTGGCCGGGTTCAGCACGTCATGCGTATCGCGCCCCGCACCGGCCAGCCACTCGCCGCCGATATAGAGTCCAAGCCGTGCCTCATATGCCGTCGCCATGTGCGTCCTCGCGTCGATTGGGGAAGGGAAGGATGATGTGAGCGCAGATAGAATGTTGCGCGGCGCAACACCAGAGGGTGTCCGCATAAGCCCCAAACTCCCCATCCGGCCGGTTCGCGCTTTGTGATGCTGGATGGGAATCGTGCTCCTGCGAAAGCAGGAGCCCAGTCCCGCCCTCTGAACTGGGCTCCTGCTTTCGCAGGAGCACGCCGCGTTTTCCTCCCATAAGGCCGATCACCGCACCACAAACCGCACCTGGTCCACGATCCGGCCTGAAGGATCGGCCAGCGCCAGCCGGTGCGCGCCCGGTCCGGCCAATATCTGCGGCCGCGCATCGGCTTCGCCCAGGTCGCGATTGTCGAGCAGCAGCCGGTGCCCCGCCACCAGCCCCGTCACCTCCGCGCCCAGCCGTTGCCGGTCGATGGGAATGTCCGGGTCCAGCGCATAGACGCTGCCATTGACCGGATTGACGATGCGCGGGCGGCGCGCGGCCTCCGGCGCGAAGGCCAGCGCCGGCTGGCCTGTCCCCTTCACGAACCATTCGTCCCGCTGCGGCTCTATGCTGTTCTGAAAGGCGACCCGCCGCTGCTCCATGCCGTCCGGGCGCGGCGGGGTCTGCCCCGGCTGCCCGGCATGCAGCGCCAGCATCACGTCGCGCCACACCGGGGCCGCGCCGCTGGTGCCCGACACCGCCTTCATCGAATCCCCCTCCAGATTGCCGACCCACACGGCGACGGTGAAGCGGTCGGAATAACCCACGCACCAATTATCGCGCATCGCCTTCGACGTGCCGGTCTTGACCGCCGTCCAGAAGGGCAGGCGCAGCGCGGAATCGACGCCGAAGGTGCGGGTGCGCGCCGAGGCGTCGGACAATATGTCGGATATGATCCATGCGGCCTGCGGTGACACGATGCCGCGCGGCGCGTCATGCCCCTCCTCCGCGCGAAGCCGCAGCGGCGACCATTGCCCGCCATTGGCCAGCGTGCGGTACGCATTCGCCTGTTCCAGCAAAGTCACCTCCGCCGACCCCAGCGCCAGGCTGAACCCGTAATAGCTGCCATCCTCGGTCAGCCCGCGATAGCCCAGATCCCAGAGGCGATCGCGGAACGTCTCCACCCCGTCCAGCAGCAGCGCGCGCACGGCCGGGACGTTCAGCGACCCTGCCAGCGCGCTGCGCACCGACACCGGCCCCTTGAAGCTGCGGTCGTAATTTTGCGGCACATAAAGGCCCGACGCCGTGTCGAGCTGCACCGGCGAATCCTCCAGGATCGACGCCGCCGTCAGCCACCCGCGCTCGATCACCTGCGCGTAGAGGAAGGGTTTCAGGGTCGATCCCGCCTGCCGGTACGCATCCGCCCCGTCCACCGCCGCCGCCGTCGATCCCAGCCCGACGCCGCCGACATAGGCCAGCACGTCGCCGGTCTTGTTATCGACCACCACCACCGCCCCGTCGCGCGCCCGGTCCGGCCCCAGCCCCTGCAATTGCCGCTTGAGCGCGACCGCCGCCAGCCGCTGCAACCGCGCGTC
>NZ_MINO01000020.1 GCF_001757355.1 Sphingobium phenoxybenzoativorans
GCGCTGCTTGGTTCCCTCGAAGATCGATAGCGCTGCGGACTTCGCCCCGGAGTTGAGCGTGCCGCCAGTTTCGCTGTCGACGATCCGCGTGGCTTCCAGCGCTTCGCGCAAATTAGCGTGAATGATCGCCCAGGCTTCGGCATAGGCATCGTAGATCGCGATCTGATCCTCGGTCAGGCAATGCTCGAGGATCTCATACTCGACACCGGCGAACGAAAGGGCCCGGGCGGTATAGAGGCCGACCGACTTGAGGTCCCGCGCGACGAGTTCCATCGCGGCGATGCCGCCGTCACGAATATCGGCGACGAAGGCCTCGCGATTGGCGAAAGCGGTTTCCGGACCCCAGAGCCCGAGGCGCGTCGCATATGCGAGGTTGTTGACGTCGGACGCACCAGTTGCCGAAGCGTAGAGCACCCTTACCCGGGGGAGGAGGTTTTGCAGGCGCACCCCGGCAATGCCCTGCTCCGATCCTTTGACTTTACCCCGAGATCCTTCGCCGCCAGCGGCATTGGCCATGGCGTGCGCTTCATCGAACACGATCACGCCGTCGAAATCCTCACCGGCCCAGGCGAGGATCTGGTCAAGGCGCGTTGCGTCATTTCGGCCCGAACGGAGGGTCGGGTAGGTGACGAAGAGAATGCCGTCGCGCATTGCGATGGGGGTGCACAGCTTCCAGGACGCCAGCGGCTGGATGTCGATCGGCAAACCGCCAAGGGCGGCCCAGTCGCGGCGCGCGTCTTCGAGCAGCGCCTCGTTCTTCGAAATCCAGATATGGCGGCGCTCGCCGCGCACCCAGCGATCGAGAATGACGCTCGCGACCTGGCGTCCTTTACCAGCGCCGGTGCCGTCCCCGAGGAAATAGCCCTGCCGGAAAACCTGACCTTCCGCCGAGGCCTTGAGCGAACAGCCCTTGTCCTCGGGTTCGAACCGACCGGGAAGATCTCGGGCATGAGCGCTTGCTGCGTAAATCAGAGTCTCTGCCTGGGCAGCAGACAGCAGCCCCTTAGCAACCAGCCCGTCGGGCAGCTGCGGCACAGCTCCGGGCATCGGCGCGGCGATCGAGCCCATGGCGACGGACTCGACGAGCGGCGTCGGATGCTTGGCCGCACCATCGATCACGATTCTGCTCGGGCGATAGGGCAAATAGTGGCCGACCTGAGGGGCAAGCGGTGCAGGGGTTTCGAGCGACCGGTAGGTGAGCGGCTTGATGGCGGAGGCTGCAGGAGTGATCCTTGCTGGTATCGGCAGCGGCCTGCGCGGCGCGGTCACCAAGCGAAACGGCGCACGGGCCGGAAGGCTAAAATGCTCTGGAACAGCGTCCAGGCTGCCGCGAGCCGGCAAGGCATCGACAAGCTCGACCAGCTGGCGAAAGTCGCTTGTTCGGATGGCGACAGGCTCATTGGAGCCTTCCACCTTGTCGAAGACCAACAGCCGCGTGGTGATGCCGGTGCCCTGCCTGGCAAACGCGCGTTCGACCGCGGCATTGAGCCGCAGCGAGATCGGTCCCTTAAGCCCCGCCAGGAACTTCGCGCAGTCGAACCATTCAGGCATGATCGCGACAAGCCGCCCCCCGGACGCCAGACGGTTCCAGGCCGACCGCAGATGGCGCGAGCCAGTGCGACTATCGTGCCCTCGCTCAATGCCGTGGGAATAGGGAGGGTTCATCAAGACGACGCTCGGGACGATGGCTGGATCGAGCAGTTCGTCGATCAGCTCAGCGTCATGGCCGGTCACTCTGGCCGCGGGGAACAAGGCGCTCAGGCAGTCGCGGCGAAGCGGCGAGATTTCGTTGAGATCAAGGCGCGAGCCTGCCTTGGCCGCCCAGACCGCGAGCATCCCGGTTCCGGCCGAGGGTTCCAGGACGAGCTCGCCTGTGGCCAGGGCACAGGCCCGGGCGGCAAGCCAGCCAACGCGCGGCGGTGTTGCGAACTGCTGCCATTCGATCTGCTCGTCGCTGCGATTTGTCTGTGTCGGCAGAACGGATTCCAACGCCGTAAACATCCGATCGGCGTCGGCTGCCGAATCGGCAAGGTCAATCTGTGGGGTGGCCTGCAGGAATTCGGTCTGAGCCAATTCCAACGCGATATGCGCATCGCGCACCGACCAGCGCCCTACTGCGTCTGTGCCCCCGAAATGATCGGTCAGAAGCGTATGCAACTGCCGACGCGTGATCGGTTCGCCGGATGCTAGGTTTGCGGCGATGGTGTGAGCAGCAAGCAGGACGAGCGGTTCAGATGGTGGGGGAAGCAAGAGAGCGGGAACAGAGCTGAGCATTTGGAACCTCCTGACGAAGCCCAGTCCACTGGCCGGGCTTCATCAGGACAAAAGCCTTCTCCCCTCTCTTCACGTCAGGTCTTGGACCGCAGCCACGCTTGCAAGGCGTCGTTCCAGTCTTTCCCGTGACCGCGCGGGCGACGCGTGATGATCGTTCGGTTCTCACAGGCGTAGGCGCTGCGCGCGCGTTCCTCGGCAATGTCGCCGCCTGCATCATGGTCGACGAACAGATGCAATTCGCTGACGCTTTCCGGGATCGACACGTGGCCAAAACGCTCATTGCCGAGCGAGGCCCAGCAAGGGATCTGGGTCAAGGCCTTGGCAGCGAGCGCGCTCTCGATACCTTCGGCAAGGCCGAGCCGCCCGTGGACAGGTTCGAAGAGGCGAACTGCGCCTGATGCCAAGCTCCCGAGTGCGCGCTTGGGGTTGGCGAAAGGGGGCACCGCGGGCCTCAGCGGGTTGAGAAACGTGCGGTGAATTCCGACCAGCCCATGATCCATCGTCACTGCCGCGATCAGAGCAGGCAAGTATTTCGTGTCCCCCTTCGGTCCGAGCGGGGTACGAGGGTGAAATCTGAGCGCGCGCGAGACGGCGCGGATGCCGCGGGCTTGGAGATAGGTCTTGGCGGGAGTACCGTCGAGTGGCGTTGCTTCACGCCAAATTCGCTCTGCAAACGCATGGTATGCTGGCTTGCCGACATTAACTCCTGGCTCGATTTCGATTTCCCCAGAAAAGAAGCTCCCCGGCGAAACACCTCGAGCGGCGAGTGCAGTCAGGACCTGATCCTGGCTGCAGCCCGCGAAACAATGAAAGAGGATGGCGCGTCGTCCCAGAGTTACACCGAGCGAGGGCGTTCGATCATCGTGGGCGGGACATCGCGCCATGCCCTTGGAGCCGGACCAATACCCTCCCAGCACCTCGCAAAGCTGCTTTGCTGCTGAAGCAAGGGACAAGCTGGTAGGACTGGATAACGCGTGGGACATGCGGCGCTCCTCAAGCTCTAAATACCGCCCCCTTGCGAGCGACCTCTCCTCCCGATCGCGCGCGTAATAGCACTTTCCTACACCCTTTTGTTCACTTTATGTTCCGTTTCGATTCGAGGCAATACGACGAGATGGATGATGATCAGATTTGGAAGGATCGGGGTGCTCCTGATGAGCGTTTCCGCGGTGCAGGTTTCAGCCCAAGCAGACACGCCATCCTTCGCGATATTCGAACATCGACCGACCCCTGTAGAGCCTGAGGCTGTCGAGCCGGCCATTCCGGTACACGGTGAGATGAACTTGAGTCTGCGCAAGGCGGCGTTCGCGCCCTCGTTCCGCGAGGTGATCTATTTGGCGAATGTGCGGGAGGCAGAGCTTCGATATGGCATACCCACTGGCTTGCTGCAGGCGTTGATCTGGACTGAATCGCGCTTCAATCCAATGGCGATCAGCCCCGCTGGTGCGGCGGGACTGGCGCAGCTGATGCCAGGCACGGCTCGCTACCTCGGCATCACGAACCGGCATGATCCTGTTGCGAGCATTGATGGCGGGGCACGCTACTTGCGCGAGATGCTGGACAAGTTTGGGCAGATACATCTCGCCCTCGCTGCCTATAATGCTGGACCTGGAGCGGTTTCGAGAGCTGGCGGCATTCCCAAAAACAGCGAGACGCCTGGCTATGTCCGCAGCGTGCTCGAACGATGGCAAGCAATTGGCTCGCGCATTTGAAAGGCGTTCGTCTATGGATAAATGAAGAAGCGATCGCTTGAGTAGGGAAGGCCAAGTTTGATGGCTCGAAAAGAAGGTCGAGGCCAAAAGGATGACAATGTCGTTCGCTTCGATTTCCGCGACAAGCTCATGAAGCAGCAAGGCAAGCGTCGGCGCAAGGAGTGGATGTTGGGTCTAGGCGCGTTCTCGATCGTATTCGCTGGAGGTATGTTGGCATTGAACTGGCCAGTGTCCGGTCTGACCTCGATCGGCCCCTCAGAACTCGCAAATAAGCTTTCGCTGATGGCCGGAAGCACCTCACCGCGCTTCGAGGTCTGCGGAATTACACGCCGCACCTGCGTCGTTGATGGAGATACCTTCTGGCTCGAGGGCGAGAAGATCAGGATCGCAGACATCGACACCCCCGAGATTAGCGAACCCAAGTGTGATTCTGAGTATCAGCTTGGTATGAAGGCGACTTACCGGCTTCGCGACCTGTTGAACGAAGGCGCTTTCAAGGTCCGGCCGATCGGAAACCGCGACGAAGACCGATTTGGGCGCAAACTCCGCGTCATTGTTCGGGGCGGCCAATCGCTTGGGGATCAGCTTGTGCGTGAGGGGCTAGCTCGCACATGGACCGGGCGTCGGGAACCGTGGTGCTGACAGTGACCATATTGCTGACCGGTCCTCATTGCGGGATTGATCAGTAGGATCCGACCAAATCTCGCCATTCCGCGGCAGACATTTGAAATTCCGCTCACGCTGAAACACGCCGTCGGCAGATATCTGAACATCCCGGCAGGGCCGCCCTATGAGTCGACGTGGCGAAGCGCTGAAAGGTAACCTTTGAGCGACGACATCTTTATCTGAACCCATCGGAGATGGGCCGATGATAGACTGGCGGGTTTCTCGTGATAAGCTTGCAGAATCCGCCCTCAAACAAATAATGAGCTAGGCACCGGGAGTGGCGTTGCCATTTTGTACCCTAATTGACATCCTTGCCCCATTACTATGACACTTGCGTCTGGCTTGATCTTGGGGGCGGGAATTAGATGCCTTGGGTAGCTGCGGGCCAAGACGCCCGAGGGAATAGCACCTATTCCACGTCCATATCAGTGGCACCACACGGAATAACAGGGAGCGCAGTTGCATGAGTCTCCTCCCCGACTGGTCCGGCCAAGTCAAACTGCCCCCAATCCCGCGCCGACGGCGGACAATCGGCGGGAATGCAGTGGTCCAGGCAGTATTCCCCGGCAGTTCTGCGCGCGGTCTTCGCTACGCTTCCGACGTACCCGGCCACGACCTGCTGCGGACGGATCTAAACTACCCGTTCAATGAGTTACTGATCCGGCGAAGTGGTGCGCGCCGCCGAGAAACCGACCTACCCACCGTCACTTGTTCGATCGACGAGTCCACGGGCATCATGTCGCTGGCCTGGGACGAAAGCGAGCCTTTTAAGGCCCATGCTGCCTCGCCCGAGGACGTTCTGAAGAATTGGGTCGGGAAGTTCGACTTCAAAACCGAAGATCCTCAGTTTGGTGTCGAAGGGTTAAGACCGCCTCAAACGGGTGCGCTGCACGCAATCTCCGCGCACTTCTCTGTCGGAAGTATCTTCGATCCGGCAACCATCGTTCTTCCGACTGGAACAGGCAAGACGGAAACCATGCTGGCGACACAAGTCTTTCGGCGGCTTACCCGCACGATGGTCCTTGTCCCGAGTGATGCGCTGCGCTCCCAAATCGCCCGCAAATTCGAATCTCTTGGCGAGTTGCCCAGGCTCGGGATCGTTCCCGTCGATATAGCACGGCCGCGCGTGGCCATATTAACGACGGGAGTTGGGACGGTAGAGGAAGCTGAACAGATACTTCTGAATGCAAACGTGATCGTCACTTTGCCGCAAACGCTGGAAGCGTCCGATCCTGCGGCGAAAGCCGCTCTCATTGGGGGATGCTCGGACCTCATGGTCGATGAGGCCCACCACGTGACAGCCTCAACCTGGTCTGCGATCAAGATGGGCTTCGAGAAGAAACGGGTCGTGCAATTTACCGCCACACCTTTCCGGCGAGACAAGGCTCGAATCGACGGGAAGATCATCTTCAACTTCAAGCTCGGCGATGCCCAGGCCGCCGGCTATTACAAGCCCATCAACCTCGTAACCATCGAGGAATATGGGGATCAGGAGACGCGCGACCGTCGGATCGCGGGCGAGGCGCTTGCTGCACTTCGCCGGGATCGTGAGAAACTCGGGCTCGACCATCTGTTGATGGCTCGCGCGAAAACAAAGGACCGCGCGGAGGACCTCATCAAGATCTATGCGGAACTCGCGCCGGAGTACCAAGCGGTGGTGGTGTATTCCGGTGCCGGCACGGCACGGGCAAATCGTGAGGCGCTGGCCCGCCTTGTGGACCGCAGCGACGACGGGGCCCGCATCGTAGTCGCAGTAAACATGCTGGGCGAGGGATATGACCTGCCCAACCTGAAAGTTGCAGCGCTGCACGACACCCACAAGTCGCTCGCAATCACGCTGCAGTTTGTCGGACGCTTTACGCGAAAGGGAAATACTGGTCAGATTGGCGATGCGACTGTGATTGCAAACATCGCAGATCCAGAAATGGAGCGGAAGCTCTCAGCATTGTACGCGGAGGGGGCCGATTGGGATGTTATCATCCGCCGCCTTAGCGAAGACAGGATAAATCAAGAGGTCCGTCTGCAAGATGTCGTCGAGGAACTGCGCGGTGCGGGCGACCTCCATATGCGCTTTGCCCTTTGGAATCTTCGACCATCGCTTTCGACGCAGTTCTTCCGGACTTCTTGCGACGAGTGGAATCCACAGTTGTATGCTGAAGTCCTAGGAAAGGATACCGAGACTTGGCATGCCCTTGATGAGAAACAGAACGTTCTGGTTGCCGTGGTTCGGCGGCTCGCGGCAATTGGTTGGGGCAACTATCAGGACGACGTGGACGTCCTCCACGATCTTGTAATTATTAGGTGGGACAAGGAAGCTGGTGTCCTCTGCCTGTTCGCCAGCGACTATTCTGCGATGCGATCCGAGCGAATGGCCACGGTCATAACCGACGAGCGCACAGTTCCAATCTCTGGCCGTCCCATTTTTCGGATCCTGAACAACGTCGAACTGCCGCTCGCGAAGAGCCTCGGCTCATCACGCATCGGCGCCATCAGCTTCACCTCTTACTTCGGTCCCAACGTTACCGAGGGGCTTGCAATGATTGAAAAGCGGGAGTCTGAACTGAACAACATCGCATGTCTCGGATACGAGAACGGCGAACGGGTGCTCTGGGGAGCCGCTCAGCGACGGGGTAAGGTATGGCAGCAGCGGTCTGGCAATGTTGCCGAATGGATCGATTGGACCCGCGCTACTTGGGCGAAGGTGCAACAGCAGAACGGTGACGAGAGCAACATCGTCGAGGATTTCCTGCGACCTGAGAAGATCGATGCCCCTTGGTCTTCACCGCCCATCGCAGCCATGTGGGGCGAACAGGCACAGCTACGCCTCAACGATAGGCAGGCCGTCACATTCGATGGGGCGACAGTGCCGCTGTACCTGGTCGATCTGGCAATCGACGAACCTGATGCCGATGGAGCCATTCCAATCCATATTCAATCCGGCCAATTAGATTCTGTCTACCGCCTTCGAATTGATGCCAAGCTGCCCAAGGGATATGAACACGAGCATGTTTCGGGGCCGGAAGTGCGCTTCCGCAAGGGGAACGATGCCCCTATTGCGCTCGAGGAATATCTTCAAAAAGATCCTTTTCTAATCCGCTATGCTGATGGCACCTACTCCTACAATTGCTACCATATCCCAGTTCGGCTGGACGCTGGACAGTTCGACAAATCCCGGCTGGAATCTTGGGATTGGAGCGGCATCCCACTCAATCGCGAGTCAGCCGGCAAACTGGTCGACCGTTCCACCATCCAATATCACACTTTTCAGCAAATTGAGGCCGAGTTCGACGTCGTTTTCAATGACGACGGCTCTGGCGAAGCGGCAGATCTCGTATGCCTCAAAGACGTCGACGAGGAAACGATCCGTCTGTGTCTTGTACATTGTAAGAACGCGCACGGCGGTGCTGTTACTCAAGACATCCGCAACTTCTATACCGTCTGCGGCCAGGCTCAAAAAAGCATCGTAGCAAAACATCAGGGCCTGCCGAGACTCTATCACGACCTAAAACGCCGCCATGAACTCTGGGCGCAGGACGGCTACACACGTTTTCTCAAGGGGGGAATGAAAGAACTGTCCTATTTCAAGGAGAAGGCGAGGCGCGCGCGCCTCCGGTTCGAGATGATACTCGTTCAGCCCGGCGCATCGGCATCAAACATGAACAACGACGCCCTTCTGCTGCTGGGCACGACCGAGCTATATCTCAAAAAAACCACCGAGGCCGAACTACGAGTAATTGTTTCGCCCTAGGGAAAATAGACCACGGACCGTCTGGGGGATCATACATCACTGGACGCTCCAATTAGTGGCCGCGGCCCGCAGGAATGTCCCAGTTCCAGCTAAATCCGAAAGGTGTTCACATCCTCGTCAGGCTCTTCCAGCAAACGCACCCTTGATGACCTTCCCGCCATCACGGATGGTATCGAGGTAGTCGCTCCACCACTGCGCCATGCGGACGCGCTCATCCCAGTGTTTGCCGCGGTGATAAACGCCGCGAACGGCATTGCTGTCACCGTGCGCCAAGCCGCGTTCAATCGCATCCGGATTCCAGAGGCCGCTTTCGTTCAGCATGGTGGAGGCCGTAGCCCGAAGACCATGCGCGGTGACTTCGTCCTTCGTGAAGCCCATTCGTCGGAAAGCGGCGTTCAAGGTGTTTTCGCTCATCGGGCGGACGGAGGCGCGGGCTGACGGAAACACGTACCCTTCAGTGCCGACCATCTCGGCAAGTTCTTTGAGATACCCGACTACCTGTTTGGACAACGGCACGGCATGAGGGCGGCGCGCCTTCATCTTTCCCTCTGGGATGCGCCAGACCCCTTCTTCGAGGTCGATCTCCTTCCAATCGGCATGCCGCAACTCCCCAGGGCGTACAAAGACATGGGGTGCGATGAGCAAGGCGTACCTGGTGATGAAGTTGCCAGTGTAGTCCTGGATTGCGCGCAGCAGTCCGCCGAGATCCTTCGGCTCAAGAATCGCTGCATAGTGCTTTGCCTTGGGCGTGATCAGCGCCCCGCGGAGCATCGTCGTCGGGTCGCCTTTGCAGCGCGTCGTGGCAACCCCATAGCGAAACACGCGGCTCGCAAAGGATCGGGTCTTTTTGGCGGTCTCGTGCTTGCCCTTCGCTTCGAGGCGCTTGAGGGGAGCCAGCACCTCGAACGGCTCAATCTCATCGATCGGGCGGCTGCCGATGGCATCCGTCAACTGGTCGAGGAAGAAGTTGGCCTTGATGATGGTCGCATCCGCCCGACCGTTCTGGACCATCATCTCATCAATGTACTCGCGTGCCACCGCCTCGAATGTCTGGGCGGAAAGGAATTCCGAACGGATCTTCTGCTTGCGCTTCTCCATCGCCGGGTCACCGCCCGCCGCAACTTTGACCCGCGCCTCATAGGCCGCTTGGCGTGCGTCCTTGATATTGATTTCGGGATAGGAGCCGATCGAGAGCTTCTTTTCAACGGTGCCGATTCGATAGCGGAATCGCCAGAGTTTTCCGCCCGATGGGGATACCTCGATGTACAATCCGCGGTCGTCGGCGACCTTGTACGGTTTGTCCTTTGGCTTGAGTGCGCGAAGCCGGGTTTCGGTCAGAGGCATGGGCGGGCCTTTTCCCAATGTGGTTTTCGCAAAGGCCCGCAAAAGGCCCGCAAAAATGTGCGGAACCCCCGAGAAAAGGCGGGACGATCCGGCACGATCCAAGGGCCAATTCCCTTGGATTTCTGCGGGTTTAATACACTTGCTGGGTTCTTCTGAGAAGAACAAATGGTGCCCAGAAGAGGACTCGAACCTCCACGACCTTGCGATCGCCAGCACCTGAAGCTGGTGCGTCTACCAATTCCGCCATCTGGGCACGGGGTAGGCGGGGGCGATTAGCCGCTAGGGTGTCGCCTTGTCAATCGCAGCGCGGCCAAATATTTGCCGCCGCCGTCCCGCGCCCGGTTGTCTCGCGCCGCCGCCTGTTGCAAGGGGGGAGGCGGGAGAGACGAAGACGCTCATTGGCAAGGACACGGACTCCATCATGACGAACGGTTTGGTGACAATTTTCGGCGGCGGCGGGTTTCTCGGCCGTTATGTGGTGCAAGAGCTGCTGGCGCGCGGCGTGCGGGTCCGCGTGGCGGAGCGCAACCCGTCGAGCGCGATGCGCGTGAAAACGCTGGGGGGGCTGGGGCAGGTGCAACTGGTCTCGGCCGATATCACCAAGCCTGCAAGCGTCGCCCGCGCCGTTGAGGGCGCTGATGCAGTGATAAACCTGGTCGGCATCCTGAACGGGGCCTTCGCCAAGGTGCATGTCGAGGGCGCGGCGAACGTGGCGAAGGCGGCGGCGCAGGCCGGGGCAACGGCGCTGGTCCATATTTCCGCCATCGGGGCGGACCCAGAAAGCCCTTCCGCCTATGGCAAAAGCAAAGGGGAAGGCGAGGGTGTCGTGCGGTCCGCATTCCCTGCGGCGACCATCATCCGCCCGTCGATCATTTTCGGCCGGGAGGACCAGTTCACCAACCGGTTTGCGCAGATCGTCCGCATGGCGCCAATGGTGCCTGTTATCGGCGCGGCCACCAAATTCCAGCCTGTCTATGTCGTTGATGTTGCTCACGCAATCGCCTCCGCCGCGCTTGAGCCGGCGTATCAGGGCAAGCTGTATGAACTGGGCGGCCCGGAGGTGTTGAGCATGCTCGACATCAACGCGCTGATCGCCAAGATCATCGGCCGGCCGGAGCGCAGTTTCCTGCCAATCCCCGCGCCGATTGCGACGGTGATTGCGACGGTGCCTGGCGGTCCGCTGACCCGCGATCAATGGAAGATGCTGCAGAAGGACAATGTCGTCGCGCCCGGCGCGATCGGCCTTGCGGACTTCGGCATCGCGCCGACGCCGATCGCCGCGGTGGCGGACGCCTGGCTGGTGCTGTATCGCCGGCATGGCCGGTTCGCGGGCCGGGTGAAAGCCTGAAAATCCTGACGTTGCATTCCCCTAAACGGCCGACCGTATGAATAGGCCGCGCCTAAAGGAGCTCATCCCTGCATGGACATGCATTATCTGACCATCGTCCTGCTCGGCATTGTCGAGGGTCTGACGGAATTCCTGCCGGTGTCCTCCACGGGGCACCTCATTCTGGCGAGCGAACTGCTGGGCTATGACTCCGCGCAGTGGGCGATGTTCAATGTCATCATTCAGCTTGGCGCGATCCTGGCGGTGGTCGTGCTTTACTGGCGGACCTTCTGGGCTGTGGCCATGGGCTTGCTCCAGGGCAATCCGGTATCCTGGCGGTTCCTGCGCAACCTGGTGATCGCGTTCATCCCCGCCGCCCTGATCGGACTGGCGCTGCACGACAAGATCGAGATCCTGCTGGGCGAACCGAAGGTCGTCGCTGTGGCCCTGATCATCGGCGGCATCGCCATCCTGATCATAGAGCGGCTGATCAAGAGCGCGACGATTGTCGGCATTGCTGAAATCCCGCTGATCCGGGTGGTCGGCATCGGCCTTATCCAGTGCATATCGATGATACCGGGCGTCAGCCGGTCCGGCGCGACGATCATGGGCGCCCTGACATTGGGCGTGGAGCGGCGCACCGCGGCGGAGTTCAGCTTCTTCCTCGCGATCCCGACCATGTTGGGCGCGACGACGCTGGAACTGATCAAGAACCATGACAAGATCACCACTGGCGGCGTGAGCTGGTTCGACATCGGCATCGGTTTCGTGGTGTCGTTCATCGTCGCCATTCTGGTCATCAAATGGTTTGTCGGCATTGTTTCCAAGCATGGATTTGGCCCCTTTGCCTGGTACCGAATCGTGGCGGGCGCCGCCGCCCTCATCTGGCTCACGATGAAGTAGGTCCGATACGGACATTTATTCAGCAATAATATGTCGCTAAGATGAACATAATCGCGGGATGATCCGTTATTTAGGTAAGATATACTGTCGTTAAAGTCATTATTCCCGTGACTCCCGCGGTTTTCCGCGCTATTCCAGCGCGCGAAACGAAGGGAGCGCACATGGCTGACAGTCCTATGTTGAAATTTGTCGGAACCGGACAGGCGTATCCCGAAAAACGCGCCGCCGATGACCGGGCGGGCGACTTCAATGAGATCAGCCGCACCTTCGTAACGGAGAAGGCGGAGGAGCAGGCTTCGCGTTGCTCGCAATGCGGCGTGCCCTATTGCTCAACCCATTGCCCGCTGCACAATCATATTCCCGACTGGTTGCGCCTGACAGCGGAAGGCCGCCTGCGCGAAGCCTATGAGCTGAGCAACCAGACCTCCACCATGCCGGAAATTTGCGGCCGCATCTGTCCGCAGGATCGCCTGTGCGAAGGCAATTGCGTCATCGAGTTTTCCGGCCATGGCGCTGTGACCATCGGCAGCGTGGAAAAATACATCACGGACACCGCCTGGAAAGAAGGCTGGGTCGAGCCGCTTGTGCCGGGTGCTGACCGGGGCCAGTCCGTCGGCATCATCGGCGCAGGCCCGGCCGGGCTGACTACGGCGGAATATCTGCGCGCCGCAGGATATGAAGTGCATGTCTATGACCGGCATGACCGGGCGGGCGGCCTGCTGACCTATGGCATCCCTGGCTTCAAGCTGGAGAAGGACATCGTGATGCGGCGTGTCCAGCGCCTGAAGGATGGCGGCATCATCTTCCACGAAGGGTTTGAAGTCGGCCGCGACGCGACGATGGAGCAATTGCGCGAGAAGCATGACGCCATCCTGATCGCCACGGGCGTCTACAAGGCGCGCGACATCCGCGCGCCCGGCGTCGGCGCGCCCGGCGTTGTCAAGGCGCTCGATTTCCTGACCGCCTCCAACAAGGCGAGCTTTGGCGACCATGTGCCGGAGCATGAGGATGGATCGCTGTACGCCAAGGGCAAGAATGTTGTCGTGATCGGCGGCGGCGACACGGCCATGGACTGCGTGCGCACCTCCATCCGCCAGGGCGCCAAGTCAGTGAAGTGCCTTTATCGCCGCGACCGGGACAATATGCCGGGATCGCAGCGCGAGGTCGCCAATGCGGAGGAAGAAGGCGTTGAGTTCGTCTGGCTCACCGCGCCGATCGCCTTTGAGGGCACGGACAAGGTGACCGGCGTCAAGGTGACCAAGATGCGCCTGGGCCAGCCCGACGCCTCCGGCCGCCGCGCGCCCGAGCCCGATCCGGGCAGCGAGTTCAGCCTGGAGGCTGATCTGGTGATCAAGGCGCTGGGTTTCGACCCTGAAGAACTGCCCCGCCTGTTCGGCGCGGAGGACCTGTCGGTGACCCGCTGGGGCACGCTACGCGTCGACCATCGCACGATGATGACGTCGCTGGACGGCGTGTTCGCGGCTGGCGACATCGTGCGCGGCGCAAGCCTTGTCGTCTGGGCGATCCGCGACGGCCGCGACGTGACCGACCATATGCACGCCTATCTGAAGGCAAAGGCTGCGGCGAAGGCGGGCGAGAGGGTCGCGGCGTGACCGTAAGGGGGGGCTTTGCCGCATTGATCCTGACATGCGGAGTATTTGCCGCGCCCGTTTATGGGCAAGCGAATATCTCCCCATTCCCGGCGTCATCAGCTTCTCCCAACGCGCCAAAGAAAGTTGTGGCCACAGCCGCCACGCGCGCACAAGCGTTGAAACTCGCCGAAATTCTGAACAGCGAAGCAATTACGCGGCGTCAGATCGAGCGCGCTTACACCATCACCATGCCTGTTCTCATAAAGAACAGACCTGAATTTCAGGAAATTGAGAAGTTATATCCCGGCATATCGGATATTGCGGTTAAGGCGGAACGGGAAATCATCGAACCCGAAACTATCGCAAATCTGCCAAAATTGCATCAGGTGATAGCAAATGTTTACGCCGACTATTTAACGGCGGCCGACATCGCAGCCGTTACAGAATTTTACGGCAGTCCTACTGGGGCGAAGGCATTATCCGCCGCTACGGAGGGCAATGACCTCTCACACATGATCGAGAAGAATCTCAGCGGCCAGGAACCAAATGTGGTGGCTGATGACGTTCGGCAGATGGCAGGGGGCGCTGCGCCGCAATTTTTGGCCAACTTGAATGGTGAAGACCGGAAAAAGCTGATTTCTTTTGGGCTTTCTTCAAGCGGGCGTGCGTGGCGGGCTATTCAACCGCTGATACTTCAAGCCGTAGCCGACCAAGCGAATGTCACAAACAGATCAACAGCGATGAATGTTGCGGCTGAACATGTGCTGTCGGCCATCACCGATTACATCAAGCAGCAGGACGCGAACCAGAGCGTAGGCGCGGCCGCCGCCAAATGATTTTGCGTTGTGAGCATTATTTCGAATGCGTGACGAACTTAGCTCACCCATTCGTTGAGAAGGATGGATGATATGACCAATTTTTACACATCCACTGAAGCAGAACGCCTCCGTATTGCCGAAGAAGGCATGTACCGCCCCGATTTCGAGGGCGACGCCTGTGGCGTTGGCCTGGTTGCCGCGACGGACGGCAAGCCTTCCCGCCGGGTCGTGGCGAGCGCGATCGACGCATTGAAGGCTGTGTGGCATCGCGGCGCGGTAGACGCAGACGGCAAGACGGGCGATGGCGCGGGCATCCATGTCGACCTGCCGGTGCGCTTCTTCGACGATGCGATCGCCGACGCGGGGCACAAGCCCCTGCCCAACCGGCTGGCCGTTGGCATGGTGTTCCTGCCGCGCACCGACCTTAGCGCGCAGGAAACCTGCCGTACGCTGGTCGAGGCGGAGATCATCGATTCCGGGTACAAGATCTACGGCTGGCGCCAAGTGCCGGTCGATGTGTCGGTGATCGGTGAGAAGGCGCAGCGCACGCGCCCGGAAATCGAGCAGATCATGATCGCCGGGCCGATGCCCGAAGAACTGGACATGGCGGAGTTCGAGAAGGAACTCTACCTGATCCGCCGCCGCATCGAGAAGAAGGTGATCGCGGCGCAGATCAACGATTTCTACATCTGCTCGCTGTCCTGCCGCTCGATCATCTACAAGGGGCTGTTCCTCGCCCAGTCGCTGTCGGTCTTTTACCCGGACCTGCAGGACGACCGGTTCGAGAGCCGCGTCGCGATCTTCCACCAGCGCTATTCGACCAACACTTTCCCGCAATGGTGGCTGGCCCAGCCGTTTCGCACGCTCGCCCATAATGGCGAGATCAACACGATCCGCGGCAACAAAAACTGGATGAAAAGCCACGAGATCAAGATGGCTTCGCTGGCCTTTGGCGAGCAGTCGGAGGATATCAAGCCGGTGATCCCGGCGGGCGCGTCCGATACGGCGGCGTTGGACGCGGTGTTCGAGGCGATCTGCCGGGCGGGCCGCGATGCGCCGACCGCGAAGATCATGCTCGTTCCGGAGGCATGGCAGCAGAGCCTGGGCGAGACGCCGGAATCGCATCTGCACATGTATAATTATCTCGCGTCGGTCATGGAGCCGTGGGATGGCCCCGCCGCGCTGGCGATGACCGATGGCCGCTGGGTGGTTGCGGGCGTCGACCGCAACGCGCTGCGTCCGTTGCGCTATACGCTGACGGCCGACAATCTGCTGATCGTGGGTTCGGAAACCGGCATGGTCGTCGTTCCCGAAGCGACGGTGATGCGCAAGGGCCGCCTGGGACCGGGCGAGATGATCGCCGTCGATCTGCTGGAGGGCGAGGTTTATGACGACCGGTCGATCAAGGACCGGATCGCGTCGGAGCGGCCCTATGCCGATCTGGTGCGGGACTTCCTGTATGTCGACGATCTTCCGCCCGCTTCGCCCGATGCCTTGCCGTCCTGGAACAAGGCGGAGCTGACCCGCCGGCAGATCGCCGCGAACCTGACGCTGGAGGATCTTGAACTGATCCTCTCGCCCATGGTCGAGGACGCCAAGGAAGCCGTGGGCTCGATGGGCGACGACACGCCGCTGGCCGTCATCTCGGACAAGCCGCGGACGATCAGCCATTTCTTCCGCCAGAATTTCAGCCAGGTCACAAACCCGCCGATCGATTCCCTGCGCGAGCGGCACGTGATGAGCCTGAAAACGCGCTTCTCCAACCTTGCCAATATCCTGCAGGAGGAGACGCAGAACAGCCATGTGCTGGTGCTGGATTCGCCTGTCCTGACATCGGCTGACTGGACGCGGCTGAAGGCGCATTTCGGCCAGTCCGTGGCGGACATCGATTGCACCTTCCCGGCGGAAGGCGGCCATGAGCAGCTTCGCGGCGCCATCGAGCGCATCCGCGAGGAGGCCGAGCAGGCCGTGCGCGAAGGACGCACCGAACTGTTCCTGACCGATGAGAATATCGGGCCGGACCGGGTCGGCATCGCCATGGTGCTGGCCGCCGCCGCCGTGCACACGCATCTGGTGCGCAAGGGGCTGCGCTCCTACGCCTCCATCAATGTGCGGTCGGCCGAGTGCGTCGATACCCATTATTTCGCGGTGCTGATCGGCGTGGGCGCGACCACGGTGAACGCCTATCTGGCCGAAGCGTGCATTGCGGACCGGCAAGCGCGCGGCCTGTTTGGCGATATGGATGTCGACGCCTGCATCAACCGCTACCGCATCGCCGTCAACGAGGGCCTGCTGAAGATCATGTCCAAGATGGGCATTGCGGTCATCAGCTCTTATCGCGGCGGCTATAATTTCGAAGCGGTGGGCTTGTCCCGCGCGCTGGTGAACGACCTGTTCCCCGGCATGCCGTCGAAGATTTCGGGCGAGGGCTATACCTCGCTGCACTTCAACGCGACGTTGCGGCATGAGGCGGCCTATGACGAGGCGGTGGTGAAGCTGCCCATCGGCGGTTTCTATCGCCAGCGGAATGGCGGGGAGAGCCACGCCTATTCCGCGCAGCTCATGCACTTGCTGCAGACGGCGGTCGCGACCGACAGCTACTCCACCTATCTGCAATTCTCGCGCGGGGTGCGGGACCTGCCGCCGGTCTATCTGCGCGACCTGATGGAGTTCAACTTCGCGCGGGAGGCTGTGCCGATCGACGAGGTTGAGGCGATCACCGAAATCCGCAAGCGCTTCGTGACGCCGGGCATGTCGCTGGGCGCGCTGTCGCCGGAGGCGCATGAGACGCTGGCGATCGCCATGAACCGCATCGGCGCCAAGGCCGTGTCGGGCGAAGGCGGCGAGGATGCGATCCGCTTCAAGCCCTATGAGAATGGCGACAACGCCAATTCGGTGATCAAGCAGATCGCGTCGGGCCGCTTCGGCGTCCATGCGGAATATCTGGGGTCCGCCGAGGAGATTGAGATCAAGGTCGCGCAGGGCGCCAAGCCCGGCGAGGGTGGCCAGTTGCCCGGTTTCAAAGTGACCGAGTTCATCGCCCGCCTGCGCCATTCGACGCCGGGCGTGATGCTGATCTCCCCGCCGCCGCATCACGACATCTATTCGATCGAGGATCTGGCGCAGCTCATTTACGACTGCAAGCAGATCAACCCGCGCGCGCGCGTCTGCGTAAAGCTGGTGAGTCAGGCCGGCATCGGCACGGTCGCAGCGGGCGTGGCGAAGGCGCATGCGGACGTCATCCTGATCGCTGGCCATGTCGGCGGCACTGGCGCATCCCCGCAGACCAGCATCAAATACGCTGGCACGCCGTGGGAAATGGGCCTGTCCGAAGCCAATCAGGTGCTGACGCTCAACGGCCTGCGTCATCGAGTGAAGCTGCGCACCGATGGCGGGCTCAAGACCGGCCGCGATATCGTCATCGCCGCGATCCTGGGCGCGGAGGAGTTCGGCATCGGCACGCTCTCGCTGGTCGCCATGGGTTGCATCATGGTGCGGCAGTGCCACAGCAATACCTGCCCCGTGGGCGTGTGCGTGCAGGACGAGAAGCTGCGCGCCAAGTTCACCGGCACGCCGGAGAAGGTCATCAACCTGATGACCTTCATCGCCGAGGAAGTGCGGGAGATCGTCGCGCGTCTGGGCTTCCGCAGCCTGGACGAGATTGTCGGACGCACCGAGCTGCTGCGGCAGGTCAGCCGTGGCGCGGAGCATCTCGACGATCTGGACCTCAACCCCATCCTCGCCAAAGTGGACGCGCCCGACCATGAGCGCCGCTTCACCCTGGACGCATGGCGCAACGAGGTGCCCGACAGCCTGGACGCACAGATATTGAACGACGCCAAGGCGGTGTTCGAGCGTGGCGAGAAGATGCAACTCACCTACACCGTGCGGAATACCCACCGCGCGGTCGGCACGCGGCTGTCCGCCAAGATCACCGAGAAGTTCGGCATGTCATCGCTCGCCGACGGCCATGTCACGGTGCGCTTGCGCGGATCGGCCGGGCAGTCGCTGGGCGCTTTTCTGTGCAAGGGCATCAAGCTGGAGGTGTTCGGCGATTCCAACGACTATGTGGGCAAGGGCCTGTCGGGCGGCATCATCGCCGTGCGGCCGATGGTCTCCACCCCGCTGGACAGCCGCCACAACACGATCATCGGCAACACCGTCCTCTACGGTGCGACCAGCGGCAAGCTGTTCGCGGCGGGGCAGGCCGGCGAGCGCTTCGCCGTCCGCAACTCGGGCGCAGAGGTTGTTGTCGAAGGCTGCGGCGCCAATGGCTGCGAATATATGACCGGCGGCACGGCAGTCATTCTGGGCGACACCGGCGCGAATTTCGGCGCGGGCATGACCGGCGGCATGGCGTTCATCCTGGACGAGCATGGCGTATTCCCGTCGCGCGCGAACCCGGAAAGCATCGTCTGGCAACGGCTGGACAGCGTCTATTGGGAAACCCGGCTGAAGGCGCTGATCGCCGAACATGCCGTGGCGACCGACAGCCGCTGGTCGCATACCCTGCTCGACGATTGGGATCGCTGGCGGGATCATGTCTGGCAGGTGTGCCCGAAGGAGATGATCAGCCGTCTGGAATATCCGCTGAGCGATCGCGAGGAAGCGGTCGCCGCGGAATAGGGCCGCCTATCGCCGTTTATTGTTGTTGTGCAGGCCGGGCTGGTTCGACCATCCCGGCCGCGCCGGGCGCTGCCTTTTTGACGGTCGCCACGACGGTGGGCGGCGCTGCGGCTCCATGCTCCGCGCCGTCCCCCTGCGCCTCATAGTCGCGCAGGGCGGGGTCGTTCTCGCCGATGGCGTAGGCGTCCCCCATCATATTCCGCTCCGCCAAAGTGGGACCGCAGCCCTTGCACACAATCTCGTCCGGGGTGGGCGGCAGGTCGCCGCCATCGGCGGGGTTGAGGTTGCTCACGGATGTATCGGACAGCGCCTGTTCGTCGCTTCCGGCCTCTGCCTGCGTATTTTCGTAACCGCGCAGATCCTGCCACACGCCGCCGCCGAACCGGCCGCCCGCAAAGCCGCCAAGGCCATAACCGGCCGCGATGCTGAGCAGCATTACCGCTCCGCCAACGATCCAGAATCTTGAAGACATTAACGCATCTCTCCAGCGACTCCATCCTATCACCTCAACCGTCCCCGCGCATTGGGGTTCCGGTGGGCGGCCTGCATCCGATAGTTCAGAATGGCGCAGTCCGGTGGAGATAGGAAGCGGAATAGGGCGGGGCGGCATAGAGCGCGCTTCCCGTGCAGCGTCGAAAAATCATGCGCCCGCATGTCTGGAGAAATCTCATTTGCCCAAAGGGCGATGGCGTTATCCGCGCATCTCTGTGACGACGCGGCCCGCTAATTTCTGACGCATCACTACCGGAAACAGGAGGAGTGGGCGAGTGATCTTGGATAACGCTCCTAGAGAGGTTTCTGGATGCTTCGCAAACTCTTGTTTTCATCAACGATTCTGCTCGTCCCCACGCTTGGCGCCCCGATTGTCAATGCGCAGGAGGCAAGTTCGGCGCCGGATGAGGCTGCATCCGGCCAGCCCTCCAAGATCGAAGATATCGTCGTAACCGCGCAGCGGCAGACGTCGAGTGTCCAGCAAACGCCTCTGGCGATCACAGCGGTCGAAGGCGACACGCTTAAAGATCGCGGCATCGCCGACATTGACGCGCTGACACGCGCGATCCCGAATGTGAACTTCTCTCGCCTTGGCGGAGACGCGCGGATATTCATTCGCGGTATCGGCCTTGAGGGCGTTGATGCAGGCGCAGACGGCCGCGTTGCGGTCTATACCGACGATGTCGTCAATGCGCGTTCGCAGGCGGCTCTCGGTTCCCTGTTCGACATCAACCGCATCGAGGTGCTTCGCGGGCCGCAGGGCACGCTATACGGACGCAATGCCACGGCGGGCGCGATCAACATCATTTCCAATGACCCGACCGATATATTGGATGGCTATGCCGCCCTCACTGCGGGCAACTATAAACTGATCCGCACCGAAGGCGCGATCAGTGGTCCCTTGTCCGACACGGTTTCGGCGCGCTTCGCTTTCCAGACCAACGACCGCGACGGCTTTGGCAGGAACATCATGACGGGTAATCCCGTCGATAGCGAACGCAGCAGGGCGGCGCGCGTGAAGCTGCGTTTTGAGCCGTCGGACACGTTCCACCTTACCCTGACCGGCGATTATCGGTGGGAGAATGACAATGCGGGCGGCTACGCCTTCGTCCGGTTCAACCCCTATTATGTCGATGTCAATGTCGCCAACGGCTTCGTGCATCCCGAAAGCCGGCGTGATCGCGCTGGCCTGGACCAGCTCTTTTACATGGAGAATTACGGGCTGACCGCGAACGCCGTTCTGGAGCTTGCCGACGGTCTGCAACTCACCTCCATTACCGGATATCGTCATGTCGATCAGGCAAGCAGCCTGAGCGGCGACGATTCAACCGCGCTGACCACCTCCTATGACGTGGCGACAGGGGCCAACCAATGGACCCAGGAACTGCGCGTCTCGCTGCAGCGTAGGCCGATCGACCTTGTGGCGGGCGGCTATTATTTCCATGAGAAGAACAGCTTCAGGCTGAATTTCGGCGTTTCGCCTCTGGTGTTCGGAGGCGCCGCATCGCCGCTGTATCAGGGCTTTGGCCAGGGCGGTCTGCAAAAGACCGACGCCTATGCGGCCTTTGCCCAGGCGACCGTGCATCTTACCGACAGGCTCGGCGTAGATATCGGCGCGCGGTACAGCTACGAAAAGCGCAGCATCACGCGCTATAATCAGCTCGATTTCGTCAATCTTTTCAATATCGACACCCCGCTGGTTGTCGGTTGCTCAGCTCCGTCGCTCACCGGCTTCATCCCCGGAGTAACGAGCTGCAGCACCAGCGGCGCGGACAGCGCATCCTGGTCGTCCTTCGATCCGAAGGCCACGATCCATTATCAGGTGGCCGATGGCATCATGGCCTATGCGACCTATTCGCGCGGCTTCAAGAGCGGCGGTTATGACCTGACCCAGTTGAGGCCGGCCTATAATCCGGAGCGGCTGACCAATTATGAGGCGGGCATCAAAGCCGACCTGTTCGATCGCCGGGTCCGCGTCAATCTGTCCGGTTTCTATTATAATTACAGCAATCTGCAGATCACCATTCTTGAATTTGAGCCTCCGGCGCCGGGACCGGTGACCCTCAACGCCGCAAAGGCGCGGCTTTATGGCGCGGAAGCGGAAATCATAGCGGTTCCGGTCGATGACCTCCGGCTGGGCTTCAACCTTGCCTGGCTGCACAGCGAGTATCGCGAGCTTTCGGACAATAACCAGTTTACTGGGCAACTGGAAAATCTCGCCGGGAACCAGTTGACGTCCGCGCCGAAATACAAGCTGGTCGGCGAAGTCGGCTACACCTTCCACCCCGGCTTTGCCGATATCACGCCCCGCGCGGAATTGAGCTGGATCAGCAAGATCCAATTTTCCCAGTTCAATTTCGATTTCCAGTCGCAGCCCGCCCGCTGGGAGCTGAACCTCTATCTCGATGTCGTGCGCAAGGATGACTGGACGATCAGCGCCTACGGCCGGAACGTGACCAACAAGCTCTATTATCTTGGCGAAATCGTGCCCGCGCCTTTCACCGGCGCGCCAGTGCTGGGCATGCCCGCCGCACCGGCGACTTTTGGCCTGTCAGTCACGAAGCGCTTCTAGACGCGCGAAAGCGTGAGGAGAAACAGATCAATGTATAACCATAATATGGTCGGGTCGAACGATGTGGCGGCGTCGAAGAAATTCTATGACGCGACCTTTCAGGCGATAGGCGGCGCGGCGGGGACCATCAATCCCAATGGCCGCGTCATCTACACCCATAATGACGGGATGTTCCTGGTCTCCGCGCCGCGGAACGGAGAGCCGGCCACCGTTGGCAATGGCTGCACCATCGGTTTTGCGATGGAGAGCGTCGCACAGGTCGATGCCTGGCACCGGGCAGGCGTGGAAAATGGCGGAGCGGCGATCGAGGACCCGCCGGGTGTCCGCGAAGGCAGTGGCGGGACATGGTATCTTGCCTATCTGCGCGATCCGACGGGCAACAAGCTTTGCGCGGCGCACCGCCTGGCATGAGCGGTTGAGGTGTCCGCAATGGAACACTGGGTTGCTGAAAGGCGAATTGGTCCATCCTGCGGGCTGCTGGTAAATTGGCACGGCAAGCCAGAGCGGCGACAACGCGCATTTACCGTCCATTTCAGCGCGTGTGATCGAAACGGATAATCAGCTTTGGATGTGAATGCTTTGGCTTCTTTTGGGTAATGGAGAGCGATATGGACCGCCAGCTAACGACCACGGGCAAGGTCAACGGGAAATTCGACATCCGGGGGATCAACCATATCGCCCTGGTCTCCTCCGACATGCAGCGCACCGTCGATTTCTACGAAGGCATTCTCGGCATGCCGCTCATCAAGACTTATGAGATTGGTCCGAACGGCAGATTTGGCCAGCATTTCTTCTTCGACATGGGCAGTTCGTCGCTGGCCTTTTTCTGGTTTCCCGACGCGCCTGCGTCCGTGCCCGGCGTCACCTCCGTTTCAAGCCTGATAGGCAGCGTGACCGCCATCGGAACGATGAACCATATCGCCCTGGACGTCGATGCCGATCGGCTGCCCGAATATAAGGCGCGGCTGGAAGCGGCCGGTGTCGAGGTCTCGCCGATCGTGCATCATAATGATGTCGCGCCTGCGCTGGGGCCGGACGCGCTTGAGGATGTCCATGAAAGCAACTGGGTCAGTTCGATCTATTTCCGGGACCCGGACGGCATTCATGTCGAATTTGCCGGCTGGACGCGGCTGTTCACCGAAGCGGACATAGCGTGCAAGGCGGCGACGGCCGCCGATGCGGATGGCTGGACCGCCAAGCGCGACGCAATAACGGCCTGATGCCGCATCCAAACCGCGTCAAACCGACATGAATCCAGTCCATATCCGGCCCTGCGCCGGATCTTAGGGGACGGCATGCCGCAACCTATCCTCGCGGCAGTCGAGATTATCCATCACCGGCCGCGCGCATCGGCCACAAACTGAATATGTAGAGGGCAACACAGATGAAGATTACCGTTTCCGATGGCAGTTTTGACGCCTATGTCGCGCATCCCGAAGCCAAGTCTGCGCCCGCCATCGTTGTGATCCAGGAGATTTTCGGCGTGAATGCCGATCTGCGGGCCACCTGCGATGAACTTGCCAGCAAGGGTTTCATCACCATTTCCCCCGACCTGTTCTGGCGCGATGCGCCGGGCCTTCAACTCAACAAGCTGGACGAGGCGGAGTGGGCGCAGGCGTTTGCGCTGTACCAGGCATTTGATTTCGACCGCGGCGTGCAGGATGTGCTGGCCACGATCGAGGCCGCGCGGTCGATAGAGGGCGGCAATGGCAAGGTTGCGGTCATCGGCTTCTGCCTGGGCGGGCTGATGACCTATCTCGCCGCCGCACGGGGAGATGTCGATGCGGCGGTCGCCTATTATGGCGGCGGCACGGACCAGCATCTTGGGGAGGCCGGTACGCTGACCGCGCCGCTGATGGTCCATCTGGCCGAGGAAGATGAATATATTCCGGCGGATGCGCAGGCGAAGATCAAGGAGGCGTTGGCGGGCAAGTCCAATGTCGAGGTGCATAGCTATGCCGGATGCAACCACGCCTTCGCGCGGCACGGCGGCGTTCATTATGACGCGAGTGCCGCCACATTGGCCAATCAGCGGACAGAAGCCTTCCTCCGTCAGTCGCTCGGTTCCTGACGGGGCCGGACCAGTCGAAGGCAAGGCGGCATAGCGGGAGCATATGATGGACGTCAGCTTGGGTGAACTGCGCGTGCGCCAGGTCGCTGAACTCGACCTTGCCTTGCCGCTCGACGCCATCCTGCCCGGAATCGGGGGCGCTGATCTGGCGCGCCTGAAGCAATGGTATTGGGACGATGCGCTGTCGCTCGATCCCGCCACCGCGCAATGCGCGCTCAGCATGCACAGCTATCTGGTCGAGATCGACGGCAAGAAGATCATCATTGATACCTGCAACGGCAATCACAAGGATCGCACCATGCCGTTCCTGCACCGGCTGACGACGCCGTGGCTGGAACGGCTCGGCGAGCTTGGAGTGGCGCCGGAAGATATCGACATGGTGCTTTTCACGCATCTGCACGTCGATCATGTCGGCTGGAACACGCGTCTGGAAGGGGACCGGTGGGTGCCGACCTTCCCCAATGCCCGCTATGTTTTCGGCCGCCGCGATCTCGACTATTTCAGCACGACGGAGGCGGAGGCCGACCTTTCCCATCAGGAGGCGTTCCGGGATTCGGTATTGCCGATCCTGCAAGCCGGTCTCGCCGATATTGTGGAGGAGGACGCCGTTTTGCACGGCGCGTCCGGGGATGGGGTCTGGCTTCGCCCCGCATTCGGCCATACCCCCGGATGCTGCACCGTACATGCCTGCCGCGGCGGACCACCGGCGCTTTTCTCCGGCGATATCCTGCTGCATCCAGCCCAGATTGTGAGGCCGGACCTGCACACCAGTTTTGACCGGGACGAGGCGCTGGCGGCGCAGGTGCGCCAGGCGCTGATCGAGGAAGTCGCCGATACCGATACGGTGATCTTTCCGGCGCATTTCATGCAGGGCGCCGCTGGCCGCATCGAACGGGATGGTGAGGGCTTTCGCTACCGGTTGCTGGGCGAGACGCCGCCCGCCGCTGCATAGCCGCATCGCGGCGGCGTCATGACAGACATTGGAGATCGACAGTGGCGATAACAGTGCTTCCGGTTCGCGACCGGCTGGGGGTGCGGCCGGGCCGCCTGTTCATCAACGGCGCATGGACGGATATTGGCGATGCCCGCTATGATCAGATTCATCCATCGACGAATGAAATCGTCACGGACTTTGCCGAAGCCGGAAAAGCGGGGGTGGATGCGGCCGTCGCGGCGGCGCGGCGCGCCTTCGACGAGGGCCCCTGGCCCCGCATGGCCGCGCGGGAGCGTAAACGCATATTGCAGCCGATCGTCGAGGCGATCTATGCCGCGCAAGAGGAAATCGCCCACCTCCAGACGCTGGACAACGGCATTCCGATCAGCTTCAGCATGGGCAGCCGGGTGTCTGGCCGGGTCGCCGGGGACATATTCGATCATTATGCGGGCTGGATCGACAAGATCACGGGGGAGACCTTCCCCCAATATACGGACACGACCAACCTCCACTACATGACTTTCCGGGAGCCGGTCGGCGTTGTCGCGGCGATCACGCCGTGGAACGGGCCGGTCATGACGTTCGCGATGAAGGTCGCCCCGGCGCTCGCCTGCGGGAACAGCGTGGTGCTCAAGCCCTCCGAACTGGCGGGGCTGGCCATTCAGAAACTCGCCGACATATTGGCGCAGTCGGAACTGCCGCCCGGCGTGTTCAACCTTGTCACGGGCGGTCCCATAGCGGGCGAGGCGCTTTCCACGCATCCGGGTGTCGATAAGGTCAGCTTCACCGGCAGCCCGATGGTCGGCGAGAAGATCATGTCCACCGCGGGCGGCAATATGAAGCGGCTTACCCTGGAACTTGGGGGCAAGAGCGCCGCTCTGGTCTTTCCCGACACGCGGGATGTTCGCACCGCCGCGCGCAACCTGATGGGTTTATGTTCGACATTCCTGTCCGGCCAGGTCTGCTCCACGCCGACGCGCGCGCTCGTTCACCGCTCGATCCTGGACGAGTTTGTGCATCACGCCAGTGAGCAGGTGCGCGATGTGAAGTTTGGCGGTCCGTTCGATCCTGCAACCACCTCGACCCCGATCATTTCGAAGCGGCAACTCGACAGGGTGCTCGGCTATATCGATATTGGCAGAAAAGAGGGCGCGCGGCTGTTGTTCGGCGGCGACCGGCCGGGTGGAGAGCTTGCCATCGGCAACTGGGTCAATGCGGCGCTGTTTGTCGACGTCGATAACAGGATGCGCGTCGCGCGCGAGGAGATTTTCGGACCGGTGCTATGCGTCATTCCCTTTGACGAGGAGGCCGAAGCCGTCCGCATCGCGAACGACAGCGAATATGGATTGTCGGGGGGCATCTACACGGCCGACCTGACCCGCGCCTTCCGCGTGGCCAAGGCGATGCGGACCGGTTCGATCGGGATCAACGGCTATTCGGTCATGCCCAATTCCCCCGCCGGGGGGATAAAACGCTCCGGGTTCGGGCGCGAGGGTGGCTGGGCGACGATCGAGGAATATACGGAGCTGAAAACCGTCATGCTCAATCTGGATGCGTGATGGGGGCTGCCTTCACTTTGGCGCTTTCCTTTATGCCGCGCTGGCGTTGCGGGTGAGCAGGTCGGCATAGGCGGCGCGGGCGCGCGAAAGCATGACCAGACCGGCCAGCGCCGACACGCAGCAGGTTATGGCGAGCGATTCCCCGACCCTTGCCTCATCGGCGAACCCGATGTCGGTGATCAGCGCTACGATCGTGGGCGCCAGGCCAAGGCCGATCACGCTGATGATGAATATATAGACGGCCGACGCCATTCCTCGCATCCGGTTGGGGGTGACAAGTTGCAGCGCGGACGCGGCAAGGGCGGTTGGAAGCGAGTAAGTGAAACTGACCAGCCCGGCGATCGCGAGAACAAAGGCATAGCTGTCCGCAAATGGCAGAAGCAGCGACAGCGCCGCCAGCCCGCAAGCCGCGAATAACGGCACGATCATCAGCGCGTCTTTACGCCCGGAACGCTCAAGCCACCGGGATACGATAGGGCCGGACAAGACGCCCGTCGATCCGCCGATAAGCACCAGGACGCCATATTGTATCCCGACCTCCGACGCGGATGCCGCGAATTTGCGGATCAGCAGCGTCGGCATCCAGGCCGGAAAGGCGTAGAGCGAGATGACGATGCCCGACATGCCGCAATAGAAATTGAGGTAAAACCGCCTCTCCTTGCGAAAGCGGTCCATGACCTGGGAAAGGGTCATCGGCTGCTCGCTCTCGCCGCCCTTGCTGCTCTGCCGTGCGGGTTCGCGCACGAAGAATATCAGCAGCAGGATGACCAGCGCGCCCGGCAGGGCGGCCATCACAAAGACGAACTGCCACGGGGCCAGCCCGAAAAATGTCTGCCCTTCGGAAAGCCCCAGCAGCAACCCGCCGAATATGAGCGCCAAGCCGCTGCCGATATAGGGACCCATTAAATAGATGCTCATCGCCCGTGGAACCTGTCGGGCGGGGAAGCGGTCAGCGATCATCGACCAGGCGGCGGGGGTCAGGCTCGCCTCCGCCCCGCCCACGCCAAAGCGCGCGACGAACAATTGCAGATAGCTTCGCGCCAATCCGCAAAACGCTGTCGCGGCGCTCCACAGCGCGACGCCCAGCAACAATATGCCCCGCCGGTTGCCGGTGTCCGCCAGCCGCCCGAACGGGCCGCTGAACAGAATATAGGCGGAGGTAAAGGCCACGCCCTGCAGCAGGCTGAGCTTTGTGTCCGACAGGTCGAATGCGTCTTTCAGGGGGCCGACCAGCAGATTGAGAATTTGGCGATCAATAAAGCTTACCGTGAAGGCGAGCGTGAGGATCGAGACCATGATCCACGCGCCAGCATCCGCGCGACCCTCTCCTTGCCGGTTGTCGTTCATGCGCGGCCGCCGGGAGTGGCGTGCGATATCGCGAATGCTGGTCCGACTTGGTGCGTCAATGCGCCAGATCCCTTCTTCCTCTCTCATGGCGGACGCATAGCTGGATTCAGCTTATGGCGGCCGACATCCGGTGAATATTTTACCTACGCAACGGCCGGGGCCATGGCGATCTCTCTTGTGGAGATTCGGATCATGGCTTCACTGCGGCGGTTAAGCAATATCACCCGAAAACAGGAGTAAACTTGGATCATGTTCAGCGGCAAGTAGGCACATGATGTGCCTAGGGAACATTATTATACCGTTCGACCAGTGAAACGTCATGCCGCGAGAGAGGTAGGGTGCGGCGATCTTTTCGCCGCTCGCCGGATGTGGATCATTCCCGCCGGTTCAAAAGATGCGGCGCCATCGCCCGCAGTTCGTCCACAAAAAGCGCCGGTTGTTCCCAGGCGGCAAAATGGCCGCCGCGATCGACGAGATTATAATAAGCAAGAGCGGTGAAACGCTTCTCCAGCCAGCGCCGGGAGGCAAGAATGGTTTCACCGGCAAAGCCGCTATAGGCGGTCGGCAGACCGATCGGGGGTGGGGGCGCGGGCGGCATGGCGCGCTTCAATTCCCAGTATAGTTTGGCGGATGACGCGCCGCTGTTGGTCAACCAGTAAAGGCTGATGCCGTCGAGCATGCGGTCCATCGACAAGGCGTCGGTTATATGTCCGCCACGATAATCGGCGGCCTCGAAAAACTTGTCGAACATCCATGCCGCCAGACCTGCCGGGCTATCGGACAGTGCATAGGCGATGGTCTGGGGCCGTGTCCCCTGAACGGCGAAATAGCCCATCCGTTCTTCGAAAAAGACGCGCGCCCTGCCCAGATATTCGCGTTCCTGTTCATCGGCATTCTGGATTTCTTCCGGCGTCGGCTGAAAGAAGGACATGTTGAGGTGCAGGCCCGCGCAGCCCGGCGCACGCATATGCCCCATGGCCTCTGCAACGGCGCTGCCCAGATCGCCGCCCTGGCAAATCCATCCGTCATACCCCAGACGCGCCATGAGCGCGGCATAGGCTCCCGCTATCCGCCCGATATGCCAGCCGGGTTCGGATGGCTTCCCAGAGAAGCCAAAACCCGGCATCGACGGCACGATGATGTGAAAGGCAGGGGCATCCGGCGCGCCATATGCGGCGGGGTCCGACAATGGCCCGATACAATCTTCAAATTCCAGTATCGACCCCGGCCAGCCATGCGCCAGAAGGATTGGCGTGGCATCCGCCCTGGGCGAACGCACATGGATGAAGTGGATGTCCACGCCGTCGATGTCGGTGATGAACTGCGGGAAGGCGTTCAGCTTCGCCTCGCAGCGCCGCCAGTCATAGCGCGTGCGCCAATGGTCCAGCAGCGCGCGCATCTCCTCCATCGGCGGCCCCTGCAACCCATCGCCAGCGGTTTCGCGATCCGGCAGGCGGACATGATCGAGGCGGCGCGCAAGGTCGTCCAGATCGGCCTGCGCCACGGCGATCTGGAAGGGGCGGATATCGTTCATGGATAGCTTGTCCTTGCTCATGTCAGCCGGATACGGATGGGCTGACCGGCGGCTTCCAGCGCCGCAATGCCGTGTCCTGCTCATAGGGTTTCGGCGATGGGTAGGTGATCAGTTCGATCAGCCCGCCCCACGGCGCCTTGATGAAGCAGAATTTATTGCCGGGGCCGCCTTCCGCGCGGGTCAGGTCCCAAGGATCGTTCAGCTTCTCCGCGCCCGCGGCGACGGCGCGCGCCAGCGCGGCATCGATATCGTCGACATAGAGCGCGATATGCTGCCAGCCGAGATCGCAGCCCCGCAGGGCCGGACGCTGCACCTCCACCGCATCATATTCGAACAGCTCCAGCGTAGGGCCAGTGCCCAGCTTATACATTCGGATGCGCGAAATGCTGAGGCCGGCCGGTCCCAGGATCATCTGCTCCACCGCCGCGCCTTCGAAGGGAGGCTGGGACCGGTTCAGCGTTTCATAAATAAACTCCACCCCAAAGGCTTCGAACAGGAAAGTTTCGGCTTCCTCAATATTGGGACCCGTCACGCCGATATGGTCCAGCCCCCTGACCGTGATGTGCGTCATGCCCGTCTCCTCAATTCAATATTCTGCAAGGTCCTGGCCCATGATCACCGTGCCGCTGAAATATTTGCGCACGCCATCGGTGTAGGCCCGCATGTCCCTTTCATTGTCGAAGCCCATGACGGCGTGGGTCAGGATCACCATTTTCACGCGGGCGCGGGCCGCCATCTTGCCGATCTCCTCCGGCGTCAGATGCTCATGGGTCATATGATCGACTTCGGCCGTCAGATGGTCCTCCGGCACTTTGAACTGTTCCTTCAGGAAGCGGATCGAGGCGGGCACATCGATGACCTCGGTGACCAATATGTCCGCGCCCTGCGCCAGCGCTTCGATTGCCGGGCTGGGACCGGAATCGCCAGTAAAGACGATCGACCTGCCGGGCGTGTCGAAGCGGTATGCGAAGCATTTGCCGCCAGCGGGCAGTCTTGATTTGTCCATCGTGTCATAATGGCTGTTCTCGACAGCGGTGACTTTCACCAGATCATCCTGATAGATTTGAACAGGGCCGGATCGCTCGATCTCGCTGACCTTCATCATCTCTTTCAGGCCCTGGCCCGGCGGCAACTGCGCGGCGAAAATGGTTTCGGGAACGGCCAGATATTGCGCCGCGCCATCGGCGACCGATCGGGTTCCGGCGGGGCCGTATATTTCGATCCGGGTGGCCGGACGCGCGACCCACCGGAACGCCATCAGCGGTGCAAAGCCCGCCATATGGTCCATATGCAGATGGGTGATGAACAGCCGGTCGATTGCCTTGGGCTGAAAGCCGGCGAGGGCGAGCTGCCGCGACACGCCGTCCCCGGCATCGATCAGGTAGAGCCGGTCGCCGACCTGCAAAAGGCTGGCCGGTTGCGCGCGCTTCACACGCGGGATCGGGCCGCCCGCCGTGCCCAGCAGGATGAGGCGGGTGGACGGCGCAACCTTAGCAGCGGCTTTTGCGGGGTCCGCGCTTCCGGGCTGCGCGGACAGGGGCGCGCCTGCCCATATCAACGCTGAAGCGGCGGTGGCCGTGATCAATCTGCGGAGTCTCATGGGTGCGGCTTTCTTCGTTCGGGCAATCAGAAACTGCCGGGGTACAGGCCGCCATCGATCAGGATATTCTGCCCGCTAATGTATCCGGCATGACCGCTGCACAGATAGGCGCATAGTGAACCGATCTCCTCCGGCCTTCCCACCCGGCCAGCGACCGGATTGGTGGTCAGGTGCATGGTGATATCCTTGGACTTGCGCAGGCGGTTGGTATCGAATGGACCGGGCAGGATATTGTTGATCGTCACGCCCTTTCCCGACACCTGCGGAACCAGGCCGAACACGAAATTGGTGAGCGCCGCGCGGGCGGCGTTGGACAGGCCCAGGACGGGGATCGGCACCCGCACGGTGGACGATGTGATGTTGACGATCCGGCCGAACCCGCGATCCATCATCCCGTCGATGGACATGCGGATTAGCTCCACCGCGGCGAGCAGGTTGGTGTCGAGCGCGGCGATCCATGTGTCCCTGTCCCAGTCGCGGAAATCGCCGGGAGGCGGGCCGCCTGCGTTATTGACCAATATGTCCATCTGGGGTGCGGCAGCGACGAGGGCGGCGCGGCATTGGGGATCGGTCACGCTGCCAGCGACCGTCATGACCTCCACGCCGGGCGCCGCCGCGCGAATGCTTTCAGCGGCTTCGGCAAGCGCATCCGGGTCACGTCCGTTGATAACGACGTTCGCGCCTTCCATCGCCAGCGCGGTCGCGCAGGCGCGGCCCAATCCATGGCTGGCCGCGCAGACGACCGCCCATTTGCCTGCAATTCCCAAATCCATTCACACTCTCCTGCCGGAATTGATGCCTTGTTCCTGGCCCTGCCGCGATCGCGCATCCACTTTCGCTTGCCATGCTGGCATGCTAGACTTTAGGGCAACCGGAATTGCGCCGAAATGAAGATGGAGCGGGTGTTGACGAAGAAGAACGCAATCCATGATCTGCTGATCGAACGCCTTCTTTCCGCGCATTACGCCTTTGGCGAACGGATATTGGTGAAGGAGTTGGCGGCCGAAACCGGAATCAGCCGCCAACCCATTATGACCGCGCTCAGCAAGCTGAATGCTGACGGTTTCGTCCGCATCATTCCGCAGGTTGGGTGCGAGGTCATTAATCCGGCGAAGGAGGAAATCGCCGACTTCTTCTTGATGTTCGAGCGGATGGAGGGGCTGCTGGCCGAACTCGCCGCAGAGCGCAGGACCGACCGGCAACTGCGCGATCTCAAGATCATCCAGCACCAGCTCACATTGGGTGACGGCCATGTCATCACCCCGCAGGAATATTGCGAGATCAATCGCGACTTCCATCAGATGATCCATGAGATGGCCCATTCGCCCCTGCTGGACGAACGCCAGCGCAACAATTTCAACATGTCGGATTTCTTCATCAACCAGGCGGTGGGTTTCGAGCTGTTCATGGCCGACGCGATGAAAGAGCATGAAACCATCATCGACGCGCTGGAGCAGCGCGATGCCGCCCGCGCCCGTAAAGTGTCGGAGGAGCATATCGCCGCCATCCGCAAGGCGGTGCTGTCGGGCGTCGCCGGATAGCGGATTGCCTCCACCGCGATCGCCCGCCCGGCGGCGCGAGATATGCGGCGATCAGCCCAGTTCATAGTTCCGGCCGAAATCCGGGGGCGGGGGGCCGTCGGCCGACCAGAGGAACATGCCGTCCTTCTTGGTCCATTCCATCGGATCCCATTCCGCGTCGCCCGGAATATAATCGATGTCGCAGAAATATTCGGCCATGCCGTTCCACGGGTCGCGGAAATAGTGGAAATAGTTTGATCCCACGCCATGCCTGCCGGGACCCCAGGCATGTTTATGCCCCTTGCTGAGAAAGGATGTGGCGGCGACTTCCGCCTCGTCAATGTCCCCCATTTCGAAGCTGGCATGGTGGAAACCCGTGCCGTCCGATTTCAGCATCGCCACCACATGATGGTCGCTGCTACCGGCGGTGCGCATGAACGCGGCATAGCCGTCTGTGATGCGGTCGCTCAGTTGGAAACCCAGCACCTCGCAATAGAAGGCCGATTGCGCAAAGACATCACGCACGAAAAGAATGAAATGGCCCATTCGCCGGGGCTTTGGCTTGATGTCGAAGGGCGGGCATCCCTTCTGCGCCAGCCGCATATTCAGGCCAGGGCGGTTGATGGCGGCTTGCTGGGTATCGGTGCGAAAGGGCGCGGCTTCGGCGACCTGCACATTGACCAATATGCCTTCGGGATCGCGGAACCAGATGCCGTCCGCAGCGCCCGCAAAAGGCGGGTCGAGCAGGGCGATGCCGCGATCCTCCAATTTCTTCTGGATCGCGACCAGGCCGGTCGCCGTGGTCCCGAATGAGGCGTGATGGAATTTCCGGTCCTGCCCCGTTTCGATCAGCAATATCTGATCCTGATCGCGGCCGAAGCACCGCATCGCCACATGATCAGGCCGGTCCACATTCTCCAACCCGAAATCCTCATAGAAATCGGTTCCGGCTTTCATCGACGGTATGCCCAGAGCGATATGCTGTAACGATGTGATCATGCTTCCCTCTCCGATCGGGACTGTCCCGTTGGACGCGCGTTTCAATCAGGCCGCTGCGGCAATCCCCATGCCCGCATTCCATTCGGCGATATCCTGATAATAGATGTCCCTGTGACTGGCCGGGCCGGCCGCGCTTTGCGCAGCATAAGCGGCGACCCAGTTACGCACTTCATGGCATCCGCAACCGGCGATGGCGGTCAATTCCTCCTCGCCCATCTCCTCTATGGCGGAGAAATCCCCGGCAACCATCTGCGCCATGAACGCGCGGTCCCATTCGGGATTGAGCGGTAGCGATTCCGCCTCGCCCCGCGCCAGTTTCCGCGCCAGTTCGAAATTCGCTTCCTCGCGCGCGCGCAGCACTTCTATGGGGGGATTGCGCCCGCCGATCAGCATCTCCGCGACATGCGACGGCGCGGTCCGGATATTCGGGATAGGCGGATCGTGCGACAGTCCGCCGGAGCCGAGAATGAGCACGCGCTTGTTCAGCGTCATCGCCCAGCGGCCAACCTCAAGACCCATTTCCCGGACTCGCCGGAAAGAGGGCAGGGGCGGCCCGGCGCAGTTGATGTGAATGGGTATGGTCGGATATGCGCCGACGCCGCCGGTGAGCAGCACGGGGATCTGGGCAAAGCCGTGGTCCGCCTGCATCCGGTAGGACAATGCCATATCGATATCGTGAGACAGCAAATGCCGCACGCAGTCGAGCGCCAGTTCCTCCGGCACATCGAAATCGCCGCCGCCAATGTCATAGTCGCCAATCGAACTGGCCCTGATCCCGACGGTGAATGGCGGCATCACATCGTAGAAGAAGCCTTTGAAATGGTCGGGGCCAAAGACGATGATAAGCTCCGGGTCATATTCCCTGACTTCTTCGGCGAGCATGGAGAAATGCGCCCGGACCTGCGCGTCCACCACAGGGTCGGCCGGCATATGATCCATTAGAGGCGTGTGCGAGGCACAGATCATTCGCAAGGGCATGGCGGTCCTATTCTACCAAGGCGGCGCCAGCGGCCGCCGTCTGTCGAGCGAGAAAGGCTAGGTGGAGGCGGTTGAACTCGTCCGCCTTCTCCCATTGCGGCCAGTGCGCGCAGTCATCCATGATCACCAGCGGCTCGGCATTGGGAATGGCAGCGACGAAACGCTCCCCTGTCGCAACCGGCGCGGTCGGATCATGATCGGTCCAGATCACGAGCGTCGGCGCCTTGATGGCTGAAAGGCTTTCGTCGGTCAGCACATTGCGCATGCGGATGTCCATATTCTGCAGGCAGAGGATATGCTCCATCGCCTTCAGAAAGCCGGGCTGGGTGTAGATGGCGTAACGCAGTTCGATCAGGTCGTTCGTCACCCGCGCAGGATCGTTCATCAGCCATTCCAGGCGCGCGCGCACGGTTTCCAGGCTGGCTTCCGCCACGGCCTTCATCGTGACGTTGTAGACGCGCTCCATCACCTTGGGATCGGTGTTGAGGCCGCCCGCCGTATTGAGCGTCAAGGATGCTGTGCGTTCAGGATGGTCGATGGCGAATTGCGCCGCGATCCAGCCGCCCAGGGACTCGCCATGCACATGGATGCGGTCGAGGCCCATCGCATCGCAAAAGTCTTTCAGATGCGCGACATAGTGGCGGATTTCATAATCATGGTCGGGCTTGTCGCTATAGCCGTGGCCGACCATGTCGAGGGCGATGGTCCGATACTGTTCGGCGTGGGGCAGCAGGTTGCGGGTGAACGCCTCCAGATGGCCGCCGGTGCCGGGAATGAATACCACCGCCTCGCGCGCCGTCGCGTCACCAGCCTCCACATAGCGGGTACGGATCGGCCCCGCCTGCACATAGTCGAGGCGAATGCTGCCTCGCGCTATTTCCGGCCAAAGATACATGTTCGAACTCCAGTTTGTTCGGAGACGGCCGCCATGCCGGACCAGTTTCCGGCGCGGCGGCTGTCCTGTCAGGCGTAGTCGTCGAGGGTTTTGAGCAGATAGCCCTCAAGGATTTCGCCGGTTGCGGGATCGAGCCGGGCGGTGCTGGCGTAGACGTCGATCACGTCCGCCTCGCCGGGGACGGCCCCAATCGGGTTGCCGCCATCCTTCACGATCTTCGCCTGCTGCTTGAGGATTCGGCGAAGCATAACCACGCCCATATCCGCTGTGGTCAGCCGTTCCTCGGAATGGAGCGTGATCGGTCCCTGGCTTTGTTGGACCAGGAAATCGGTCTGCCAGCGCTGCTTGTCCTCCAGCGTCCAGGTCCGGTAAGCCTCCGGCCGTCCGGGTCCGAATTTATCCGGGTCCATCATGACCAGATCGCCGATCGGCAGTCCGCCGTCCTTCTTCACGACCCAGGCAGTGAAGGACCGGTAATTATGGTCATCGACCGGCACCACCCATTTGAAGGACGGCTTGCCCGCTTCAAAGACCGGGCCTTCGCAATGCATGTTGGGGAAGATGGTCTGGAAAATCGCCTGGGTGATGACGCCCGCGGTCTTGTTTTCCCATTGGCCGATCCAGGAGATGCTTCCCTTGTCGAACGCCTTGAACTTGCAGGGATCGGGATTGAAATTGATATATTCGTTGAACTGCATTCCGTTGATCGTGGAGTGCAGCGCCGACAGGTGCAGCGGGTCCATGAAATTTTCGAAATTCTGGAGCCAGTTCATGTCCATCTGACCCTCGACAAGAGCGATGGGCGCTTCATCCGGCGGCTGGCTGCCGCCGGTCGGCAGGATGATCTCATCATCGTCCAGCGCATCGAGCAGGGGGTTTTCGGGGAATAGCGGCTCCTTGTCCGCTGGTCCCATATAGGTGAAGGCGATGCCGTATTTCTCGATCATCGGATACCAGGGTTGCCGGATCACGCGATGAAGGTGGGTGCTCTTGGGATCAAGCTCGCAGGGCGTGTCCAGCAGATGGCCCTGCGTGTCGAACATCCATCCATGATAGGGGCAGCGCAGGCCCTGCGGCTCCAGCTTGCCCAGCACCAGCGAGGCGCCACGATGCATGCAGCGCGGATACATGAGGCCCGCCTTGCCCTCCGCATCGCGAAACGCGACAAGGTCCTCGCCCAGAATGCGGATCGGCAAGGGCAGGTCGTTGTTCAGTTCCGACGACAGCGCAAAAGGCTGCCAATAACGGCGCAGCAATTCCCCCATCAACGTGCCGGGATTCGTCTCCGTCAGTTCATGGTCGTGGGTCGCCCTCGGCCGGCCATATTGACGGCCCGTGCTATAGTCGGAGGCCCTGCCGGTCTTTGGTTCAGGCGTGATGGCGTTCATATGTCAACCTCTCCAGAATGCAGACATCGCGCGAATCATACTAGCATGCCAGTAATGACGGTCCAAGCGCTTTGAAGCACGCGCCATTAGAAATTGAAGCCGAAGCGAAGGCCGATTTCGCGGCCTGTCGACAGGAAGCCAGTCAACGCCTTGCCCGCGCCCGGCGCGTCCGCTCCGAAATCCAGGGTCTTTCGGTCAGTCAGGTTCTTGCCGAACAGTGACAGGGTCCATTGGCCTTCGGACGCCTTCAGATCGAGATGGCCGTCCAGCTTGGCATAGGCTTTCTGCTCCTGCAGAGGCTCATGGTTCGGCGAGGCATTATATTTGGATCGCGCGAACAGGGCCAAGCCGCCCGCCATGTCAAAGGTGCTGTTGAGCGCCCACTGATAGTCGATGCTCAGCGTGCCCGTCCATTTGGATGCGAACTGGGTGCGCGTGCCGGAAAGATCCTGGAAGCAGCCATCGACCCCGCCATTGGCGATGGCTTGGGCAACGGTGCAGGGCTGACCGGGGAAGTCGAGATATTTTGCGTCCAGATATGCGCCGGACGCATTGATGCGCAGACCCTGGATCGGAGCGTAGTTCAATTCCAGCTCTATGCCCTGCGTCCTGGCCTTGCCCACATTCGCTACGACGAAGGAGGCCGTCTGGAAAATCGACGCCTGCAGGTTGGTGAATGTCGTGCGGAACGCGATCAGCGAGAAGTCGAGGGTGTTGTCGAAAACCAGCCCCTTCACGCCCGCTTCGAAGGATTCGGCGCGTTCCGACGCGAACTGCGCGCCAGCGGGCGTCGGGCCAAGGGGAGGAACGCCGGTATAGAAATAGTCGAATCCGCCAGCCTTTTCGCCGCGGACATATTTCACGAACGCCTGGCTTTTGGGTGCGATCTTATATTGCAGAACCACCTGCGGCTGGAAGAATTCGTCCCGAAGCTTCAGCCCTGTGAACTGGTGAGGCAGGACGCCGGTTCCGAGCACGAAGAAGGGCGTGAGGGCCGGGTTGGGGGAGAGCGCGTCCGCGCCGCTGTCGAACGTCTTGCCGGGCACGACATTGGCCGCCACCAGCGACTGATCGGCATTCTTGCGGATCCAGCTATAGCGCGCGCCCGCTTCGATGCTCAGCGAGTCCGTAAGGTGGTAAGTGAAATCGCCGAAGATCGAATAGGATTTCTGGATCTGATCCAGATTGCCGTTCAGCGCGAATGGCGGCAGCACAAGACCCGGCGGTAGGGTAGGCGTGAGGTTGAAGTCGATCGCCGACCACACGTCAAAAGTATCGCGCTGGAAATAGCCGCCGACCGTCGTATCGAGCGCGCCGAAGCTGCCCGAATAACGAAGTTCCTGGCTGAACTGTTTGTAGCGGTAGGCGAGGTAGGCGTTGAGGACCGGGACCGGTGTGGGCGAGGGCAGCGACTGGGCGAATTTCAGGTCGCGATATCCAGTCGTCGATGTCAGCGTGCCATTGCCCAGGTCGTAATTGATGTCGCCCTGATAGGTCGTGTTGCGCAGGCCGAGGAATGTCGGCTGGAAGAAGGGCGCTGCAGTGTTATCGACGCTTGTTACGGCATCTAGCCTTGTATCCGGCAGCGTCAGGAAGCTGAAAATCGTGGGACTCATGACTTCACCCGCCGATCCGGTTTCCCGCATCCGGTCATATTCCGCTTTCAGCGTGACGGTCAGGCCGTCTGCGGGCTTCGCGCGGAGGATTGCGCGGGTCGCATAGTTGCGGGCCTGCGGATCATGTTCGCCGGTCAGTTCATTGAAGACCGGCCCCCTGTCGCGATACTGGTAGATGCCGGAAACACGGATGGCGATATCCTGACCCAAAGGAACGGTCACGCCGGCCTGCGAAACGATTTCGTTGAAATTAAATCCGTAGGCGATGGAGCCGTCGGCAGACAATGCATCGCCAGGCTTCTTGGTCGTGATGTTCAATGCGCCAGCGGTCGCGCTATTGCCATAGAGCAGCACCTGCGGCCCCTTCAGCACTTCGACCCGTTCCACATCGAACAGCGGCAGGCGGATGTCCTGATCGCGACCGTAGGACACATTGTCGATGAACTTGCCGACCGCCTGGTCGAACGAGATATTATTGCCGGAGCCGAAGCCGCGGATCAGGGAGAAGGGCAGGTTCGCGCCGCTCGACACCGTGAAGTTGGGAATGCGGGAGGCGAGGTCGACGACCTGTGTGATCTTTGCGGTGGTGAGCGCCTGACCGGAAACGGCGCTGATCGAGATGGGCACGTCGCGCAAATTCTCCTCGCGCTTGCGTGCGGTGACCACAATGTCGTCAATGCCCGAAGCTGCCGCATCGGCGGCATCCGCTGGCTGCGCTGCAGGGACGGATTCCGATTGGCCCCATGCGGGAACGGATATCATCGCCGCGCTCAGCAACAGGCAACCGCGCAAAGTGAGATGCGTCATCTCAGTCTCTCCCCAAATACTTATATCGCCGCATCGAATGCGGCATTTAAGGACGCTCAAAAGTGCATCCAGTTACAAATCTACTATTAACATGCTACCATGTCAAAGAGAAATTTGGAGAAGGATTCCGGCGCGCGCGGGGAAGCCTGCGCCGTATGATGGCGGTCCGGTAAGGGAAAATGTGAGATTGGGCCGTCCAGTTCCCAGGACGAGTCCGATGGCGCAGCGCATTCGCCCGCTGGTTAGAGCGCGGCGGGACATCCTGCCCGGCGGTCGCAAGACCCAATGATAGAATTGGTCTCGGCTCAGAAGCTTGGCGTTATTGGCCGGTCAGGCCGCAGGCTGAAGCCCGCGCATCATTTCAGACGGAGGCGACGACTCGCTGGCACTGCTCGCCCAAGCCAGTGATGGACAGCCGCATCTCGTCACCGACCGAGAGGTAGAGCGGCGGCTTCATGCCAAGCCCGACCCCGGCGGGTGTTCCGGTCGCGATCATATCGCCCGGCTCCAGCGTCACGAATTGGCTGACATAGGACAATATGGTCGCGACATCGAAGATCATGTTGCCGGTATTGCCCGCCTGCCGCCTATGGCCGGAAACGTCGAGCGTCATTTCAAGCGCGCCGACATCCACCTCGTCGGGCGTCACCAGCCAGGGACCAACGGGGCCAAAGCCGTCATGCCCCTTGCCCTTGTCCCATGTGCCGCCCCGTTCGATCTGGTCGAAGCGTTCGGAGATATCGTTGACGAGCACATAGCCCGCAATGTGGCGAAGGGCGTCCGCCTTTTCGACATAACGGGCGCGGGTGCCGACGACGATGCCCAGTTCAATCTCCCAGTCCATCTTGGTGGAACCGCGGGGCATCGGCACATCGTCATCCGGGCCTGCGATCGCGCTGATCGCTTTCATGAACATGACCGGCTCTTTGGGCACGGGGTTGCCGGACTCGGCGGCATGGTCGCGATGATTCAGGCCGATGGCGATGAATTTGCTGGTGCGGGCGATGGGCGGGCCATAGCGGACAGGCGCGCTGATCAGCGGCAGTTGCTGCGGGTCGAGCGCGGCCAGCCGGGCAAGCTTGTCCGGGTGCAAGGCTGCCCCGTCAATATCGTCGACAAGGCCGCTCAGGTCGCGAAGCTGCAAGGCGGCGTCCAGCATCGCCGGCCGCTCCTGTCCTTTCGGCCCGATCCGCGCCAATTTCATGCTTTTTCCTCGCACCCACTCCGCAATATGGCGGAACCAAAATCCAGCCGGAGCAGAAACCCCGCGCATGGCGTGGCGGCGTCATGCGCAGCCGCCCCAACGCCGTCAACCATATCAGCCCATCCGTGCAGGACGCCGGCTGTGCTCTACTTATCTTTGGTGAGGGTCGATTCCGGCCGCTGGAACTTGCGGCTCAGATGCCCGGCCCCGGTCTGGTCGCCAAGTGCGAAGCCCCAGGAATAGCCACCTTCGGGATTGCACAGGATTTCCCATGCATTGTCGTCCTTGTCCCAGAAGTAAAAGCAGTAGGTGCCGTGCTGAACCACCGGTTTGCTGATCTTGTGCAGGCCCCATTTCTCGGCATCGCGCTTCACGATTTCATAGGATGCATCGACCTCCGCCTCTGTAGCGACATCGAGGCCGTTATGATTGAGGAACGGCATATTCTCCTTGCCGTTTGCAGGGCCTTGCACAACCACGATGATCTGGTCTCCGCCCATGCGCGCCCAGAAGGCGACGGGGGCCATCTGCACGGTCTGAAAACCCAGAAACTCCTCAAAGAATTTCCGCGTGAACGCGATATCTTTGCAGTCCAGCGTGGCATGCGAATAAAAGCGCGTCTTGAGGGCGGGCTTTACCTTCTCTCCGACTGATTCCGTCACGGTTGCCATAATCTAGTTCCTACCGAAGTTAAGACAGGTGATGTGCGTGTTGCGTTTATAGATGATTGCATATGCGGTGCGTGGCATCGGGCAAAATCGTCTGCCGTCCCCTGCCGCGGGCATCCTTGAAAACCATCCGCGCGGTTCTGAAAAATATCGGCCAGGTGATCGCGCGGAGTCTCTTGCATCGTGTACGGATGTATACGTCCTTTTATAAATGGATGCAATTGCAAACTCTAGATGCGAAGACTGTGGCAGGCGTAGCTATGCCGATATTATCCGGTATGCCAAGGAATATGGGCCTGAACGCAGAAAAGATTGTTCCAAAGTGTGTGCATTTTTTGCTTTGCGATGAGAAGGCAAATGCCCTAGGGCCGCCGCCGTCATCAAATGGAGAACAGCATGGCGCACATGGTGGTTACGCTGCGTGACGGTACCGAAAAGCAGATCGAGGCCGAAAACGGCATTTCGGTGATGGAAAATCTTCGCGAGGGCGGGGTGGACGAAATGCTGGCCTTGTGCGGAGGATGTCTCTCCTGCGCGACATGCCATGTTTTCGTCGGGGAAAGCTTCCTCCCCCTCCTCCCGGAGATGACGGAGGATGAAAGCGACCTGCTGGACAGCGCCGACTCGCGCCAGCCTAACTCGCGTCTTTCCTGCCAGATCGAGATGAGCGAGGCGCTTGACGGGTTGAGCATCACCATCGCGCCTGAGTGAAGGCCGGCGCGATATGATGCGCGGCTATCCCTGATCCGCGCCAGCACCGGTAACGAAAGCGGCCCCGGACGATATGTCGTCCGGGGCCGCCGACCGGCAAGGCTGCTATGGGAGGGGCCTTACCAGAAGAAGCCGCGATGCACCTGCGCCACGACGCCGGTCCGAACATTCACCAGCAATACGTCATTATAGTGACGCACCCAGCGCATGTCGCCGCGCGCAGCGGGCAGCCTGTAGCGATACGGATCACTGATATAGTAACGCGAATTGTAATAAACAGGCTTTAGGCGAACGCCGGTGTTCCAGGCATTGTAGCGGAACGGGGCGCGCCAGTTGCCGCGGGCGTAAACGTCACGGTGGGTGCGGCGATAATCCCGCCAATCCTCGCGGCGCTCCTGCCGGGCATCGCGCAGATCCTCACGCGCGTTGCGAACGTCACGGCGGTCGCCATAGCGTTGGGCCTGGCGAAGGTCACGGCGCTCCTCACGCACTTCGCGATTGTCGCGGCGGATTTCGGCTGCCGATTGGGCCATCGCCACATTCGGCGCGGCGGTCGCGGCCAGAAGCGCCATTATGATGATCTTACGCATGGGTCTCTCCAGTCCTTGGGGGCTGATCCTTGTCGTCACGAACCCTCTCGTGCTGACAACGCACATATCGCGGATTCGTTCTGAACTCTTTGGGAACATCTCGGTCAGGAAGCGGAAAGGCTCTGTCGCAAAGTGTAATAACCTGCCTCTTGGAACGGCTTTCCGCGTCGCCATCTATGTGTGGAACAGGAGGCGGTTATGGCCGGCACATTGGATCACCCCATCACAATCACGCCCTATGAAGGCGAGGTCCGCATTCTGCATGCGGACGGCGAAATCGTCCGCACGCGAAAGGCGCTGTCACTGAAAGAGGCAAGCTATCCGGCAGTGCTCTACGTGCCGCGGGAAGATACGCATATGGGCCTGCTCTCGCGGAACGATCGGACCACGCATTGCCCCTATAAAGGCGACGCCAGCTATTTCGATCTTCCCGGCGCCCCCGCCGCGGTGTGGAGTTATGAAACGCCACGGGACGATGTCGGCGAAATCGCCGGTCACCTGGCCTTTTACCCCGATAAGGTGACGATAGAGGTTTAGGGGTACGGCTTGGGTCTAGGCGAGGGCGGGTTCCCACATACGTTCGCGGAACCATTTGGTCACCACATATTTGGTGCCGCTTTCCACCGGCCGCGCCGCGTGCAGGCTGTACCTGTTGGGAGCGCCCGCCTCGTCGAGATTGTTCCACATCAGGATCATGCCTTCCTTGGGCGGGACCATGAAGCCGCATTGCGGGAAATGGGTTTCGCCGCCGGATTCGACCTCGGACAGATAGATCATCGCGGTCCAGCAGCGCTGCCCCCCGGACCGCAGCATGGCCGGCCAATAAGAGGCGTTGACCGGGAAATAATCGCAATGGACCTTATATTCCTGTCCGGGGGCATAGCGTTGCCCCTGCAACGTCTCTCCGCTGTGGGGATCAATGCCCATCAGGCCAGTGATCCGGTCAGTCACCTTTTCCACCAGCGGGTCCCAGGGGCTGAGATTGCAACTGTGGCTGGTGCGGTATTCGGCATTGGCCGATCCCGAAAACAGGCTGGACGGCTTGGCGTCCTTATCGATCAGCGCGCGCATGTCGGCGCATTCCTGAGCGCTGAGGAAATTATGCCGCCCATAGATTTCCAGGTGAGGGGATTCGATCCGGCTGACCATCGGGTTGCGTTTCAGCTTGGCGCGAACGGCCGCGCCGATCGCGGCCCGGCGTTCCGATGCAACCCCGCCATCGTCGATCATCTGTTCTTCCATCGGCGCAAGATTGCCAATCCCCGTCCATCGCCGCAAGCAAAAGAACCCGGAGCGTTGCTGCTCCGGGTCCAGTGTTCCTGAAGGCCAGTCCAGGAAGTCCTTTGCCGCGCCGCTTCCTACCAAAAGAAGTTGCGGATCACGTCGACCACATAGCCGTCGCGCATGTCGACCAGCAGCGCATCGTCATAATAGCGAATCCAGCGCATCGATCCGTAGGCCGGCGGCAAGCGGTATTCGTAGGGATCGTCCAGCCAGTAATTGTTCGAATAGAACATGCTGTCGATGAAAATGCCGGACGAAAATGGCCGGTATCCATAGCTCCATCCGCGCGGCGCATAGTAGCGGCCGGGGCTGTAAATGCTGCGGTAGCTGTTGCGGTATGAGCGCCAGTCATACCGGCGGTCATTGCGCCAGCCGCTGTCCCACCGGCGCTGATCCTGCCAGCGCTGCCGGTCGTTCAGCCTGCCGCCATTATAGGCCCAGTCGCCATTATTGCCGTAGCGCTGGCCATTGTTGCGCCAGTCATTGTCGCGCCTGTTGTCGTTCCGCCAGTTGCTGTCGCGGCGATCATCATTGTTGCGCCAGTTTGCATCCCGGTCGCGGCGATCATCGCCCGTGCGGTTGCGCCAGCCCTCTGTGCTGCCGGGGATAGTGCGGCCGTCCTGCCGCGCATTGCGGCGCTCGTCGCGCCACGCGCGGCTGTCCCGGCCAAGCGTCGACGATGATTCGACCCGCTGCTGCGTCTGGCGCGCCTGCTGGGCGGCCTGCGCGGCCTGTGCCTGCTGCCACTGATTATTCTGACGCCACTGGCCGTTGTCGCCACTCGGGCGCTGTTCCATATAGCGGCGGCGCTCCTGCATCTGTCCCTGGGCTTGAGCCTGCGCTTGAGCTTGCGCTTGTGGCGCAGCCTGAGGCTGCTGCTGGCGGCCCTGCCATTGGCCGCCACGGTCTCCGCGCGGCGTGCGGTCGCCGCCTCGCGTTTCCAGGTTATTGCTGCGCGTTCCGCCCCAGTCGCGGCGGCCGCCATCCTGCGCCATGGCGGGAGTCGCGGTCGACAATATCGTCGCCGCCATCAGCCCCGCCAGCATCATCTTCCTCATCATGGCTTTGCGCCTTCCTCACGCCGGGACCCACTTGATCCCTTGTGCACCTTATCTAGACGGCGCGCCATGAGTGGATGCTGAATTGCCCTGAAAGCATATAGAAAGGAATCCGCAACCTTTCAGGGCACGCGCAGCGAAGGGACGGCGCGCGCTGCGTCGGCAGGCGCGATGCCGGGGGCGGGGGCGCCCGACACCAGCTCCTCCCCACGCATGATCCTTCCGGCGAGCTTCACTGCATCGCGAATGCGTGGGTAAGTGCCGCACCGGCATATGTTGGTGATCGCCGCATTGATTTCCGCGTCGGACGGGTTGCTCGTTTTGCGCAGCAAAATGGATGCCGCCATGATCATGCCCGGCTGGCAGAAACCGCATTGGGGCAGGTTGCTGGCTATCCATGCCTGCTGCACAGGATTGCTGCGGTCGGGCGAAAGCGCCTCGATCGTCGTGACGAACCGGCCCTCCGCCTCTGCGATGCTGATCTGGCATGAGCGTACGGCTTCCCCGTCCACCTCCACCGTGCATGCGCCGCAATCGCCGGTGCCGCAGCCATATTTGGCGCCGGTCAGGTTGGAGGCATCCCGCAATGCCCATAGGAGGGGCGTATCAGGGTCCATGCGGTACTGAACCGGCCGGTCGTTGACGGTGAATTTGGTCATCGCCGCCACTATAGCCCAGTCGGGAAGTGGGGGAAGCCCTTGCGCAGGAATGGCCCATCGGCGACGGGCAAGTTCAGGAATGGCCATGTTCAGGAATGGATTGCCGTTTGCCTCCCGCTGAGAGACAAGGGGATATGGCGGAGATCATAAACCTGCGCAGCGTCCGCAAGGCGCGCGCCCGTGCGGAGGCGGAGTCCGCCGCCGCCCGCAACCGCGCCATCCACGGCCGGACGAAAGCGCAGAAGTTGCTGGAGAAGGGCGAGAAGGAGCGCGCGGCGCGGGCTATCGATGGCGCCGCTCTTGAGAAAGACAGCGGCGACTAGATGCACAGGGCGGGACAGCGTATCGATGTGGCCATTGACGTCACCCTGTTGCGGGGCGGCAAGCAGGTCCGGGCGAGGCTGATCAACCTGTCCGCGACGGGAGTGAACGCCGTGGCGGCCTTCGCGCCCGGCCCGAAGGAGGCGGTGCAGATCCTCTGGAACGGCAAGGCGCTGCCCTGCCATGTCGTCTGGGCGAGGGCCAACAGCTTCGGCCTGGCGTTCGACCGGCCGCTCGCGCCGTCGATTCTCGCATCATTCGTTGATTCTGCGGGAAAAGCGGACTGAACTGCGTTGCTTTCGTCCGTCGATGGCCTACGGTCCGGTTTTTCCAACGGGGGGCGAAGTGGACAAATACAAGATCGCGGCATGTCTTGGCATTGTCCTCAGCACGGCGGGCACATTGCTGGTTTTCGTTTTCGGCATCCCCAAACGGCAGCGCTCTGAAGGGCGCGAGTTCATGGCGGGCGTCGTGGAGCGCCGCAAACCGATCGTCGATCCGCGCGAGGAGGCGCGGAACGAACGGTTTGGCCGGGCGGGCATCGCCTGCATGGTCATGGGCGCATTCCTTCAGGTGATCAGCATCATCGCCACGATGTAAAAATTTTCCGAAAGCGGCAGAACCGGTGGAACCAGATGAGCCCTGGGCGGTTCTACCTTTACCAGCCTGGGCTTCCATTTGCCCCCCGCTCTAGTCCGGGTTGGTGAGATAAAGGCCTCGCCAGTTCCCCCCGCTGGCGAGGCCAAAATTTTCTCCGGGCTTACCGGAACCCGGCCAGCCATTCCCCGATCATCATGCGCCCGGCGGCGACCGCCCCCGGTCCATGTTCGTCATGCCCGGCGCGCAGGCTTTCCTCGGTTGGGCCGCTGGCGTGGAAATCGTCGCGAAAATGGGTCAGCCATTGCTCGAAACGCGGGTCCTCCCCCATTTCGGCATGGAATTGCAACGCCAGCACATTGGCTCCGCGCCGGAACGCCTGGTGGGGATAGGCGGTGGTGGAGGCGAGCAGCTCCACATTGTCCGGCAGGTCGAACGTATCGCCATGCCAATGCAGAACCGGGGCTTCAGCCAGATGGCGCAACGGGGAATCATGGCCGTTGCTGCTCAGCGTGACCGGCGCGAAGCCGATCTCATTCTGCCCGCCGGGATAGACGCGCGCGCCAAGCGCCGCCGCGATCATCTGGCTGCCAAGGCACACGCCCAGAGTGGGCCGGTCCCTTTCCAGCCGCGCGGCCAGCTTCTCGATCTGCAATGGTATCCACGGATGGATGTCATGTTCATAAACGCCCATCGGCCCGCCCATCATGATCAGCAATTCGGGCGCGCACAGGTCTGCGTCGATAAAGGCCGGGTCGGCCACGTCGATCCGCTCGATATGATAACCCGCCGCCTCGATGGGCTGCAGGAAACCGGCGGCGCCTTCGCGGGGGACATGGCGGACGATCAGGGCAGTCTTCACGCGCTGTTGTCTAAGGCGGGAATCCCGGCCGCGCCACACAGCCATTCTTGCCGCTGTAAAAATCCCGCTATCGGCTTGGCGCTGGGCATCGGGCATGCTCTAACCCGGTCATGAACCGCACCCTCCGCATCCTTCCGCCGCTCGTCAGGAGCGTGATCGCCGCCGGCCTTCTGGGCGCTACCGGAGCGGGGGCGCAGGACACCGCCACGCCCCCGGCCCCCGTCGACGCGGTCGATCCTTTCATTGGCACTGCCGGGGAAGGGCATGTCTTTCCCGGAGCGGTCGCGCCGTTCGGCATGGTGCAACTCAGCCCCGACACCACGCTTGGCCGTTTCCACCAGACCTATAATTGGGCCGCCGGATACCGGCATGAGGACCCGACGATCATCGGTTTCTCCCACACGCATTTTTCCGGGGCGGGGCATTCGGACCTGGGCGATATTCTGGTCATGCCGGTCGCGGGCGACACTGTGCCGCTGGAGCCGGGCGAGGCGGACAAGCCGGGATCCGGCTATCGCTCACGCTATTCCCATGACGGGGAGGTGGCGACGCCCGGCTATTATGCCGTCACGCTTAACGATCCGCAGGTGCGGGCGGAGATGACGGCGGGCACGCGCGTCGGCGTCCATCGTTACACCTTCCCGGTGGGGAAGGCTGCGCATCTGGTGCTCGACCTGCGCACGGTGATCTACGACTATCCGGGCAAGATTCTCTGGTCGTCGCTGACCCTGCATCCCGATGGCACGCTGACCGGTGCGCGCGAGACGCGGGGTTGGGCCGCGCCAAGGAAGCTGTATTTCGCGATGCGCTTTTCCGCGCCGCTTGCATCGCATGCCTTTGTCAGCACGGAAAAGGATGTCGTCTACAAGGGGTTCAAGGGGCCGGGGCGCGGGCCGGAAACGCTGGACGCGATCGATGGGCGGGCGCTGGTCGCGCAGCTCGACTTCGGCAAGCTCTCCGCGCCGCTCGAGGTGAAGGTCGGCATTTCGGGCGTCGATGAAAATGGCGCGCGGGCCAATCTGGACAGTGAGCCGGGCGATTTCGATGCGATCCGCGGCAAGACCCGCGGGGCGTGGAGCGAGGCCCTGTCCGCCGTGGATGTCGCCGCCCCAGCGCCGATGCGCAAGACATTCTACACCGCGCTCTACCACAGCCTGATGGCGCCGAGCGTGTGGGGAGACGCAGATGGCCGCTATCGCGGGCCGGACGATCAGGTGCGGCAGGCGAAGGGCTTCACCTTCCACTCCACCTTTTCGCTCTGGGACACGTTCCGGGCCGAACATCCGCTGCTGACCCTTGTCCAGCCGGACAGGAAGAATGCCGATTTCCTCGCCTCCCTGCTCGCCAGCCAGAAGGAAAGCCCGTTCGGCATCCTGCCGGTCTGGCAGTTTGCGGGCAAGGAAACCTGGACCATGATCGGCTATCATTCCGTGCCCGTTCTGGCCGACGCCTATCTCAAAGGGGTCGGTAATATGGACGCAAAGGCGATGCTGAATGCGATGGTGTCGAGCGCCGATTACGGACCCTATGGCGGGCTGTCCGACTATAAGGCACTCGGCTTCGTGCCGATCGACCGGGAGCCGGAAGCGGCGTCGAAAACCGTCGAATATGCCTATGATGACTGGACCATTGCGCAGGTCGCGAAGGCGCTGGGGCAGAAGGATATCGCCGCCCGTTTCGAGAAGCGCGCGCTTAACTGGCGGAACAGTTTTGATCCAAAGACCGGCTTCCTGCGCGCGCGCAAGGCGGACGGGACATTCCGCACGCCCTTCGACCCCACGGCCATCAATTATGGCAGCGACTATACGGAGGGGAATGCCTGGCAATATAGCTGGTTCATGCCGCACGATCAGGGCGGGCTGTTCCGCATGCTGGGCGGCGACGCGAAGGCGGTCGCGAAACTGGACGCGATGTTCGATTTCGACAATAGCAAGATCGACTACAGCCATGCAGAGGATATTTCCGGCCTGATCGGCCAATATATCCACGGCAATGAGCCGAGCCATCATGTCGCCTATCTCTACGATTATGCGGGGCAGCCCTGGCGCACGCAGGAGAGACTGAAGCAGATTGTCGAGAGCCAGTATAAGCCGACGCCCGATGGGCTGGCCGGTAATGACGATCTGGGTCAGATGTCCGCCTGGCTGGTGTTCACGGCGCTGGGTTTCTATCCGGTCGCGCCGGGCACGGGCGAATATGTGATCGGCCGTCCTTTCGTGGAGCGGGCGGAGATGACGCTGCCTGGCGGCAAGCGCTTTATGGTGGTGGCGGAGGGACTGTCGGACGCGAACCGCTATATCGGATCGGTGACGCTGAACGGAAAGCCGCTGGACCGGGTTTATATCAAGGATAGCGAGATTCGGGCCGGTGGGGAGTTGCGCTTCATAATGGCGGCTGTGCCGAACAAGCTGTGGGCGACCGGCGTGAAAGCGCGGCCCTATTCGATGACAGGATATGGAACGAAGTAGCGGGGCCTTGTAATGTCTGCCGCAGCGCCGGTCCGATGGGTTTTTATCGGACCGGCGGCGACGGCGGCGTCATTATTGGGCGGCCAGGACGATGCCGGCAGGGGCGGACTGGGCGACCTTCAGATTGGCCTTCGCATTCATGATCGCATCCTTGCGGCATTCAGCGACGCGGAAGCGGTTGATGCGGTCATTGGTGCCGCAAACCTGATCGGCGGCGTGCGAGATGCGACGGTTCATCGTGGCGGCATCGGCGGGCGAGGACAGGTCCAGATCGCTGTAGGAAACGGGGACGCGGACGGTTTCGGCGCGGACCGGGGAGACAGCGGTGACGGACAGGACAGCGGCGAAAACAGCGGCGGTCGCGGCGATCGAACGGTTGGCAATGGTAAGCATGGTGTGTTCCTTTCAAGTCTTGGTTGGTGATGCCAAAGACTTTGCAGGGACCGTGCCAAATCAAAAAACGGCGGAAAATCGGCCAAATTTTCCTGAACCTAGTGTGAATAATCCTAACATGCGGCGTTCATGACCGAGAATTGGGGAAATATTCGCGATATCGTGCATGCCCTAGGTTCTCGCGACTTTGGCGCTGCCCGGCCATCATCCGGCAACGGCTTGGCTGGCGTATGGGGGATGCCAGCGCTTGCTGGCGTGACAGGCGGGGAATAGCGAGGAGATGATTGGCGTCTTATGGGAGCCTATCCGGCTGACGGCTATTCCTTCGTCGCGGCAGCGGCCCGTTTCAAGATCGCCATGGTGAGCCAATCTATATATTCGTCGACATCATGGGTGACCCGATCATTTCCCATTGCGCCCGCGAATATGAAATTGCTGCTGGAGCGTTTCAGATTCTCCACTTCAAGCTTTACATATTCGGCATATTTGCCGGGATTGGTCCCTTCGCTGGCATTTGCGTGCTTGATGACCGTGTCTACATTTAGCGCCGTGAACGATGAAAATTCACTGTTGGGGATTGAAGCCCTACGTTGCCTACCCTTCTCCAATTGATCGTAGAAGTAAATTTTGGCTGCCTCTCCAGTCAGCCGGGTAAATGTGCCATCTCCATTATTCACATCTGCCCACTGAACATCGGCTGTTTTTGTTTCCAGTGCGACAATCTTTTCAGCATATCTGAGCCTGTTGCGTTCTAGTTCATCAAGTCGTTCGCCAAGCTCCTCCGCAGTAATGGGACTTGTCGTTGCGCCCGCTTGCGCTGCTTTTGCGAAGCCTCGATGCTCTGTAAAATCCAGGCGCTGCGGTTTCCCATCCAGCCGAGAGACGCGATCGAGCCTGCTTCACCAACGCTTGTCACGGATTACCTCATCAGACTTCATCTTTAGAGGAAGCATGCCGGGACGCTTCCGTAGACGAAAACGGCAAGGCGGGTGGAAGCTTTAACTCAAATGGCCGATAGAATGCGCGCCGGATGCGCCGCAGGTAATGGCTGCCTCCCTCCATTCTCTCTGTCCTGCATCCGTCCGCCCTCTCTCACAGGCGCCAGACTGGCCTTCACGCGCTGCGCCGGCGCCACATCCGGTACAGCGCCGTGAAGCCGATCCCGCTCCATATGATGTTGAGCGCCATCGACGGGAGCGCGCCATGCCACCAGGTGTTGAGGATGAAGCAACCCGCGCCGACGGCGTTCAGCCAGTGGAAGGCGGCCGAACCGCCGGTCAACCTGCCCGTGGACACGGATATATAGGCGATCAGCACCAGAACCGCGCCGATCCAGCCGATGACCTCCACTGCGATCGCCATCTTTCTCTCCCGCAAATGAAAAGGCCCTCACGGCCGGAGCCGGGAGGGCCTGTCTATTATCTTATGACTGGACGGATCAGGCCGCCAGCTTCCGCAGCACATAGGGCAGGATGCCGCCGTTCAGGAAATAGTCCAGTTCGTTCAGCGTATCGATGCGGCAGAGCGCTTCGAAGGTGAAGGCGCTGCCGTCGGCCCGCTTCACGGAAACTTCAACCTGCTGGCGCGGCTTGAGGGCCGAAACGCCGGTGATGGTGAAGGTCTCATTGCCCGTCAGGCCCAGCGTTTCGCGGGTGTCGCCCGGATTGAACTGCAGCGGCAGCACGCCCATGCCGACCAGGTTCGAACGGTGGATACGCTCAAAGCTTTCGGTGATGACGACGCGCACGCCCAGCAGGTTGGTGCCCTTCGCCGCCCAGTCGCGCGACGATCCGGTGCCATATTCCTTGCCCGCGATGACGACCAGCGGCGTGCCGTCGGCCTTGTGCTTCATCGCCGCGTCGTAGATCGGCATGATTTCGCCATCATAGCTGGTCATGCCGCCTTCGACGCCGTCCAGCATCTGGTTCTTGATGCGGATGTTGGCGAAGGTGCCGCGCATCATCACCTCATGATGGCCGCGGCGCGCGCCATAGCTGTTGAAGTCCGCCTGGGCCACCTGATGCTCCTGCAACCAAACGCCTGCGGGCGAGCTTGCCTTGATGTTGCCCGCGGGCGAGATGTGGTCGGTGGTGATGGAATCGCCGAAGATCGCCAGCGGCTTCGCCTCAATGATGTCGGAGACCGGCGCCGGGGTCATGCCCATGCCCTCAAAATAGGGCGGGTTGGCGACATAGGTGGAACCGGCGCGCCAAGTGTAGGTGTCCGATCCCGTGACGTCGATCGCCTGCCAGTGCGCATCGCCCTTATAGACATTGGCGTAGCGGGCCTGGAACATCTGGCGATCCATGCAGCCGGCAATGGTCGTGGCGATCTCGTCATTGGTCGGCCAGATATCCTTCAGATAGACGTCCTCGCCGCTGGTGCTCTGACCGATGGGGGTGGTGATGAAATCCTCGATCACCGTGCCCTTCAGCGCATAGGCGACGACCAGCGGCGGCGAAGCGAGGAAGTTGGCGCGCACGTCCGGCGACACGCGGCCTTCAAAGTTGCGGTTGCCGGAGATGACGGCCGCGGCGACCAGGCCGTTCTCGTTGATCGCCTTGCTGATCGGCTCGGCCAGCGGGCCGGAATTGCCGATGCAGGTGGTGCAGCCATAACCGACCAGGTTGAAGCCGATGGCGTCGAGATGGCTCTGCAGACCCGCCTTGTTCAGATAGTCGGTGACGACCTGGCTACCGGGGGCGAGCGAGGTCTTGACCCAAGGCTTGGGCTTCAGGCCCAGTTCGTTCGCCTTCTTGGCGACGAGACCGGCGGCGATCAGAACGCTGGGGTTCGACGTGTTGGTGCAACTCGTGATCGCGGCGATGGTGACGTCGCCGTCGCCAATGTCGAAATCCTTGCCCTCCACGGGCACGCGGGTCTGCGCCTTCTTGTAGGTCTTTTCCATGTCCGTGTTGAACACGTCATCGACATCCGGCAGCGCGACGCGATCCTGCGGGCGCTTGGGACCGGCGAGGCTGGGGACCACGGTGCCCAGGTCCAGTTCCAGCGTGTCGGTGAACACGGGATCGGCGGCGGCGGGATCGATCCAGAAGCCCTGCTCCTTGGCATAAGCCTCGACCAGCGCGATATTCTCATCCGTGCGGCCGGTGAGGCGCATATAGTCGAGCGTCTTGCCGTCAATGCCGAAGAAGCCGCAGGTCGCGCCATATTCCGGCGCCATGTTGGCGAGCGTCGCGCGGTCGGCGAGCGAGAGAGTGGCGAGGCCGGGGCCGAAATATTCGACGAAGCGGCCGACAACGCCGCGCGCGCGCAGCATCTGGGTGCAGGTGAGGACGAGGTCGGTGGCGGTCACGCCTTCCTTCAGCGTGCCGGTGAATTTGAAGCCGACGACTTCCGGGATGAGCATGGAGACGGGCTGGCCGAGCATCGCCGCCTCAGCTTCGATGCCGCCAACGCCCCAGCCGAGCACGCCAAGGCCATTGACCATCGTAGTGTGGCTGTCCGTGCCGACGCAGGTGTCGGGATAGGCGACGGCGTTGCCGTCCACATCGACCGACGACCAGACGGTCTGCGCGATATTCTCCAGGTTCACCTGATGGCAGATGCCGGTGCCCGGCGGCACGGCGTAGAAATTGGCGAGGCTCTTGCTGCCCCATTTCAGGAAGTCATAGCGCTCCATGTTGCGCTGATATTCAATCTCCACATTCCGCTCGAACGCCTTGGGTGTCCCAAATTCGTCGACCATAACCGAGTGATCGATGACGAGATGGACGGGGACCTGCGGATTGATCTTCGCGGCGTCGGCGCCCAGCGCGTTCATCGCGTCGCGCATTGCAGCCAGATCGACGACGCAGGGGACGCCGGTAAAGTCCTGCAGCAGCACGCGGGCGGGGCGATACTGGATCTCCCGCTCGGCCTTGCCCCGGTCATTCTGCCAATCGATGATCGCCTGAATGTCCTCCACGGTGACGGTGACGCCATCCTCGAAACGGAGCAGGTTTTCCAGCAGCACCTTCATAGAGAAGGGAAGGCGGCTGACGTCGCCCAGCTTGGCCGCGGCCTTTTTCAGGCTGTAATATCCGATGTCCTTGCCGTTGACCGCAAGCGTGTCTCGCGTGCCCAGAGTGTCCTGTCCGATGGCTGTCATGTGCAGTGCGTCTCCGTCGCTATGGCAGCCGTATGTGGGTCCGGCCGCGAAAAATAAAAGCTTACGCCGATCGGGGAGAACGCAATAGGCGGACGGGGTGGAGGAGCGTCGCGGAACGGGCGCCCCTTTGGCCCTAGCCGCACCCTGCATCTACCGGCGGAAAGCGGGTCAATCCCGGTGCGCCTGCGCCATAGCGCATGGTGGCCCGGAGTCAATGTTTTCAGCCCCGCGCAGCCGGTTTCGATCCGGATTGGCGACTATTCTCCAAATACGCACGGAAGCGGCTAACTGTACCGATTTTCGGCAAATTTTCACGTACCAAATACGCACCATGCTGATCTGGATCGTAAAATCTGGTTATTTTCTCCAAATATGTTCATAATTATAAATTATCATGAATCGGCGTTTGGATAAAATTAATATTAAAAAATCCCGCATTTGGAATATAGGAAAAGAAATATTTTAAACTGTTTCTCAGAATTCCAAAAAATCATCAGTCATGATTTGGAAGTATGATTTATCACATTTCATCACAGACTCTACGACTTTAGTGGAGGATTAAAGTGATCGATGAGAAACATAGGTTTTTCTTAACTATGGATATCTCTTTATTTCCGGGTGCACGCATGAGCGAGGAAATTCGGTGTCCATCAATATGTTCAGAGGCTTTGGCTCTATCCGCAGGGCCGTCCGTGCGGCCCTGGGACTTGCGCCTGTTGTGGCCATGGCGGTCAGCACGCAGCCCGTTTATGCCGCACCGCCCGCCAACAACATCGTAAGCGCCTGCTCCGGCGTGAGCCTGCCGCGCTCGGTGGTCACCGACATTATGAGCCCGGTCATTACCGGCGTCGCAACGCCGACGGAGGCCAGCGTCAACAGTCTGTTGGGCGTAGTCGATGGGCTGATCCTTGGCCCCCTTCTGGGCGTCCCGACGCTCAACATCAACGCTACCGGCCTTTTGAACAACGCCGCCGCCGGCCAGCCAATCACGCTTCAGGCGATCAGCAATTCCGGCACGGTGATCGGACCCAGCGATCCCTGCTACTCGCAGGCCACGGGGTTCACCCTGGCCACGCCAGCCGGTATTGCGGTTGGCGGCAATCAGATTACCGGACTTGGCAGCGGTACGGCCGCCACGAGCGGTGAACTCAACTCCATCGCCTTCGGCAATGGCGCGATCACCAACGCCAGCGCGCTGGGGTCAATCGCGTTCGGCACCAATGCGCAGGTCGGGGCCAATGCGGTCGGCGGTCTGGCGCTCGGCCGCAATACGCAGGTCACGGCTGCGGGCAGCGTCGCCCTGGGCGACGGATCAATCGCCAGCCGCGGCGCGCTGACCAATTACAGCGCGACGGGTCTTTCCGCGCTCCAGTCCTCCGCGGGCGAAGTGTCCGTCGGCGTCGCGGGCAGCGCGCGCCAGATCACCAATGTCGCGGCAGGCTCCAGCGCGACCGACGCAGTGAATGTCGCCCAATTGCAGGGCGTCGCAGGCTCCGTGACGGCCCTCGACACTGTGGCGATCAAATATAATGACGGAACGCGGGCGACAGCGACGCTTGGCGGGGCTGGCGGCACGACCATCGCCAATCTGCGCGCGGGGGCGGTGAGCGCTTCCTCAACGGAAGCGGTGAATGGCAGCCAGTTGTTCGCCACCAATAGCAATGTGACGGCGAATGGCACCGCCATCAACACCTTGCGCAACGATGTCAGCAATGCCGCGATCGGCGCGCTGCGCTATGCCAATGCCGGTACGCCCACCACGCCCAATGGCGGCACGCCCAGCCAGGACGTGACGCTGGTCGGCGGCGCGGCGGGGGCGGTGAAACTGCACAATGTGGCCGATGGCGCAATCGCCGCCGGTTCGACCGATGCGGTTAATGGCGGTCAGATATTTAACCTGAGCGGCCAGATAAATCTGCTCGCCGACCTGGGCGTGCAATATGACGACAGCAGCAAGGCGCAGGTCACGCTTGGCGGGGCAGGCGTGGGTGCCCCTGCCGTCACCATCGCCAATGTGAAGGCGGGCGCACTTGGTTCGGCATCGACGGAGGCAGTGAACGGCAGTCAGCTATTCGCGACTAACAGCAACGTCACGACCAACGCCAATGCCATAACGAATCTGCGCAACCAGACGCTGAATGGCGCGATCGGCACGGTGCAGTTTTCCAGCAGTGCGCTGCCCACGATTCCCAATGGCGGCGTGCCCAGCCAGGATATGACCCTGGTGGGCGGCGCGGCTAGCGCAGTGAAGCTTCACAATGTCGCCAATGGCGCAGTGTCGGCCGGGTCCACCGACGCAGTGAATGGGGGGCAGCTTTTCGCCGTGGCGGGTCAGGTCGATCTGCTGAGCGGTCTGGCGGTGCAATATGACGATGGCACGCAGACGCAGGTGACGCTGGGTTCAGCCGGAACGCTGGTCAGGATATCCAACGTCGCCAATGGCGCGCTCAATGCGGGGTCCACAGAGGCCGTGAACGGTGCGCAGCTTTTCGCGACCAATCAGGCGATGTCCAACCTGTCGGTGGGCATCAACAATGGCTCGGTCGGCCCTGTGCGCTATTCCAATAATGGAACGCCGACAACGCCCAATGGCGGCACGATCACCAATGATGTGACCATGGTCGGCGGAGCGCCGGGCGCGGTGCGGATCCATAATGTCGCAGATGGCAGTGTCGCCGCCGGATCGACCGATGGCGTCAATGGCGGGCAACTCTACACGCTGCAGACCAGCGTCACCGCGCTTGGCGGCCTTTCGGTCCAATATGTGGATGGGTCCAAGACCAGCATCGCCCTGGGCAACGCCGGAACGCCAGTCAGCATCACCAATGTTGCAAATGGCACGGTCGGCGCAGGGTCCACCGATGCGGTCAATGGCGGGCAATTATTCACGACGAACCAGAATGTGACTAACAACTCCACTCAAATCACCAATCTGGCGAATAATGTCAGCAATGGCGCGGTGGGGCTTCTCCGCTATTCCAACACGGGTACGCCGACGACGCCCAATGGCGGCACGGCGACCAATGATGTCACCATCGTCGGTGGCGCGCCCGGTGCGGTGCGCCTGCACAATGTCGCGAGCGGCAATGTGGCGGCGGGATCGACCGACGCAGTGAATGGCGGGCAGTTGTTTGCGCTTCAGGGCAATATCAACGCTCTCGACGGATTGGCGGTCCAGTATGACGACAGCAGCCAGACGCAGGTGACGCTGGGCAGCGCCGGTACGCCGGTTGTCGTTTCGAATGTTGCAAATGGCGCGGTCAACGCCAGCTCCACCGACGCAGTGAACGGCGCGCAGCTTTTCGCGACCAACCAGAATGTGACGACCAACGCAACGGCGATATCCAACCTTTCGACCAGCGTGAATAATGGCTCGGTCGGGCTGTTGCGTTATTCGAACACAGGGACCCCGACCGTTCCCAATGGCGGCATCGCCACCAATGACGTGACGATAGTCGGCGGAGCGCCGGGCGCGGTGCGCCTGCATAATGTCGCGGATGGTTCGGTTGCCGCCGGGTCTACCGACGGCGTCAATGGCGGCCAGTTGTTCATGCTGCAGAACAGCATCGCATCGATCGGCGGCCTTTCGGTCCAGTATGACGATGGCACCAAGTCCCGCGTCACGCTGGGCGGCGTGGGCGCTCCTGCCGTCACCATCGCCAATGTGGGCAATGGCGCAGTGAACGCCGCATCCAGCGAGGCGATTAACGGCAGCCAATTGTTCGCGACCAGCCAGACGCTGAACACAGCGATCAACGCCGGCAACGCCTTCTCCCTCGCACTGTCCAACAGCGTATCCAATGGCGGCATCGGGCCGGTGCAATATTCCAGCGCCCTTACGCCCGCAGTACCCAATGGCGGGATCCGTTCGCAGAATCTGACACTGGTCGGCAGCGCCGCCGGGCCGGTCGGCCTGCATAATGTCGCCAATGGCCTGATCTGCAACTGCTCGACGGACGCGGTGAATGGCGGCCAGTTGTTCGGCGTCGCCAACAGCGTCGCGTCGATCCTCGGCTATACCTACAATCCGGTAACCAACAGCTTTTCGGGCAATTTCACCTTCGGCTCCGACCAATATGCCGATGTCCAGAATGTCTTTACCGCGATCTATGACCAGATGACGGCTGGCGGATCGACCAGCAACACGGCGTCGAAATATTTTCACACCACGTCCCTGCTGGCGGACAGCACGGCGTCGGGTGCTGATTCGACCGCCATTGGTCCCAATGCCATGGCGAGCGGGGAGGCCGCAATCGCCACGGGCCGCGATGCGGTAGCCGCAGGCGATGGTTCCGTCGCCATCGGCAATGGCGCGACTGCGCAGAACGGCAAGGCGGTCTCCATCGGCTTTGCGAACGTCGCTTCGGGCGACGGCGCGGTGGCCATCGGCGACCCGAACATGGCGACGGGTGAGGGCGCAATTGCTATGGGCAAGGACAACATCGCCAACGGTGATGGCACCATCGCGCTGGGCAACACCAATAGCGCCACTGGCCTGGGTTCGGCCGCGATCGGCTATTTCAACACCACGAACGGCCTTGCTTCGGTCGCCATCGGTAACGAGAATATAGCAACAGGCGATACCGCCTTTGCTGTGGGCCACCGCAACCAGGCGATAGGCGATGGCGCCCTTGCCATCGGTAACGAGAATATGGCGCTTGGCGATGGGTCGCTGGCCATCGGCCGCAGCGTCTGGAACAGCGCCGCGGATACGATTGCGATGGGCAATGATACGCAGGTCACGAATATCGACTCGATCGCCCTCGGCAATCGATCGGTGGTGAGCGGGGAAAGCGCTACGGCGGTCGGCAACGACACCACAGCGCAGGGCCTGTCCAGTTCCGCTTTCGGCGACCGGGCTACGGCGACCGGGGATTATTCCACGGCGCTCGGCAGCTCCTCAATTGCGAATGCGAGATATGCTCTGGCAGTGGGGCAGGGCGCCGTAGCCACTGGCTCAGGCAGCATCTCCATGGGCAATTTCTCTCAGGCGCTCGCTTATGGCGGCACGGCCCTGGGAACGGGCGCCACGGTCATTCACGAGGACAGCACGGCGTTAGGCAATGCGGCCACCACGACCCGCGGCGCAGTATCGAACTACAGCGCATTCGGTCTGGCCAGCGCACAGAATTCTCTGGGTGAACTCGCGATCGCGCGGAATATCTCTTATCTCGACGATCGGACGGGCCTGATGACTACGATTGGCGAGCGCCAGATCACGGGTGTCGCCGCGGGCAGCATGGGAACCGATGCAGTCAATGTCAGCCAGCTTCGCGGCGTGTCCTCGAACCTCGGCGCAGCTATTGCGTCCAGCATTGGCGGGGGCATGACCTACAACACATCGACCGGCCAGCTTACCATGCCCAGCTTCGTCCTGAACGGCGCGACCTACACCAATGTCGGTGATGCCCTTGCGGCTATTTCCAGCGGCTCAGGCGGTTCGGGCGGTAGCGGCGGCGGGAACTCGCCGGTCTACGATAATAGCGCACAGACCAGCATCACCCTGAATTTGGGTGGCACGACCATTCACAATGTGGCTGCGGGCGCGGTCAATTCGACATCGACCGATGCCGTGAATGGCAGCCAGCTTGCCTCCACCAACCAGGATGTCACGAACCTGTCGAACCAGGTCGACAATGGATCGGTCGGCACTGTGCAATATTCCAGCGCCGCGGCCCCCTCCACGCCCAATGGCGGCACCAAGACGAATGATGTCACGCTGGTCGGCGCGCAGCAGGCGCCGGTCGGCCTGCACAATGTCGCCGCCGGACGGGTCGCCGCCGGGTCGACGGACGCAGTGAACGGCGATCAACTGGCCGCGACCAATGACGCGGTGTCGCTGGCGCAGGCGGCCGCCAGCCGCGCGGTCCAGTATGACGGCAACGACCAGACGTCAGTCACTTTGGGGTCTGGCGATACACCGGTCGCTCTCCACAATATCGCGCCGGGCGTGTCGGCGACCGACGCAGTGAACGTCGCCCAGCTCGATGCGGGCATGAGTGGCGCGATCAGTCAGGCCAACGCCTATACCGATGCTCGGATCGCGGCGCTGAGCTTCGACCTGCGCAAGATCAGCCGGGACGCCAATGCCGGTACGGCGGGTGCGCTGGCGGTTGCGGGCCTGCCCCAGACGATGGAGACCGGGCGCGGCATGCTGGCGATGGCGGCAGGCACTTTCCAGGGGCAGCACGCCATGGCGATCGGCTTTTCCAAGGCGTCCGATAATGGCCGGACAGTGGTGAAGGCGGGCGCGACATATAATAGCCGCGGCCAGGTGGGCGCGAATGTCGGCAGCGGCTGGCAACTCTGACCGCTGCGATCTTTTCCCCGGATAGGCGGCCCCCAAAAAAGACTGGCCCCAAAAAGACCGGCCGGCGTGGGTCTATCGCCGGCCGGTCAGGGGGAAAGAGGCTTAGCCTGCCGCGATCGGCCGGGGGGTGGGCGAACCCTTGTCCTTCACCACGAAGAAGGGCAGCGCATAATGCACGATCCAGCCAATGCTGATGGCGTAGAGGACCGTGCCGATCCCCACCGTTCCGCCAAGTGCCCAGCCGACCGATAGCACTGTCAGCTCAATGCCGGTTCGCACCAGCTTGATCGGCCAGCCCGTCTTGCGGCAGATGCCGGTCATCAGGCCATCGCGCGGTCCGGGGCCAAGCCCCGCGCCGATATAAGCGCCGCCCGCAATGCCGTTCAGCACGATGCCGAGCCCCAGCATCGCAAAGCGCGCGGGATAACCGGACGGGTCGGGCAGATAGGGCATGGAGACATCGACCGCTGTGCCGATCAGCAGGATGTTCAGCACCGTGCCTATCCCCGGCTTCTGCCGCATCGGGAGCCAGAGCAGCAAGATGATCGCGCCCAGCACATTGACCGTCATGCCGAAGCTGAGGCCAAGACGCGGGGCAAGCCCCTGATGCAGCACGTCCCATGGATCTAGGCCCAGATTGGCGCGGATCATCATCGCCATGGAAAGGCCATAGAGCCAGAGGCCCCAGCTCAACTGAAACAGTCGGTATTTCATCATGAAACGTACCACTAAAGAAAAATGGCATCTTTAAAAATGGCCACTCATGATCTATTGGCCCTTTATGGATATGCCCTCACTTGGTTCCGCTTCGCTCGTCCGCCAGCTTGGCCGATGGCGGGGCGAGGATAGCAGCGAAGCCGCCTACCGGCAGCTTGCGCGCGCGCTGCGTCTGCTGATCCTGGACGGGCGCATCGGCATTGGCGTGCGCCTGCCGGGTGAGCGGGAACTGGCGCAGGCGCTGGGCCTCAGCCGCACCACGCTTGCCGGGGCCTATAACCAGTTGCGCGATGACGGCTATCTTGTCAGCCGTCAGGGTTCAGGCAGCGTGACCCGCATCCCCGGCAGCCGCATGGCCCCGGCCGAGCCGGAGGAGGGCGGCGAGAGCAACAATATCCTCGACTGGACTTCCGCGGCGTTGCCTGCGCCGGAAAGCCTTTGGCACGCCTATGAGGACGCTCTGCACCAACTGCCCGCATGGCTGGGCGGCATGGGCTATGAGGCGCTTGGCATCCCCCGCCTTCGGCAAGCCATCGCCGACGACTATGCCCGGCGCGGCTGTCCGACGCGGCCGGAACAGATCATGGTGACCAGCGGCGCGCAGCATGGCTTTGCCCTGATCCAGCGCCTGCTCGCGGGGCCGGGCGACCGGCTGGTGGTCGATCATCCCACCTATCACAATGCGCTGACCGCCATTCGCCGCAGCAATTGCGTGCCGGTTCCCGTCGGCCTGCCCGGCGCGGGATGGGATATAGACGCCTTCAGCGCCGCCTTCCGCCAGACCGGGCCGCGCTTCGCCTATGTCATCGCCGATTTTCACAATCCGACCGGCCGCTGCATGGATGTCGCCGCGCGTCAGGCGCTGGTCGATATTGCGGAGCGCACGCGCACGCCGCTGGTGGTCGATGAGACGATGGCCGATATTTCGCTCGATCAGGATGCGCCACCCCCCGTGGCGGTGCACGATCGCGCCGGGACGAACGTCATCAGCCTGGGATCGGCCAGCAAACGATTCTGGGGCGGGTTGCGGATCGGCTGGATTCGCGCGGACGAGCAGATGATCGCGTCGCTTGGCCGTATCCGGGTGACGCTGGATCTGGCGACACCGGTCATGGAGCAACTGGCGACGGCTGCGCTGTTGCAATCAGACGCCGGGGCGCAGGAGCGGCGGGCCATGCTGATCACTCGGCGCGACCGCCTTGTCGCCCTGCTGGGCGCGCATCTGCCGCATTGGCATGTGCCGGTTCCGCCGGGGGGCATGTCGCTCTGGGTGGAAATGCCAAGGCCGGAGGCGTCCGCGCTGGCCGCAATGGCGCAAGGGGAGGGGGTG